>DNND01000066.1:0-33525 GCA_003488005.1 Blastocatellia bacterium | reverse complement strand
AGCTTGAGAGCACCCCACCCGTCTTATTTCCGTTTCCCGGATCGTTATCGCGCGGATGAGTGAAGTAAGCATAAACGACGGCCAACGTCACCAGGGTCATAAGCGATCGGATGCCGCTGCACGCTTCCACTACCTCGAGTTTTTTTGTTTCGCGAGCGCCAAGCGGCATTAGCTCGATGACGTTGCCTTGGCGCAGCACCGGAATATCAAAGAACTGCATCGCTGATACAGCACAGCGCGACGCAAAGAGCTGTAAAGGAAACGCAACTTTGTTGAAGATGATTGAGGGAATGGGAATCGCCAGCCACAACAGAAACAAGGGAACGATCATCAAACGTAGCAGCTTGAAGCCCCAAAAATAGATGACGGTTCCGGCAAACAAAAACATTAGCGAAGTGCGCTGCAGATAGAGTTCGGCGCCGGCCGTCCCAGCCCAAAGAGCAAGCAAGCCAAACGAAACAACAGCGAGTCCAACAACCATTGCCGGCCGCTGCGATTCGCGCGCAAAGCGATGCCGCTGGCTCCAAAGGATGTAGCCGATTACAAATGGGACAAGCAGACCGTGCGAATAGTTTTCGTCAGTCCACCAGTCGTGGCCGAGTTTGCTAAGCACGGTGGCATAGGCCAGCACTACAGCCGACGATATGGCAAAAACTCGCCAGATTTGTTTGACAGGGATGCTTGAGGTGACACTCATTAGGTAAGTTTGTTGTGGGGTTTTCTTGAGAAAAAGGGCAACTTTCTCTTTCAGAAAACTTTGTCGCTCAGCCAGGAGGCGAAATCGACTAACAGCAAGCAGCCAACTCAGCAGAGGTAGCTCAATTTATTGAAAGTGCTAAAGGGTCCAGGGTTCCGGGGTTTATTGAGTTTTTCAAATGAATATGCCAGCCCAGGATGCTATTTGCGGACCAACTTGATAGCTCTTAATTCGCGGTGTATATAACCATCTGGATAATTACCAACGGTAAACACCGGGCGAAAATCGCAGGAGACAAATTATGAACATTGCACTTTGGATCATTCAGATATTGTTGGCGCTTCTCTTTCTGTTTGCTGGGGCCATGAAATTCATCATGCCAGTCGAAGAAATGACTAAGGGGATGCCGGTGGCGGTTTCTGGACTCTTTCTGCACTTTATCGGTGTGTGCGAAATCCTCGGCGGTCTTGGTTTGATTCTTCCCATGCTGTTGCGCATTAAGCCCTGGCTGACACCGATCGCCGCCGCCGGTTTAGTGATCCTGATGATCGGTGCGGTGGCCCTTTCGCTCATGATAGGTGTAACTGCGGCAATCCCCGCGCTGGTTACGGGACTATTGACGGCCTTCGTTGCATACGGTCGCTGGCGGCTGGTACCGACTGCACGGTAAGGTCCTGATGTCTGATGAATTTCGGTTATGACGGAAGTCGCAAACTATTCAATTCTTTTTGCGGTGGTGGGATTGGTGCTCATCGGCATTAGCATCCCCCTAATATTGCGCAAGGTGCCGCCGAATTCCTTTTACGGCTGCCGCACTCGCAAGACTCTCTCCGATCCTAACATCTGGTACGAAGCAAACCATGTCTCCGGAATAGATTTTTGCCTTGCCGGCTTGATAGTTTTTGTGAGCTCGCTGGCAATGTTGGCCCTGGGCCAGAACGTTGACGCAAGTCACGCAGTTGCGGCGCTGCTAATTATTCTGTTGTCGTCAGTGGTTGCCGCAGTATGGCATGGCTTAATAATGATCAAGCGGATGTAACGGAAACTAGCGACTGAAGTATAGCGAGTATGAAGCAAGGAATTCCGCGTTGCTGCCGCGCGCAATCAGAATCACCGCGCGTTCCTTTCCCTGCGCGGCAATCTTCCACTTGTAAGAATAGTTGATGCCGTCGGTGGCGACCGTAGCTTCTTTGGTTTCACCGAGATCGGAATAGCGAACGCGACCGGGATGGGCCACGGCGGTTACAAGAATTAAACGATGCTCGCGGCTAAATTTGGTTAACAAGTAGTTGTAGCGCGAGTCTTTCTTCAATACCCAGACTTCCTGCTCGCCGCCTTCTTCCTCTTCACGTTCTTCCTTCTGTTGCGTGGCAATCTTTCGCATACGCTTGTGAACTGCCTCCTCGCTCATTCCCAACCGCAACCCGAACGCTTCGCGCGAAGGTTTCGCGGGCGCAGCCTGGATGCCGTTGAAGATCAATAAAAATAGGAGATTAATTAGAAATAGTTTGCGCTTCATTGTGATTAAGTTTCCGATAGACTTTCGCTGGAAAGCAACAGCCGAGTAACGCGAAATGTTCAATCGAGCCGTGAAATCGGCTTGTAGTCCTCGCGACAGTTCTTTGCCGTGTGACCTGTCACCGCAGTGTAAACGACTTACGCAATGCCGTATGAGTTAATCAACTGTGCGACATTTTTTCGCAGGTCAAACCTCTCCGACACTGTCTCGCGTCCCGACTGGCCCATCCGCACCCTCAATTCCCGATCAGCCAGGAGCGTCAGCAAACGCATGCTCATGGTCGCCGTATCGCCTCGCTCGACAAGAAAGCCAGACTCGCCGTCCGTGATCAGTTCCGGGATGCCGCCCACTCGCGTGGCAACCACGGGCTTCCCATGGGCCATCGCTTCGGCGATCATCCAGCCGAACACTTCCTCCCAGCGGGAGAATTGGCAGACAACATCAGCCGCTGCAAAGACTCCTTCGCCGAACGGATCTTCAACCATGCCGGTCCAGGTGACCCGATCTGCAATTCCCATCGCGGCAACGTCTTTCATGTATTGCTTGCGATACGCACCGTCACCGACGAGAACAAATTGCACGTTGCGATTCTGCTGCGTCACGAGGCGAGCAGTCTCGAGAAAATCGACGATTCCCTTCTCCGGAATTATCCAACTCACCTGCGTGACGATCGCGCGCTCAACAGGAATTGAATAGCGACTGCGAAAGTCGACAGCCAACTGCGAATCGGATTTGACGCGCGAGAGATCCACGCCGTTATAAATCATTTGAAAACGGTTTCGCGGCAATAGGTCAAACGCGGTCATACATTCGTAGCCGTAGTTGCTGACCGAAATTACTTTGGTCAGTGGACCATTGATGCAGCGCGCGGCGGTTCGCTTCCAAAAAGGCGCGCGCGCAGGAACGTAGCCGGCCGAACGCGAATGGTGATCAGTGAAAAAGACTTTCTTTACCGACTGCGCGCGCGCGATCCATGAATACAGATTAAGAAAGCCGGTAAAATGAAGGTGCAGAATTTCTGGCCGGTGATCGCGCGTGATCCCCGCGAGGTTCCTGCCCGTCTTTAGGCTGCCGTCTTTTACACTTGCGTAAACGCCCAGCGAAGTATTCGGCAGATCGAGGAAGCGCCGCACCTCTTCAGTTGGTTCCGACAGAAAGCAGAGCACACTTTTCCAGCCGCGTTCGCCAAGTTGAAGCGAGAGCTCTCGCGCAAAAGTCTCGGTCCCGCCGATGCGACGAGGTTCAATTCCAAATACTGAAACTAGTGTTGGCATGGGTATCGATGATCAAGGACTAGGTTCATCGAGGTTAGTTGTAAAGCAAACTGTTAGTTTGCGGTCGTTTGTGTTGCCAGACCGGTTGGGAACTATCGTGCCGTCGCAAACTAACAGTTTGCTTTACGAGTGAAACGTTCGTCTCAAACGCGCGGCGATTCTGTCGAGCAACTCTCGAACGCGAAGCTGCGCATCGAATACAGCGCTGGAAGCCTTGAAAGCGAGCGGTGTTTGCGTCTGTCGCTCAAAGCATGACTGAAGGTTCGTCTTATTGCCGAAGCCCAGGATGCGTTGGTCTTCGCGCGACAGGCGGCCCAGAAACGCAGCGTTAAGCAGCAGCGGATGATAGCGGTAATAACTCACATCCTCCTGCTGCAATCGAACACGCGGATCATGGTAGTTGTAAAAAATCGCCTGGCGAGGTTCGAGCATGGGTACGCCCTGGCGATGAATCCCGGAAGTATCAAACAGAAAAGCGGTTCCGGCAGCACCCGTAAGTTCGACAAGCCGCGACCTGTCGAAATTTTCAACCTCCTGGTTTTTTACCAGACGAGGATGCTGTTTGCCGTGACTTCCTTTAATGAAATTAAACGCGCCGGTGCTGACGTCGGTGAGATACAACGCCAGTTTGATTTCCCGGTGGATCTTCTTCTCAGTGGTTTGGTCGTACCACGCGTCGCCATGCCAGCCATGAAAGTCGCGTCTAGTCGGCAGCGATTTCCAACCCTTGGCTTCCGTTAGCTCGTAATCCGTTCCCAGGTACCTGGTCACGATCTGTTTTACTAACGGGTGCACGGCAAGATCGACAAACCCCTGGTCCAGCAGCAAAACGTCTTCGACCATGTGACGATGGCATTCGGTCTTCAGATAACCGTCAAAGTTGTTCCAACGTATTCTGCGTAAGCGCGACTCAAACGCGAGCTGCATCTGACGCAATTGTTCGGCGCCCAGAAGATTCGGTAAGACAACTATGCCGCTGCTGTCGAGTTCTGCAGCCAGGACATCGATTTCCGCGGCACGCCACGTAGCCGCGTCGTCCCGACCCGCGGCGAGATTTTTTGTAAACTCATTAATGTTTCTCATGACCATGTGGGTGGCTGTGCCTTTATCTACCAGTGATGGGTAAACAAACAATGCCCGCACGCATTCCCGAAGCCCTGAAATTCAGCGGGACACTCTATGGTTTTGTTATTTCGCATCGGCTTTTTCTGAGCGGCGCGCGTAAAGAGATTTCATTAAATTCGGCGCCACGCGCGTGAGCCACAGCGCCAGCCTTGGTTTTAAAGCTGGGCTCAAGCTGTTTGACTTGGCAAAGGATTCTCGAGCGCGCGCAAAATCGCCCGGCAGCAAATAGAGTTTGCCAAGTTCATATTCCAGCAATGCTCTCCGTTTCCGAATGACTGCTGAGACTTCCGCGCGCTCGCGAGGCGTGAGCGGATAGGACTGTTCGATCTTATCGAAGACGCGAATTTCTCGGCGATGAGAGTTGATCGCATCGCCTGACAAGCTGTCCTGGCGACAGCGATATTTCAGAAGCACTTTACGCTGATAAGCCAGTCGCGCACCGTGTCGGGCCAGGCGCAACCAAAGATCAAAATCCTGCGCATTTTTCAACTGCTCATCGAATAGTCCAATTTCGAGAATGGGTTCTCTGCGTGCTACTACGCCCGAAGTAATGAAACTCTTCTCCGCACTGAGCAGCTCCAAAAAGGTCGCTTCGCCCGAGGCTGGAGCCGTATTCATCAGTGTCTCCATATAACTTTTGCCTGCATCCGGCCCCTCACCGAAGATCATCGCATCGGCGCACGCTACATCGCAGCCGGCACGCTGAATAAACTTCACTTGCTCTTCAAGGTAACCGGGCGACCACAGATCATCGGCATCCAGAAACGCAATCAATTCTCCGCTCGCTGCTCGTAACCCCGCGTTGCGCGCTGCGCTTGCGCCGCCATTGTCCTGGCTGATGTAAAGAATGCGCTCGCGATAGGGCCCGATGGCGCGTTCAAACTCGGCGGTATCAGGCGAGCCGTCGTTGATGACTATCACTTCAAAGTCGACGAACGTCTGGGAGAAAACAGAATCGAGCGTCTCAACGATGTAAGCAGCGACGTTGTAAGCGGGAATGATTACGCTGACTGACGGAGCTGCCTTCTCGCACTTTACGCCAAACGGATCCGCTACCGTTGAAACGTGAGGCAGCGGATTCTGGATTGTCGATGTCATCTTGGTGGGTTCCATCTGCTAAGTGTGCGAGAACGTAAACTCGCCGCCACATTTCTTCGAGTAAGCGTAGTAGGTTTGCGCTGCTTCAATTGCGTACCTGTAATCGCGCCATCCTCTCGAATGGATCCAGGTAGCCAGGCGCAGATTTCTCTTATTCAGAATTCGGTCAGGGAAATCACTTGACCGCAGAATCGCAGACGCTTGGTCAAGAACCTTTTGATCCTGTGACGCATTCTCCTCTGCTTGATGAGAATCGTCCCATTGATAAGCGAGCTTCGCAGGAATTGGGAGCGGACATGGTTCGTGCCCGGGATAAGCCTGCCACGGTACAGTCGTAACTGCCGGCGGAAAAGCCGACAACCACTTGATATAGAACTTGTGACGCAAACACCAATCGAGAGGCGTAGCGATGATAGAAGTCAAAAAGCCGCCATCGAAAAACGGCAACTGAAATTCCAGCCGGTGTAGATCGATGTTCTCAAAATGTTGCGTCAGTTTGCGCCGCTGATCGTTATGCATTAGAAAGAGAGCAAAGTTCCGGCCTCGATCTTCTGCATGCAGCTCGCCTAGTTCTTCACGTATCCCCTGCTTAACAACGTCGCGCAGTCCCTCGAGTATTTCCGCCCTGAAAAGTTTTGGTGGGACATACACCTGTTCCCTCCGCAAGTATTCCTGGATTGCCGCCTCAATCTCACCCGCTCGCATAGATGTAATTATCGATTCGCTAAGATGTACTTGGCCCATCAGGACGCTTCCGCCTTCGCCTGACCAAACCAATTGCTTTCGTTCTGCGGGCCATTGACCGCGACTGGATGCCAACGCTCGAGCCATTAGCGACGAATAATCGGGGATGCTATTGCCCTTCTCTTTCGGAATCGGCTGGTGCGCGGAGCCGATCTTCTCGGCAAAGTCATTTCCAAAGTCGTAGTCCTGTGTTCCTGGCCTGGCAAAATTCACGGTGCGCGTTTGCACGCCGTTGTGACAAAGCGCCGCAACGATGCAACGCGAATCAAGACCACCGCTGAGGTACGCGGCCGTCACTTTATCATTTCTGTTTCGGCGTTTTATTGCCGCTTGAAAACGTTCGTAGACAGTCGCAAGCCGCACTGGCTCGGAATCATTTGCAGTTTTGATTTCGTCCCAACGCCAGTAGCGATTTCGCGAGATTCCTTCATTCGTCACCTTCACGATCTCGGCCGCTTGCAGCAGAGAGATGTCGGCATATGGGGTGCGATCGGCAAGAGGTGAGCCCAAGGCAACAATCTCCGTGACTGCGCGCAGGTCCATTTTCCTGGGCACGAGCGGGCACTCTTCCAGGATGCGCAACGCGCTCGCAAACACAACGAGGTCGTGATCCATCCAGAAATAGAGCGGGCGGATCCCGAGCTTATCGCTAATCAAATAAAGCGTGCAGGTTTGCGGTTGATAGTGAACAACGCAAAAGGTCCCGTCTGCCTCACGGAGAACATTCGAATCGTTCTTCAGCAATTGCTCATGAATAGCAGTCAGCTCCTGTAGTCGATTCGAAGAGATGTCACCGTTAGCGAGCAAGGGCTCGCCCGCCAGCAGCGACAGTGCTCCGCTCGCGTCCGCGAAAACGCCCGGTTCACCAAATGCTCCGATGTCTACCTTTGCGAAGTAACTGCGGCGATCCCGGAACGCCTTAACCTCAGCAGCCGGATTACGAGAGATCGCCTGCTGCAGGCTCGCACAAGCCGAGTCTGCTAACGGGCGATCGTTGCGAGAAAACATCCCAGCGATTAGCGTCATGAGGTCCCTCCCGCTAATGCGTGTTCGGCAAGGCTGCGACGAGGCAGCGCCGCAGAAATACCGGTCAACCAGCTTTCAAATTCGATTTCCGACAAACTAGCGCTGTCCAAAAATCGTGGCAGCAACAACTTATTTGAACGTCGCGACGCAAATCCCAGCTCGCACGTCGTTCCGGAAACCACACCTGCTTCCTTTAACCAGGGAAGAAACTTCAGGTCATAGACTCCGCTTGGATAACAAAAATGTGTCGCACTCGTACCTGTCATCTCCTGAATGCTGTTTCGGTTGTCTTCGATCTCGCGCAAAAAGAGTTGGCGATCCAAGGGTGTTCGATGACGATGCGTATGCAACTGGATATCAATGCCGCCGGCGGCAAGCTCGCTAACTTCGGTTGCCGTGAGGTTGTGCATGAATCGCTGCGCGAGCAGCGCTCCATAGTCGATGTTGAGTCTCGCGGCAAGTGAAACCGCAAACGCATCCTTCTCGTCCGCAGAAAGTTTCTGCGCGCGAGCAAATGTGTGGATCTCGCCCAGCGCTGCTTCTCGGAAATCGTTCCTGCTGAGATCCGTTTTTAGATCCTGTCCGGTCAGCGGTTTCAAATCGAGAGTTTTATTTCGCCCTTTCCAGAGCAGGTAGGAACACATCAGATCGAACACCGGCCGCTGGTAATGAGAATAGAACGTTGTCAGATACAGGGTGACCGGGAATCCAAATTCGTTGATGAGAGGAAATGCCTTCCTGTGAAAATCCGAAGTGCCGTCATCGAAAGTTATCGCCACTGCGCGCTCGGGCAGATCGTCAGCGTAGAGGCGTTCCACCGCCTCACCCAGAGGCAACACTGCGCACTTTGATTTCTTGAGCAATTCCAAACGGCTGCGCAAGATGTCGGCTGAAGTGAACTGCGAGCCATTCCACAAGTGTTCGTCGGAAAGAGAAATTCCGTGGTAGGCGAGAATCAATAGGCGCTGCCGGCGCCAACGACTGTTATGGACCAGCGTCGAGACTCCGGCGGTCTTCAAAGATTTGAGTGCGGCTTGCTTGAACTTTTTTAGCATGCTTATTTGGCGGGCTCGGCTATGGTGCGATTGCGTTTTAAAAGCAGCAGAAGAGTTTCCTTGAGGCTAAGCATCGCCAATCTCCCCGCCGGCAACGCGGATAGAACGAGTAGCGAAACCCCGACTGTAATCCCGAAAGCGATACTTAAGCGGGCGACAAGGCTGGGCACGGCGGTTAACCAGGGGCGACAAAGGAAGAGGATTGCGAGTGAACACACGCAGGCTGCCGAAACCGGAGCGATAGTCCGATAGAAGTCGGACGTTCGCACCGGACCGCGCCGGCCCACGTACCAGAATAAAAGCGGCGTCGCGATGCAGAGATCGGCAACAGCATAAGACGCGGCGACGCCGGTTGCTCCCCACGGCAGGCCCGCGACAATCGAAACGATGGCGATTGCCCCACCCATCAATCCCCAGTGAAATAATTCTCGCGTGCGACCCTGGGTCGAAAACAACCACCAGGCCGTTTTGGTCACCGGCTGAATCATGGCCGCGATCCCGAGCAGCATAAAAATGCGTCCGGTTCCGCGCCATTGTGGACCTAACAAAAGCAGGACCATCCAGTCAGACGTTGCGATCATGAGGGCGGCTAAAGGCATCGTCACCAGCACGACCTTTTCCAGGATTTTTAGATATGCCGCGCGATAGCGTTCGGGAGAATCAGCCAGGCGGCTCAATGCCGGAATTGCAACGGCTGCGAGCGGCGCGTTGATCTGCTGCATTGGCATCAGCAACATTTGATAAGCTCGCGAATAAATTCCCAGTTGATAAGGGCCCCAGAATTTTCCGATTAGAGCGTTATCCAGGTTTCGCGAAAAAAAAGTCATGATGTTAAAGCCGGTAAGGTTGCCGCCGTATGACAGCATCGATCGAATCCCAATTCCCCGTGCGGGCCATCCCGGCCGCCAGCGGCAAACGACCCAAACCCCGATCACGAGCGTTATCGTCATCACCATTTGATTCAGAACTAACGCCCAGTAGCCCGCTCCATACCAAGCGGCAACCACTGCCGCGACAAAGCCGATCAGGAGCGCGACAACCTCGACTACTACGATCGCTGTGAAGCGCATCTGTCTAGTTAGAATTGCTTCATGCTGAATCGCCAGTCCTGTAAGTAAGATTGTGATCCCATAGCCAATAGTGATTCCGATCAGGCGAGGCTCTTTGTAGAACCACGCCAACAGCGGGCCACTAGCGATCGTGATGAGCATGATCGCTGCACTCAACCCCATATTTATCCAGAACAACGTGCTGACCTGTCGATGATTGAGCTCAGCCCATTTTACGGTGGCGGTGGACAGGCCCAGATACTGAAACATGCCGACAAAATTGATGAGGATGGCGACCATTCCGATCAAGCCGTAATCTTCCGGTGTCAGCAGCCGAGCGAGTACGATCGTGGCCACGGTGCTAAACACAAACTTGAAGACCTGCGCCGACAACGTCACCATTCCACCGCGCGCGGAACGACCTCCGAGGTCGGCCTGCAAGTGGTCCGTGCGGAAATGACGATTCTGATCGTCGAGCGACAACTGATCTCGATTTGAAATTGTGATTACCAAGTCCAGGAAAACTTTGAAGGATTAGGTTCGAGTGAGCGGGAAATACCGGGCGGGTGCGCCTCGAATTCATTATACAGAAAAGATGCGGAATGAGGCGGTGAACTTTTGGCAAAGAGTCGGATTTCTCGTGCGTATTCACTGCCGTCCGCGGTCGAAGCTGTCGGGAGTGACGATATTTGTCATCCTTGCATGATGTCAATACTGAAATCCAAACAAACGGCTGGATTTTGATTGCTGTAGCACTTATCATCGATCCCGAGGAAGTTCCTCGCTGTTCGCTCGCAATCACGTCCGCTTCGAAACCATCCCGCCCGCAGCTCGCAAAGAATTCGTTTGAAAGTTTCAATCATCATTCCGCTTTACAACAAAGCGCCGTACGTGCGACGCGCGCTCGACTCGATTGCTGCCCAGACGTTTACGGACTTCGAGGTGATCGTCGTCGATGATGGATCAACGGATGATGGCGCGGCGATTGTCGCCGACTATCTGGACGCGCGCTTTCGTATGATTCGTCAGGCGAACGCTGGGCCGGGCGCCGCGCGCAATGCCGGACTGGCGCAGGCTCGCGGCGAGTTCATTGCTTTTCTCGATGCTGATGACGAATGGCTGCCGAACTATCTTCACGACAGTGTTTGCTTGCTTGAAAGTTTTGGTTCTGAAGTAGCGGCAGTGACCTGCGGTTACATCGAATATCCGTCCGGGCAATCTTTGGAAAGCATGTGGCGCAAACGCGGCCTCAGCGACAGTGTGCAACGAGTTAAGGCAGACACCGAGCCCTCGCTGGTTGTAAGCATGCTCGCTTACATGTCTCCCTGTTCAACCCTGGCGCGGGCCGAAGTGATTCGCAGGTGGGGCGGCTTCTACGATCGAGAGAAATGCGCGTTTGGCGAAGATGCGTTTCTGTGGCTTAAGGTCTTGCTGAATGAGCAAGTCGCTTTCAATCTCGAGGCACTCGCGCGATTTCATCGAGAAGATTCAGGACTGAGCAAGAACCTGAATGGCATGCGGCCGATGGAACCATTTCTCGAGGACGCGAGCGAAATCGAGGCTGCCTGTCCACCCGCACTGCGAAATCTGCTTTCTCGGGTGCTCGCAATTCGCGCAGCGAAGACGGCCTGCGTACTTGGTTATTGGGGCCATTGGCGCGAAGCGCGCGCGCTCGTGCGACGCTTTACCAGCGTAAAGAATTGGCAACTTCCCTACCACGCGTCCGCTGTCGTTTGTAGCACGCCAGTCGGATCAGTTTTGGGCGCGTCATGGCGTGTGATGAGCAAGCCATTTGCCGAAAGTCGAAACGGGCATTCAGTAGTGAAGGGGACAAGGCGCAAAACCAGCAGTGCGAACTCAACGATCAGAATTCTCGCCGTGGTCGAAGCTACGAATGTGAATGCCGTCGCCAAAAACATGTTTGAGTTCCATCGCGCCGCTAACGAACTCGCGCAACAGTCAGCCGGCTTTCCAGTGATCGATCTTTCTCTGGCGACGTTTGACCGTCGCAACAACTCCGCGGAGTTTGTTTCAGCCGCGCGCGAGTTGGGACTGGAAGTTGATGTCATCCCCGAGCGCGGCCGCTTTGATCCAAGCGTGATTCGCGCCCTGCGCAACATCGTGGAGCAGCGATCCCCCGATGTAATCGTCACTCACCAGGTCAAATCGCATTTTCTGATGAAAGTCTCGCGTCTCTGGCAGAAATATCCCTGGGTCGCTTTTAATCACGGCTATACAACCACCGATCGAAAGGTGCTTGTCTACAATCTGCTTGATCGTTGGTCATTGCCCAAAGCGGATCGCGTCGTCACTGTCTGCAATGCTTTCACGCAGAAGCTTGTGCAGATGGGAGTTCGAAGCGAGCGCATACACGTTCAGCATAATTCCATTCGCCATGAGCCGGCGGTGGACATCGAGGAAATACGCACGCTCCAAAGACGACTTGGAATCAAAGACGGCGAGCGAATGATTCTTACGGTCGGCCGGCTTTCCAAGGAAAAGGCACAGATGGATGTGTTGCGTGCCTTTAAGAATCTAAGCGAGACACATGAGGAGCTAGATGCGCGGCTTGTCATTGTGGGCGATGGACCAGAGCGCGAAACGTTAGAAGCGGCAACCGCATCGCTCGGGCTGAGCAATCGAGTAAGCTTCACCGGGCAGGTGAACAATGTTCAGATCTTCTGTGCAGCCGCGGATGTGCTGGTGAACCCATCGCACAGCGAAGGCTCGCCTTACGTCTTGCTCGAAGCAATGGCGGCTGGTCTTCCAATCGTGGCGACGGCAGTTGGCGGTGTGCCAGAGATGATCGAAAACAATGAGATGGCGCTGCTGGTGCCCGCGCGCAATCCGCAAATGATGGCTGAGGCTATCGCGCGCGTGCTCAACGATGAGCAGCTTGCGCAAAGACTCTCAGCGAATGCTTCCACTGCGGTCTGTTTGCGATTCTCGCCGGAAAACTATGTTCGCTCTCTCGTTGAAATTTATTCTGAAGTAATCTTAACGGCGCAACACAGCCGATAATCGCGTGCGACTTCCAGAGATCTCCTACCACACTGTCGCAACCACTCCGCTGCTCGTGATCTGCGAATCGCGAGTCAGTAGCGTAGCGTTGGTACGGCGCGCATCGGCGGCGATCATCCGGTCGTGCATTTCCGTCACCGCACTACAAGCATCGAAGTCGACCGTGTGAGATGCGTAGAATGGCAGCAAGACAAACTGCTTGCTTTGGGCCAGCCGCGCATATTTATTCCGGAAGTCTAGTGGCCGGCCTTTCTTCTCATTCAGGTAGTAGAGTTCGGCTATGACGATGGCAGGTATGTAGATCAAGGCTTGGCCGGCGTCGGCTTCGTCGAAAGCGAGGCGGGCATTTACCCCAAGCGCCGGTGAGTTGATGAGGTACCAGAACAGCGCGTGAGTGTCACTGACGTAAAAATTCATCCGACAAACTCATCTCCGAGCCATTCTTTTTGCCACTCGCCGCGAATCCCTTTCAACTCCGCATCAACGTCGAGGTCATCCGAAAAAGCATCGCCCCAATCGCCCCGCAATGATTGCGGCTTCTCTGGTGGGTTCTCGCCGTTGGAGCCTGCCAAATGCTGAGCCAACGCATCCTTTTCCTCGGGCGTCAGATTCAGGGCCAGTTGTTTAATGTGTTCCAGGACAGTCATTGGAATCCACCTCGGCTCGTGATTTTAGCATCGCGACTCTAATAACGACTAAGGCCGCGCTCGACGCGGACGCTGAAGAAGTAACGGCGTGATAGGGGGAGTCTTGCTCAGGTGTGGCGCGGAATCAATTCTGACGATGAAGAGATCGTAGCGACCTGACTTTTCCCAATTCGACGTGAACGCAATAAAGCGCCCATCGCGGCTGATCGTCGGTTTCGGCGCTGCCCAATAGTTCGTACTTTCCGACTTATCATCGACGACTGACCGAGTGTGACAGATGCGCCGAATGCGTTCACTGCCGTCGAGCGAAATTTGTAATATCTCATCGTCGTAGATGCCCGATCCGGGGAATTTGCTAGCGGCATCTTTGTGGGTCCCGATCGTAATCCAATCCTCATTGTCGGCCAGCATGCTTCCATGAAAGTCGTGCGTCCAGTCGGCGACCCCGCCATTCTTGCCCATCGCGGTGCGAAAATAAAAGACACGACGCGGCGAGTGGGGCGCACCCAGTCGTCGCCAGGTGATTCCATCCTGCCAGGCGTCAAATCCAACAATCGTTTCCGTTCCCAGATCGCCGTGTCCCGCCGGGGAGTCGGCTTCATTTTTATATAAAAAATCGATCGCGCCCGTTTGCAGATTAAGAATCCGCGTTGCCGAATTGTCGGGCTGAGTCTGATTCAAATGAATTGTCAGCCACCTTCCCGACTTATCAACATGCACTTCGTTGATGCCGCCGACGTAAGCGCTGCCCGTATTGTTGTAAAGGATTCTGTTCGTCGAGCGCTGATAGACAATGTAACCGAGCGGATCGTCTACCCCGACGCGTGCCAACAGCCAGCAGAAAACGTCGTCATCAGCAGACATGTACATCTGGCGCAAATAGTCGCGCCCGCGCGCGATCGCACTAAAGTCTTTGACCAGCTTGAATTGCTTTCTTGCCACGTCATAAGCGTAGAGACGCATGCCGCCTTTTCGATCATTCGCGAACGTGTAGATCACTTCAGGGTTGGAATGCGACCAGGTCGAACTCTCCCAACACAAACCAAAGCCATCCGGATATTCAATCGGCAAGATTTCGCGGCCCGTACCAATTCTGAAATTCACCGGATCAAAAGTCTTTAGGATCGCATCGCCAGTGTGGCCCTTACGAATCAGCAAGCGCGTGTTGTTGGCATTGAAGGTCGGCCAGTGGGAATAGTATGTACCCAATCCCGGCGTCGGCCCATCGGATTCGTCGGTGGCGCGCATAATTTCGGTGCCGAAAATTGGATCGATAAACTTGCCTCCGGCGCGTGGCAGCAGTGGCAGCGGTGGTTTGCGATAGACAGCGCGATCAGTCTTGACCTGGGCTTTAGTTTGAGGAGTTTCAGCGATCGTTGCGGCGTGGGCCGTCTCAGTAAATTTGACGCCGCGAATCAAGTAATACGCGAGTTTCACATACTCGCCCGCCACCATGCGCCAGCCTCGACCGTGCAGCCACCAGGTCAGCGGTCGCGGCGTTTGGTCCCCCGGCGGCACGCTGGAGAAAGAAACGGATACGCCGCTTCCCGCGAAGATTTGATTGAAGGTCCAACGCGCGCGTCGCACCTGATAGGCGGACGTCACTACCAGGATCGAGCGCAGGCCATTACTTTCGGCATACTCGCGAACGCGAGCGGCCTCCTCGCGAGTACTCGAGACTGTCTCGGGAACAATCTCTATTCTCTCTTCCGGCACGCCGAGTAATTTCAACTCACTCGCGGCCCGTTGCACGTAGAGCGGGTTGGTCTGCAACTCGGCGGACCAGCCGCTTTCCTGGTTGTCGTTGGTCAGAATTAATTTCGGCGCGCGCCCATCTTTGAAAAGTTGTGCTGCCTGATGAGTGCGCTCGATGAAAGCGGATGAACCCGCGAGCACGACCAACGCATCCGCTCGCGCCGGCTCTGCGTTTACAATGAGTGCTTCCGCCGCAAGCCATGCCAACATGGGCCACGCGACCGCAAAAAAAATCGCAAGGCGCCACACTCGCGGAGTCTGGCGCCAAAACAATCGAATAGTCATTATGATTTTGGCGCCTTAGCGCGGCATCAGAGCAACGTCCGGCTGGGCCGTCGCCGCCGGTCGAACCGTCAGTTCGTCATAAAGCTCAAGCGTCTTGTGCAGGTGCTGCTCGCAGGAAAACTTTGCTTCAACCAAAATTCTGCCGCGCTCGCCCATTGAGCGCGCCCGCTTCGGGTCACGCAGCAACTCAATCATTCGCGCAGCCATTTGTACATAGTCACCTGCTGGAACGATGTACCCGGTTTCGCCCTCGGTCACCGCCTCCCGTGCCCCGCCAACATCGGTTACTACCGCGGGGCGTGCCGCGGCCATGTACTCAAGGATCGCATTCGAAAAACCTTCGGCGGTTGAACTCAGCGCGCACACATCGGAAACAGAAAGCAGCTCGGCAACTTTTTCGCATCTGCCGATGAAGAACACGTCGTCTTTCAATCCCAGTTGCGCAGCTAACTCGCGCAGGTCCGCCATTAACTTGCCTTCTCCGGCAATAACGAAAGCCGCATCGGGAACCGCAGCTCGCACGCGCGCGGCAGCCTGCAAAAACGTGGGATGATCTTTCACCGGGTGTTGCAGGTTCGCGACGATTGTTACGAGGCGCCGCTCGGGCAGAGCCAGCATATTAAGAATCTCACCACGCGTTACGTCGGATTGTATCTGTACGCGTTTGATGTCCAGACCGTTGTAATGCTGCGCGACTTTTGCGGCGGGCACGCCTTCGCGAAGCAACTGTCTTCGCACCGCATCGGAATTTGCAACGACTCGATGCGCCAAGCGAAACGCGCCGCGCTCCAGCCGCTTCTGCGCGGGCGTGCGAAACCCGCCGGTTTCGCCCTTGTATGCAACCCGAGCGCGCACGCGAGCCAAGGCCGCCGCAGTCATGCCAAAAATGTTTGTGTAAAAATCGTGCGTATGAATGACGTCAATCTCATTCTCTTTCAGGAAGCGGCCGAGTCGCCGCAGCTGGGTCACAAAATTCCGATCATAGAAGCTCGTGAGCGGGTATTCGGGAATCTCTCCAAGGTTGAGTCGATCTGCTTTTTCGCGCAACGTCCCTTTGTTCTGTAAACACGCGAGCCGCACGCGGCAACGCCCGCTCTCATGCAACTGGCGCACAAGCTGAATGGCGGTGCGCTCGCTGCCACCCTGCTCGAAACTGTCGATCATGTGCAGAACGTTTGGTTTCAAGTTAAGCCACCATCGGAACGAGACTTTGATTCAAAGGATCGCTGACCGGAATGCCGCCCGGCGTATCCACAAACTTGCGATGCCATAACTCCAGCATAAAGAGCGCCCATAACTCAGTCGCATGATTGCGACGACCGCGCCCGTGTTCGTCGAGCAGAAGGTTTACGTACCGTGGTTCGATAAAGCCCCTTTGCATCGTGCGCGGTTCGGTGAGCGTACCGAGCACTCGTTCGCGCAGTTGCTGGTTGATCCACTGATCGATGGGAATGCCAAAACCTTGCTTGGGACGATCCAGGATTTCCGCGGGAACCAAATCTCGCACGGCACGCTTGAGGATCTGTTTGGTTTCCAGACCTTTCATTTTCATGCTCGCGGGAATTCGCGTGCATACAAACTCGATTAATTTGTGATCCAGCAAAGGCACCCGGGCCTCAAGCGAAACCGCCATGCTCATGCGATCGACTTTTGTCAGGATGTCGCCGGGCAAGTAGGTTTTGCTGTCGAGATACAGCAGCGGATCGAGAGGGTCATTTCCGCGCGAGCGCGCTGCATACTCGCGAAACTGTTGCGCCGCTTCGCACGTTCCCAACTGTTGCCGAAAGTCGTCGGTGTAAAGCGCAGGCTTGTTTAGCCGAGTGAAGACAGACACGTCTTCGATATAACGATCCAGCGGATTGAGCGCGACGTTGTGCAGATAGTTGCGCCCCCACGCGCCGTGCGGAAGCTTACGACCGAGCGGCTGCATAATGCCCTGGCGCAATACGTGCGGCAGTTGTGCGAAGCCGCTCCGTTTGCGATCGAGCGCGTAACGCGTGTACCCGGCAAAAAGTTCATCACCGCCATCGCCGGACAGCGCAACGGTGACATGCTGCCGCGCGAGTTTCGAAACCATGTAAGTGGGAATCGCTGAGGAATCAGCGAAGGGCTCGTCGAAATGCCAAACCAGTTCGTCAACGATCTCGCAGATGTCGGGAGTGACTATGAACTCGTGATGATCGGTGCCAAATCGTTGTGCGGCGATCCGCGCGTACTTCAATTCGCTATGACTGTCTTCATGAAAGCCGATTGAGAAAGTCTTGACCGGCTGGGTCGCATGCCGGGCCATCAGGCCAACCACCGTGCTCGAATCAATTCCCCCCGAGAGAAATGCGCCGAGCGGAACATCAGCTTCCATACGCAAACGCACCGATTCATCAAGCAGCTCGCGCAATTCTTCGAGGCATTCATCTTCGTTTCGCGCCGGATTCTCCTGTTCGTTCTCATAAGGAAAATCCCAGTACTGCTCGACGCGCGCGCTGCCATCTTTGAATGTCAGGTGATGCCCGGGCGGCAGCTTGTGGACGTCGCGGAAAATCGTGAGCGGGTCAGGAACATAGCCGAATGTTAGATAGGAATCGAGGGCTTCTACACTGATCTCACCGCGAAATTCAGGATGTTCGCGCAGCGATTTCAACTCAGATCCGAATATCAATGTGCCGCTGGTTGTGATTGTGTAATAGAGCGGCTTCTTGCCTACGCGATCCCGCGCAATGAAAAGTTCCCGTTTGCGGGCGTCCCAGATCGCGAAAGCAAACATGCCACGTAAATGTTCCAGACAACCCGCGCCATACTCTTCGTAAGCATGGACAATCGTTTCAGTGTCCGAATGCGTTTTGAATTGATGGCTACGCGATTCAAGCTCGCGCTGCAAATCGCGGTAGTTGTAAATTTCGCCATTGAAGACAAGCGTCACCGTGCCCGCGCAGCCGGACATTGGCTGATGGCCGCCGGCCAGATCAATGATCGACAGCCGCCGCATGCCGAGCGCCACTTGGTCTTTGACCCACATGCCTTGATCGTCGGGGCCGCGATGGGCTATCACGCGACACATCCGATCAAGCACGTCGTTGGCCGCGCTCGCGTCCCGAT
Organism: Blastocatellia bacterium; assembly: GCA_003488005.1. GTDB lineage: Bacteria > Acidobacteriota > Blastocatellia > Pyrinomonadales > Pyrinomonadaceae > PSRF01. Next base: position 15,137 of record DNND01000066.1, on the reverse strand, counting down.
GGTCATGTCTGCTAACAAATCCGGCGATACCGCACATTTGAACTATTCCTCAGGAAAACTTTCGGTTAACGAACTTCATGCGGCGCGATCGTTGGTGTTGCGCGAGGCGTTGCGACACTCTCGCGATTTGTTTCCCAATGCGCGTACCGCTCGCCGCGCAGAAACTGGTAGCAAGCAATCAATGCGGCCAGATTGGACAGAACGAAGTACTGCGGCAGCGCCAGCATCCGACTGTGCACTCCCGCGCGCTCAAGCAGCCACGCGCCCAGTGCGCCCAGATAGCAAGCGAGTTGCGATACCAACACGACGAAGTAAAGCGTCGAATACTGCGCGAGGACGCCGGACGTTACCATGATCGCAATCAGAAAGAACGGCACGGCGTATCGCATGACTTTGTGTGATAGAAGTTGCACCGCGTAAAAACCGCTACGAAACGGATTCATCATCGCGCGATGACGCCAGAGATCCGTAAAGGTCTGCGCAATCACCCGCACCCGCATCTTCAGTTCTTTGTCGGCTTGTCGATTGGTTTCTTCGGTGCACACTGCCCGGGGTTCATAAACGGCACGCAAATTTTGCTCAACCATCTTGGTGGCGATGACGAAGTCGCTGCACGCTTCGTGGTAAAGCGGAACGTAAGCCGATCGGCGCACGGCATACAGACATCCGGAGGCGCCAATCAAAGAGCAGACACTGCTTTCATGGCGCTTAAGAAAAGTTTCATAGTTCCAATAGGAACGCGCGCCGCGCCCGACTCTCGATTCCGCGGGATCAACATAAATCAGACGACCGGCCACGCAACCGACTGTTGGATCCGCGAAGCTTGGCATCATCACGCGCAGTACGTCTGGTTCGTAAAGACTGGTTGCGTCGGAAAAAACAATGATCTCGCCGCGCGCTTCCGCGACTGCCATATTCTGCGCCGCAGTTTTGCCCAGTCGTTGCGGCTGGCGCGCTAGCCGGACGCCGCGATCGGCGAACGCCTGCGCGATTTCATCGGTGCGATCGGTCGAACAATCCGACGCAACAATTATTTCAAAAAGCTCGCGTGGATAATCGAGCGCCAAAGTGTTTTCAAGTTTCGCAGTCAGGTCGCGCTCTTCGTTGTAAGCCGTCACGATCACACTGATGACAGGCTCAAACGCGGCGCGCCTAACTTCGCGCTGACGCAGCCGGCTCATAGTTAGAAGCAGCAGCGGATAACCGGCGTACGTATAACTCAACGCGGCTACGCTTAACCAGAAAGTCATTTCTGCCGCAAGCTTCAAACTCATATCGTCGCGACTCCGTCTTTGCAATCGAGCACCGGCGTTACATTCGCGTGCCTCGGATTTGTCTGCTTCTCAAGTACAACTGCTTTTCCAGTCTCAGACTCATATAGGCGGCGCAAACAAACCGCGTAGCCCACCAGGTAATAGACGTACCAGAGATATGCAACCGAAGCGAAGAAGCTGCAAACCATGTAGCCGACGAGCGATGCCTGCAAACCAACCGCCAAGTAGTAATAGTGCGAATGGCGGCGCGCTTCAAAGGTTTCGCGGCCTATCTGACCAAGCTTACGAAGCGGCGTGATGATGAACATTGTGTAGCAAGCCAGCGCCGCCATTCCCATCTCGGCTGCAACCTGCGTGTAAGAGTTGTGGGTGACGAGCCCGCGATACGACATTTCTGGTGCGTAGTTACCCATTCCGATGCCCAGCAAAGGATGACGAATAGCGACGTACAATGATCTGAAAAGTTCTCCGCTCCGGGCTTCGGACGAGCCAACCGGATCCAAACTCGGCACCAGAATCGAGGCCATCCGCAGCGCGTAGCCAGGCATTAATGCCAGAAATATCGCTACGATCAGAAAACCAACAACAACGATCTCAAGCCGCCGCCGCTGCCCTGCTTTCCACGCAAAAAAAGTAAGCGTCACGACCAGGCCAATGAAGCCGCCACGCGAGTATGTGAGCACTATTCCCGACACCATCAGAAGTGCACACACGGCGAAAAGAAACTTTCTTGCGAGACTGCGCGAGCCAAGCAATAGCGCGAGCGCGATCGGAACAATACTGACCAAAAAAAGCGCCATATCGTTCGAGTTACCGAAGATACCGCCACCATGGCCGCCAACGCGGTAGCCTTCGACTGTTGCCAGACCCAGGCGATAGTCGTTGATCGCTTCAAAGCTCAACCAGATGCCGCACCCGAGTGCGAGCAGTACAAGTCCTTTTAGGCGGACCTTAGTCCGCACCACATTTACGATCACTATGAACATGACGACGCAGCGGATGAACGTGCCAGTAAATTCGTGCCAGGCGGTGGATCGATTAATGGCCAGCGGAATTGAAAGTAGCGCCGTCAGGCACAAAAGTAGAACAAGATTTATTTCGGGCGGCCGCGCCGTAAGTGTGCCTTCAATTGACAGTTGAGTGGGAAGGAAAAGGCCCAACGTGGCCAGGGCGACGATCAGCGCCAATGATGCGGTCAGGCGAGACGGATAAATCTCTGCGGGGCGCGCGTAGAGAATAATTGTAAACAGCATGAGCCCGGCATAGCTTAGAGCGTGCCCGCGCTTTAACGACCAATTGCCTTTGTTATCAGGCACAGGCATCGGTGATTCTGCAGATGCAGTTGAAACTTTTTCTTTCAACGTACTTGAACTTGACGGCGGAACTGACCCAAGGGTCGGCCGGGATCCAGACGTGGCGGCAGGAGTCGATCGCGCCCGTTGCGAAGGTCGCACCGCTTCATAGTCCGATTGAATCGGCCCACGCCTCGGGAAATCTAAAGGCCCCGCCGAATCATTCTCAGGTTGTCCTGTCCTTTGTCTCAAGTTCATGCTTTCCGGATTCGCCACCTTATTGTTGCGTGGAATCGCTGTCGTTTACTTTCTTTCCGAGCATCAAAAATCAAAAGAAGCTGCTACGCTGAAAGCGCCGCAGCCTCGAATCAGTTACATACAAGAATTCCGAAAGAAGGAATCTAAACTGCGACCTCGGTTTCCTCGCCCGCCAACACGAGTTCCCTCACCCGCTGGCGCAACGCCCCTTCAAATCTCCTGGCCTCTTCAACCTGAGAGAATGAAAGCGCACGCAGCTCGGTTTCGATCCGGCGTCGATAGTCAGAAACCAACGAATCCGAAACTCCCAGGACGGCTGCAACTTCCAATTGCGTCGACTGTGTTGGGCTCAAGTAACAGTGCCATAACACGCCGAGAATCCGGTTATACTGCTTGAGTTTGCCGCGTACCGTGTCATGCAGGTTTTCGAGAAAGTGATCTACAAATCCTGCGGCTTCGTTTTCCGATTCGCGTCTTAACAGTCCCTGCTCGGGATTTTCGTTCTTGTCGACCGGCTCGAAATGATTGCCCTCGCCATCGTTGTCGTCGCCATCCAACGGCACCAGATAGATATCCATGACCGGCAGTCGAGACATCACCAGACTTCTGAGTGTTCGCACATCAGCCGGCGAGTCAACCGCGTCAAGAACGGAAACGATCAAATCCTCGAGATCCGAATTACTGATGACAACTTGCGAGTCGCCCGTGCAACCAACCATGCGCGTGTCGCGTGCGCGTACCGGAATTATGTGAACCCGTTGCTCAACGTCATGCGAATCGCGGCGGCGCTTGCCATCGGCCCACTCGCTAAGACCATAAACGCGATCAGCCAACCGGCGATGCGGTTCGTCGCCAGTGCCACTCGTATCAAAGCGGCGGAAATTAGAGCTCGATTGAATGAGTGTTGAGATGCGTCGGGCCAGCCGATAACTTTCCGGATGACGTTTCCGCAGTTCAGCAGTCAGCAGGTTGGTGAGTTCTATTTGTCCAATTTCGCACTCGATTTCGTAATCGGTCATCTCGGTATCGAGATAATGCTCAAACCGGTTCTTACTTAAGAGTTGAACGAAGAGCTCTTGAGTAAGGTCCGTGTAGGCGCTGCTCGCGCCTTCTTCGACAAGCAGGCCTGCACTGCGCGAAGCTCTCACCAAAGGATGGTGAGAAACGATGCGGTGCAGTTCTGACCACAACCGGCTTACATCCGAGCACCGAAGACTCTCAACCCATTTACCACTCTTGGCCATTCGCTCAGCAGTGCGTTTCGCACGGAGCGAGGTCGGCGCCGGACTGGCGGGGGTCAAATCCACTTCTTTTGTTACTTCACGGCTTAGAGATTTCACGGCAGTTTTTTTTCGATCAGGGAATGGGACTTTAGATTTCGGAGGGGGCGTTTGTCTTGAGTGCAGAAACTGGTTTAGGCAATAGAGATGTCGCAGGTCCTGGAATGCATGCGCGACAGTCCGACTGAGAGAAAGAGTGGTAAGGCGGTGAAAAGTTCTTTACGGATAAAGAATCTTTGCTAACTTATCGGGGCTATTCTGTAGGTCATTGATTTTGCCCGGGTATTCCTGAGAAAACAGGCGGGCTGGCCCTGGAACGAGGGTCAAAGAGCAGGAGCTCTCTGACTTGACGACGAGCATCTTAGCAACAATCCCCTCGTTGAGCAACAAGTTTTTACATTCCCGGCAAGTTATTGATTCCAGACTACAAAAGTGGGCGGCGGGAACAAGAAAGTTGTGGAATGCAAACCCGATTGGGTCTATAAAGTCAGTGAACAAGCGGATGTCTTTGCGGCGTTAGGGTTGAGGTTTAGCGAGCTAATTTTGCCTCCTTGCTTTCCTCGGCTGATCGTTAAAATTTTATGATTGCAAACTGCTCTCGGTGAAAACTCTACTCGTGTAGACAGGGGCAAATAGATGAATTCCTCGACCGTAAAGTCCTTCGCCAAAAAGCTGGCCTGCCCTTCATCCAACCTTCTTCTTTCATTCAGTTCACAAACACTCGCGCCTGAAATCAATTTTCTGGTGAAGCATCATCTGGCCGCATGCGACTTTTGCTATTGCGAGATACCGCTCTTGTCCTTTTACACCTCGCCGCAGAAAGGCGAAACGCGAACACCGGAACTTCCACTCAATCTCAGGGCGTTGGCTGAATCAATTTTGCTTGGCAACAGATTGGCCAGGGCGGGGTTTGCAGGCGTCGACGGGGAAAGAGGATTCAATATTATCGAAGCCGAGGATGCAGAGAGTTCTAATTGAGTCAGTTCTGCCGTTAGGCCGGCTTCCCACCTTCAGGAATAAATTTCTTCAATCAGATCGTGGAACTTTTCATCGACCACCCGACGCTTTACTTTGAGTGTTGGGGTCAGTTCGCCTTTGTCGATGCTAAATTCGTCCGGCAACAAAGCGATCTTTCGGATACGTTCATAATCGGCCAGCTCGCGCGTGAGTTGCTGGATGTCGCTTTGCACCAACTTTACAGCAGCCGGAAATTTGGCGAGCTTGAAACGATTAGCAGGAAACTCTTCGCCTTTTTCAGTAAGGGCCTGCCGCAATGCTTCCCATTCCGGCACAATCAACGCCGCGGGTTGTTTGCGACCAGCGCCGACGATCACTACCTGGCTTACAAACTCGCTCTGTTTTAAGAGACTCTCAATTTGCTGCGGTGCTATGTATTTTCCGTTTGAGAGTTTGAAGAGATCTTTCTTGCGATCTGTTATGTAAAGGTGCCCTTGTTTATCGACATGGCCCACATCACCAGTCGCAAACCAACCGTCTTTCAACACAGAAGCAGATTCCTCGGGATGACCGTAATAGCCACGCATTACGTTTGGCCCCCGCAATAGAATTTCACCGTCAGCGGCAATCGAAACTTCGATTCCTTCAAAGGGCAGCCCGACAGAACCGACCTGATTATTTTCGGGTCGGTTGGCGGAGACGATACAGGTTTCCGTGGCCCCATAGCCCTGCAGGATAGGAATCCCGGCCGCCAGGAATGCATGCGATAGCACAGGCGAAAGCGGCGCGCCGCCGGAAACGAAATATCGCAAACGCCCGCCGACGCCTTCTCGCCATTTAGAAAAAACCAGCCGGTTAGCCATTCGCTGCTGCAACGACAAGATTGGCCACACGCGGCCTCCCTTGTCTTTCCGGTCCGCGTACTGCTGGCCGATTTCAAGCGATCGCATAAAAATCCTGCGCTTAATTCCCTTTTCCGAGAGCCCCTTCTTCACAATGCGGTGATAGACCTTTTCGAAAAGCCGCGGCACCGCGGTCATGATTGTCGGTCTCACTTCGCGCAGGTTTTCTCCCACTTGATCGAACGATGCCGTGTAATAAACGGAAACGCCGTTGTAACAGAAGATATAAAAGCCAGTTCGTTCGAAGATGTGCGAAAGCGGCAGCACTGATAGCGCTACATCGGTGGGCGAGATTGGCAAACCCGCGGTGATCGTCAGCACGTTTGAGATGAAATTAGAGTGTGTCAGCATCACACCCTTTGGTTCGCCGGTGGTTCCCGAGGTGTAAATGATGGTCGCCAGATCGTCAGGTCTGATGGCTTTGAGATAGGCATCGAATGCGGCCGGCTTGGACTGAGCGCGCCGCCTTCCCGCTTGCTCGAGCGAGTCGAGCGTAGTTGACCTCTCGCTATTCTGATCAGCGCCGTTGTCAAAGAAAATAATTCGTTCCAAAAAGTCGAGGCCTTCAAGCGCCGAAGCCGCATGATTGAATAACTTCTTATTGGAAACAAAGATGGCCCGAACGCCGGCGTCGGTAAGAATGTAACGAATTTGATCGATTGCCTGGGTCGTATAGATCGGCACGTTGATCGCACCCAGACTCAGGATAGCGAGATCGGCGATGGACCACTCGGGCCGGTTTTCTGAAAGTAAGGCGACGCGGTCGCCGGGTTTGACGCCAAGTTCCGCAAGTCCGAGTGCAACGTGGCGCACGCGATCGACGAACTCAGCCGAGGAAATATTTATCCACTCATTGCCGCTCTTATGGTTAAGCGCGTCGTCCTTCGCATGCCGTAAAGCCGCGTCCAGGCAGAGTTCAGGCACGGACGAAGCGGTTGGCGATTGGTCACGATCCGACTTTTCTTTTTGAAGAGAGGCAGATGCCAAGCTACACCGTTTATTGGTTTTTATTTGCCGACTGCGGACGCGAAATATATACGACGGAGTTTACAAACGCATGCGAACTTCAGGCTGCGGCCGCGGCTTCCGCCGTTTGAACACTCCCCTGCGTGCTCTCTCGCCTTTTCTTTTTGCGCCGGGAGTGCACTTCCTCGACCCGGCCATTCATTGTTGCCAGCGCCGCCAGCACCAGAAACAGCAGGGTGTTGGAGGTTGTATGCAACGTGAAATCGAAAAAGCTGTGTACCAGCACCGCGAAACATCCGGCGAGCGCCCCGGTTGCCACACCCCGTCTAAAATCGTCGCGCGACTCGCGACGCGCAAATCCGCTACGAAACAACGCCACCAGAAAGATCAGTCCCAAAACGGCACCGACAATACCGCCGTCAGACAGCACCTGCAAATAGTCGTTATGAGCCTGCTCTAATCGGTAAAGTCCATTCCGCGAGTCGTAGCCCGTGTACACAACCCCAAAAGCGCCGAGGCCCGTGCCTATTACTGGATGGTTTTTTATGATGTCAACGGTCACGCTCCAAAAATGCGCGCGGCCCGTGGTCGGGTCGTCAGCATTAACAGAACCTACGATCCGGGTCAAGGCGTCTTCTCCGCCCAGCAATACCACACCCCCAAAGACAGCGATAACCATGGCCAGCGCTAGTCCGGCTTTCATGGCGGCGCTCTTTATGCGTGGTTTTCTTTCCGTGTGTTTCTTTCGATGACTTCGCCTAATTCCCATCAGCGAAATCAGGAAGAGCAATTCGGCCACCAGGCTAATAATTCCGCCGCGGGAATTTGTCATTACCAACGCCACGGCCATCAAGCCTGCAGCGAACAGGTAAATAAACTTCTTCTCTCGTTCAACTGAGTTCGAGAAGATCAAGCCCAACGGCAACGCTATCGTTAGTTCCATGTAACCGGCAAAGTGATGGCGATTAATAAACGGACCGAAGGCCTGGCTTTGCGGCAGCTCACGAATCCAGTAAACACGAGTTGGGCTGGTAAAGGATTGGGTCAAACCAAAAATGGCCAGAAAAAATCCGAAGATCGTGATCGTTCTAACCAACAGGCGAAGACGCTTCGGCGTATCGACAAAAACCAGTGTGGCCGCAAAATAAATCAGTAATGCTATGACTTCAATAACAATGAAGCGGGTAGCGTACGGGTCGAATGACAAACTCCGCACCAGCGGAAGAGCGATCCCCGCGACCGTCTCGGGAGTTCTCAGCGGCAGCAGCTGAATTAGACCCAACGCCAGCAGCCCAAGCAGGGGAAGCTGTAAGACATTTCGGCTGATGCGTACTGAGCCCAAATTCCAACTATCAATTACCCAAAGGACCAGCAGCACGACGCTGCCGAGGAAAAACATTGCAAGGGACCAGGCATGCACGGTCCCGTACGCCAGCGCTGACAGAATAAGCGCCAGACAAATAATCAAGAAGGCAAAACGGCTGGCCAGTGTATGCCGAATGCGATAGGTAACGTAGCCCCTTGCGTCGGCAACACGCCCTTCAGTTTCCTGGGAAACGAGGGAGCTATTTTCTGGACTTGAGATCGAAGTCGTCATACCAGACAGTTCCAAAAATCGGACAGACCGGCTGATCGGGACAGCCCGGCCGGTAAACTTTTAGTTTGACCGCTTCGCCGTTGGCTGCGGTTTTAAACGATAACGCGATCCGTTGCCAGCTATTATTCCCGCTGGGCGCCGCGGTTGAACTCGCCAACACTCTAGTTTCGTCTGCGGCATCTACAATCGCGACGATCGGCGTGGAAGCGCTCTCCAACTTCTCCGTTTGTATGTAGCATTCGAAATCATATTCCGTGTTGGGCGCTACCGGCACCAACTGCGATACATCAATGTTGTCGATATGCGAACGCACCTGGAAAAAGAGTCGCAGGCTGTGATCACCCGTATGACCGACACGCGAGTCGATTCCAATCTGCAACTGCGGGGCGGATTGAACTTGCCAACCAAATAACGCGCCTGGGCCGTGAGCCAGGTTCCCTTCGAAGCCGCCATCGCCAATTTTACCGAGCTCTGCACGATACGAAGTACCGGGCGCTATGTCGTTCCATACGTTCATTGCCTGGTGGAAGTGCCTGGCGTTAATTAGGTCGGCAATAATCAAATCGGCGGCCGCGCGATTCTCTCTCTTTTCGGTTTCTGACAACGAATTCCAAAGTCGCAGGCCTTCGTCGAAGCGCGAGCGCTTAATCAAGTACGACGAAAACTGCGCGCGGATTGCCGGCGTGTTTCCGATCGCGGCTTTCAACGCTCCAAAGTCATCCTTGTTGATCTGCCAGGCAAAATTAAAGAGTTGAGATTGCAATTCGGGGTTCGCCTCGCTGGCCGTCCGCAGTTCCGCAAACCCTTCGGCATAACGGTCGCTACGCAGCAACAAATTTCCCAACAGCCAATGCGGAAAGGCATAAGACGGAGCGAGCCTGACGGCCTCGCGCAGGGATTTTTCGGCGTTCTCAAAATCACCCGCTTGCTCTTGCGCCTGGCCCAAAGACATCCAGTACCTGTAGTCGTTTGGCGAGAGGCTGACTGCTTTCTCGTACTCAGTCACGCTTACCGAAATCTGATCAGGAGGCAGCTCAGTCTGGATGATATTGCCCAGCCGCCAGTGTGGCAGCGGGTCCTTGGGAGCCCAGGCAGCGGCCATTTGCGCGGTTTCCAGGCGGCGCGTTTCCGGAGAGAAGTATTCCGCAATGGTGTTGCCAAGGTACCAGCGCAGAACGAACCAGCAGGAAAACAACGCCAACAGCACACTGAGGATCATCATCACTTTCAGCGGCGCGCGCGCTTTCACTTGCATTAACTGGTCAGGCATAAGTGCGTTTGAACTTTTCCAGGAAACTGGGCTCGGGGCTGGTCAGAACAATTAATACTGCGTCAGGTCTTCAATGGTGATGCGCATTCTTTTGACCGCGATCTCCTGCGCGCGACAAAAGCCAAGGATTTCCTGGAGCCTTTCTTCGGTCATGCGTGAACTCGAAATCAACACCTCGTCAACTTCATGTTGCCGGCAAATCGCGCTTAGATCGCCGTTGCCACCGTAGACCTTGAGACCATGAATAACTTTCCCGGACTTGCCCGGATCGTCATCAACAAACCCGACGGGCGCATATTTCAAGGAGCGATTGTTCTGCAGCTCTCGCAACAACAGTTCGCCGCCGTCACCCGCGCCATAAATCAGCACGCGCCGGCCCTCGCCAGCTCCTGGCGCCGGCACCATTTGCCGGAACAAGCGAAAGGCCATGCGGCTGCCGGCCAAGAACATGAACATCAACACGCCGTCGATAATGAAGATGGTCCGCGAAAAGCCTTCAAAGCGAAACGCAAAAAGCACAGCCAGCACGCTCAGCACCGAACTAAGCACCACCGCCTTGGCAAAAACGATCAGGTCGTCGAGACTCGTATAGCGCCAAATGCCGCGATAGACGCCCATCACCAAAAACGCCGCCATCTTGACGAATACGAGCACCGGCAGAGTGCGCAGGAAGAGCGTCCACGCGGCGCTACCCGAAAGCGCGCCAAACTTTACGGCGTAAGCGCACCAGTAAGACAACAGGATGAGAATTACATCCAGCAGCACTTCAAAAATGCGCCGCTTGTAGGAAAGATCGACCAGAAACGCGTACGGCGAATTGTCGCGCAACGCCTGGGCTTCTTCGGTTTCGTCATAGACCTTAACGCCAGCTAGATAAACGCCGACCAACGTCAGCAAGACTGTAAAGCCGGCAATAGCGGCCAGACTTACGTCCAGCTTGACCTGTTGGACCAGCAGCGCCAGCACTCCCGACAACGCCGCAAAGCCGTAAAGCATCCAGACCGCGTGACGTTCGGACATACCGAGCGCAACCAGCCGGTGCGAGGTATGGTCGCGGCCGCCGCGCGAAGCCGCGCGCCCGGAAAATTTGCGCAGGATGGTTACGAACGTCGTATCGAATATCGGAATGAACAGAACGAGAATAGGAACGGCCAATACAGGCAACAGACTGCGCGACCGCCCGCCGGAAACATTTACCAGGGCTCCACTCGCCAGAAAGAAGCCGATAAACATCGAGCCTGAATCGCCCATGAAAATCGATGCCGGGTTGGAGTTGTAAACAAGAAAGCCCAGCAGCGCTCCGGCAAACGTCATCAGCGTCAGTGCCTCGGTAAGTTGACCCGTACTGAGAAAACTAAGTGCGAGAAAACCCGATGCGATCACCGCGATGCCAGTCGCCAGCCCATCCATGTTGTCGAGGAGATTTACAGCGTTGGTCACGCCAATCAACCAGAAGATCGTTATCGCGACATTTAGCGCAGAGTAGCTGGTCCAGGGCAGACTCAACCCGTAATAGATCACAAAGGCCGAGCCCATCACCTGCCCAATTAATTTCTGATAAGGCTTGGTATGCAGAAAATCGTCAACCAGACCGACCAGAAAAAGGAAAGTGCTGGCGGCGATGATCACCAGTCCGTAGGGGGTGCGCGGAATGAAAGCGAAATAACTGATTACCACCGAGAGCCAGATCGCGACGCCGCCGAGCATGGCCGTCGGCTTCTTATGCCAGCGGTCAGTCTTGGGCTTGGCGACCATGCCAACGCGCCGCGCCAGCAGACGCACCAATGGGGTCAACACCAGTGCCAAAATTGCGGCAGCGGCCACGGCCAAAAAATTCAGCGAGCTAATGGGCATACTCCGAACGCGAGAACTGCAAACGGTTTCAAACTAAGAAGTGTAAGAGGAAGCTAATCGATAGCAGACGTCAAATCAAGTCAGAAATGGACTAAAGTAGCACTAATCATCGAGCGACGAGGGGCGGCCGCTGTGGTAATCAATGACGCTTTGCAGGATGCCTTCCAGCTTCATCTTTGGTTCAAAGCCGACTAGCTTTTTGATTTTTGAGGTGTCGGGAACGCGGCGCGGCATGTCTTCGAAACCTTCCTCGTAAGCTTCGTCGTAAGGCACAAAGACAATCTCAGAATCAGACTTGGTCAGCTCTTTGATCTTCTCCGCCAGCCTGGCGATTGATATTTCTTCGGTTGAGCCGATGTTGTAAACCTGGCCCACGCTCTCGGTGGAGTCCAGCAACTTGATCAAGGCGCCGACCACATCGCCAACATATCCAAAGCAACGCGTTTGTTTGCCATCGCCATAAACCGTGATCGGGCGGGCGGCGAGCGCCTGCCTGACAAAAGTCGGGATGACCATGCCATAGCGGCCGGTTTGTCGCGGGCCGACAGTATTAAAAAGCCGGACGATGGTGGTGGGCAGCTTTTTCTCGCGCCAATAAGCCAGCGCCAGAAACTCGTCAATCGCTTTCGAGCAGGCATAGCTCCAACGCCCTTTGGTGGTGGCGCCCATTACCAGATTGCCATCTTCCCTAAACGGCACATCGGTGCTCAAGCCGTATACTTCCGAAGTTGAGGCGACCAGAACTCGTTTCTGTTTCTTGTTCGCCAGCGCCAGCACGACTTCAGTGCCGCGCACGTTCGTTTCGATGGTGCGCACCGGGCTTTCAACAATCAGCTTTACGCCCACGGCGGCCGCCAGATGGACCACCACATCACACTGATCGACGAGCTCGGCAGTAACAGGTTGGTTGTGAACAGAATCGATCGTGTATTGAAAACGAGGATTGTTCTTGAGGTGTCGAATGTTTTCGATGGTGCCTGTCGACAGGTCGTCGATTATCAGCACCTCGTCGCCGCGCTGCAGATAGGCATCCGCCAAATGAGATCCGATGAAGCCGGCGCCGCCGGTTATGAGTACACGCAAAATTTTGCGCTCCTTTGTTTGATGAATTGGAAAAAGTTAATCATGTGGCAGCGTTAGTGATCTAAAGATTTCGCGGTGAATGCCGGCCAACCAGCGGGGGCATACCCACCTTCCCGACCTGAGAAACGCCTAAACATTCTGGTAAGCCCGGCGCTGGAAGGCTTCTCGATCAATAATTAAGAGTCAACTTTGGTCAGCTCGTGGTTGGGAAGGTGGGCATGCCCCCGCTCGCCTACGGTGCCGCCGACTTATCAGTCAACAAATCCGCATACAAACCCTTAATGTCCTCTAATAATCGCTCCGTCGAATAGTGCTGGGTCACGAATTGTAAACCACGCTCACCGATTTCGCGACGCAGCGATTCATTGCCTGCCAAATGGGCCAGACCGGCAGCAAATCCTTGAGCATCGCCGGGCCGCACGCGAACCCCGCGTTCACAGACGGCAAATGCACTAGCGGCCCCGTCAGAAAGTGGTTGACCCAACAGGTCAACCACACCACCGACAGCAGTCGAAATTACCGGCCGCGCGTTGGCCATTGCCTCGATCAGCGTCAGCGGCGTGCCTTCGTTGCGTGAAGTAAGCGCAACTATATCCAGCGCTGGATAAAAGTTTTCCGGATCGCGACGGCTGCCGACAAAAGTGACATTGTCAACCAATCCATTGGCCTGCGCCTGTCGCTCGAGCTGGTGGCGCAGGTGTCCGTCTCCGATAACTACGAAGCGCACCCGCGCGCGTGATGGTCCACCGGCTAACTCTTGCTTGAGCATCGCCGCAGCTTGCAGAAAGAGCTCATGGTTCTTGATTTCAGTAAGCCGCCCGACGATCCCGACCAGGATGTCGCTTGCTTCGGCCTTCAATTCTTCGCGAAACGTTTCCCGACGTTCCTGCCAACGAGCATAGACACCCAAGTCCAATCCCAGCGGGATCACTACAAACTGTTGGGCGCGACCCACTGCAAACTCCTGGTTGATTTCCCGGCGCTGTTGTTCGCTGATAACCACAATGCGATCAGTTGCCACTCGCGCAAGCATCTTTTCGATCGTCAGAAACAAGCGAGTCTTTACCGGTCCATAGTAGCTGTGAAAAATATGGCCGTGATAAGTATGCACAAAACGGCAAGCACGCGGGCGTCCCAGAAATGTGCTCGGAGTAAGCCAGCGATAGAGTATTCCGGCCAAACGGCCGACGGTGCCGGCTTTCGCGGTGTGTGTGTGGACGATGTCGGGTCGTTCGCGGCGAAAGAGACGATAGAGCTTCCAAATCGTGACTGCATCTTTCGGCGAGATCTCCCGGCTCATCTCCGGAACAAAAAGCGGGGCGACCCCCAACTCGCTGGCGAAGTAGCCCATGTCTTCTTCGCCTGCGGGAACGGTACCGGCAATCAGGAGAGAATCAAATTGCGGCGCGGACAAACCTTTGGTGAGCCAAACGACGTGTTTCGCCGGGCCGCCAACGTTGAGACGGGCGATGACGCGAACGATCTTTGTTGGATTTGCGATTTTTGATCTCTGATTTTTGATCTGCTTAGGATCGTTCATCTAAGATCTCAATCACTCGGGCGGTGGGTATATTTGTTAACGGCTAAATCAGACGTTGGCGGTAATCTCGTTGGCACGCAGCAAATTCAATTTGTTGGCGCCGGTTTCCGCTACCAAGTTTGACGCTCGCAGCAGACTTTCAAATGTGCCCGCATCGGTCCACCAGCCGTCGAGTTCTTCCCAGGTCATCTCTTCGCGTTTGATGTACGCGTTGTTGACGTCGGTAATTTCCAGCTCGCCGCGTCCGGAACGCTTAAGCGTGCGGATGATGTCATACACCTCGGCGTCATACATGTAGATTCCGATAACTGCATAATCAGACTTTGGCGTCTTCGGTTTCTCTTCGATACGTAGAATGTTTTGACCGTTGAGTTCGAGTTCGGGAACACCAAAACGCTCGGGGTCAGGAACTCGCTTTAAGATGATCTTCGCACCTTTGCCTTGCTCCTTGTAAGCGCGCACTGCGGCGGCGATGTTGCCCTCAATAATGTTGTCGCCAAGCACGACGCAAACTGTTTGGTTGGCAGCGAAGTGTTCCACCAGCGAAAGCGCTTCGGCGATGCCGCCCTCGCCTTCCTGATAAGTGTAGTTGAGATGTTTCAGGCCAAAGGCTTTTCCGTTTCCTAATAGCTTAAGAAAGTCCCCGGCTGAACTGCCGCCCGTCACGATCATAATGTCGGTGATGCCGGCATTGACCAGCGTTTGAATTGGATAATAAATCATCGGCCGATCATAAACCGGAAGCAGATGCTTGTTTGTTACCGCGGTCAAGGGTCGCAAACGGGTTCCCAGACCGCCGGCTAAAACTATGCCTTTCAATCTACACCTCCGTGCATCTCACTTAGTCTTTGGTCTTTGGTCTTT
>DNND01000145.1:2345-6421 GCA_003488005.1 Blastocatellia bacterium | reverse complement strand
CCAGGGGCGACGTGCTTCGCTCTGCTCAGCACTTGCCCCTGGCTATTCCAGTCCGCGCCCTTGGCGCTCAGGAGGTCGCACTCCAAACTTGAATCCACCATTGTTTAGGAAGGTGGAAGAAAAGCCCTATGCCTTCTCTCCCTGAACGACAGAAGGAGATTGGGTGTTTTGCGCCGTATCGTTACCCACGAACGCATATTCAGGCGACCGGCTTCCAGTCGTCCAAGGACAAGAGACAAATGGTGCTTTTCCTCAATGCCAAATGAGAAATGGTAAATGGCAAATGGTAAATCTTAGTTGATGCCAAATAAAAAACAGTAGACAGCAAATCAACTGCCTACTGCTTCTGCCTACTGCCTACTGCCTACTGCTCCTTGCCTTCTGCGGTTACGCCGCTTTCTGCATTTCCCCGACGGGCTGATGCGCTGCCATCGCTATCTGCTGTTTGCTTATTAGTCTGATGCTCCGGGCCAGACCCAACATCTGCAGCACTCGGATGCCGTACCAGTTAAAGTCGATTTCATACCATCTCAACCCATGTCTCGCGGCGCGCGGGTAAGCGTGATGGTTGTTGTGCCAGCCTTCGCCAAACGTGAGCAGCGCCACCCACCAGCTATTGGTTGAATCGTCGCGCGTGGCAAAGCGGCGTTTGCCCCACATGTGCGTCGCGGAATTGACCAGCCAGGTGAAGTGCAGACCAATCGTGACTCGGAGAAACACGCCAACGAACATCATGGGCCAGCCGCCAATCGCCAACAAGGCAATGCCGCTAAAAATTAACGGAACGAAATACAAGCGGTTCATCCACACATGCACGGGATCTTTCATCAGGTCCGGTGCGTAACGCTGCATCGTCTCGTCGTCGTGCTGTTGCGCGGTGCCGGTCAGAATCCAACCCATGTGTGCCCACCAGGCGCCTTCGCGTGGCGAATGGGGGTCGCCGGCCATGTCTGTCTTTGAATGATGAATGCGGTGCGTAACAACCCAATTGATGGCGCCGCCTTCGAGGGCCAGTAAGCCGCAGAACGTCAGAAAGTATTCCACCGCTTTCGGAGTTTTATAACCGCGATGCGTTAGCAGTCGATGAAAGCCCATGCCGACACCGAGGCTGCCTGAGATCCACCAAAGCAGGATCGTCAGCGGCCAGACTTTCCAGTTAATCATGAAAAGCGAGATAACCGCGCAGGTATGAAAAATGATCATGAAGACGGTCGTGTTCCATTGAATGATTCTTTTAGTTTTGGCGTTGTTGCTGTCCATCAAATCTCCTGAATAACTAGTCGAACAATCTCATCAACTAAGACGCAAATATCCTAACAGTCTGATCGCCGGGCAGTTGTAATACTTATGTAAGCAGGAATGGCGGTATTAGGAGCTGTAATAGTTATGTAATAGCCGCGCGGCGAACGGCCGAAAAGGGACACTTGGACCAGCAAAAGAGCCGCCAACTTGCAAGCCTGAAAGGGATAAGGCATTATTGAGGTGTTACTCCTGCTCTCAAGCATCAACGGTGATGCGCCATGCCCCTTTTTGACGGTTCGGCGTTTTGGATACTGCGAGAGTTGGTAATGGAAAACTTGAAGAAGCTGCTCATTTGAGCGTCCGAACGCAAGCCTTCGCTGCAGACCGTTACTCCGAAGCCACCTTTGATTCGAAGCTTCTCTTAAGGCTCCACGTGAGCAAGGAAAACTCACCTTATGGCTATGAAACTTTATGTTGGAAATCTGTCGTTCCAAACGTCGAGCGAAGACCTGCAACAACTATTCGCCCAGGCAGGCACAGTCGAATCGGCATCGGTAGTAGAGGACCGCGACACGGGTCGTTCGCGTGGCTTTGGCTTCGTGGAGATGGCTTCGAGTGAAGAAGGTCAGAAAGCAATTGAGCAGTTCAACGGCACCGACTTTAACGGTCGCAACCTGACCGTCAACGAAGCACGACCGCGCGAAGATCGCGGCGGACGCGGCGGTGGTGGTGGCGGCAATCGCGGCGGTGGCGGTGGCCGAGGCGGCGGTTATGGCGGCGGTGGCGGCGGACGCGACGATCGTTCATCCCGCTGGTAAGCGAAAACGACAGTGAATGGTAAACAGTGATTAGTAAGAACAAAAACTATTTGCCATTCGCTAGTCACAAGGTCTTTCTACAGAGCTAATCTGAGCAGCACTTATTTACTATTCACTATTTACAATTCACTATTTACTAGTTGAGAGAGGCGTTCATGGAAAAGGAAAAGATTGAAAAGCAGACTTACGCGGTTGGTGACAGAGTCGAGAAGCTGTGCGAAGTATGTAACGAAGAGCGCGGTCACGTCGTCGCATCGGTCACTAAGCGAGGATTGATTTCGCGCGTTACCTGTCCAAAGTGCAGCACGAAGAGTTCGTTCTCGAACTCGGCAAAGCTGGCAAAAGGCCGGACGAAAGCAGAAAGTACCGATCCTTACGATTGGACGCGGACTTATCGGGCAGGCCAGACGATGAAGCATCCAATCTGGGGCTCAGGCGAAGTTACTGCCTTGATCGAGCCGCGCAAGATTGACGTGCTGTTCGCAGATCGCATTCGGCGGCTGATCCATTCACGACCCGAAGCGTAAACTCCAGTAGTTATTTTTTTGAACGCTGCCGTAGTGGGAAGTCTTTAGAAACCTCCGGCTACCGGCAGCGTTTCAGTTTTTGCGGAGCTTTCGCCCGCCCGCCAACGACGCGGCAGTCTCACCCGGCCCGAAGCAAACAATACCAGCCAAAACACACCCGAAGTTGCCGAGAGCAACCCGGCAATTACCGTCAGCGTTCGCGGCGTGATCGCGCGCAGGGACCAACCTGCAAGCGAAGTGGAAAAACTCCAAATCAATATTTCGGTGGCGCGGTCTGTGGTTGAGACACGCCCGCGCAATTTGTCGGGCACCAAACGCATGAGCAGGGTTTCTTGCACCGCAAACTCCGCGCCCAACAAAATTCGGCCAACGAAGAGCAACAGACACCCCAGCCACAGACTGGGCATCAGTCCCATCAGCGCAAAGATCACGCCCTGGGCCACCAAACTCCAACCAATGAAGCCGGTGATCTTGCCGCGTAATTCGACGTAGGTTCCTGCGCGCCGCGCAATCATCATCCCGATGAACAATCCCATGCCGGCAGCGAAATAGAGCGCCGCGACCGCCGAGTCGCCACTGATACCGTGTTCGCCGGCGAACACGATGCCGCCAAGTCGATCCGAAATCAGATTGATGGCGCCGCCGCCGCTGGCCCATAACACATTGGTAAAGATAATCGCGGCGACGGGCGCATGGCTGACGATGTAGGACCAACCTTCGCGTATGTCGATCCAGAACGCAGGCCGCTTCGATTCCTTATGCCCGCCACTCTCTGGCGGCGCAGCCTCTCGCGTTTGCTCGTCAGGAATAAGCCAAATGGAAAATGCCGAGGCGACGAACGATATTGCGTTCACGATAAACGCAGCGCGATAGCCGACGTTGGCTGCAGTCCAACCGCCGAGCGCCGCGCCGAAAGACATCAGCAGAAAGCGTGAAGAGAACATCAGCGCGTTGCCCGCGAGCAGATCGCGCTCACCCGTTATGTTGGGTAGCGAAGCATTTTTGGCCGCTTCAAAGAAGGCGCCAAAAAAAGAAAGCAGCGCGGTGCAAACATAGGCGATCCAAAACTGTTCTGGTCCATGGACCAACAGGAAGCCAAACGCCACGCCTACCCTGGCGAGATCGGCAACAATCATCACGGTGCGGCGTGACCAGCGGTCGACGAATGCGCCGGCGAGTGGAGCAAACACCGTGAAAGGGACTAACCGAGCCAGCAGCATGATGGTGGTGACTTCCGGATCACCATGCGAAAGCGCCCGCACCAGTCCCAGCCCGGCAATGAAGTTGAACCAATTGCCGAGCTCAGAAATGACCTGCCCAAACCACAATCGTCTAAAGGAACGATTGCCGCGCAGGAGCTGGAGATAGGTTAGTGAATCCATCACAAAAGATTAGTTTCAAGTTTCAAGTTTCAAGTTTCAGGTTTCAGGTTCATGAAGCGCAACCTGAGGTTTTGAAACTTGAAACCTGGAACTTGAAACTTGAAACT
>DNND01000145.1:1816-2047 GCA_003488005.1 Blastocatellia bacterium | reverse complement strand
CCTGGAACTTGAAACTTGAAACTAATAAAAAAGCCGCCTCGATAATTCGGCGGCTTCATTCTCAACAAGTAGTCCAAGAAAGTTAACCGCCGACAAATTTTGCTGCTCGCTTTTCGAGAAATGCTCCAACACCTTCTTTGAAATCCTGTGTCAGTCCTGATTGAATCTGTAGTTTCCTTTCCAGTTCCAGCTGGGTCGCATAATCATTAGTCGCGCTCGCTTCCAGCAGTT
>DNND01000145.1:0-1509 GCA_003488005.1 Blastocatellia bacterium | reverse complement strand
CAGCAGTTGCTTGATTCTTCCGATAGCCGCGGTCGGCGCCTGGGCCAACCGTTCAGCCATCGCCAGCGCCTGGGCCATTAGTTCAGCATCGGGAACCACCGCGTTAATCATTCCCATTCTGAGCGCATCGCCGGCGGCAATCACGTCACCCGTCATCATTAATTCGGCAGCGCGTTTCCAACCGATTAGGCGCGGCAAGATGAAACTGCCGCCACAGTCCGGAACCAATCCGATTTTGATGAACGCCTGGTTGAACCGCGCGCTCGCGCCCGCAATCACCAGATCGCAGGCCAGCGCGAGATTACAACCACCGCCTGACGCGGCGCCATTCACCGCGGCAATAATCGGCAGGGGCGTTCGCCGAATGGCCAGTATGCATTCATTCAACAGTTGCAGTGGCTCGTCAAAGAAAGCGCCGACGTTGCCGCCACTTTCGGCCATGGTGCGCATCTCGCGCAAATCACCGCCGGCGCAAAATGCACGCCCAGCGCCAGTCAGGACGATTGCGCGAGCGCCACCTGCCTGCGCTTGAGTTACGGCCGTCAAAAATTCCTGCCCAACTTTCGTTGTTAAGGCATTCAACGCCTCCGGCCGGTTCAATGTGATCACGGAAACCGAACCGCGCGCTTCTATTTGAATCGTTTCAAAAGTCATGGTTGTCATTCGGGGCGCAGTCTTCCCTGCCTTAACAGTCAACGCTGATCTGTTTATTACTGACGCTGCTCTCGAACTTGAAATTTGACGCTAGGTTCTTTGCGCGGCGCGGCTGGCGCTAAAGCATTCGCCACAGAGAACCGGACGTCCACTCGAAGGCTTGAAAGGCACCGTATCCTGCTTACCACATTGATCGCAGGTGATCTCGAATCGTTCGCGTTCCCCGCCACCTCCTCTTGAGGAGCCAAAATTTGAACGACGCGAGTCCCGGCAGGGCTTGCAGCGCTTGGGATGAGTCAGGTTGCGTTCCTGATAGTATTCCTGTTCACGCTCGGTAAAAGGAAAAGTGTTTCCGCATTCGGCGCAAGTGATCTCGATGTCTGGCATGTCGCTGTTCTCCCACGAGTGCGGAACCATTACTGTTCCACGCTCTTGCTCATCGGAACCTGGGGCGAACCATCCTGTTTCGTTTCCCTTGGCCTGCGTCAGGATGAGGTTGCAAATAAATCGTCCAGTGTCGCTTGCGGGTCACCAGAATTCCGAAACGGTCAAGTGGGGTTGAGTTTACTCCAGCGAACGGAATGGTTCAATAAAATCGGAGGCGGTCGCAGTATGAGGGTTTTGATCGTAGGGTTCAGCTAAGCGCCAAGGGCGCGAAATGCAAAAGCCTGGGGCATCGCCCCAGGGGTAGCATACCCCAGAAGACAGCGCTGAAGGCGCGACATAAGGCGCGGTGAACCAAGATGAATTGCCAACAGGAGATTCTTCACCGCCTAAAAATTTCGCGCCTTCAGCGCTGTTACGCTTTACTGCATTTCCCCTGGGGCGATGCCCCAGGCTTTTGCATTTCGCGCC
>DNND01000033.1 GCA_003488005.1 Blastocatellia bacterium | reverse complement strand
AGCGCGACGCCCCTGGAAAGTGAAGCAGCTAGAGTCTAAGCTCTGAAGGAGCGGCATAATGTCTCAGCGAGAGAGCTATTTGCGCACTTTCAGCGCTCTCTAACTTTTGTTGTGCTGTTCCAGGGGCGACGTGCTTCGCTTTGCTCAGCACTTGCCCCTGGCTATTCCAGTCCGCGCCGTTGGCGCTCAGGATGTTGCACTTCAAACTTGAATCCACCAGTAGTAAGTTGCTCGTTAGATTAGGCAGCGACAACTTCTTTGCAACTGACAACGGACTACGGACAACTGCCGGCCCAAGGCTTGAAGTCCAAACCGGGGCTAAGGCATACTTGGCCCATTGTTCCTGCTCTCGCGCGTCAGCGGTGATCAGCGCCTGTCAGTGTTCGTGATGCGACCCGCGTTCGGCTGAGGAGAGAGTGAGATAATTGTCAACTTGTTGGAAGCCGCTCTCGCAGTTTAGAGCAACGGGTGCGTCGCGTTCGCCCAAAGTATCAAGTAACTCCCAACTTGAATCTGCGATCTCATTTTTACCCGCGCTTCACTCGATCAAAAGGATAGATCAAAATGGGTACCAAACTTTATGTCGGAAACCTTTCGTTCCGTACGACGAGCGATGAACTGCGCGACGCTTTTGCGGCAGCAGGCACAGTGGAATCAGCGTCAGTAATCGAAGACCGTGACACCGGCCGTTCACGCGGTTTTGCTTTCGTGGAAATGGCGACAGCGGAAGAGGCGGCTACGGCCATTGAACAGTTTAACGGCAAGGACTTTGGCGGTCGCAATTTGACGGTCAACGAAGCCAAGCCGCGGGCTGACCGTGGCGGCGGTGGTGGTGGTCGTGGTGGTTATGGCGGCGGCGGCGGTCGTGGTGGCTACGGTGGCGGCGGCGGCGGCGATCGCGGTGGGGGTGGTGGCTACGGCGGCGGTGGCGGCGATCGCGAGCCGCGCTGGTAAGCAATAGTACTGAGTGATGAGTGATGAGTACTGAGGTGCGATTGCTAGCGTGCCTTCATTATTTAACTTATCACTCAGTACTCTGCACTACTTCCTCGCTGCCGGCGTGATCGTCAACTTCATACGCTCGGTGCCGCGCACCAATTCAACTTCATATTCCTGGCCGGCTTTCATTTCTCCCAACGCATAAGTGTAATCGTAGACGTTGTGCACCTCGCGGCCAGCCAGTTTTACAATCCGGTCTCCCGCTCTTATCCCAGCTTTCGCTGCCGGCGAATCGTCGCGCACACCATCCAGCAACAATCCATCCCCTGAGTCGGCATAATTGGGAATCGTGCCGAGATAGACACGAAAGCCCATTGTGCGTCCCTGCGATTCGCTCTTCGCAACCGTGTACACAGGCCGCTCGTCACTGGCATCAATGCTGCGAATAATTCGAGCGACGAAACTAAGAATGTGTGATTCGTCTTCGTAGTTGATCTTGTCGGCAGTGTCGGAAGGCTTGTGATAGTCCTCGTGCGTACCGGTCCAAAGGAATAGCACCGGAACTTTTTTCGCATAGAACGAGGAATGATCGCTTGGGCCATAGCCGTCTTCGCTAAGAGTGAGATCCAAAGCACGAATACTGTCCAAAGAAGCGGTCAAGCTGCCGTTTGCGGATTGATTTGTGCGCATGGCTAAAGCTTCAGGTTTCGCGGTAAGCGTACCATCAAGCGGCTTGCCATAAGACGCAGGCACCGGCGTCACCCCGATTCCCCAAAACTTCGCGGAGGAATCAATGACCTTTCGCCAGCCCCCGGCCGTGCCCACGCCACCGACGATCAGCTTGTTATCCTTCATGCGCCCGATCATGTCCATATTGATCATGGCCACCGTGTTTTCGAGCGGCCTGAGGGGATGGTTGACGTAGTAACTCGAACCAAGCAAACCTTCTTCTTCACCGCTGAAGGCAATGAAAACAATCGTCCGGCGCGGTCGCGGCGATCCTGAAGACGCAAAAATGCGCGCGAGTTCAAGCAAACCTGCCGTGCCCGACGCGTTGTCGTCAGCGCCGTGATGGATGTCGCCTTCGCGCGGCGCCAAACTGCCTTCGCCGCCGCGGCCCAGATGATCGTAATGCGCGCCGATGACGATGAATTCGTTTTTCAAGATTGGATCAGCCCCATTTACAATGCCGACGACATTGGCGGCCTCGACTTCGCGGCGCGCGACGCTGGTTTCCAAGCTGATCACGGGCCAGCTAAGCAAAGTCACCCCCGGTGATTTGTTTCCATTGCCAGGTGGCCCGAACTCTACTTTCCGAGCCACCGTTTCGAGGAGAAACTTCTCGATGTTTGCGAGGTCTACTTGTTGGCCGCCCGCTAGCAGAATATGTCGCGCGGCTTGCCTTGAAATAACCACGACAGGCAAACCCGCATCCCCTACGCTGTTGTCGTACCTTAGTCGCACCAACGGCTCGTCTTTGAAATTTTCCTGGCGTGAAATCAGCAATAGAGCTTTCGCTCCGGCGTTGCGGGCGGCAATTGCCTTCCAACGAACGTCTTCATAGCGGGCGAATTGACCGTGAGGATTATCGCCGTCAGGGGTTCCTTGCAGCGCGATGGCAATGTTCCCTTTAACCGATTGCCCTTTGTAGTCGTCGAAGTTCAAGTCTGTTGCGGTAATGCCATAGTGAACGAAAGCTGCGGGTGCCAATGCAACGCGGCCATTCGATGAAAACCCCAGCGGCATCCAGTCCTCGCCAACACGAAAATCTATCGGTTCAGCAATCGTACCTTGGCCAGTCGGCGGAATCGGATTCTGAGGTGTTAGGCGAAGTGTATTGCCATTACCAATTTCGACTCCGGCAACGTACGGAAATTTTTGCAAATAACGATTGGGTGAATCAGCTTCCAGGATTGACATACCCGGCGTGTCCCAGCCGATGCTGCGTTGCAAACCGTAACGAGAAAATTCTTTGGCAATGTATTCGGCGGCGAGGTTCGCGCCCTCGCTTCCGGTGCGTCGTCCTTCCAATTTGTCGGAAGCGAGGTAGTTGATGTGCGCACGTAAGCGCTCGACGCTGGGGGTCGCAGCGGGTTGCTGCGCCAATACCGGACTGAGTGCCAACGCAACGATAAGCGAGATATTTAGAAACGTACGAAACATTTATTACCTCTTAATCCTATTGCGGCTGTTCACAAAAGATCGAAAATTCGTGGGTGCGGTCAAATGGTGTAACGCTGAAAGCGTTGGCTAATGTCAGCCCAGGGTTTGCTTTG
>DNND01000124.1:41327-43577 GCA_003488005.1 Blastocatellia bacterium | reverse complement strand
ATGGACTGGATGGAGCAGGAGCAGGAGCGCGGTATTACGATTACCAGCGCTGCCACAACCTGTTACTGGGAACGTAATAACATCGATCATCGCATCAACATTATCGATACCCCGGGTCACGTTGATTTCACGATGGAAGTTGAACGCAGCTTGCGCGTGCTCGACGGCGCAGTTGCTGTGTTTGACGGCGTCGCCGGAGTTGAGCCGCAATCGGAAACCGTCTGGCGCCAGGCTGACAAGTATGGCGTGCCGCGGATTTGCTTCATTAATAAACTCGACCGTGCCGGCGCTTCGTTTGATCGCTCGTTTGAATCCATCATTACTCGCCTCGGCGCGAATCCCGTGGCTATTCAAATCCCCATTGGTCTTGAAGATCAGTTGAAGGGCGTCGTCGATCTCATCGCCATGAAAGCACTCGTCTGGAATGACGAAAGCAAGGGCTCGGAGTATGAGACGACTGAGATTCCTGAGGACTTAAAAGAAGCAGCCGCCACGGCCCGTGAAAAGTTGGTTGAGGCGGTTTCGTCCGTCGATGACGGCTTGATGCATAAGTACATCGAGGGCGAACAGATATCTGAAGAAGAGATTCGGAAGGCGCTTCGCAAAGGGACTCTCGAGTTGAAACTGGTTCCGGTCGTGACTGGTTCAGCCTTCAAAAACAAAGGCGTGCAAACTTTGTTGGATGCGGTAGTGGATTATTTGCCCTCGCCGCTCGATATTCCGCCAGTTGAGGGATTGAATCCTAAAACTGGAGAAATCGAAGCGCGCCCACCCGAGGCCAGTGCACCCTTTTCCGGTTTGGTCTTTAAGATCATGGCGGACAAGCATCTGGGCCAGTTGTCGTTCGTCCGCATTTACAGCGGCACGATCAAGGCGGGCTCTTACGCCTACAATCCTATTAAAGAAACCAGAGAACGCGTCGGCCGTCTGATGCGCATGCATGCGAACAAGCGCGAGGATATTGAAGATGCGAGCGCTGGGGAGATTATCGCCATTGGCGGTATGAAGCAGGTCACGACCGGCGACACCGTTTGTGATGAGAACAAGCCGATTATCCTCGAGAGGATGGAGTTTCCCGCGCCGGTTATTCGGGTCGCGGTTGAGCCTAAGACTCGACAAGATCAGGACAAGCTTGGCATAGCCTTGAATCGACTGGCCCAGGAAGATCCGTCTTTCAATGTTTCAACCGATCCCGAGACTAACCAGACAATCATCGCCGGCATGGGAGAGCTTCACCTGGAGATAATTGTTGACCGCATGAAGCGCGAGTTTGGCGTTGAAGCGAACGTGGGCAAGCCGCAGGTAGCTTATCGCGAAACGATTACGCAGCCTGCTCCAGGCAAAGAGATTTACAAGAAACAGACGGGCGGTCGCGGCCAGTTTGGTCACGTTGAGCTTGAGATCGAGCCGGCACCAGGCGAAGGCTTTGTGTTCGAGAATAAGATTACGGGCGGCGCCATTCCGAAGGAGTACATCAAGCCGGTCGAGCAGGGAGTTAAGGACGCGATGGCGCGCGGATTCCTGGCGGGCTATGAGCTGGTCGACATCAAGGTGCGTTTGCTTGACGGCAATTACCACGAGGTCGATTCCGACGAGCGCTCGTTCCACATTGCCGGCTCGCTGGCCTTCCAGGATGCAGTGCGCAAGGCCAAGCCGGTTTTGCTTGAGCCGATCATGCGCATTGAGGTGGTCACGCCCGATGACTACATGGGCGCGGTTAATGGCGACCTGATGCGCCGCCGCGGACAGATCGAAAAGACCGAGCCGCGGCCCGGTGGCGCTCAGGTGATAACGTCGTTCGTTCCGCTGTCGGAAATGTTTGGTTACACGACCGACTTGCGCTCGGCGACGCAGGGCCGCGCGACTTCGACAATGCATTTCGAACGCTATGATCAGACGCCGAAGAACGTTGCGGAAGAAGTCATCGCAAAGATTCAGGGTAACGGCGGCACCGGGCGAGTAACTTAAGGATGGCGTCTCCTGTCTTTGCAGGCATCGTTTAGATTGCGGGACCTTGGTCCCGCGAGTAATGCGAGGAAAATAAATGAGTAAGGAAAAATTCGACCGCAGTAAGCCGCACGTGAACATCGGAACGATTGGGCACGTGGACCACGGCAAGACAACGTTGACGGCAGCGATCACCAAAGTGTTAGCCAAGGGCAATCCGAAGGTGCAGTTTGTGGCTTTCGATCAGATTGACAAGGCGCCGGAAGAAAAAGCACGAGGTATCACGATCGCGACGGCGCACGT
>DNND01000124.1:40293-40940 GCA_003488005.1 Blastocatellia bacterium | reverse complement strand
AAGAACATGATCACGGGCGCGGCACAGATGGACGGCGCGATTCTGGTGGTTGCCGCGACCGACGGCCCGATGCCGCAGACGCGTGAGCACATTCTGTTAGCGCGGCAGGTAGGTGTGCCGGCGATGGTGGTGTTCATGAACAAGGCGGACGCGGTTGACGATGCGGAGCTGCTGGAGCTTGTTGAGCTAGAGGTCCGGGAATTATTGAGCGCTTATGAATTCCCGGGCGACGACATTCCGGTCATTAAGGGTTCGGCGTTGAAGGCTTTGGAAGGGGACCCGGTTTGGGAGAAGACGGTCGAAGAGCTGATGGAAGCTGTCGACAGTTACATTCCGACGCCGGTGCGCGACGTCGAGAAGCCGTTTTTGATGCCGGTAGAAGACATTTTCACGATTCAGGGTCGCGGCACAGTGGCGACGGGAAGAGTTGAGCGCGGCAAAGTGAAGGTGAACGAGACGGTAGAGGTAGTGGGGATCAAGCCGACGATCAAGACAGTAGTGACCGGGGTTGAGATGTTCAAGAAGCTGCTGGACGAAGGCACGGCGGGCGACAACGTTGGCTTATTGCTGCGCGGAGTTGAACGTAAGGACATTGAGCGGGGCCAGGTGATAGTCAAACCGGGATCGATCACGCCGCACACGAAGTT
>DNND01000124.1:39688-39993 GCA_003488005.1 Blastocatellia bacterium | reverse complement strand
CACACGAAGTTCAAGGCCGAAGCTTACGTGCTGACGAAGGAAGAAGGCGGACGACACACGCCGTTCTTCACCGGTTACCGGCCACAGTTTTACTTTCGGACCACGGACGTGACGGGAGTGGCGCACTTGCCGGCAGGAGTAGAGATGGTGATGCCGGGCGACAACGTGGCGATGGAGATCGAGTTGATCGCACCCATCGCGATGGAGAAGGGTTTGCGCTTCGCTATTCGCGAAGGTGGCCGCACGGTTGGCGCGGGCACGGTCAGCGAAGTCGTCGAGTAGGCAGTAGGCAGGAGCAGTAGGCA
>DNND01000124.1:36100-39321 GCA_003488005.1 Blastocatellia bacterium | reverse complement strand
AGAATCAGACTGAAAGCCTACGATCACCGCGTGCTGGACCAGTCCACCACCGAGATCGTGGAAACAGCGAAGCGAACGGGCGCGCGCGTGGCTGGGCCAATACCCCTGCCGACCGTCAAGAACAAGTGGACTGTGCTTCGTTCGCCACACGTCGATAAGAAATCGCGTGAGCAGTTTGAAATCAGAACGCATAAGCGTCTGATGGATATTCTCGATCCGACGCCGCAGACAGTTGATGCGCTGATGAAGCTGGACCTGCCCGCCGGCGTGGACGTTGAAATCAAAGCTTTCGGTCGGCAGTAACGACATTGCCGATTTCCAATTGCCGATTGCCGAATGGCGATTGGTGGGGAAGTTGGCTCTTGAAATGGGAAACTTGCCGAGGCGGGAATAGCAATCGGCAATTGGCAATCGGAAATCGACAATGATTAACGGAATCATCGGAAGAAAAATTGGCATGACGCAGATTTTTGCGGCGGACGGCATGGTTACGCCGGTCACCGTGATCAAGGCTGGTCCATGTGTCGTGGTGCAAAAGAAAACTGCGGCCGGAGCTGATGGTTACGACGCCGTGCAGGTCGGACTCGTCGACGAAAAGCCCGTCAAGCTAAAGAATGTGACCAAGCCGATGCGCGGCCACTTTGAAAAGACCGGTGGCGGTATTCCGCCGACGCGCATTCTTAAAGAGTTTCGCGTGGAAGATTCCGACGGCGAGACGAATGTCGGCGACAAGATTCTGGTCGATCAGTTTGCTGACGGCGACCTGGTCGAAGTAGTCGGCAAATCCAAAGGACGTGGGTTTGCGGGCACGGTCAAGCGCCACCATTTTAATCGCGGTCCTGAATCGCACGGTTCGATGAACGTGCGTGCGCCCGGCTCGATTGGCGCCTCGGCTTACCCTTCACGAGTCATGAAGGGAATGCGTTCGTCAGGCCACATGGGCGATGCCCGCATCACGGTAAAAGGGTTAACAGTTGCGCGAGTCGATGCTGAAAATAATTTGCTGATGATTCGCGGCGCGGTGCCCGGCCCGAATGGGAGTGTAGTTGTAGTGAAGAAGGCTGCGAGACAGAAAAACAAAGGATGAACGATGAACGAGGAAAGATGAACTCATCATTCATCGTTCCGAATTCATCATTCCGTCTACGGAGTAGAAGACATGCCTACCGTTAAGGTGCGCAATTTAAAGAACGAAGAGATTCGCGAGGTCGAGTTGTCGGACGCGGTGTTTGGCGCGCCTTTGAATGAAGGCCTGATCCACGCCGCGGTGCGCAACTTCATGGCCAACGGGCGGCAGGGAACGTCCGCGACCAAGACTCGCGGCGACGTTTCCGGCGCCGGCCGCAAGCTTTGGAAGCAAAAAGGCACAGGCCGCGCGCGCATTGCGTCGCTGCGCTCGCCGCTTTGGAAAGGCGGCGGCAATGTGCACGGACCGCAACCGCGCGACTGGTCCTACAACATGCCGAAGAAAATGCGGCAAGGCGCGTTGCGCTCAGCGCTTTCAGCGCGAGTCCGCGAAGGCAAGGTTGTTTTGATCGATGGCTGGACCCTCGATAAACCAAAGACGAAAGATTTTATTGCTTCACTTCAGAAGCTCGGTCTCGAAGGCAAGACGCTGATCGTCGATTCGTTGGATAACGATAACCTGATGCTCTCCACCAGAAATGTGCAGAGCGCGAAGGTAGTCAACAGTTTCAGTTTGAATATCTACGACCTGCTCTATCACGAGCGGCTGGTTATTTCCGAGGCGGCGCTAAAAGAGATCGAACAGTTGCTGGGACCAAAGAAAGAGAATGGCGCCGGCGATGAGCCCGCCGAAGAAGCGAGCGTCGAAGCCGCGGCAGCCGAGCCGGTCAAACCAAAGCGCGCACGCAAGCCGGCGGTGAAGAGTCCGAAGGCGGCGCCAAAACGTAAGAAGGAGGCGGCCTAACCAATGAGAACAGTTTGGGACATCATCAAGTCGCCCGTGATTACGGAAAAGGCTTTGGTGGCAAAAGAAGAATCGCAGGACACGCGACAGTTGCTGACTTTTAGGGTTGATACGCACGCGACGAAACCCGAAATCAAGTCCGCCGTCGAGACGATTTTTCAGGTGAAGGTGGACCACGTGCACACGATCAACTTCATGGGCAAAATGGCGCGCCGCGGCCGCTTTGAAGGTCGCAAGCCGTCCTGGAAAAAAGCGTACGTGACCCTGAAACACGGCGAGAAGCCGGTCGATTACGGTGAAAGCATTTAGTTTCAAGTTTCAAGTTTCAGGTTTCAAGTTACCAGCCTGAAACTTGAAACCTGAAACTTGAAACTTGAGACTCTTGAGTTATGGGAATAAAGAAACTTACTCCAACATCTCCGGCGCGCCGCTATCAAACTTATCTGACGCGCGATGAGTTGACGGCTGGCGCGGTCCCGGAAAAGGCCTTGCTTGAGCCGAAGAAACGCATCTCGGGTCGGAATAACGACGGCAGAATTACAGTGCGCCGTCGGGGCGGCGGTCACAAGCGCTTCTATCGCATCGTCGATTTCAAACGCGACAAAGAAGGCGTGCCCGGACGCATTACGCAGATTGAATACGATCCGAATCGCTCAGCGCATATTGCTCTGGTGACTTATATCGACGGCGAAAAGCGTTACATCATCGCGCCAACGGGTATTGAAGTTGGCAAGACGATCATGAGCGGCGCCGACGCTGACATTCTGCCGGGTAACACTTTGCCGCTGATTAATATTCCGTTGGGCACGCAAATTCATAACATCGAATTACGTCCCGGTAAGGGCGGGCAAATGGCGCGGTCCGCAGGCGCGTTCGCGCAGTTGGTTGCGAAAGAAGGCGACTACGCCCAGCTTCGCATGCCCTCGGGCGAAGTGCGGCGCGTGCCGCTGGTTTGCAAGGCGACGGTGGGCCAGGTTGGCAACATCGAGCACGAAAATGTTTCGTTAGGAAAAGCCGGACGCTCGCGTTGGAAGGGTCTGCGACCCAAGGTCCGCGGTGTGGCCATGAATCCGGTGGACCACCCGCATGGTGGCGGTGAAGGAAAGACTTCCGGCGGCCGCAATCCGGTGACGCCCTGGGGACAACCGACGCGCGGTTACAAAACCAGAAGTAATAAGCGCACGCAGCGAATGATTTTGAAGGACAGAAGAACGAAATGAGTTTCGGGTTCCGAGTTTCGGGTTTCGAGTTAGGAATAACTCAAACCACTGAACTCGAAACTCGAAACTCG
>DNND01000124.1:19774-35789 GCA_003488005.1 Blastocatellia bacterium | reverse complement strand
TCGAAACTCGAAACTCGAAACTGTGAGTCGAGCGGAGCGAGACGAAAATATGGCACGTTCAGTTAAAAAAGGCCCGTACATTGACGACAGCGTTCTGAAAGCTGTCGAGCGAGTGCGCGCAGGCGGCAACCGTCCCCCGGTGATCAAGACCTGGTCACGGCGCTCGACCATCACGCCAGACATGGTTGGCTTGACGTTTGGAGTGCACAACGGCAAGCGACACCTGCCGATTTATGTGACGGAAAACATGGTGGGCCATAAGCTCGGCGAGTTTGCGCCGACCCGGACGTTCAAAGGACATTCGGGCACGAAGGTAGAAAAGGCGACGAAGGTAGCGCCGGCAGCGGCGCCCGCGGCACCGAAATAGAGTTTCAAGTTTCAAGTTTCAAGTCTCAAGCACTGAAACATGGAACTTGAAACCTTGAAACTTGAAACTTGAAACTGGGGTTAGAGATGGAAGCGATAGCAAGTGCAAAGTATTTACGAGGGTCGGCGCAGAAGGCGCGGCTCGTTGTGGATATGATCCGCGGCAAAGACGTCAATAAGGCGCTGGCGATCCTGCGCTATTCAAGCAAGCGTGCTTCGCTGTTAATTGAGAAGTGCATGCGCTCGGCCATTGCGAATGCAAACGAAGCAGCGGAAAAAGCTAACGTCGCCATCGATCCGGATGATTTGTGGGTGAAGACAGCGTTCGTCGATCGCGGACCAACCAAGAACCGACGCCGGGTTCGACCGGCGCCGCAAGGTCGAGCGTACCGCGAACAACGACACTTTTGTCATGTGACGATCCTGCTTTCGAACGACGCGAAACCTGAACCGGACGCAAAAGGCAAACGCGCTGCAACAGCGGCTGCGAAGCCGGCCAAATTGGCAGAGAACAAAGGCCGAAAGCGGGGCGGCGCGGCCGCAGCGCCAAGAGCCAAGCGCGTAGCGCCAAGAACGGAAGCTTCCGACAGATCAGATGCAGCCGCTAAGGCTGAGGGCGAGACGAAGGCCGCTAAGCGAGCTTCGAAGAAGAGGGCGAAGGCGGAAGAGTAAGACGGACTAGGCTATCAGATTTGAGATATTGACTTCTCAATGATGATGAATTTGAAATTTCAAACTTGAGATCTCAGATTTTTAAAAGCAGAACTGGAGAAGATTGTGGGTCAGAAAGTTCATCCATATGGGTTCCGCCTTGGCTATAACAAGGACTGGCACTCCCACTGGTTCGCGAAGAAACAGTACGGCGAGTTCTTGTTGGAAGATCTCAAGCTCAAGCGCGATTTGAAACAGCGCTTTGCCGGCGCCGGCGTTTCGCACGTTGACGTCGAACGCGCCGCCAACCGGCTGAAGATTGTTATCTATACGTCTCGACCCGGAATCATCATTGGCCGCAAGGGCGCCGAAATTGATAAGTTGAAAACTGACTTGTCCGCCAAGACCGGTCGTGAAGTTCTGGTTTCGATTCAAGAGATTCACAAACCTGAATTGAATGCTCAGCTGCAGGCGGAAAAGATTGCGGCGCAGCTCGAGAAGCGTATCGCGTTTCGACGCGCCATGCGCAAAGCCGTTGAAGAGTCGCTGCGGTTTGGCGCGCAGGGAATTAAGGTCAAGGTTAGCGGTCGATTGAACGGCGCGGAAATCGCGCGCAGTGAGTGGCACCTGCAGGGACGGCTGCCGCTGCACACTTTGCGCGCGGACATCGACTATGGTTTGGCTGAAGCTAAAACAACCTTTGGTCAGATCGGTGTGAAGGTTTGGATTTATCGCGGCGAAATCCTCGACGCAAAAGCGGCGATGGCCCGCGGCACCGGATCGGATCCCATAAACGAAACACGCATGGGCGAACGCGAGCGCAGGCCGCGCACCCGGCGCGAGCGTGAAGGCGGCGGTGGTTCGGATGGCAGACGGCCGCGCGGAGAGGGTAGTCAGTAGTCAGTTGTCCGTGGTCAGTTGAATTTGTTTTTTGCAACTGACAACTAACAACGAACAAAGGACGCATTAATCATGTTGATGCCGAAAAAAGTTAAGCACCGAAAGCAGATGCGCGGACGCATGTCTGGCATCGCGACTCGTGGCAGCGAGATCAGCTTTGGTGAGTTTGGGCTCAAGTGTTTGGAGCCGGCCTGGATTACGGATCGCCAAATCGAAGCCGCGCGTATTGCGATGACTCGGCACATCAAGCGCGGCGGCAAGATCTGGATTCGCATGTTTCCCGACAAGCCGGTGACCAAGAAGCCGGCAGAAACACGCATGGGTAAAGGCAAAGGCGCGCCTGAATATTGGGTGGCGGTAGTTAAACCCGGCAGGATTCTTTACGAGATCGAAGGCGTGGATGAAAAGACGGCGCGCGATGCGATGCGCCTGGCCGCACAAAAGCTTCCGATCAAGACGAAGTTTGTGACGCGTGCCGACCAGGAGGGGGGCGCCATATGAAACGCCGCGAAGAGTTAGACAAGATGCTGGACCTCTCAGCCGAGGAGTTGCAGGCCGAGACTGCTCGCCTAAAAGAGTCGTTGTTTCGGCTGAAGTTTAAGCTGGCACTTGGTGAGGTAGACGCGGTCAAACGTATCCGCGACGAAAAGAAATCGCTGGCTCGCTTGCAAACGATTTCGCGACAGCGGCAAACCACCGCGACTAAGTAGCAAAACACCGCAGAGTTGCGGAGAACTATTAGAGCCCCGCACCGCGCGGCGAGATTGAGTGAAAAGAAATGGCAGAAGAGAACGAACAGCAAAGTAGCGAAGTGGCAACCGAGGGCAAGGCCGCAAGCGTTAAGCGCCCACATCGGTCGCAAAAAGTTGGAGCAGTAGTTTCCGACAAGATGACGAAGACGGTGACAGTCCGCGTCGATCGCCTGGTCCGGCACACAAAGTACCGGCGCTATGTCCGCCGCACCTCGAAATTCATGGCCCACGACGAGCTGGGTGCGACCGTTGGCGACAAGGTGCGGATTGTCGAAACACGGCCCATGTCCGCGCGCAAGCGTTGGCGCGTAATTGAGATTGTGCAGAAGGCAGCTAAGTAAAATTTCGGATTGCGGAATTCGGATTTCGGATTTGAAGACGGGCAGAAAGTTGATTCTTAAATTCGCAATTCGAAACGCGAAGTCCGAAATGAGGTAGAGCGATGATTCAGATGCAGACCTCTTTGGAGGTCGCCGACAACTCAGGCGCAAGGCGGGTCGAAATGATCATGCCGATTGGCGGCTCGACGGGAAAGATTGCCGGCCTGGGCGATCGGATAAAAGTGACTGTGAAAGAAGCGTCACCCGACGGCACCATCAAAAAAGGGACGGTGCAGGACGCCGTGATTGTGCGCACCCGCAAGGAAGTGCGACGCAAGGATGGCACCTACATTCGTTTCGATCAAAACGCAGCAGTGCTGATTAAAGAAGACGGCACACCGATCGGCACGCGCGTGTTTGGTCCGGTTGCGCGCGAACTGCGTGACAAGAATTTTATGAAAATCGTGTCACTCGCGCCGGAGGTTATCTAAGGTCATGGCGGGAACAAAACGCTCAAAAATCAAGAAGAACGATCAGGTGGTGATTATTGCCGGTCGCGACAAGGGCAAGCGTGGTCGCGTGCTGGAGGTGGCGCCGGTCACTGGAAAAATAAAAGTTGAGGGCGCGGGCGTTATCAAGCGTCATCAGAAGGCCAGCCCGCAGAGCAATCGCGGCGGCGGCATAATCGAGAAAGAAGCGTTTATCAATATTTCCAACGTGCAATTGATCGATCCGCAGTCAGGCAAGCCGACGCGCGTGAAATATCAAATTGAAAGCGATGGTTCGAAGATTCGCGTGGCCGCGGCCAGCGGACATTCGCTTGAGAAGTAAAGATGGGTAAATCGTAACTGGGTGCTGTCAGTAGTCCGTTGTCAGTTGTTAGGGTTGAATTGTTAACGCTGGTGGTGACGGAAACGAACGCATAAGGAACAACGGACCACGAACAACTGACCACTGACGACAATATTTACGATTCACGAGGTTGAGATGGCAGCAAGACTAAAAGAGCGTTATCAAAAAGAAGTTGCTCCGGCGATCGCCAAGGAGTTTGGCATCAAGAACCCGATGGCCGTGCCGCGCGTCGAAAAAGTCGTGCTGAACATGGGCATGGGCGAAGCAATTGCCAACGCCAAGATATTGGATACGGCGGCCGACGAATTGCGCGCGATCACGGGCCAGAAGCCCGTCGTCACTAAAGCAAAAAAGTCGATCGCGTCGTTCAAGCTGCGCCAGGGCATGCCTATCGGCGTGTCGGTCACGCTGCGTGGCGATCGTATGTATGAGTTTTTGGACCGGTTGGTATCGATAGCCTTGCCGCGCGTTAGAGACTTTCGCGGCGTTTCGCCAAAGGCATTTGATGGCCGCGGTAACTACACAATCGGTGTGCGCGAGCAGTTGATCTTTCCGGAGATTGACTTTAACAAGGTCGACAAGCAGCGCGGCATGAACATTTCAATTGTTACGACAGCGCGAGACGACGAGCAGGCACGCGCACTTTTGAAAGGGCTGGGGATGCCCTTCAGGACGTAAATCGTCAATCGTAAATCGTGAATAGAAGTAGCAGCGATTTACAGTTTCAAGTTTACGTCAAACGAACTATTTACGATTTACGATTCACAATTTACGAAACGTTATGGCAAAGAAATCATTAATCGCGAAATCAGAACGCAAGCCCAAGTTTGCGGTGCGCGCCTACACTCGCTGCAAACGTTGCGGCCGAGCCCGCGGCTATCTGCGAAAGTTTAATTTGTGCCGCATCTGTTTTCGCCAGTTGGCGCTCGAGGGGCAAATTCCCGGCGTCGTTAAGTCTAGTTGGTAATTGGTCGGTGGTCAGTTGTTGCTTGTCAGTTGCAACTGACGACTAACCACGGACGACGGACATCTTTTGGAGTTAAGAATGACTGATCCTATCGCCGATATGTTGACGCGAATCCGCAACGCGATTGCGGCTAAGCACTCGCGCGCGGATATCCCGGCTTCGAAGTTGAAACTTGAAATTGCCCGCATTCTCAAAGAAGAGGGTTATATCAATAACTTTGTCCTCAAGGGCGAAGGCTTGAAGCGGACCATTCGCATCTTTCTTCGTTACGATGCGCGCGGCACGTCTTCAATCACGCACCTCGAAAGAGTTTCGCGGCCGGGGCGGCGTGTCTATGTCGGCTCGGGCGAAATTCCGAAAGTGCTCGGCGGCTATGGCGTGAACATTGTTTCCACTTCAAAAGGTTTGATGAGCGGGAAATCTGCGCGCCGTGAAAATATGGGCGGAGAGTTGTTGGCACAGATTTATTAAAGGATGAAGTATGAAGGCTGAAGGATGAAAGAATGTGGGGGGACTAACGTTCATCCTTCATACTTCCGCCTTCATCCTTGAGGTTAACCATGTCGCGCATTGGCAAAAAAGTAATCACGCTTCCGAAAGGGGTTTCGGTCACGATTCATGACGAGACGCTCGAGGTCAAGGGCCCCAAGGGAAATCTGAAAACCCCGATTCCAGCAGGCATCAGTTTCAAGTTGGAAGGGGACCAGTTGCAGGCCGAACGCACGTCGGATGATCTGGCGCCATTGCACGGCTTGGCGCGCGCGCTGGCCAACAACGCCATCGTCGGCGTTACCGAAGGCTTCACGCGGCAGATGGACGTGGTCGGAGTTGGTTATAAAGCCGACGTGCAGGCAAAGCGCATTGTTTTCTCGCTTGGTTATTCGCATCCGATCGAGTTCCCGCTGCCTGAAGGCGTGGAAGCAAAGGCCGAGCGTATGACGACCAAGGGAAGCATTCAGCAGTATCAAACAACCTTGACGCTGACCAGCATCGACAAGCAAAAATTGGGACAGGTCGCGGCCGAGATGCACCAGTTGCGCAAGCCGGACGCGTACAAGGGCAAGGGCATTCGTTATGCGGATGTGCCCATCAAGTTGAAGCCGGGCAAGACTGGCAAGTAGTCGACAGTAAACAGCAAACAGTAAACAGCCGGAAATTGAACGCTGATTCTGTTTTTACCATTTACGATTCACGATTCACGATTTACTAAACGCAATGGCAAACACGAGTAGAGCAATAGTTCGCGAAGCGATTCACCGGCGCATTCGCCGCAAAGTCAAAGGCAGCAGCGAGCGGCCTCGGCTGGCGGTTTATCGCAGCTTGAATCACATCTATGCGCAGGTTGTTGACGATCTAAATGGACAGACGATCGTTTCGGCCTCGACGACGGAAAAGGATTTGCGCGGCACCACCGGCGGGAACCTTGCAGCCGCGCAACGAATTGGCAAAGCAATCGCTGAGCGCGCTTTGGAAAAAGGGATCGAAAGCGTGGTTTTCGATCGCGGCGGCTATCTTTATCACGGGCGTGTCAAAGCTTTAACTGACGCTGCGCGCGCGGCCGGGCTCAACAAGAATGAAGCAGTTGCGGCGGAAGTTGAAGCTGAAGCTGAGCCGGAAGCGGTGGAAGCAAAGCCGCGTAAGAAAAAAGAGAAGCAGAGTAAAGAGAAATAATGAGACAACCCAAACAACGTATTGCTTTCCAGGGGCTTGATCTGAAAGATCAAGTGATTTCCATCAACCGCGTCACCAAAGTCGTAAAGGGCGGCAAGAATATGTCGTTCGCGGCGCTGGTCGTCGTTGGCGATGAAGGCGGGCATGTCGGATTTGGGACAGGCAAAGCGCGCGAAGTGCCGCTGGCCATAAAGAAAGCGATCGAAGCGGCCAAGAAAAGTTTGATCCGCGTGCCTTTGATCAAGAACACGGTGCCTCACCAGTTGATAGGAAAATTCGGCGCCGGCCGGGTGTTAGTTAAACCGGCTTCGGCAGGCACTGGCGTTATTGCCGGTGGCGCCGTCCGCGCGGTAATGCAAGCAGTTGGCGTGCATGATGTGCGCACGAAAGTTTTAGGATCGACAAACCCGCACAACGTGGTGCGCGCTACGTTTGACGCGCTGTTGCGAATGAAGGATCCGATGGAGCTAGCGCGTTTGCGCGGCAAGCAGCTCGAAGATATGTAGTCGTGAATCGTGAATCGTAAATCGTGAATCGTAAATGGGAAAAGCGCCAAGGCGCGATTCGAGATTCAAGGTTTATGAATTAAAAGTATTCACGATTCAGGTTTTACTATTTACGATTTACGATTCACTATTTACGAGGCGTTTATGGCAGAGAAGCGAACAAAAAAGAGTGAGAAAGCTGCGGGTGGCAAGATTCGCATTCAGTACTACCGAAGCTTTATTGCGACCCCGAAAACGCATAAGCTAATGGTCCGCAGTCTCGGTTTGACGAAGCTGAATCAGATTGTGGAACGCCCCGATGATGCGTCCATGCGCGGCGCGGTTGCGAAGCTGCCGCACTTGTTACGGATTGTTGAATAAACAACGAACTTTGTACTTAGTGCTTGGTACTTTGTAATGCTCGGTACAAGCCGCCAGGTTCTTAATCAAAGTTCAAAGTACGCAGATCAAAGTTAGAAGAGTCAAAACATCATGGCCTTAAGTCTTAACAACATTCATCCCAGCCGAGGTTCGGTTCACAAAAAGAAACGTGTCGGCAGAGGGCCTGGTTCGGGTCTGGGAAAAACTGCAGGCCGCGGCGAGAAGGGTCAAAAGTCTCGTTCGGGTTATTCCGCCAAGATCGGTTTCGAAGGCGGCCAGATGCCCCTTCATCGACGACTCCCCAAGCGCGGCTTTACGAATATTTTCAAGAAACGCTGGTTGGAAGTAAGTCTGGCGGCCCTTGATCGTGGTTTTCAGGCGGACGAAGAAGTGACCCCGGAGCTGTTGCATAACCGCGGAATTATTAAGAAGGCCAAACACGATGTGGTTGTGCTCGGCAACGGAGAGCTGTCGAAACCGCTTCGCATTTCCGCTCATCGCTTTACCAAAAGCGCGCGGGAAAAGATTGAGAAAGCCGGCGGCGCCGTTAGCGTAATTGAGTAGCACGGACTTGAGTCTGTGTAAGACCTGCGCTACTGGAGATCATACACTGAAGTCGATGCCGTCAAAGTGCACAGACTAAAGTCTATGCCACTGAAAAGCCCAGACCAGAGTCTGTGCCATTGGAAAAAGCATGGAAAAGTTTTTAGCGGCAGTACGCAACATGTTCAATGTGCCGGATCTACGCCGGCGCATTTTGTTTACGCTCGGCATGCTCGCGGTCTATCGCCTGGGCGCGCACATTGGTGCGCCGGGGATTAATAAGGATCGGCTGGATCAGGTGTGGCACGATGTGGCCG
Organism: Blastocatellia bacterium; assembly: GCA_003488005.1. Classification (GTDB taxonomy): domain Bacteria; phylum Acidobacteriota; class Blastocatellia; order Pyrinomonadales; family Pyrinomonadaceae; genus PSRF01. The sequence goes on along the minus strand of DNND01000124.1, from coordinate 27,584 downwards.
GCACTCTGCTCGGCGTTCTCGATCTCTTTTCCGGTGGCAACTTCCGCACGATTTCAATTTTCGCGCTGGGCGTAACGCCCTACATCACCGCCTCGATCATTCTTCAGCTTATGACCGTCGTCTCGCCGCAATTGAAAAAGTTGCAGGAAGAGGGCGAGATGGGCCGGCAGAAGATCAATCAATGGACCAGATACTTAACGGTGGGCCTGGCCGGCATTCAAACTTCGTTTGTTGCCCATTGGTTGCAGGTTAACGGAGTCGGCGCGCCAACCTGGGGCTTTTTGCTGACGACCGTATTGACGCTGACGACGGGCACGATCTTTGTAATGTGGTTGGGTGAACAAATCACTGACCGCGGCGTCGGCAACGGCATCTCGCTGCTAATCTTTGCGGGCATCGTCATCGGTCTGCCGCGCGGCGTGCAACAGGTGTTTGAGCGCGTGCGCAGCGGTGACACTTTGGAAACGCTTGGTGTGATTGGATTGCTCGTAGCCCTGGTTGGCATTATCGCCTTTATCGTTTTCGTTGAAGCTGCGCGACGTAAAGTGCCCGTCAGTTATGCCAAACGTCACGTCGGTCGGCAGGTAGTCGGCGGCCAGCAAACTACTATGCCGCTGAAAATCAATATGGGCGGCGTTATCCCGGTGATCTTCGCGTCGTCAGTCTTGTCGATGCCGCAGAGTTTGTTTGCCGCGTTCCCGCCGGACCAGAATCATATAGGCTGGCGAGGATCGAGCACGTGGCTCGCCGTCTGGAACTTTTTTCAGACATTTCACGCCAGCGATCCTTATTACGAGCTAATCTTTATTTCGCTGATTGTGTTCTTCACTTTCTTTTATGTTTCGATTGTCTTCAACGTAGAAGAAGTGGCTGACAACCTGCGCAAGCATGGCGGCTTTATGCCGGGTATCAGGCCGGGCAAAGCTACCGCCGAGTACTTGAACAGCATTCTTACTCGCCTGACCGTGGTCGGCGCCGTTTACCTGGCGCTGGTCGCCTTTGTTCCGCAGTTCATGTTGAGCGGCTTTAAGGTGGCGCGCCTGCCGTTTATAGGCACCGCCCTGGATGCTTTTGTAAGCGGCACTCCCGGTCTTTCCTGGATACCAACCGGCATGGGCTACCAGTTTTATTTTGGCGGTACCTCGTTGCTGATTCTCGTCGGCGTGGCCATGGATACAGTCGCGCAAATCGAAGCGCAACTCGTCATGAGAAACTACGAAGGATTCCTCGGTGGCGGTGGTCGTTTGCGTGGACGGCGCGCCTAAACATTTCCGATTGCCGATTGCCGATTTTGAGGCAAGCTTCTTGTTGTTACGAGAGCTTCCTGTTTACAGGTTCGCGAGCTGAGATTTAGAAACCAATCGGCAATCGGCAATCGAAAATCTTTTATGCCCAAGATCATCGTGCTGATGGGAGCGCCTGGTGCCGGAAAAGGTACGCAGGCGCGATTGCTTCAGGAGCGGCTGCATCTCCCGCAAATTTCTACCGGCGACATGTTTCGCGCTTTGAAAGAAGCGCAGACGCCTCTTGCCGATGAAGTGCGCGTGCTGATGGCAGCGGGGCAACTGGTGCCTGACGATGTGACGATTCGCGTTGTCCGGGAGCGAACAGCGCAGGAGGATTGCCGCAACGGTTACATTCTCGACGGCTTTCCGCGCACGCCGGCGCAGGCGGCGATGTTGGAACAGTTGGCCGCCGAACAAGGCAATACGATTCAGGCAATTGAGATTCGCATGCCGCGCGAGCTGCTGGCCAAACGTATGACTGGCCGTCGCAATTGCCCTGTCTGCGGTGAAATCTATAACATCTATTTCCGACCGCCCCGGGTTGATAATGTTTGCGACCTGCATCCGCAAACCCAACTGGTCCATCGGGCCGACGACAGGCCCGAGACAGTCGAAGCGCGACTGATTACTTACGAAGAACAAACCCGGCCGTTGCTGGACTATTACGAAGGCAGGAATGTCCTGTTCGTTGTCGATGGAACCAGAGAGCCGGAAGATATCTATCGCGACATTGAGAAGGCAGTGAAAAATGAAAAGTGAAAAGTGCGCCGTGGTTAAGACGGCTGGAAACTTGTCACTTCTTACTATTCACCTTTCACGGTTGTTATGATTATCGGAAAGTCAAAACGTGAGCTCGAAAAGATGCGAGCGGCCGGGCAACTTGCCGGGCTCGTGTTGCAAGAGCTTCGCAACCTGGCCGCTGTCGGCGTGACGACTCGGGAAATCGATCGCGCGGCTGAAAAAATGATTACCGATGCCGGTGCGCTGCCGACGTTCAAGGGTTACCACGGTTTTCCTTATTCGATCTGTGCTTCGGTTAACGAACAAGTGGTCCATGGCTTTCCTTCGGACTACAAACTGAAGGACGGCGACATTTTTTCGATCGATTGCGGCGCCACGCTCGAAGGCTTTGTTGGTGACACCGCCATCACGGTTCTGGTGGGTACGGTGAGTGAAGAGACGTTACAGCTCGTGCGCATTACCGAAGAATGTCTTGATCTGGCGATAGACCAGTGCCGTCCGGGCAAGCATCTGGGGGACATTGGCGCCGCGGTCCAACAACACGCTGAGGGACACGGTTATTCCGTGGTCCGTGATTATGTTGGCCATGGAATTGGCCGTCGCATGCACGAGGACCCGCAAATTCCCAACTACGGAAAGCCCGGCCAGGGACCGAAAATAAAGGCTGGATATGTGTTTGCGGTGGAGCCCATGATCAATTTGGGGACGCATCACACCAAGGTGCTGGCCGACGGTTGGACGGTCGTAACCCTGGACGGAAAACCCAGCGCCCACGTCGAGCACACGATTGCAATAACCGAGGAAGGGCCGGAAGTGCTAACCCGAGTTGCCATCGCAAAGCCTTCCGAGGCGGCGGTCGTAGGCTCCAGTTAGGGCTGTAAGTTCAACGGCTGGCGCGCCTTGGCAAAGGCCAATCTGCGTGCTACTATTTGCAGTTTGTCGGTACAGTCAAATTCATTCCGAGATGATATGGCTAAGGAAGAGGCTATTGAGGTTATGGCCAAGGTCCTGGAGACGTTGCCTAACGCAATGTTTCGGGTGGAGTTGGAAGAGAGTCAGCATCAAGTGCTTGCGCACGTTTCGGGAAAAATGCGCAAGCATTTTATTCGCATCCTACACGGTGACAGAGTGCTTGTAGAGCTTTCGCCATACGATCTCAATCGCGGTCGAATTACCTACCGGTACAAGTGAGTGAAGTTTTTGGGGGTGTAGCAATGAAGGTTCGCGCTTCGGTAAAAAAAATGTGCGACAAGTGTAAGGTCATTCATCGCAAGGGCGTGGTACGGGTGATTTGCGTCAACCCTAAACACAAACAGCGGCAAGGATAATTGAATTTCGGATTGCGGATTTGCGATTGCGAATTTGGCTTCCGCCATCAGATACGAGAGTTAACGGAGACGAAGTAAACAAATGGCACGTGTAGCAGGCGTCGATCTTCCACCGAACAAAAGAGCCGAGGTGGGTCTGACTTACATTTACGGTATCGGTCGTTCGCGCTCGAGCTCGATTCTTAAAGAGGCGGCAGTGAATCTTGATACTCGCGTCAGGGATCTGAGCGAGGATGAGCTGAGTCGCATCAGGGCTATTCTTGAAGCGCAGGGAGAGATCGAAGGCGACCTGCGCAAGCGTGTGCAGATGGATATCAAACGGTTGATGGACATCGGTTGCTATCGCGGATTGAGACATCGCCGCGCGCTTCCGGTTCGCGGCCAGCGTACGCATACAAACGCTCGCACTCGCAAGGGCCCGCGTCGCGCCACCATCGCCAAGAAGAAAGCACCAGGTAAGAAATAGTTATTCGTCAGTTCTCCGTTGTTGGTAGTTCGTTGTGAACTACGAATCGCGTAACAACTGACAACTGACAACTGACAACTGATAACGGACTACTGACAAAATGGCAAAAGCTACTACTGGAAAGAAAAAAGTTTTTCGTAAGAAAGAGAAGAAGAATGTGCCGGCAGGAATCGCGCACGTCGCCGCCTCTTTCAACAACACGATGATTTCGATTACCGATTTGGAAGGTAATCTAATTGCGCAGTCATCCGCCGGCGCGCGCGGCTTTCGCGGTTCGCGAAAAGGAACTCCTTTCGCCGCGCAGCAAGCCGCCTACGAAGCTGCAAAAAAGGCACACGAGGCCGGAATGCAGCAGTGTGAAGTTCGCGTGAAAGGGCCGGGCGGCGGGCGTGAATCGGCGATTCGTGCCATAGCGAATGCTGGGATCAGAGTGGTCACCATTCGCGATACGACACCAATTCCGCACAACGGATGCCGGCCGCCAAAGCGCCGCAGAGTTTAATTGGTTTTGAAGTCTTGTTTTTTGAAATCTGAGATCTCAGATTTGAGATCGTAGATTTGAGTTTGATTAACCTAAAGGATGAAGGGCCATTGGCCTGTAAACTTTTCCGTCTTGAACTAATAGACTGGAGGCAGAAACAACTTGGCTAGGTATAGAGATGCGGTGTGCCGTTTGTGTCGCCGCGAAGGCGCAAAGCTTTTCCTTAAGGGTGACAGGTGTTACAAGCCGTCTTGTCCGATCGAAAAACGCGGCACACAGCCGCCCGGACAACATGGTAATTCCATGCGTCGCGGCAAGGCGTTGGTCGGTTACGGCCAGCAGTTGCGCGAAAAGCAGAAGGTGAAACGCATCTACTTCGTCCTCGAAGGACAGTTCCGCAACTATTTCGAACGCGCGGCACGCATGAAGGGAATTACAGGCGAGAACCTGTTGTTCCTGCTCGAGCGACGTTTGGACAATGCAGTTTACCGCGCCGGATTTTCTACTTCCCGGCGACAGGCCCGCCAGCTGGTGAACCACGGCCACGTGATGGTTAATGGTCGCAAGGTCGACATTCCTTCGTATCAGGTACGGGCCGGCGAAACACTCACCATAAAAGAGGGCAGCCAAAAAAATCCGCACATCGAGAGCGCGTGGCAAACCGCTTCCGGGCGTGGGCGGCCGGCTTGGATTTCGCAGGATGGTGGCGAGATGTCAGCTCGCATTAGTGGACTGCCGGCGCGCGAAGATATCGATCGCTCAATTAATGAACAACTAATCGTTGAGCTGTACAGCAAGTAATAAGACCCGCAGGCCTCGGGCGAACGCGGCCTGCGGATAACAGTTTTTCTAAAAATCGGGAATCAAAGCTATGGCTATGGACCAAAATAATTTGTGGACTGGATTTCAAATGCCGCGGCGCTTGGCGGCAGACTCGGAAACGCTCACCGAACGGTATGGGCGCTTTTCGGCGCAACCCTTCGAGCGTGGTTTTGGCACCACGGTGGGTAATTCCCTTCGTCGCGCCCTGCTTTCTTCAATCGAAGGCGCTGCCGTCACAGCAGTAAAGATTGAAGGAGTCGAACACGAGTTCTCGTCAATCAAAGGCGTCGTCGAGGATGCGACCGACGTCATTCTAAATCTCAAGCAAGTGCCATTTAAGTTGCACGGCAACGAATCTAAGACGTTAAGAATTTCGAAGGAGTCGGCCGGTGAAGTTACTGCCGCCGATATCGAGACTGACGCCGATGTGGAAATACTGGATGACTCGGTGCACATCGCGACGGTCAGCGAGGGCGGATCGTTAAAAGTTGAGATGCGTCTGAAGCGTGGCCGCGGCTACGTTTCCGCCGATCGCAACTTTGATGAAGACTTGTCACTTGGTTACATCCCTATCGACGCGGTGCATACGCCGGTCAAGAAGGTGAATTACACGGTCGAAGCCGCGCGCCTTGGACAGAATACAGAGTTTGACAAACTGACCATCGAAGTTTGGACGGACGGTTCAGTTAAGCCGGAAGATTCCATCGGTCTCGCCGCCAAGTTAATCAAAGACCACATGTCGATCTTCATCAACTTTGAAGAGGACACTGACGACTTTGCTTATTCGAAGATTGAACGTCCACCGCTGCCGCGTAATGACCAGCTCGATCGCTCGGTTGACGAGCTCGAGTTGTCGGTGCGTTCGTACAACTGCTTGAAGAATGCAGACATTCGGACGATTCGCGATCTCGTACAACGCAGCGAGCGCGAGATGCTGGCGACCAAGAATTTCGGCAAGAAGTCACTTAACGAGATCAAGGAAATTCTGAATGGGATGGGCCTGGATTTCGGTATGGAATTCGACGAGCAGGGAAATCCGATTCCCGGCACCGGCGGACGCGACGGTGCGGACCTGAGCGAGTTTCCGGACGACGAGATATAGGTCGTTCTCGGATTACGACACGTTAATTGTTAGTTTTAAAGCATAGCGTTAAGAACAAACGATTGAAAACGGTTGAGTCATGCGGCACTTAAAAGCACATCGCAAACTTGGGCGGACCAGCGAGCATCGCATGTCGCTGCTTCGCAACCTGACGGTTTCGCTAATTAATTCGCGCGAAGAGCGCATCGTTACCACGCTCCCTAAAGCAAAAGAGTTGCGGCCTTTTGTTGAGCGCGTCATCACGCTGTCGCGCAAAGCGAGCAATCTCGAAGGCGATGACACCAGCGCGCGCGCGCTGCACCTGCGGCGTCAGGCGGCCGGTTTCTTTCATGCCGGTAATATGCAAGCTGCGGCACTGACCGGCAAGCGCGGCCAATTGCGGCCGCCGCGAACCGCGGGCATGGCGGCGTTGAAACGTTTGTTTGACGAACTTGGAGAACGCTACAAGGATCGACCGGGCGGCTACACGCGCATTCTGAAACTGGGAACGCGGGTGGGCGATAATGCCGAGCTGGCAATCATCGAATTAGTTGATAACCCGAACGAGCTTGAAGCCCTCGCCTCCGCCAAAAAACGGAAGGCAGCGACAGGCAAGAAGAAGAAGCCGGCAGGTAAAGGTAAAGCTCGAACCGAGGATGCGACTGAAGGCGACGCGGGCAGTTCGCCGGATGAAGAGAGCTGAAGTCCAGTGATACGGTAGGACTAATTTTTAGAAATCGGCCGGCCAGGACCGCCCCAATCGATCACGGTATTGCACGCAAGCCCGAGACTTTTGGGGCTTAACACTTTGCTAAGCGCAACGTCATAGGACTGATAAACTCAGGAACAGATGAGCGATCCAGAAGCAAAATTGGTAGGAAACGAAAACCAGGCTGAAGCGGAGGGGGTGGTTGAACCAACTCCCGCGCGTGGGCGCCGCCGCCGCCGAGCCTCAGCGAATGAACTGTCGGTGAACATGGATGAGCTACGCGAATTGATCCAGCTGATCCGCGAAAACGACTTCACTGAATTTGAGCTCGAACGCGAAGGCTATCGCGTTCGTTTTCGCCGGGGCCTGCAAGCCGCTGCGGAAACCGGCGCCGGCGACTCTACTAATTCCACGCAGTCGACAACCTCCAGCACCACGACCGCGGCTGAAGCGCGCGGGGCCACTCCGGCACCAGCGCACCCGGGAGCAAAAGCCCAAACCGAAGCGTCCGAAGACCAGGACCTTTACATTATTCCCTCTCCTATCGTGGGAACGTTTTATCGCTCGCCTTCGCCCAACGCGGATTCGTTCGTGAAAATCGGCAGCCCGGTCGAGCCGGACTCTGTTGTCTGCATTATTGAAGCGATGAAGCTGATGAATGAGATTCAGGCGGAAACAACCGGTGAGGTTGCAAAGATCTATGTCGAGAACGGACAGCCCGTCGAATACGGTCAGCCGTTGTTTGGAATTAAAAAATAGTCCAAGGTCCAAAGTCCAAGGTCCAATGTCCGTGCGGACAAGAAGCCTTTGGACTTTGGACTTTGGACTTTGGACAACATGCAACCAGAAGTAAGAAAATTCAAAAAGATATTAATCGCCAATCGCGGCGAGATCGC
>DNND01000124.1:4563-19473 GCA_003488005.1 Blastocatellia bacterium | reverse complement strand
AATCGCGGCGAGATCGCCTGCCGTATTATCTGGACTTGTAAAGAAATGGGCATCCGCACGGTCGCCGTGCATAGCGACGTTGATCGCGACTCGCTGCATGTGCGCTTTGCGGATGAAGCAGCCTGCATTGGTCCAGCGCCCTCCGCGCAGAGCTATCTAAACATCCCGGCCATTATCAGCGCGGCAGAGATATTCAATGTTGACGCGATACATCCCGGCTATGGTTTTCTTGCTGAGTCGTCTTACTTCGCGGAAATCTGCGCGGCTTGCAATATCAAGTTCATTGGACCACCAGCCAATATCATCGCGTTGATGGGCGACAAGGTGGAAGCGCGTCGCGCCATGGCCGCAGCGGGCCTGCCTATTGTTCCGGGAAGTCCCGAACCGATAACGTCTGAAGCAGAAGGCTTAAAGCTGATTAGTGAGATCGGTTTACCCGTCATAGTCAAAGCCTCGGCGGGCGGTGGCGGCAGAGGGATGCGCATCGTCCACACGGCGGATGAACTTGGCAAAGCTCTCGAGGCTGCATCAAATGAGGCCGCGGCCGCGTTCAAAGACGGCACCGTCTACATCGAACGTTACGTTCAGGATCCCCGCCACATCGAGATTCAGATTCTGGCTGATGAATATGGCGAATGTATTCACTTAGGCGAGCGCGAGTGTTCGATTCAACGGCGTCATCAAAAACTATTGGAAGAAGCTCCCTCGCCGGTGCTTTCGCCGCAGTTGCGAAAAGAAATGGGTGACGCGGCTGTGGCTGCCTGCAAGCAGCTTGGTTATTCAAGCGCGGGCACGGTGGAGTTCTTGCTTGATCGCGACAACAAGTTCTATTTCATGGAAATGAACACGCGGATTCAGGTGGAGCATCCGGTTACTGAGATGGTCACGCTGGCCGACATTGTGCGCAATCAAATCAGAATTGCGGAAGGCGAGCACCTGGGATACACGCAAGACGATCTGATGATTGTGGGCCACGCGATTGAATGTCGCATTAACGCTGAGAATCCGGAAACCTTTGCGCCCTCGCCCGGCGTCATTACCGCGTTCAACCTTCCCGGCGGCCCGGGCGTGCGTGTCGATACGTATGTCTACTCGGGTTATCGCGTGCCGCCGTTTTACGATTCGATGATTGCGAAGGTGATTACGCATGCCCGCACTCGGGATCTGGCGATCGCGCGCATGAAGCGGGCCCTGGAAGCGATGGTAATCGAAGGGATCAAAACAACCATCCCGCTTCATCTGAAAATCATGGACGATCCCAGGTTTCGGGCGGGCGATATCTCGACGAGTTTCATGGAATACTTTTTGGCGCAAAACGCCAGCAAAGCAGCCAAAAACTAGGGCTGAGGCTGGGACTGAAAATGGGGCGTGGCTGCGTTTGCCGTTTACAGCCCAGATGCCTATAATAATCGACTTTTCTATGGCGAATTTTCTCGTCTGAGGGGTAGACAAATGTCATACGCGGTTATCAAAACAGGTGGCAAACAGTTTGTGGTGACAAAGGGCCGCACCGTGCGTGTGCCTTCGATCGACGCCGAAGTCGGCAAGTCAGTCGAGCTGGATGCGATGTTGTCTGCGAGCGATGGCGACAAAAGCGAGCCGGTAGTGGGCGCCGCGAAGGTTTCGGCAACGGTCATGGATCACGGTCGTGACACCAAGATTATCGTTTTCAAAAAGAAACGTCGCAAACAGTACAAGCGTAAACAAGGCCACCGTCAGGGCTATACAACGATTACGATCGATTCGATTGGTTAAATAGAAAAAGCGCTGAGTGCTGAGTGCTGAGTACTGAGTTCCGAGTAAAAGCATTTAGTTATTAACTCAGTACTCAGCACTCAGAACTTGGGAGTTACTTATGGCACATAAAAAGGGAGTTGGATCATCTCGCAACGGCCGCGACTCTAATTCGCAACGGCTCGGCCTGAAAAAGTTTGGTGGCGAAGCCGTTCTGGGCGGCAACATTCTTGCGCGACAGCGCGGCACCAAGTGGAAGCCGGGAAAAAATGTCGGACGCGGCAAGGACGACACTTTGTTTGCGCTGGTTGACGGCGTGGTGAAGTTTGAAGAAAAAGGACGCAGCGGCAAGTTTATCAGCGTCTATCCGCTGGAACAGGCCTCTTCTGCCTAGAACTTGGAATGAGCGAGCTATCATGCGACGCCTGAGCCAAGTCGAAAAGAACTTAGGCCGGCGTCGCTTTCGTTTTAGATGTTTATTGATCGCGCGAAGATTCGAGTAAAGGGCGGCGGAGGTGGCAATGGTGTCACGGCTTTTCGGCGAGAAAAATTCGTGCCCCGCGGTGGTCCATCGGGCGGTGACGGCGGACGCGGTGGCGATGTTTGGATAGTCGCGGATGCTTCGCTCAACACTCTGCTTCACCTGCGCTATAACCCCGAACACCTGGCTCCGCGCGGACGGCATGGCGAAGGTTCAAATTGTTCGGGCCGCGAGGGAGAAGATCTAACGGTTCGCGTGCCGGTGGGCACGCAGATCTTTGACAGCGAGACAAACGAACTCTTGCACGACCTGGCCACGGACCAATCGCGTTGGCTGGCGGCGCGCGGAGGTCGCGGTGGCTTTGGCAACTCGCACTTCGCTACTTCCACGAATCGCGCCCCTCGCTATCATCAAAGCGGCAGCGAAGGTGAAGAGCGCGTGCTGCAGCTCGAGCTGAAATTATTGGCGGATGTTGGCTTGGTCGGTTTTCCCAATGCCGGAAAGTCGACGTTGATCTCAACCATTTCCGCGGCGCGGCCGAAGATAGCCGATTATCCGTTCACAACCCTCGAACCGAATTTGGGTGTGGTTGACCTCGGCGACTATCGCACGTTCGTCGTTGCCGATATTCCGGGCCTGATTGAAGGCGCGCACAGCGGCGCCGGCCTGGGTGATCAGTTTCTCCGTCATGTTGAGCGCACCAAGCTGCTGCTCCACCTGGTGGATGTATCGTCGGTTTCCGGACGCGAAACGGTGAGCGACTACCTGACTGTTAACCACGAGTTGCGCGCGTACAATCCCGCGCTGGCTGAGCGGCCGCAAATTGTAGTGGCAACAAAAATCGACGCGCTCGAAGATACTGAAAGGCTCGAAAGCTTGAAGCAGCAAGCTGCGGCGGATGGTCGAATGTTTCTCGCTATTTCGGCAGTTGCGAACAAAGGAACTCGCGAGTTGATGTTTGCCGTGGCAGCGAAACTCGATGAGATAAACGAGGCGCAGAAGAATGCTGACACGATTGAATTGAGTTTGTAGGAATGGACCAGCGAAAACGTATTGCGATTTACGGTGGCACGTTTGATCCGGTTCATTCAGGGCATCTGGAAATCGGCAGAAGAGTTTCTGAGTTCTTTGCAATCGATGAATTTTTATTTATGCCGGCCCGTTTGGCGCCACATAAGGTAGGCCAGGAAGCGGCTTCGGCTTTGGATCGGTATGCAATGCTGGCACTCGCGACGCAGGGCGAACCGCGATTGTCTGTATCGCGGCTTGAGCTTGATGGTCCGGGCCAGCAATACACGGTTGATACGCTCGCTCACTTTCGTGCGAGCTGCGGCGAGCAAGTCGAATTGTTCTTTGTGATGGGCGCCGACTCCTGGGCGGAAATTACGACCTGGCGGGAATGGCAGCGGCTAATGAGCTTGGCGAATCTGATCGTTGTTACGCGACCGGGTCATCAAACCTTCGTTGAAGATTTTGCCGGAGCGTCAAATCAGATCGTTGATTTGCGAGGCGAGAACAACCCGGCCACAGTCGACACCCTGGAGGCAGAAGCGCCGAAGATATTTGTTACCGATGCCGTGATGATGGACGTTTCTGCGACCGCGGTAAGACGCGCGGCGCGCGCTGAGGATGAAGAGGAACTAAAGCGGCTGACACCCCCAGCGGTCGCTGATTACATAAGAAAGTACGGGCTATACAGAAATACGAATGAAGCATAATTCAACTGCCAAGGAGCAATCGCTACATCCGGCGCCAATCGCACGCGCCGAGGTTGCGAATATAAACTCGGACGAACTCGATGAACGGATAATGAGGACGCTGCACGCAGCGGCCGAAAAGAAAGCAATCGAGACCGTGGTGCTTGACCTGCGCGAGATCGCCAGTTTCACCGATTACTTTGTGATAACCAGCGGCGCGAATGAACGACAGGTCCAGGCCATTTCGGATGAAGTCTTTGAGACGATGAAAAAAGCGGGCACGCCGGCAGCGCGCGTCGAAGGCTATAAAACCGCCGAGTGGATTCTGCTCGATTTTGGTGATTTTGTTTTTCACGTTTTTGATGAGAAGGCACGAAGGTTTTACGACCTTGAAAGACTATGGCGCGAGTCTAAGCGCGTCGAGCTGCCTGCCGAAGTAACCGGACAGGCAAGTGGTTCTTTGAGAAGCGAATCGTGATCGAGATTGTTGCCCGTTCCGGACCGATGCGCGAGGCTATTCGTCTCGCCGCTCGAGTTGCAGCTACGGATGCGAACGTGCTTGTGACTGGCGAGTCGGGCGTGGGTAAGGATGCGCTGGCGCTGTACATCCACTCTAAGTCAGCGCGCGCGCAACAATCGTTTGTGAAGATCGATTGCGCCACGCTGCCTAGCGGCTTACTCGAAGCGGAGCTGTTTGGCTACGAGCGCGGCGCATTCACCGGAGCTAATGAAGCAAAACCGGGACGGTTGGAGGCGGCGCATCGCGGGACATTGGTGCTTGATGAGATTGCTTATCTTTCGACAGATTCCCAGGCAAAGTTGCTGCGCGTAATCGAGACGAAAGAGTTTGAGCGGCTGGGCGGAAGAAAAAAGATCACCGTCGACTCGCGCCTGATTGCGCTGACGAACGTTGACCTGAGTGACGCTGTCAATCGCCAGAGCTTTCGCGAGGACCTGTATTACCGGCTCAACGTCATGCACATCGCGGTGCCACCGCTGCGTGAACGCCCGGAAGACTTGTCAGATTTGGCTCGCTCGTTTGTTAAGACGTACGCCGCCAAGCATGGACGTGAAGCGACCGAGATTTCAAAAGAGGCGGTCCGCTTGCTGGCTGAATATCAGTTTCCCGGCAACGTGAGAGAGCTCGGGAACACTATTGAACGCGCGGTGATTATTTCCGCCGGTAAGCAACTCGATGTTGCCGACTTGCCCGAACCGATACGCGCTGCAGTTGGTGTTGAACGTCGGCGAAAGCAGCCGCAAACGCTGGCCGAGGTGGAAGCCGATTACGTCCAGGAAATACTCGAGGCGGCAAAGGGAAACAAAACCGAGGCCGCACGGATTTTAGGGATTAGCCGGAAGAACCTTTACGAAAAGTTGGCCCGGCGGAACAGAAAGGATGAAGGATGAAGGATGAAGGGTGAGGGAAACTCAAGCGGTTCTTTGTCATCCTTCATCCTTCCGCCTTCATCCTTGGCTTATGCGGCTGCGCATCGTTTGGACTGGCAAAACGCGAGAAGCTCACCTGCGAGCGCTCATTGATCAGTATTTGCAACGGCTTTCCCATTTCGCGAAGTGCGAGGTATCAGAGTTTCGCGAAACAGCCGCGCCGGGCAAAGTGGGCATCGATAAGGATTCGCAGCGCATCTCAGACGGGCTGCGCGAAGGGGCAATAAACGTACTGCTTGATCCCGAAGGCGACGAATGGACGTCCGCACAACTGGCAAAGCGGATCGAGCAGTGGCAGAACAGTGGCGCAAAGGAATTGAGTTTCATCGTCGGCGGGCCGAATGGAGTTTCTGCAAAACTTGCGGCCCGAGCCAACAAGCGTTGGAGCCTTTCGCGATTGACGCTGACGCATGAAATGGCGCGCGTGGTGCTGCTTGAGCAGTTGTATCGAGCGTACACGATTATTCACGGGCTGCCTTATCAAAAGTGACTGGTGTTCGCGCCGAGGTTACGTGCGGAATTATCAAGGTGGAGGAAATCGATAAATAATGGATAAGAGACGCGTAAAAGTCTTTCGCGATAAGTTGACGGAGCGCCGGGTGAGCCTCGTGGGCCAGGTGCAACAGGCCGAGATGTACAGCCGCGAGCGGGACGCCGAGGCGACCCAGGATCCCGCCGACATGGCGGCGAATGCTTACACCAAAGAATTGCTGGTTTCGATGTCCGACAACGATCGCCAGTTGTTGAACCTGATAGACGAAGCGCTGGAGCGCATGGACGACAGCGGCTATGGCAAATGCGTTCGCTGTGGACAACCGCTGCCGGAAAAGCGTCTGGAGGCGGTGCCTTGGGCGCGCCACTGCGTTGGTTGCCAGGAGCTTCACGAACGAGGTTTGTTGATCGAAGACGAAGAATAGTTTGCGGCAATCGTTAATGAGATAATGACGGCCTTCGCTGGATTTGTTCCAGCGAGGCCGTTTCGTTTTCCGTTGCTACCCAACACGCAAGCAGTTCAGAGTCCAAGCTTTAGCTTGCTCTTTCGCAACCGTGCTCCTAAAAGGTCGGCTACAACCAAATGCTCGCCACTCGCGCTGTCAATTTGTTTTACGACTCTTGCCTGGCCTTGCTGTATCCGCAGGCCTGCGCCATCTGCGGAGATAGCGTCGAGTCGCGCGCGCTCGGCGTCGTTTGCGAAAAGTGTTGGCAGGCGACGCAAATATTCACCGGAGACGAAACGGTATGCTGGAAGTGCGGCGCGTTATCGTTGGGCAGTGTTGCTCCTGAGCAGCGTGACGAAGTTCGTTGCCGGCGTTGCGATGCAGATGCGTTCACGGTTGCTCGCGCTTGTGGAACTTACGAAGGAGCGTTGCGGGCTTCGGTGCTGCTGCTTAAACGCGAGCCACACGTTTGTCGTATGTTGGTGGATCTGCTTGCGAAGATTCAGGGTCAGCATCCGTTGAATCAGGCTACGCGAATTATTCCCGTTCCGCTGCACCTGGAACGTGAGCAGGCGCGAGGCTTCAATCAGGCCGGCATTATCGGGCGCGCGTTATCCGAAGCGGTTTCACTCCCCATTGATGAAATCAGCTTGAAACGTACGGAACACACAGCTCGCCACCGTGCGGGCATGGACGCCCGCGACCGGCGCGAAAGTGTGGAAAACGCCTTTACCGTTTCTTATCCCGCCCTAATTGCCGGCGAAAGGATTTTGCTCATCGACGATGTGTTCACCAGCGGCGCCACGGTTTCAGCATGTGCAAAGGTTCTATTGGAAGCAGGTGCGGCAGATGTGGTTGTGCTGACGATTGCCAGGCCGCTGTTGTGTTGAGGTTGTTAATTCGAGGACTCTTTCAAGCGACAGTGTTGCTGGAACAACTAAAAGAGAATGGTGAAGCCTTCCTGCGCGAAGTGCTTATCGTGGGTGAGCACCTCAGTAATGTTTCGTTCGCGCATGGCGTTCATGGAAATGCAGTCAGTAAGACTATATCCTTTGTCGGCTCGAGCTTTGTAGAGAGCAAATCCGGCAAGAAAGCCCTCGTGAGTATGGCGCACTACTTCGGCATCAGGGTTGGTTAGAATCTCTTCAGTCGCGGACACGGCTCTAAACCGGGCCTCTTCACCGTGCTCGGCAAAAAAGTTCAGCACTTCGATCAAAATGACATCTGTTGTGACGAGCCGCACGTCATGTAGAAAGGCTATGGCCGAGTGTGCTGGACCATGCCATTGATCCTTTGGGTTGATTAATGCGACCCAGTAAATCGTATCGGCGAATACTGCCTTCACAGTTTCTTTTTCGGAGCCCCGTAAAGATAATGATCATGATTCACCGAACCATCCGTTGGCACATCGTCCCAAGTACCGGCCGGCGCCTGGCTGCTGATTTCTTCAATAATTTCCCAGATTGGCCGGACATTTTCGCGCGGTCGTGGTTCTTGTTGCTCTTTCACCATCTTATCAACCAGCGCCAATACCTCCTCTTGCTTTTCAGCAGGAAGCCCCTGGATTTTTTCGATAATCGCTTGTTCCAAACTCGCTGACATACCACTTCTCCTTTGTTACTTATAAGGCCATGCATTGATGGAAGATTACACGCGCACAACTGCGGTCGCAAGGACAACTCTGTATGGGATGACAATGTTGCTCAAAGAAATCCTCAGAGGGCATCGTCAATGTCTTGTTGGGTGATCGAGTTTCCTGTGAGCGGTACGAGCGGCAATGATCGTTTGAGATCGCAGGGCTGCGGGCGTTTCTCAAGCCGTTCCGCAAGATGTCGGAGTAATTCTTGCTGCTGCGTCTCGGGCAGCGCATCCACAGCAGCTTCAATTTCGCTAATGCTGTCCATGAAATAAAGGGTAGCATCTCGCAAGAGAGGAGTTCAAGCATTGGTTAGTCCGAACAATAAAACATCGATACGGAACTTATTGCCACCGATACGCAGTTATAATGCAGACGATAATTATGCACAGTGAGGAACAATTCTAATGTCGTTGGAAGATACAAAAGTCACTCGAGACATCAGGTCGACATCGGAGCTCAATGATTTTCTCGAGAAAGGATGGGTCTTGATAATGACATATGTTGATGATGTTGGAGAAATCGGAGCTCCAAGCGGTCGTCCGCATTTTGTAGTTTCCTGGCAAGGGCAAGGCACTCCGGAATACCCGGATAGCTACGGCGCTGGTGAAGTCCGAAAATCGGTCTTGCGTAAGCCCCAGTTTGAATAGAAATGCGCATCTTCTCATTACCTTACTTGGTCAACGCAATTCGACGCTCGCTATTACTCTCGTTATCATAACCGCATGACACAACTCAGAACTCTCTACGACCCAATTGAACCTTTCGCTACCGGACGACTAAAAGTTTCGCCGGTCCACGAGCTTTATTTCGAACAGTGCGGGAATCCAAACGGCAAGCCGGTAGTTTTTCTGCATGGTGGACCAGGTGGCGGACTCGTTCCGGACTATCGTCGCTATTTCGATCCGAACGTCTATCACATTGTGCTTTTCGATCAGCGTGGCTCGGGAGACAGCACACCGAATGCGAGTCTTGAAGACAACACGACCTGGCACCTGGTCGCGGACATCGAAAGTCTACGCACGCATTTAGGAATCGAGCGCTGGCAGGTGTTTGGTGGTTCGTGGGGCAGCACGCTCGCGCTTGCCTATGCCCAGAAACATCCCGATCACGTTACCGAGTTAGTGTTGCGTGGCATATTTCTTTGTCGAAAAAAAGAGATTGATTGGTTTTATCAGGAAGGCTCAAGTTGGATCTTCCCGGATGTTTGGGAACGGTTCTTGAACGTCATTCCGGAAGCTGAACGCGGCGATATGGTCGGCGCTTATTACCGCCGACTGGTTGGCGACGATAAGCAGGAAAGACTAAAAGCGGCAAGCGCCTGGAGTATTTGGGAAGGTAGCACCTCAAAACTTTTCCTGGACACGGACGCGGCAGAGAAGTACGGCGACCCGCGCTTCGCTCTGGCGTTCGCGCGCATCGAGTGTCATTACTTCATGAATAACGCTTTCTTTGACAGCGACAACTACCTGATCGAACACGTCGATGCGATGCGTCACCTGCCGGCAGTCATCGTTCAGGGCCGCTACGACGTTGTTTGTCCGCTGCGAAGTGCCTGGGATTTGCACCGTGCCTGGCCGGAAGCGGATCTGAAGATTATCCCCGACGCCGGTCACTCGATTACCGAGCCCGGCATTGTGGATGCACTGGTTACGGCCACGGATCGCTTTGGCCGGTCAGCCTGAATTCCGCGAAAACACTCGATTTGCAGCCCATCGTCCGGCGAGTCTCACTTGTCACTAACTTGTGCGTCGCGTAATATCGGCCTTGTATGACTGGTCGTGTGCTAGTGCTGAATGCCTCGTTTGAACCCATCAACGTGTGCAACGAAAGGCGCGCGGTGGTGATGATCTTCAAGGGCGTAGCGCGCGTGGAAGAACACAACGGTCACATGCTCCATTCAGCCAAGCTGACAATTCATGCGCCATCGGTTATTCGACTAACCGAGTACATCCACATCCCTTTCGAGCGGCGCTCGCTTTCACGGAAGAATATTCTGCTGCGCGATCATTCGACCTGTCAGTATTGTGGCCGCCAGCATACGCCGGCGGAATTGACATTGGACCATGTGCTGCCGCGTTCGCGTGGTGGCGAATCGTCCTGGGACAATCTGGTTGCGTGCTGCAAAAAGTGTAATCATAAAAAGGGAAACCGCACTCCCGAAGAATCGGGCATGCACTTGTTACGACGGCCGCGCGGTTTTTCATTACACGTTAATCGGCAAATTATGCGTTACCTGGGACGCGCCGATGAAACGTGGAGAAAGTATCTCTTCTACGAATCAAACAACGACAGGTAAAGTTCTCGACAAGTCTCGCGACCATTCACTGATAGATTAGAAAAGAGGAAGTTATGACTGAAACAGTTCTCGCCATCGGAGGCCTTGGCACCCCCGAGCTGCTCGTTATCGCGGTGGTTATCTTTTTGCTGTTTGGGGCAACGCGCCTGCCGCAGTTGGCCAAGTCGCTTGGTCAAAGCAAACGCGCCTTCAAGGAAGGTTTGGACGAAGGCGCAAAGGAAGACGAAAAAGAAGCGAAGGAAAAATAGACCGCCAACGTTTTGTCCGCCAGCCGCTCGAATTTTGTCTCACTGGATGAGCGGCTTCTTGCCCATCACCAGGGTAGCCTTCACCGAAAGCGCAAACTCCGCCTTGCGGCGTTCTTCATTAATCAGGCGCGCGATCTCGCCGATGACTTGTGGCCGGGAAGCGGCTGGTAAAGGTTCCAGCCAGATCGGCATTAGAAAATCGCTGATTAGCGGCGCCTTTAAGAACTGCTCTTCCGACTCGTAGTCAAACTCCTCTATCAGCGTCCAACTCTCAATTTCGTCAAGCCCTGCCTGTTCCGCCATTGCCTCAACGGCAGAAACTGAGGGCAACGTGGTTATCAGACTTTCGACATCTACTTCATGGTCCAGCAAGCCGCAATTGTGCAGCGCTTCCCAGTAAATGGAAAAGAATTCGCCAAAGCTGGAGAAGGTCGGCAGCACGAGCGCAACGGTTGCATTCGGCGCGGCTACCCTGACCATCTCCGCGACCATCTGCGGCACGCGTTGCGAATGGACCAATGAGCCATCACCAATCACGAGGTTGAATTGATTCGCCGGTAAGGTTAGCGCGTCGACTTTCCCCTGCAGGAATTGCGTGCCGTCTTTCAACACAGCAGCCTTTGCGCGCGCCAGCTCCAGCGACTCTTCGTTTTCCTCAACGCAGTGAAAAATAACGTTCGGGTTTGCGCGTTCCTGCAAAGCGATCGCGTGGCCGCCGGTTCCCGCAGCTACATAAAGCGCGCGGCCTTCTTGCGGCAGCTTTACATGCCCGTCAATGAGTTCGGCAAACCTCTCGCCCCAATCATTGGCGACGAAAAGCTCATGCAGATAGGCCAGCTCCTTGTTTGTTTTGGGCGAGATCATATTACCGCAAGTGAGGAGACCGAGATTTTCCATTTCCCATTTGCCATTTCATTCGGGCCGGCAAACCCGTTATCGAATGACTTTGATCGACCCAACCCGGGTTATCAAACTGAAGAGTCCTGCTTGACCAGAAGTCATCAAATGGGAAATGGCAAATGGTAAATGGTAAATCTTATTCCTTCTCCTCCTCGTCAAAATATTTATGACCCCGCAAAACCTCCGGCAGGCAATCCATTTCATCTTTCGCTTCCGCATCGTTGTGCACATAACGGTAGCCTTCACCATAACCAACGTGCTTCATCAACGGCGTCACCGCATTTCGCAAATGGAGCGGCACCGGCTCGCGCGCTGTTTCCGTGGCGTCAGCCAACGCCGCATGATAAGCGCGTTTGACTGCATTTGATTTCGGCGCCTGCGCCAGGTAAATCGTCGCTTGCGACAAAGGAAACAAACCCTCGGGCAGGCCGATGAGTTGAACAATATCAGCCGCCGCCGCTGCCTGGACCATTGCCTGCGGATCGGCAAGCCCAATGTCTTCAGACGCGAGAATGCAAAGCCGGCGCGCGATGAAGATAGGATCGGCGCCACCCTCAATCAGTCGCGCCAACCAGTAAAGCGAAGCGTCAACATCGGAATTGCGCAAAGATTTGATCAGCGCGGACGCCAGGTTGTAGTGCTCTTCGCCGCCTTTGTCATACGCAAACTGCGCCCGGCCGAGTGCTTCAACCACGGTGTCGCTGCTAATTTGCCGCGCGCCATTTTCATCCGGCGGCGTTGATTCGACAGCCGCCTCAAGCGCGGAAAGCGCCACCCGCGCATCACCGCCGGCGTTGTTCGCCAAGCGCTCAAGCACTGTGTCCGAGACGACTGCGTGGAGCTCGCCCAAGCCTCGTTCGTGGTCATCTATTGCGCGTCTTAGAATTGAGTTGATATCGGATTGCGAAAGGGCATTAAGGACGAGAACGCGGCAGCGCGAGAGCAGCGCGCCGTTAACTTCAAACGAGGGGTTTTCAGTCGTTGCCCCAATCAACGTTAACGTACCGTTCTCGACGGCATGCAGCAGCGCATCCTGTTGTCCTTTATTGAAGCGATGAATTTCATCGATGAAGAGGATCGTGCGTGTGCCGAATTTTCGTTCGTGGCTGGCCTCGGCAATTGCCGCACGCAGGTCTTTGACGCCGGAAAAAACTGCTGACAAAGCGACAAACCTTGCTTTCGAGTTTTCGGCCAGCAAGCGTCCCAGCGTTGTCTTGCCGGTTCCCGGAGCGCCCCACAAAATCAGCGAAGGCAGGTTTGCCGAACTCTCCAACAAGCGACGAAGAATGCGGCCTTCGCCGACGAGATGGTCCTGGCCAACAAACTCTGCCAGCGAATGTGGGCGCATCCGCTCGGCCAGCGGGGCAGAACTCTCGACTGCGGGCGCGGCCGGCAGGTTGCCAAATAGATTTCCGGTAGTGGAAGATGCCATCAGTGAAATAAGGTACACGCAATTATCGCTGAAACCGTTTCCGCGCGCGACTGCCCACGGGGACGTAGCCTGAATTGGGGATAATTGAGATCTTGACGGAACGTAGCTGCCCGGCTCCTCGTATAGCCAACCGAGCGCAGAAAAGCAGCGCGATTAGGAAAGAAGAACTGGCAGGACGGGGAGTGAAACCATGAAAGACGCAACTGACGTATTAAGAATTGTAGGCATCATTCTTCTGGGAATTTTTGTATTCGCAGTAGGTATTCCATTGGTGCTGACAGCGGCGGGCATTACGCTTGGCATTATCAAGATTTTGTTTGGCATCGCTGTCCTGGTCATCAAACTTGCCGTCGTGCTGGCGATTGCGTATTTGATTTTGACCGGCGTGCGCGCGCTGGTGCGATAGTTCGGGTCGCTGGCATTCATCGCTGGTTCTGCAAAGTTCCGACCGTGCAAAAAATTGTGCATCTTTCGGAACATTCCGACCTCTTCCTTCCTCTTGACGTCAAGAATCAATTGAAGTCATGATCCCCCCACGGAAACGAAGAGGGTTATGACTTCAGAAGCAAGATTAAATAGATTGGAACGAATCGCGCTACTGTTTGTCCGAGCAGGCATGCGGGAGCGTACTCGAGTCCGCGAACATGAAGACAAGATAAATATTTTGTTTGATGCTCAAATTAAGACTGAGGAGAGCCTGGTCACATTAGCGGAAGCACAGACCCACACCGATCGCAGGCTTGATGCACTGATCGATATCATTCGTCGCGGCCGGTAGAGAATTGCAAACTCTCAAACTCATTAAACGTTAAACCGAAAATGGACCACGTCGCCATCCTGCATGATGTAGTCTTTGCCTTCTAATCTGGTCAATCCCTGCTCGCGCGCGATCACATTCGAGCCGGCGCGTAGCAAGTCTTCATAATTGATCACTTCAGCGCGAATAAAACCTCTTTCGATATCCGTATGAATTGTGCCGGCGGCTGTTTGTGCGCGCGTGTTCTGGGGGATGGTCCAGGCGCGCACTTCTTTTTCGCCCGCAGTCAGAAACGACATCAAGCCGAGCAGGTGATAGGCGCTCTTGATCAAACGATCGACGCCGCTGCCTGACACGCCCAGGCTCTTGAGGTATTCGATGCGCTCTTCGAGAGGTAACGAAACCAGTTCCGCTTCCAAATGAGCGCAGATGACCACACACTCGGCTGCTTCCTGCGCGGCGATCTCCTGCACCGCTTTGACGTGCGGGTTGCCACTTGGATCGGCCAGGGTGTTTTCATCGACATTCGCAGCGTAGATGGTCGGCTTCATCGTCAACAGAAAAAAGTCACGAGCGACTGCGCGCTCGTCGTCGGTGAGTGAAACAGTGCGCGCCGATTTGCCTTGTTCAAGAACCGGCAGCAGTTTTTCCAGCACCGCCAGTTCGGCGCGCGCCAGCTTGTCTCCGCTCTTCAAGTTCTTTTGCGCCTTGTCGCGGCGCCGTTCGGCCGTCGCCATGTCCGCCAGCGCCAGTTCGATTTGGATGGTTTCAATGTCGCGCGCCGGATCGACGGAGCCTTCAACGTGGATGACGCTGTCGTCTTCAAAACAGCGCACCACCTGGACCACTGTATCTGTTTCGCGAATGTTGGCGAGGAACTGGTTTCCCAGTCCTTCACCTTTCGAAGCGCCGCGCACCAGGCCGGCGATATCCAAAAACTCCACCGTCGCTGGAACAATCACAGTCGTCTTGACCAGGCGTGCCAGCGGTTCTAGCCGCTCGTCGGGAACGGGCACAACGCCAACATTCGGTTCAATCGTCGCGAAGGGATAGTTGGCGGCGAGTGCCGCTGTTTGCGCAGTCAGCGCATTAAACAAAGTAGACTTGCCAACGTTTGGCAAGCCCACGATACCTGCTCGTAACATGATTTTTCCTCGAGATGGAAACTAACCGAAATTATTGCGCCGCGCAAATTGGTGGCATAGACTTCAGGA
The DNA here is from genome assembly GCA_003488005.1 of Blastocatellia bacterium. Lineage (GTDB taxonomy): Bacteria > Acidobacteriota > Blastocatellia > Pyrinomonadales > Pyrinomonadaceae > PSRF01. The sequence goes on along the minus strand of DNND01000124.1, from coordinate 4,688 downwards.
GCCTCTGATTAAATAACTCGAATTGGACCGGTATCATTCTTTCGACGCGTAGCGTCCGTACGAATTTAGCCCGGCCTTTTCAAGGCCGGGAACAGTCAGGAAGGTGTTCGCGTCGCGTAGCGACG
>DNND01000124.1:0-4216 GCA_003488005.1 Blastocatellia bacterium | reverse complement strand
TCGCTACGCGACGAGGGCAAGGATAAACCTAACCCCGGCGTTGAAACGCCGGGCTACATTCGTACGGACGCTACGCGTCGAAGGTACTTGATCAGAGCTTCCTTCAGTCTGTGTTTGCCACAGCGTCACAGACTAAAGTCTATGCCACTACTTCGCGTATAATCCGCCGCGGTAATTAATCACAATTTGAACGACGCAGACGGGTGCAATCGTTTCGCCCTGAGCCCGTCAACAACTACTTGATCATTTCGCTTGCGCTCCTGCTTTTAGTGACCGCCAGTGGCACGCTGGCCACTTATGCTTACGATGACTCGGGGAATTTTCCGGCGCGGCTTTGCACCGGCGTTTGCACCGGAATAGCTGCCCTCGGCCTGATCGGCTTCATCGTGGCCTCGTTTCTGGGGCTGACGCCACTTGCAATTCTTCTCACGATTATCATTCTCGCTGCCCCCATCGCTCTCCTAAACAATGCCAGTCGCAGACTTGTGATTCAGCGAGATGTGATGAACGCCTGGCGTCGCGTCCGCGACTGCATTTTGCATCCCAGTCGCATTCCATTCGGCTACGCAATCTTCTACACAGTCGTTGCGATAATTCTGTGGCGTGCCTTTCAGCGCGCGATGATTGATCAGCCTGAAGGAATTTACACCGGCATACTTAACAACTTTGGTGACTTGCCGTTTCACATCAGCGTGATCACAAGTTTCGCTTACGGCAACAATTTCCTGCCGGAAGATCCAACCTTCGCCGGGGTTCGTTTTACCTATCCATTTCTTACGGATTTTGTCTCCGCGATCTTTCTACGCTGCGGCGCCGACTTGCGCCAATCGATGTTCATTGAAAACTTTGTGCTCGCGCTCGCCTTTGTGGGCGTGCTGCACCGCTGGGCGCTTGAGCTACTAAGCGATCGCCTGGCGGCAGTACTCACGCCGGTATTGGTTTTTCTAAACGGAGGCTTTGGCTGGATCCTTTTGTGGCCGGCATTGCAGAACTACAACAACCGGGCGGAGTTTGTGAAAAGCTTGCCGGTTTCGTTCACGATAATTCCGGAAACAACCTGGCGCTGGGGCAATGCAGTCTCGGCGTTGCTGATTCCGCAGCGTGGCTTTCTGTTGGGCTTGCCACTGGCCGTCATCGTATTCACCCAATGGTGGCTGGCAACCAGAGATGCGGAGCAGAGCAGACAGGGCGAAACCGAGAAGGGGAGACAGGGAGACGCGGCGGGAGAGAAGGAAACGGGGACGGGGAGACGGGGAGACGCGGCGAAAACAAGACGGAAGGATAAATTTCGAAAAGCTACGACCGGCCACAAAGAAAGTAATCTCCGCGTCCCCCCGTCTCCGCGTCTCCGCATCTCCAGGTCTCCCCGTCTCCAAGTCTCTCCCATTCGTCACATGGTTGCCGCCGGTGTGATCGCCGGCTTGCTGCCGCTGGTCCATGCGCACAGTTTCGTTGCTGTCATGGCCGTAGGCGCCGGCATCGCACTACTGCAAGGACGTTGGCGTGAATGGATTACCTTTGCGCTCGTCGCTTCCGCGATAGCGTTGCCGCAAATGTGGTGGTCCACACATCACAGCGCGGTCGATGCAACCAGGTTTTTTGATTGGCAATACGGTTGGGACCGCGGCAAGGACAACATAGTTTGGTTTTGGCTCAAGAATGCCGGACTATTTATTCCGCTCACCGTTGCTGCGGTCCTGTGGAGAGGTAAACATCCGCTTGTTTCGCGACGCTTGTTGTTATATCTCGCGCCATTCAGTTTGTGCTTCATCGTTCCCAACGTCTTGAAGATGGCGCCCTGGATTTGGGACAACATCAAAATCTTGTTTTACTGGTGGGTAGCCTCGGCTCCGTTAGTTGCAATCTTGCTGGCGCGGTTGTGGCGGAAGGGACCAGCGCTAAAATTCCTGGCGCTTGTTTTGTTCGCATGTATTACGCTGGCCGGCGCGCTCGACGTGGCCGCGATTGTACTGCGGTCAAATCAGTATCAGGTGTTTGATTCGAACGGCGTCGGGTTTGCCCAGTTAGTAAAAGAGAAAACAGAACCACGATCTCTGATTATTCATGCGCCAGTTCATAATCATCCGGTGTTTCTTACGGGGCGACGATCGCTGATGGGCTATCCGGGACACATCTGGACGCACGGTCTGGATTACACTCAGCGCGAATCGGAGATCAGAAGAATTTATGCAGGCGGCTCCGACGCTCCGCTACTGCTGCAGAAGTATGGCGTGCAGTATGCGGTCGTCGGTCCGCACGAGCGCGATTTGATGACTGTAAACGAGCGATTCTTTTCCAGATTTCAGGTGATAGGAGAAGTTGGTGGGTACCGGCTCTACAAAATCACGCAACCGTAACCGAGCCAATCAGTCCCTCGCGGCGCAGGAAAGTGGCGCTGCCGCGTCGGCAATTGACTTAAATGAGCCTTCCGAGATTTCGGAACGCGCGTGGCGCACTGCCTGCGTCTCGATCTTTTTCGTGGCGGCGCTTCTTCGTCTCTACGATCTCGATCTCGTACCGCTGCATCACGATGAAGGTGTCAACGGCAATTTTCTCGTTCGTCTCGTGCGCGAAGGTGTCTATCATTACGACCCGGCAAACTATCATGGTCCAACCTTGTATTACTTCGCCGCCACTTTCCCCCGGTTCTTGCGGCTATTTTTCGGCGCCGGCGCGCAAAATAATTACGGTCTAACCACAACTACAATCAGGTTAGTCCCGGCGCTGTTCGGCCTGGCGACGGTGGGTTTGATATTCACGTTGCGCCGTAATCTCGGGACCATCGCAACGCTTGGCGCCGCATTACTGCTGGCGATTTCTCCGGGCGCGGTTTACCTGTCGCGCTACTTCATCCACGAGACACTCTTTGTTTTTTTTACGCTTGGCCTGGTGGTCGCGGCGCTGAAATTTTATCAACAGGCGCGGCCTATCTACTTGATACTCGCGGCGATTTCCGCGGGATTGCTGTTCGCAACTAAAGAGACTGCGATTATTTCGGCAGCCGTGTTGGCCATCGCGTTGTTCATCATCCTCGTTTACCGGTCGCTTATAGGAGCGTCAAGCGCGCGCCGCAGAATAAAAAAGAAGAAGCGCAAGACGACTGCGGCTGATGACAATCCAGAGGTCAGTTTTGTTGAGCGTGTTGGCGGTGCCGGGACTCTGGCAGCCTGGATAGGCTTGGCGTTGCTGGTGTTCATCGCGGTGAATGTACTCTTCTACTCTTCCTTTTTTACAAACTATCCCAAGGGTGTGTACGACTCATTAAAGACTTTTCAATTCTGGGCAAAGACCGGCAACGAAGCTCATAAACATCCCAAGGTTACATATTTTTGGTGGTTGCTGCTGCAAGAGTCGCCATTACTTGTGTTGGGCGCAATAGGCGCGGCAGTTGCGGTCTTGAAACCCGCGAAGTCGTTTGCGCTGTTTTGCGCACTTTGGGCGTTTGGACTGATCGCCGCGTACTCTTTGATAGCCTACAAGACACCATGGCTCGCCCTGAATTTTGTGCTGCCGCTGGCTCTTTGCAGCGGCGTAGCGCTCGAAAGCTTTTATGGAGAGCTACAGCGCCGGGGATTAAGCAGGCGGATGCGTTGGTTGGCCCTGGCTGGTGTGCTGCTGATAGCGATTGGACCACTGCCCGGCCTGGCCCGGATATTTGATCAGGTAGTTTCAACCGATCCCTGGCCTGGGTTGCTTACCGCGCTCAAACAAACGGAGATTCACGGGAAAACTTTTATTCCCGGCTATCAAACAATCGATCTCAATTTTATCAACTATGACAACGACAATCGCTACTACGTTTATGTTTACGCGCACACGCGTCGGGAAACACTAAAACTCGTCGACGAAATTAATGCGATTGCCCAACGTAGTCATCAGGGAGCTGCCGCTGGTCTCACCATAGTTTCTCCGGATTATTGGCCGCTGCCCTGGTACCTGCGCGATTACAGTCGTATCGGTTACTACGGACGAATAACGCCTTCGAACGAGCCGATGATTCTTGCGTCTTCGAGTCAGGCAGCAGAAGTGCAAGGGACCTACGGCGATCGTTATCAGCAGGTTCAATCAGGCTTGAATCCCGAAGGAAGTTTTCCGTTGCGTCCGGGTGTTGATCTATTGCTGTACGCGCGCCGAGAACTTCTGCCTTAGCCACGGTGTCCGATAAGCTTTAGGAAACTCTGATCAAGTTTTCTACGCGTAGCGTCGGTACGATTTT
>DNND01000029.1:44961-56427 GCA_003488005.1 Blastocatellia bacterium | reverse complement strand
CCAGAGATCGCTCGTTTGCGCGTGAGCCGCGTTGTATCGGTGATGGATGCCGGTCGCATCTTGAATCCGCTCACCGGCCGAAATCAAATCCAGGGCGCGGTCGTGATGGGAATTGGCATGGCACTTTTTGAGCACACAACTTACGACGCGCAGAGCGGCGCGCCCATTAACAGCAATCTGGCTGACTACGTGATGACGGTCAATGCGGATGCACCTCCGATCGACGTGCACTTCCTCGACTATCCGGACAAAGAGATCAATGAGCTCGGTGCGCGCGGGATCGGCGAGATAGGACTCGCTGGTATTGCTGCCGCAATCACGGCCGCCGTCCACCACGCAACTGGAGTTCGTGTGCGCGAATTGCCTGTGAAGATCGAAGACTTGTTGGTTTAACCCTCGCAAAGAATTTTAAGACCGTGATGGCGACGGTTTCACTAGATTCACTAAGAAGAAACTCTATGTCTACTATCACTCAGCCTGAGCAAGGATTCGTCCTCAAAACTTAAAAGGAATTGGCAGATGCACAACAACGAACCAAACGCGGAACCAACTGAATTCAACGGCCGGCGAATTCTGGTTACAGGTGGCACCAGAGGCATTGGCGAGGCCATCGTTAACCGCTTAGTCCGCGGTGGTGGCGACGTAATCGCTACCGCCCGATCTGTTTCGCCGGAAACTTCCGCTGATCGTTTTGTTCAGGCAGATGTCAGTACTCGAGACGGAATAGAGACAGTTGCAAAAGCCGTAACAGATCGTTTCCAGGGTCTGGATATTCTGATTCACAACGTAGGTGGTTCCGCGGCCCACGGCGGTGGCGCATTAGCGCTGACTGATGATGATTGGCAACATGCGCTTGATACTAACCTCTTGGCTGCCGTTCGTCTCGATCGCGCGTTTCTGCCATCGATGCTGCAGCACGGGTCAGGCGTGATCATCCACGTCTCTTCAATTCAACGAACACTTCCGCTTTTCGACGCGACGCTTGCTTACGCAGCAGCCAAGGCTGCATTGACTAACTACAGCAAGGGTCTTTCAAAAGAGGTGAGTCCAAAAGGTATTCGTGTGAACTCAGTTGCGCCTGGCTACACTGAGACGGACGCAGCTGTGGGAATGGTCAATGAGATCGCAGAGCGAACGGGCATCAGCCAGGATGCTGCAAGGCAACGCATTATGGATTCACTCGGCGGCATCCCACTCGGCCGGCCGAATCGCCCTGAAGAAGTCGCGGAGCTGGTGGCGTTTCTGGCATCGGATCGTGCTTCCTCGATCACCGGAAGCGAATACGTCATTGACGGCGGAACAATTCCGACGGTCTAAACTTAGAGTGTGAAGTAGATTCGGTGACCACCCACTCTAGAGCCACCACCTAAACCACACGACAATATGTCGAAACTGCCAGACGCTGAGGATGCTTTATCGCCACCGCCGGGAAGTACTCCCAGCGAGATGTTTCCCGTTCTGACCTCCGCCCAACAAGCTCGCGTGCTCGCCCACGGTCAACGTCGAACCGTAGAACCGAACGAGATCGTTGTCGAACTCAATGAACACATAACTAAAGTCTTTGTTGTAATCAGCGGGCGACTGCACATCCTGCAGGTCTCGAACAATCAGGAGCAAATCGTCGCCATCTGCAATCCGGGCATGTTTACCGGCGAACTAAACGTGCTCTCGGGCCGGCGCGGACTAGTGCGTATACGCGCCGCGGAAAAATCAGAACTCACTGAGATAGAGCGCGAGGCATTGCAGGGCTTGGTCGAGACTGACAGCGAACTCAGCGATATCTTTCTACGAGCTTTCATCCTCCGTCGTCTCGAATTAATTGCGCGCGAAGTTGGTGACATCGTATTAATTGGCTCCAGTCATTCGCTTGACACCTTTCGCATCAAGGAGTTTCTGACTCGCAATTACCAACCCTATTCCTACATCGATCTCGAGCGTGATGCTGAGGTTCAGGAAATACTCGATCGCTTTTCTCTGTCGATTGATGACCTGCCCGTGCTGATCTGTCGCGGCACGGCGGTACTGCGCAATCCAACCAATGAGGAAATTACCGAATGTCTCGGGCTTAATGAAGGAATCGAGCAAACCCACGTACGCGACCTGATCATCGTGGGCGCTGGGCCCGCCGGTTTGGCGGCAGCAGTGTACGGCGCGTCCGAGGGGCTCGATGTTCTAGTGGTTGAGTCCAACTCTCCCGGAGGACAGGCAGGCGCAAGTTCAAAGATTGAAAACTATTTGGGTTTCCCAACCGGAATAACAGGCAAAGAGCTGGCCGGAAATGCATACGCGCAGGCACAGAAGTTCGGTGCGCAAATATTGATTGCCAAAGAAGCTCAAGGTTTAGCTTGTGACCGCCGGCCTTATGCGTTGAAGTTTGATGATGGCGAGAAAGTGACGGCTCAAACCGTAGTTATTGCCACCGGCGCAATGTATCGAAAACTTTCGTTGGAGAATTTGTCCCGGTTTGAAGGGGCGGGCGTCTATTACGGCGCAACACACCTCGAGTCGCAGTTGTGCAGTGGAGAAGAAGTCGTTGTCGTTGGCGGAGGAAATTCCGCTGGACAAGCAACCGTATTTCTCTCACAAACCGCGCGTCGTGTTTATTTACTTGTTCGCTCAAACGGTTTAGCTAAGAGCATGTCGCGCTATCTGATCCGGCGAATCGAAGAAAGCCCGAATGTCGAATTGCGCACAGACACTGAAGTGATTGCATTGAGGGGGAACGATCATCTTGAGGCGATGGAGTGGCGCAACAACAAGAGTAGTAAAGTTGAGAAGCACAAGATTGGCGCACTATTTTCGATGATTGGCGCCGTGCCAAATTCCGCCTGGGTTGAAGGTTGTGTGGCGCGCGATGGCGCGGGTTTCATTAAGACCGGTTCCGATCTTTCAAAGGAAGACCTGGAACGGGCCAAATGGCCGCTCGCGCGCGCTCCTTATTTACTTGAAACCAGTCTGCCAGGTGTGTTCGCCGTCGGAGACGTTCGCGGCGGAAACGTTAAGCGCGTCGCGTCAGCGGTGGGCGAAGGATCGATTGCCGTCGCTTTCGTGCATCGAGTGCTCGCCGAATAATTGAAACCTCACGCGAAAAATACTATCCAACCGATGGTGCTCGGCAAAGATGCTCGGGTTCTACACCTCGTTCCAGGACTACCGCACTTTGAATGAAGGACAACGGGTCCAGGTAAACCAGAATTGGACTATGCTGGCGGCGAGTCAAATGTCGTAGTCTTTCCCACCGCGATCTTATGTCTCTTGATCTTGCGGTCGAGCGTCTTGCGGTCGATAGCCAAAATGCGCGCCGCTGCTTGTTTATTTCCACGCGTGTGCATCAGCACTTTCTCAACATAGCGGCCTTCGACTAGTCGCAGAGAATGACATCCCATTCGTGTGATTCGAGTGCGGTTCTCATCGTTTCACGCGTCTCAACCCGGTCAGAGATCGGCTCATAACCGGCGCCTGACAGATGGCGCGCCAGCAACGTCGCGTCTTGATGAGAGTCTTCGACGTGTAGTACTCGTAAACCTTTATTCATTCTCACTCCGTCGGCGATGCCTCATTCAGTACCAACCAGTACAATCCCAGTTGTTTAGTGGCCTCGAGAAACTGTTCGAACTCAATGGGCTTGCGAACGTAGCTATTCGCGCCCAGGCTGTAACTGCTGAGAATGTCTTCCTCTTCGCTTGAGGATGTGAAGACCACGACCGGCAAACGCCGCGTACGCGGATCACTTCGCAGTCTTCGCAGCACCTCAAGCCCGTCAACTTTTGGTAATTTGAGATCCAGCAGCACGAGTTGGGGCAGCGCAGTCGTATCTCTGCCGGTGTGCGTGCCCGTGCCGAATAAATAGTCCAGCGCCTCGACACCATCGCGCGCAACTATGACCTCGTTGACGATGTTGCTCTTCTTGAGCGCGCGCAGTGTCAACGTTTCATCTCTGGGGTTATCTTCCACCAGTAAAATCACTTTGTTGTTGTCCATCTCCTGAATCCTTTGAATTGGGTAAAGCTAAAATAGAAACTCGCCCCCTTGTTAATCTCGCCCTCGGCCCACACACGTCCTCCGTGCCAATGAATAATGCGCTGCACAGTTGCCAGTCCAATGCCTGTTCCCTCGAATTCACCGGCGCTGTGGCGCATAGGATTCCCAACAGCAACGCGCGCCTATCAGTAATGGCAGGCGGTGTTTGATGGATAGATTAGAAACAAAAAAGCGAGGTCGGCGACCAAATGAATCAGTCACTTTTGACTCAACTAAGCTAAATTCTGAAGAACGGCGTGCACCCATAATCCTCTTTTCATTTTTGAAGAGAGACGCCCTGCTCGCCCCAAGCCTGGCGTCTCTCTACCCGCGCCTCGCCTTACCATTTGGTAGGCAGTCGGCGCGTTTCCTTAGAACTTCGTTAACCCTGTTTTTCGGCCCGGCAACATCCGCGGAATCACGCGAAGGCGAATTGGCCTCTCTCTCTTGCTTGAGATACTCATTTCTGATCTTCCTTCAACTTAGAAGTCGCTGCGCTTTGGTTTGCGCGTTGAATCGGGGTAACAGGCCTTCAACGATCCGTCTCATTTCAACAAGTTCGTTTGCTTTATCAACAAAAAAGTCAGCTCCTGCCTGCATGCACTTTTTTCGATAAGGCACTGACGATTGGTTGGTCAGCATGATGACCACCGGAACAAGGTTGTCTTCTTTGGCCCTAATCAGTACCTCGATTCCGCTTCCTCCCCGAATATTCATATCCAGTGTGAGTACATCCGGCGGCAGCACTCGTATCGCCTTTAGAGCTTCTTGAGCGTCGCCCGCCTGACCGACAATCTCCACACCCTCCAACTCGCACAGCATTTCTATCAAATACTTACGGAACACTTCTGAGTCGTCGGTGACGAAAACCTTCATGCTGTGTTCAATGAGCGAGAAGTATCGGATTACCGCTCTTTCCGCTGCGTCCTTTTCGGCGATTGTCTGCACAAGTCTTGCTCACTTTCGAGGCGTATGTTTTGTGCGAACCACGCGTGCAAAGAATAGAGCGAGCGGGGCCCGCTGAATATCGGCGTGACCCTGATTTTTGGGTTCGCGATTGGATCGATTTGAGTTTCCGGCTGGACCGAGAGGAGGGTCGGATTTAGGCTGGAGCGCGTGTCAGTGTTTGCCCTGCACGATTGAGAATTGGTATTGGTGAATCCAAGATTGTTTTATTCTAACAATTTGCTGTGAATTACGTAGTAGGTTATCTCGGCGTTGGTACGCATGCCCATCTTTTCCAGAATTCTGGCGCGATAGGTACTGACCGTCTTCACGCTTCGCGATATAAGCCTGGCTATCTCACTGACGGTCTTGCCGGAACCTAACAGGCGCATTATTTCAAACTCTCGGTCGGAGAGTCGCTCATGTGGGGCGCTTTCAAAGCTTCTATCAACGTCCATAACCAACATTTCGGCCAGGGTCGGACTTACATACTTTCCGCCTTGCGCGACTTTTTTTATGGCCCTGGCTAGTTCGTCCGGTAGGCAATCTTTGGTTATGTAGCCTGAAGCGCCTGCTTTGAAAGCGCGTCGAGCGTACTGAGCTTCTGAATGCATAGTCAAAATTATGAAAGGGAGTCCGGGACGTATGGCCTCTAAATCTTTCATGACTTCTATGCCGCTTCTATCTCCCAGAGTAATATCCATCACTACTACATCCCAGTTCTGTTCGCGCACCAGCCGAGCTGCTTCCTCCGCGTTGCTCGCTTCACCAAAAGTGGCCGTTTCGGGACGGCCCTGGAAAAGAACCTTAACTCCGTTCCTAACAATCGCGTGATCGTCTACTGTGAGAATTCTGATCACGATTTCTCCTCGGGTGAACGACCACTCGAGTCAGTGGGAGTTTTCTCAATACTGGCGGAGCGGGCTTTGAACTTTGAAACCTCTTGTATCGGAAGGCGGACGGTCACCACCGTACCTTTTCCCGCAACTCCTCCAATTTCGACTTTCCCGCCTGCCGAAAGAGCGCGCTCGCGCATGCCCAGGAGACCCAGGGACCGTGTTCCCAGTTTTTCGCTTTCTGTAATGCCTCTGCCGTTATCTTTGATTTCAAGAACGAACTCGCCCTCTTCTTCTTCTTCAATCAGAATATTCACTTTGGTAGCCTTAGCGTGGCGCAGAATATTCGTCATCGCCTCCTGAAAGATGCGAAAGACGGTAGTCGCCTGTTCCCGATTGATCTCCACGTCCTCTGCGTTGGACTCAAAGTCGCACATGATTCCGGTGTTATTGTGGAACTGCTGGGCGTGCCATTCGATTGCGGAAACCAAGCCGAGATCATCCACCACACCCGGCCTCAACTCGGAGGATATTCTTCTGACCGTGTTAATCGTCGAATCAACCAGTCCGACCATCTCTCCAATCTTCGCTTTTGCATTGCTGGCCGCCTTGCCGGTGCTGAATTCAGCTTTATCGATTCCGAGCAGACCCCATTTCAGGCTGGTCAGGGCAGAGCCCAGCTCGTCGTGAAGCTCGCGTGCTATGCGTATTCCTTCTTCCTCTTTGGCTCTTCTGAGTCTTTCCGAAAGGGCGCGCAACTGCTTGCTGCTGACTTTGAGTTCTTCTTCAGTGCGCTTAAGCTCGGTCACATCCTGTGTAGCTCCGACCGCCTTGATCGGGTTTCCATTCTCATCGCTGACAAAAACCCCACGCGAATGGACCATCCGTTCCTCGCCATCAGGTCTAAGTATGCGGTAATAGAAACTATATGGCTCTCTAGTCCCAATAGCGGATTTGACGGTACTAAAAATCAAATCTCGATCTTCAGGATGGATAAATGTAATTGCGTCACCAGCGACCTTAATTGTTCCCGGTTGAATACCGAAGATGCGATAGATCTCGTCCGACCAGGTGACGGAGTTACTCCGTATGTCCCAGTCCCAACTGCCGACGTGTGCCAGGCGCTGACCTTCGGCCAATTGGCTTTCACTCTGCTTGAGTTTCTCCTCGGTCTGCCTGCGATCCTCAATGTCAATTGCTACTCCATACCACCTGTTGAGGTTTCCCAACTCGTCTCGCAACGGCTCAGTGCGCGTCAGAAACCATCGATATTCCCCGTCAGCCCGCCGCAGGCGCATTTCGGCCTCGAACGGCTCGCCGGCAGCCATCTGCGCCTGCCATTTTTCCATGACTCTGGGCAGGTCTTCGGGATGGACTGTGCCGGTCGGCTGTTCAAGTGCTTCCTCAAAAGAAAGGCCCGTATATTCCAGCAAACGCCGATTGAGGAAATCAACGGTCCCGTTGGGCCGAATGCTCCAGGCCATCGTGGGAATCGTGTCTATGACCAGGCGAAGGCGAACTTCGCTTCTTCGTAATGCATCTTCGGCCAGCTTCCCGTCGGTTACGTCGTGTACCAAAGACAATATGGTTATTACATTTCCCTGCTCGTCTCTTAAGACAGAGTTGTACCATTCGCAATAAATTACTTTGCCGTTTTTGGTGCAGTTACGATTGACGCTCACGTTCCTGTCAAGGGTCCCTTTCATTAACCGCGCGGCAATCATCTCCACTGTCTGTTTATCTTCTTTATAAATGATTGGAAAGTCAGGGTCATACATATTTATTCCAAGTGCTTCTGACGCCTTCCAGCCAAAAATTTCTTCGGCGCGCTCGGACCATCGTTTTATAAACAGGTCTTTATCCCACTCGATTACCGCCAGCGGTGTATTTTCGACATGATAAGATAAGCGTTGGTGGGCTGAACTCAATTCAACTTCGGCCTGCTTGCGCTCAGCAATCTCATATTTTAATTCCTCGATGGCTTTCGCAAGCTGGCGGGTTCGTTCAACAACTCTTTGCTCCAGCTCCTCATTGAGGCTTTGTATTTCGGTCTTGGCTTGTTTAAGTTCAGGGCTTTCGACAACCTCCCAATTCCCACGTCGCCTTACCAGTGCAAACTGATGGCTGTGCACCACGTCAAAGATTTCAGCAGCTCCACTGTCAGCGAGCGGATAGCTACACAGCAAGATTATTCGTTGATCGGCGAGCTCTTCGTCGAGCGTCTTTTCGTACTGAAGAAAGTCTTTCCGGTTCTCTTCCGTCAGCCAGGCTTCGTTACCGTTAGCTCTCAATCCGGTAAAGCCTTTTGCTAAGGCGTCGGCGAGTTTTTTATTCCAGCCCTCAATTACGCGCCCCGCAATGAAGGCGCCTCCTTTGAGGTACCAGTCGGTGTGCGGAACGATTTCGATCTGGTCTGACGGCGAGGTTTCTTGCCGGGACGGCGGGAGGAAAAGAGTATGCGGAACTATTTCAATGCGGCCTGCCTCCAGATGTTGCTCGGCTTCAGGCACGGCCAGTCTTAGTGCTTCTCTAGCCTCTTCTTCGCCGAGCGGATCGGCAACCACCCACATGCAGAATTCACTACTTTCCAATCCCGTCTTGAAGTATGGAACCAAAATGTCGAGCAGGTCTTCTTTCGTCTCATAGAAGTGGCAGAAATGCGTGCCCCAAGGCACGTCGCCGACGGCGCTGATGCCGCTTTCCCGTAACTCTGTTGTCATGGTGTTCACCTCTAACTTTCTGGGTGTGTTTGCACCAATAGCCGGGCGGTCGAGCGTCAAAACAACTTCGCTCTGGGGGTGTGCGATTCCAGCTCACTCTGGGTCAGTAAAAACAGGAGTTTGCTAGGACGACTAGGGCGGATTGCTTCCACTGTAGAACGGTCTTGCGTGTTTGTCGATAGCTTTTTGGGGGAATTCGACGTGATTCTCAAGATGAGGGGGATACTTGTTCGGACCAAGCCAGAGATAACTTGCTTTGACAGCTGAAACGTCGGTAAATACTACTTGGTAACCCGTAGTAAGGTGTTGTGAGTACCATTACAACGGGCTTAAAATCCGTTGACCGTAAGGTCGTGCGGGTTCGACTCCCGCCCTCGGCGTGGTGGTCGAAGATGATCGGAGCTTGATAGCGTTCCTTTGAGTTAGATGGGCACGTATCGATAATCCACAAACAGCTTACGACAAATGAAGGCGCTTTATGGCAAAGACAATTTCCCGAAATGAGTTAAGTGAGAAAATAGCTCGGGGCGATAGTTTCCGGCTGGTGGAGACTTTGCCGGCCACGGCTTTTCAACACGCGCATTTACCCGGTGCGATCAATATGCCTCCGGATCAAGTGCAGCAATTGGCTGCAACGCTTTTACCAGAGAAGCAGGCTGATATTATCGTTTACTGCGCCAGTCCTACCTGACACGCTTCAGAGAACGCCGCCCGTGAATTGGCGGCGCTGGGATACACGAACGTACGCGATTATGCAGAAGGTAAATCTGACTGGATTAAAGCGGGGCTATCTACGGAAAGTGACCACAAGCACTGACGTTATTAACTCAAGCTCTCACTTGTTGTCGTTCGAAGAGAACATCGATGAAGTACAGAACTTGTTTGCATCAACATTACTAGTTCCGACCTCTGATCTCCGACCGCTAGGGTTTTCTTCCGGCGCGGATCGACTCGGATAACTTCTGCACGTCAATCGGCTCGGCACTGGTTTTCAACGTCGCCATCGTATCCAGGAGAAACTTGCGAGCTTCAACCTCCGGGTTTGCAGTTGTAGCCTCGCAATTAAGCATCACCACATAGTCGCCACGCACGACCGTCAGATATAACTGCGTTTTTACCTCGGCGCTCATTCCCTCCGGCATATCGTATTCCCACAGCGACCCGGTACCCAGGCCGCTGATGTTCACGCTAAACGAATGCAAGGTCAGCTTGCTCTTGAGTAGTTCTTCAATATATTTCGACTCCCACTCGCGATGCGCGATCAGCAAGGCCTTGTCGTCAAGCTTCTTCTGTTTAGCATCCGGCGCGAAGTCGCGAATCGCAGCCGCTTGAATCTGCAAAATCTTGCCGTCGACGGCGAAGAAGATATGGTCCGGATCGTTCACTGGCTTAATATCTTTGCCTTTCACAGCGAGTGTGAAGTGAAGGTCGTGAACGTTCCAAACGAAAAGCACGCCGTCGTCGGTCTTGATCGCCACCCAACCATCTTCCGTTTGAAACGAACCGCGGGATTCATGATTAAGCGGGCCCGGCGCATGCCCCAGGGTCCACCGCGCATCGACTGGTTCGGCAGCAAGAACGGCGACCGAAACAATCGCGAGTAGTAAGGCAAGTTGGATAGACTTTCGTTGCAGTCTGGTGCTAACAACTGTCGAAGAGAACATGAGTCTCTTGTATCACAGGCAAGTGAGACAAAGTAAGATTTTCCGTTTGTAAGTCAGCGCTCTCAAAGATTCTGGTGTGATGGCATCAACGTAACTCCGCATCGCAGCAAAAACTATTTACTCACCGGGCCATCATGGGTTATGAACAACCGAGACAGTTGGACGACAACGCTATGAAAACCCTGATCCTGAGTAATCAAGAGGTTTTAGAACTCCTTCCGATCAAAGCATGCATTGCTGTCATGCGTGAGGCGCTGCTGGCGCTTGCAGACGGTAAGGCGTATCAGCCGTTGAGAACAATCATCCGGCCACCTGATGCGCAGGGGGTGATGGGACTGATGCCAGCGTACGCGTCTGCTGGCAGTTCCGATCATCAGGCCTCCTTTGGTTTGAAGGCGATATGCGTGCTCCCGGGAAATCCAGCTAAAGGTTTGGATTCGCACCAGGGAGGCGTGCTGCTTTTCAGCGCGGAGACCGGAGAGTTGCAGGCGATGATGAATGCATCAGCCATCACAGCCATTCGTACTGCGGCCGTATCAGGTGTGGCGACAGACCTGCTCGCTCGAGCGGATGCGGGCAATCTCGCGATTATCGGTTCCGGTGTGCAGGCACGCACGCATCTGGTCGCGATGTCTGAGGTTCGTTCCCTCAAACGTTGCCGCATCGCGAGCCGGCACCTCGAACACGCCCAAAACTTTGCTGAAGAGATGGGCCAGGACTTCTTATTCCCGTTGGAGCCAGTGGACACCATCGCGGAAGCTTTGGACGGCGCCGACTTGATTGTTACTGCGACCACCGCCATCGAGCCAATCGTGAGGCGCAAATGGATCTCAGACGGCGCTCACTTGAATCTCGTTGGCTCGAGTTTTGCGAAAGCGAGGGAAGCAGACAGCGAGACTATGGCGGCGGTCAGCTTGTTTGTGGACCGTCGCGAATCAACCCTGAACGAAGCCGGGGACTACCTGCTCGCCGCGCGTGACGGTGTAATCGGCCCGGACCATATTCTTGCTGAGCTTGGCGAAGTTCTTAAAGGAGATCATCCAGGCCGGACATCTGGGGACGAGATTACCTGTTTCAAATCGCTGGGCATCGGTATTGAGGATCTATTTGCGGCGGAGTACTTGTACCGAACGGCGAAGGGAAAGAACGTTGGCTCGTGGGTTTCGTTTTAACAAAAGGAAGATTTTCCATTTGTCATTCATCATTTGGCTTTCCATTGCTTGCGATTTCAAAGCGACAGGTCACTCAGGCTGCGGACCAATGAGGTCAGTACCACCACGC
>DNND01000029.1:44528-44662 GCA_003488005.1 Blastocatellia bacterium | reverse complement strand
ACCACCACGCGGTAGCGGGTGGGCCGATCGGTGAACACTCAATCCTTGCGAGAGAGAGAGCGTCATGACGTGAGTGGATAATGTCAATGCAAGGGCTGAGTGCTGGCACACCAACCCACCCGCTACCGCGTGGT
>DNND01000029.1:22585-44218 GCA_003488005.1 Blastocatellia bacterium | reverse complement strand
CGTGGTGGTACTGACTTCATTTCGAAACTTGCTCGCTATTTCCAAATTAAATCCGCGAATGGAAAATCTTTCTTTTTCTCCGACGCTTCAAACTGCAAACAACATGCTTCCCTCCCTTTCCGACATCAACGCCGCCCGCCAGCTAATCACTGGCTCAGCGCTACGCACACCGCTCGTTCGTCTTAATACCATTGAAGCGCCGGCCGAAATTTACCTTAAGCTCGAAAACCTTCAGCCGATCGGCTCGTTCAAAATCCGCGGCGCCGCGAACGCCATGGGCCATCTGTCGCCGGAGACATTGGCTCGCGGAGTATTGACTGCATCGGCAGGAAACATGGCCCAGGGTGTGGCGTGGCGGGCGCGCGAGCTTGGCATTCCCTGTACGGTGGTCGCACCGGAGACCGCGCCCGAGACGAAGATCAAAGCAATCGAACGACTCGGCGGACGCGTCATCAAGGTCCCGTTTGAAGAGTGGTGGCGAGCGTTTGAAACTCGCGCCTTTCCCGGCGTCGAAGCAACTTTCATTCATGCGTTTGACGATCTGAATGTGATGGCCGGCAACGGCACGATTGCGCTTGAGATCGTCGAAGACTTACCGGAAGTTGATGCGATTGTTATTCCCTGGGGCGGTGGCGGGCTTGCGTGCGGGATTGCTGCCGCCATGCGCGCGCTGAATTCGAAGTGCAAGATATATGCGTGCGAAGTGGCGACGGCAGCGCCGCTCGCTGCTGCACTTGCGGCGGGAGCTCCGCAGACTGTGGATTATCAACCATCTTTCGTCGATGGCATCGGCGCTCGGATTGTATTTCCGCAAATGCTCGAGCGCGCACAACAGTTGATTGACGGCTCACTCATTGCTGAATTGCCCGAAGTTAAGGCTGCACTACGACTGATGGCCGAACGCAACCGCATTATCGCCGAAGGCGCTGGTGCCTGCGCGCTGGCGTGCGCGTTGTCTGGCAAAGCCGGCGGCGGCAAAGTGGTATGCATTGTCTCAGGCGGGAATATAGACTTCGCAACGCTTTGCGAGATACTTACGAATACAAACGGCTAGCAGATATGGACGGCTAGTTAAGTGGGCTGACAAGAGGCTGATAAGGACAAGCCTTTCGGGACATCTTTGAGGTTGCAAATTGCAACCTCAAAGATGCTGTCTTCGTCGTCGTTGAACCGAGTACGCGTTTAGCGGACGAATGAGAATAGCCCAGCACTTCAGTGCTGGGAGGAGAAGGCAAAGGATTGTAGTCCGAGGAGCGGACGGCTGAATTGCCGTCCAGATCTGTGTTCTCTTCAATCGTCCGTTTTACGGACTTCCTCTCGATTACCCGCGGTCCCAGCGATGAATCGCTGGGCTATTATCATTCGTCCGCGAACCGCGGACTGGACTGAAACCAACTTTATGCAAGTTGGTTTGTAGGCCGGGTCACTCTTCCACGGTTCCCGGTTACACCCTTCACCCTACACCCAACCCCCTGCCCCTACGCGCAAGGCGCTAACATCGCAGCCGGCGCACGCCGCTCACGTTGGACCACCGGAAAGAATTCCATGCCGGAAGTAATCTCGAAAACAGTATCCAGGCGCGCGACCGCCAACACGACACTCACCCCTTTGGTTACATTCATAAGTGCGAAGCGGATTCCTTTTGCTGCCGCCTGCTCGCGCAACCCCAACATCACTCCCAAGCCGCCGGCATCGACAGTGCTGACGCGCGCGAAATCGAGGATGACTGAGCTGACCTCCGACAATGCAGATATCGCAGCGCGCAGACTCTCCGTTTCGCCAGTCACAATTTGCCCCTGCAAGCACAGGACAGCGACCGTCCCCAGTTGTTTAGTGTGAACTTTCAACATCACTACCCTCCCTACTTCAGTTTGATTGAGGGCGCACCGGCCGCTGGATGCAAGGTCAAGGCGCATCCACTCTCTAAACTGAATCAACTACGACCTTCCGGATCCGCTAATGTTTTTTCGGATCTCCTAATGCCTAAGTATTCATACGAAGTTAGTGGCGTTTCGTTTCTCTTTCCTTCATTGAGCTAACACCGCCGAAGCAGGTTTATGTTGCACTTTTTATCAAAGATTTTTCAGACCCGGCCCGAGAGCCTGGGTTTAGCCAGGCCTCATTCGTCATCTGGTTTCTTGTTTCCCGTGAGACAGTAAGGATCTCATCCGACCTCTGACCTCTGACCTCTGACCTCTGACCTCTGACCTCTGATCTCCACTTCCGGTTTCCCGGGTTGCACCTGGCAGCGAGTTGCCAAATGGACCACCTGGTACTAGAATCCGCCCGCACCAATCAGTCTTAACATTCTGCAACTCGATGAGGAGAATCTATGAAACGAAGAGTAATCCTGTTTGCGTTGGCGACTTTGTTTGCCAGCGCTACTGTTTGCTTGGCCCAAAACTCGCAGATGGGAACCTGGAAGCTGAACGAGGCAAAGTCGAAGTTCACCCCGGGATCGCCAAAGAACCTCACCGTAGTCTATGAGGTCGTAGGCGACAGCGTGAAGGTCACCGTGGACGGCGTTGACGGCGACGGCAGTCCGACCCATAACGAGTGGACCGGCAAGTTCGACAACAAATTCTATCCCGTAACCGGCGACCCAACTACAGACCAGAGGTCATACCGGAAAATAAACAACCGCACGTTAACGTTAACCAACACAAAAGACGGCAAGGTGACTGTAAGGGGTCGAATACTAGTCTCGGCCAACGGCCGAACTCGCACTTTGACCACGACCGGAACGGACGCTAAGGGTAAGAGATTTAGCAACCGGGCGGTATACGACAAACAGTAGTTGGATCCAACCAATCTCCGGCCCTCGCCTGGCTTTGAGGTCGCAATTTGCGACCTCAAAGCGTTCGGCGTTTCGTGGCTTCTTCGGACCTCTGACTTCTGACCTCTTTTCTATTTCGGTCTGATGATGATTACGGAGTCAGTGTGGCCGTACACGTCATCTTCGGTGGCGGAGTTCGCCGGATCGTTCAGTCCCACGCCATCGACCAGGAACTTGTAGGTGTACTTGCCGGGTGCTAAATCCAGCCGACAGACCCATCCGTTACCCTCTTTCGCACAGTAGTTCTTAGTCTGGATCCAGTTGTTGAAGGATCCGTAGATGGCCACGGCCTCCGCGTCGGTGTGCCCGGGCAAAGTGAAAGTCGTATTGCCGGTGAGACTGGGCACCGGCGGCGGCATCTTTTTCACCAGCATGTCTGCCTGCCCAGAGTTTAGAGTGAGACCAATAACGTGGCCTTTTTCGTCTTTGACGAAGGCGACATGCAGATCTGGAATATAGTGGTCATAAAATCTTGACTGCGATTCGGCAATGAGCTGACGCGCCCTGAGGTACCCAGGCCTGACCCACAAGGAATTGTCCTTAATGCTTACATAAAGGACGAAATCGTGGGTGAACTTTGGATCGATTTCATATCTGCCGACGTACTGTCGCAACAGAGCGGGTTCCATTTTGACTTGAGCGGTCGCGACCGCTTTCCTTTTAGTCGCTGATCGCGCGAGGGGCTGTTTGTACAACGCAGGAATCTTAGGCGTGGGATTAGTACCGACGAGCGCTATCAAGTGACTGCCGAGCGTCCCACGCCAATTGAATAAAGTGTGGTTCCCGTTAAATTCCGTGTAGTGGACCGAATATCCTTTGCTCTGGAGGGTGTCCCGCAAATTGCGGTTAGCCGTGAGCAGCGGAGGTGGGATCGGCCGCCCGACCGGCCCACCGGATGTGTTTTCCAATAGTCCGGCCTCGAAGGAGAAACGCAAAGGCAAACGCGGGCTGGCGGCGAACTGGCGTGTCAGCCATTCCCAGTCTTTCTCCTCGTCCGGCTTCCACCAGAAAGAACCGGATTGGGAAAGCACGTTGCCGAAAACCTCAGGGTGCTTGAATCCAACGCAAGCGGCCGCCAATCCACCCAGGCTCACTCCGCCGATGATCGTCTGGTCCGGGCGGTCGGTCGCGTGGTAGTTAACGCGCGCCCAGGGAACGATCTCCTGAGCCAGGAAGTCGCCGTACTCTGAACTGCATGACAACTCGAGCCCGCGATCAGGATTGTCCATCATCACGGCGACGAGCGGCGGGATTTGACCCGCCGCGATCAGGTTATCGAGAGTGGTTGCTACCTGCACTGAATTGACGTAAAGACCGCCGTCAGAAAGTACCAGCAAACCGTAAGGCTTTTTGTTCGCAGCGTAGCCGTGCGGAGTGTAGATCCAAATTGGTCGTTCATTGCGAAGGGCTTTGCTGGTGAATTTGTCGTGCTGCACTCGTCCGATCGGAACCTTGGGCCGAGCAACGCTCCAGAGTTGTGGTTCGGCAGACGGCAGTTCGGCCGCAGAATAGAAAGTCACTTCATACGGGTTGAGTTCGTTAGCGCGCTCGGCAAACTGGAGTGGATTAAGCGGGTCAGTTCGCATCGCGCTTACGAAACGGCCGAGGCTGACCCACTCTTTCGGGTTAGGGAGGTTCGTCGCCAGTAGATAGACAAAGCGCGCGCCTTTCTGAAGCCGGAATGTTTTGTACCATAAGTCGGTGTCGAGCAGCCGCGCCATCGGCTTATCGGTGCCCGGAAGTTGAAAAACGAAAACGTTTCTCGTCTCTTCCTTAGCTCGCCAGAGGATTGTCACCAGCACCTCGCGATCGTTCCCTGGCACTCCTTCAATAATCGGTGCGCCGCTTTCCGTGACCTCTTTCCAAAAACTAACCAACGCTTCCCGATCACCGGATTTGAGTCGATCCTGGAGCGCCGCCAGACGTTTGCTTAAAGGCCGATCTTCAAGGGTTTGCGCACTCAGGAAATTACCCAAACTCGCATTCAGTATCAGCAGCGTAAACAGAGCGTTTATGATCTTACGTGCAGTGCGAACGCGCATGGTCGATCCTCCTTCAGTAATCAATCAGTGATGGTGCGCAGATTCAGACATTCTTGTCTGTCAATTTCAGTGGTTTAGGGACAGGCAGGAATGCCTGTCCTACTCAGAGTTGAACATTCGCTCAACCGGGGTGCGTCCCTGCTCATCATGTGCAGCAATGCTTAAGCTGCGCTCTTCGCAAACCTCACTGGACAAAACTTTGTTCTTGCGAACCCTCTCACGCTCGGTTCTGAAAACGCCGCTCGCTCGGTCGCCTGCGAACGGCTCTGTTGAGATTGAGCGTCGACCGGCGACGAACGCGCGTGCCAGAACAGCGATAGCGACTAACTGCCACAAGATGCCGGTGAAGTTATGGTGTGGCATGTTGACGGCCCATAGGGCTGCGCCGCCTGCGATAGCTGCGATGGCGATGTACATTCCCATTCTTAAAGCGCTGGAATCAAACGGTAAACTCCGGCTAATTTCACAACATTTGGTTTTCACACCGTCAAAGTCGCCGAAGCTTTGCAGAGCTGCAACTTGCGCTTCGTCCGGCCGCATTCCGCTCTCGATGTTGGCCCGCGCCCGCATTTCAATATGGAAACGCAATTCCGCTTCTACCTTGCGCGCGATCTCGTCGGGATGTCGGCGTGCGTGAATGAAACTAGCGATGTTTGTAATGCTTGTAACCCAGGACATGGTTTTGCATCCTCCTCAACTCGCGCGTAGCGCCTTCTTTGTCGCTCCCGCCAGCCGCTCCCAATTCTGCTCCTCCGCGATTAGTTGTTTACGACCCGCGCGGGTCAGCTTGTAGAACTTCGCACGCTGATTGTTGTCGGAGACGTCCCACTCCGATTCGATCCACCCGCGATGTTCCAGCCGGTAAAGGCCGGGATATAGCGAGCCCTCCTCGACTTTGAGTTCATCGCCGGAGATTTGCCCAATGCGTTGACCGATTCCGTAACCATGCAGAGCGCCAAGCGAAAGGGCTTTCAGAATCAACATATCCAGCGTCCCCTGCAGCAAGCCCGCTTTTGATTTACCCACCGCGCGCACCTCCTAGATAATCTAGGGGCACAGCATACTATGGGACTACCCAGATTGTCTAGGGGGTGGGTGGAACATTTTTCGCGGCGGAAATGTTTTTCTATTAGCACCTGCGCGGAAAGCGTGAATTCCACCCCAGGGATCCGCAGGGGCGTCGGCAGAGCTGCTTCTTTAGCTTAAGCAAGACATCCTTCTAACCGGAAGGCAAGGCATCAGCCTTGCTTTAGTCCCGATATGCCTGTTGGTAGTGTTCGAAAAAAGGCTATTGATTCCGAAGAATCCGCGAACCATGAGTCGGCGACTAAGGATTTCACCGGCTTTGTTCGCGTGCGTGGTGCGCGCGAGCATAACCTCAAAAACATCGATCTGGACCTGCCGCGCGATGCCCTGGTTGTCTTCACCGGCGTGTCTGGTTCCGGAAAGTCCTCGTTGGCATTCGGTACGCTTTACGCCGAAGCGCAGAGGCGTTATCTGGAATCGGTTTCGCCTTACGCCCGGCGTCTTTTTCATCAGATGGCTGTCCCCGATGTCGATCGCATCGATGGCTTACCGCCCGCGGTAGCGCTGCAGCAACAACGCGGTTCTCCAACCACGCGCTCCTCAGTTGGCAGCGTCACGACCCTGTCCAACCTGCTGCGTATGTTGTATTCGCGGGCTGGTGATTATCCGCCGGGCCAGACGATTCTTTATGCCGAATCGTTTTCGCCAAACACCGCGGAAGGAGCGTGTCCGCGGTGTCATGGGTTAGGTCGAGTCTATGAGGTAACTGAACAATCGATGGTGCCCGATAACTCACTCACGATTCGCGAGCGCGCTATCGCTGCCTGGCCCACTGCCTGGCAGGGACAAAACCAACGCGACATTCTGACCACACTCGGCTACGACGTTGATCGTCCCTGGCGTGAGCTGCCGAAGAAGGATCGCGATTGGATTCTCTTCACCGATGAGCAGCCACAAGTGCCGGTCTATGCGGGTTACGATGCCAATGAGGTGCGACGCGCATTGAAGCGCAAGGAAGAGCCGAGCTACATGGGAACGTTCCGGAGCGCCCGGCGTCACGTTCTGCATACGTTTGCCAACACCCACAGCGCCCTCATGAAAAAGCGCGTGGCGCAGTATATGTCGAGCACCGAATGTCCGGTTTGTCACGGCAAGCGTCTTCGTCGCGAATCCTTATCAGTAAAGTTTGCGGGCCTGGACATAGCCGAAATTTCGCGCCTGCCACTGAAGCGGTTAGCGACTGTTATGCGTCCCTATGCCGAAGGCACTGCGCCCGGTTTGAAAAAGCTGAAGGCCGAGCATCCCGAAAAAGCAATTGTTGCGCAGCGAATCTGCGAGGACCTGGCGGCGCGACTTTCGGTGTTACTTGATCTCGGTCTTGGTTACCTGTCGCTGGAACGCAGCACACCCACCTTGTCGCCGGGTGAGCTGCAACGTCTGCGACTCGCCACTCAAGTCCACTCGAATTTGTTCGGCGTAGTTTACGTACTCGACGAACCGTCTGCAGGTTTGCATCCGGCAGACACGGAATCTCTGCTCGCCGCGCTTGACCAATTGAAAGCTTCGGGAAATTCGCTCTTCGTTGTCGAGCATGAGCTGGATGTGATTCGTCATGCCGACTGGATTGTCGACGTTGGACCAGCGGCCGGTGAACACGGAGGCGAAATACTCTTCAGTGGTCCACCGGCTGGGCTCGAGCGCGTGAAAGAGTCGCAAACTCGGCGTCACCTTTTCGGTGAAGCGTCACTTCCCTTTCGTAGACCGCGCACGCCGAAAACGTGGCTGAGATTAATTGGTGTCACGCGCAACAACCTGGAGAATCTCGACGTCGCCTTTCCGTTAGGCGTGTTCACTACCGTGAGCGGTGTGTCGGGCTCAGGCAAGTCGAGTCTGGTTAGTCAGGTTTTGGTTGAACTGGTGGCCGAACAATTGGGCCATCATATCTCTGCCAGTGAAGATGAAGGTGAAGCACTGGAGAGTACGGCCGTGGTCACGCTCGGCGGCCAGATAACCTCGGGGATGGAAGCCATCAAGCGTCTGGTCGTAGTCGATCAGAAACCAATCGGACGCACGCCTAGATCTAATTTGGCCACATATACAGGCTTGTTCGATTACGTTCGCAAGATTTTCGCGGCAACCAAAGCGGCGCGAGCTCGCCGCTATGACGCGGGACGTTTTTCATTCAACGTCGCTAAAGGCCGTTGTGAAACTTGTGAAGGCGAAGGCTGGGTCATGGTCGAGTTATTGTTTCTGCCCAGCGTCTACGCGCCTTGCCCGACCTGTAAAGGGGCGCGCTACAACGCTAAGACTCTGGAGATAAAGTATCGCGACAAAAGCATTGCCGATGTTTTGGGGATGACGGTGGACAGCGCGTGGGAATTCTTTGCTGATGAGCCACACGTTCACCGCTCGCTCGGTGTGTTACGGGAAGTCGGCCTCGGCTATATCCGTCTGGGCCAGTCGGCGACTGAACTCTCTGGCGGCGAGGCCCAGCGAATCAAACTAGCGACCGAACTGCAACGAATACAGCATGGCAACACTCTTTATATCCTTGATGAACCAACGACCGGACTGCACCCGGCAGACGTCGAGAAGTTGATGGTCCAACTCGATGGTCTCGTCGAGTCAGGCAATACAGTTATCCTGGTCGAACACGACATGCGCGTGGTTGCCGGCAGCGATTGGGTAATTGATATTGGACCGGGCGCTGGCGAAGAAGGTGGCCGAGTAGTGACTGCAGGAACGCCCGCTGCGGTTGCGAAATCAACGAAGAGCAAGACTGCACCTTATCTCGCGCGCTTCATGAATGGTGGCGAATCGGCCAACGCATCAAGGCCTTAACTAAATCTGATTGTTTCTCCTCACACTCGAAGCCCAGACCACGACGACCCTTTTGCCTTGTATCTATCTGCGTAATCTGCGGATGTCATTTGCTGAAACATTTCTCTTGCTCATTCGTCTTAATAGAAGAAACGAGAGACCAACAACACTCGCGTGGAGGAATTTCAATATGAATGTACAGAGGTATGCAAGAATTGCCGGAGTGTTGCTTCTGATCTCGCTGGTAGCCGGCGGCTTCGGTGAAGCCTTTGTTCCATCGAAACTGATCGTCGCCCATGATGCCGCCGCCACGGTGGCAAACATTAAGAATTTCGACTTTCTGTACCGGCTGGGCTTTGCGGCCTTCCTGATAGAGTCGCTGTGCGATATCACGCTGGTGGTGATCTTTTACGCGTTGCTCAAACCAGTCAACAAAGAGTTGTCTTTGCTGGCCGCGTTCTTCGGACTTGTAGGCACCGCTCTTTTCGCTTTTGCCGAAGCTTTCTATTTTGCGCCGCTGCTCATGATCGGAAGCGCCGACTACTTAAAGACCTTCGCGCCGGACCAGCTCAATACTCTGGTGTTGTTGTCGCTGAAGTTTTATGGATATGCCGGCATGATATTCACTGCTTACTACGGCATGAGCTGGATTGTTCGGGCCTACCTAATCTGGCATTCAGCTTATCTGCCGAAGTTTCTCGGCGTTCTGATGGCAATCGGAGGGATTGGGTTTGTCGTGAGAAATTTCGCGATGATCCTTGCACCCGCCTACGCCTCAGACGTGCTTCTCATGTTGATGTTTCCTGGCGGACTGGCAATGACCGGATGGTTGCTAGTGAAAGGAGTTGACGTTGCGAAATGGAATGCGCAAGCGAATGCTGGCCGCGCATCGTAAAGCGATGGGTGAACTACACAGTTAATCTGATCGAGTGACTACGGGCCGAAGCGACCCTTCGGCTACCAGCTTGAGGCTTTAGGCGGACAGTGAATTCGATTGCCTCTCAAACTGGGCCCCTCGGTCTTGGCTTTTCACAGTTCGCTCCTTCGGCGCTACTTCCCGGTTTACCGTTTTCGGTTTCCGATTCACGCTCTACTGTTCTCGAACGTCCGAACTGGGCTCTTGAGGAAAAGAAATCGTATTCGAAGACCTCTACGGTAACTAATAGGTAATCCAACAAGTCGCTAGCTGACAATCGCACATCCTAATCGCTCGCCGCATCCGCCGTCGTGTCCATTCAATTTCTTTTGCGCCTGACCCCTTCTCTAATCAGCTCGCCCACGCTCCTGATTATTCTTTGATTCCGCTCAGCGCGCCTTCTTTCCGCTTCCTGTTTTTGCTCCCAAGCAATTCTGGCTTGCCTTTGCTCCTCCATCGCTTGGCGTTGACGCTCATATTCAATTCTTCGCTGTTCATTTTCTTGCTCGCGTTGGAGCTCGGCTTTACCTTGTTCTTCAACCTCTTGCGCTCGCCTTTCGGATTCGGCCTGCCGTTGCCGCTCGGCTTCTTCTTGACTGGCTAATTCCGCTTGCCTTTGTTGCTGAATTTCCTGTTGCTGTCGCAGGGCTGTTTCTTGCTGCTGCCTCTGCTGCTCAGCCTCTTGCTCGCTCTTAAGAGTTTCAGCCTCGAGACGTTCGGAGCTTTCAGCTTCTTGTTGTTCGGACTCCTGACTAGATTGAGTCGCCTGCGTATTGTTATAGCTAACAAACTTCTGGAGGACCCATCCCTCTGTTCCGGAGACGTTCACTCGAACCCACGTGTTGCCGTCGCGGCTTTGCGCCTGGTTGAAACACGATAGTGCCGTTCCATTGTGAAGAGTTGTGATTTTAGAATATTCGCTGCCAGGCCCACTTCGGAGGTTCAAATTTATCGCGGAGACATATCCAGCGGTGGGCTGGTAATTTGACACCGAGCTCCCAGACGGTAAGCGCACCGAGCCAATGCTATCCACTATCGACCTTATCAGGGAAAGTGCGAGAGCGGCTATGATGACGAAGACGGGTAGTTTCCAAAAGATCTTCGGTATGCGCTGCGAAGAATTTTTAGAGCCTCTGTAAACGGAGCCACCGGAAGATGAACCGCTTGATGGCGACGAGTATGAGCTTCCCGATGAAGTTGGAGTATTGGAAGGGCTATTAGAGCGGCTGCCCTGCGAATACTTTGTCCCTTCTTCATCATAGTGCTGTCTAAACTTGTTACCCCAGAAACCTTCCTTTTTCTCGCTCCACCGAGTCTTCTTGTTGGTTTCATCGTAGTGCTGACGATAATTCTTGCCAGAGAAGGTTTCCTTTCTTTCACTCCATCCGCTTTCTTTGCCCTTCTTGTCGTAGTGTTGCTGATACTTAGCTCCAAAAAAGGATTCTTTCCCCTCGCTCCTTCCAGTCTTATTGCCTCTCTGATCAGAATGCTGGGTGTATTTGTTTCCCCAGAAGCCTTCCTTCCGTTCGCTCCGACCGCTTTTATTACCCTTCGAGTCATAGTGCTGGGTGAACGTTTTGCCCCAAAAATCAGTCTTCTTTTCACTTCGGCCACTCTTCTTGGGAGCCATGGCGAACCTCCGGGGTTGTGAGCAGAATTCACAGGCGGAAACAACTCAATTCGTGACGAAAGGTGAATCAGGAATTGAGGAATTCCGAGGTTGCGGCGGATTCTATCACCAGAACTGTTGATTGCAAGATCTATTAAGAGGGATTTGGGCTGGCCGGCCCTGCTGGGCCATTCGCGGATTCAGATGGGAATACGCTGACAGGTGCGCGTGGGAAGAACCAGTCAAACACTTTGAGCCCGCAACTCGGAGCGGATTCCGAAAGACCTTGATCCGGCCCAGCGCCATAGCCATCGATGGAGATCGAGAAACTGTGGACGCCAAGTTTGGACATGAGATTCCTCAGACTCGGCAGCGAAGATGGCCAGGGACATCAGGACTCGACGATTTCGGTTTTCACGCAAGACAGTGATGGACGTTGCGGCAAGATGGAATCAAGCAGATCAATATCCCAATCGATGCGGTTGTGATGCCGAAGAAGAAGTCACGCACCGGAAATTTTCCGCTGCTTATCGAAGCCAAATCCGCCGGCGACTTTACCAACACCAACAAGCGGCGCAAGGAGGAAGCGGTGAAGACTTCGCAGTTGCGCCGAACTTACGGGCCAAGCATTAGATTCATCCTATTTCTCTGCGGATATTTTGATAGCGGCTATCTTGGCTATGAAGCAGCCGAAGGAATAGACTGGGTTTGGGAACATCGCATCGACGATCTCAAGAAGTTCGGATTATAGGCAATGCAACATATCGACGTGATTGAGGCCTCGCGGTTGAAGGTGCAGCAGCACCTCGACTCGTCCAAAACGCAAGCAGAGAGAAACAAGCTGGGCCAGTTTGCGACGCCGAGCGCCTTGGCAGTAGACATTCTTGAGTATGCGCGAACGCTTCTTCCCCCGAGACAAAGGATTCGCTTCCTTGATCCAGCGTTCGGTACGGGATCGTTTTATTCTGCCCTGCTTAAGACCTTTCCTCGTTCGCGAATCTTGAGCGCAACCGGATACGAGATCGATGCACACTTCGCAGCTCGCGCAGCCGAACTGTGGCATGAAGAATCTTTGCACCTGAGCAATGCCGATTTCACTAAGCAGCTTGCACCATCCTCCGATAACGACCGAGCGAACTTACTTATCAGCAATCCGCCATACGTTCGGCATCATCACCTTTCGAATGAAGATAAGAATCGGTTGAAAATGTTGGCGCGGCGCTCTGCAGGAATTACTTTGAGCGGATTGTCGGGACTCTATTGCTACTTCATGTGCATCGCGCATTCGTGGCTGGCTGAAGACGGGTTGGCAGCCTGGCTAATTCCCAGCGAGTTCATGGACGTTAACTACGGACGCGCGATCAAGGAATACTTGCTCAATCAGGTCACGCTTCTTTCCCGTTCACCGGTTCGATCCCGCCGATGTTCAGTTTGACGATGCATTGGTGTCGTCGGCAGTCGTCTGGTTCAGGAAGTCAACGCCTGGTCCAGATCACTCTGTCGAGTTCACCTATGGCGGAACGTTGACAAAACCGGCGGTATCAATGCGAGTGTTGGCGCGTAATCTTCGTGAGACTGCGAAGTGGACCAGGTTCCCGCAGAACTTGCATAAGGTCACGCCGCTTCAGCAAGAGGTCAAGCTGTCGGACTTGTTCAAGATCACGAGAGGCATCGCAACCGGCGCGAACAAGTTCTTTATTCTGACGCCCGAGAGAGTTGCTGAACTGAAGCTGCCGAAGAAATTTCTAATTCCCATTTTGCCAAGTGCGAGATGTTGATCTCGGATGAAGTGATGGCCGATCAGCACGGCGATCCGCTGATAGAACGAAAACTGTATTTACTGTCATGCAAATTGCCGGAAGCGGAAGTCAAAGCCAAGTACCCCGCGCTCTGGAGCTATTTCGAAAGCGGCAAGCAACAAGGCATTCACGAGAAATATCTCTCGGCGCACCGTTCTCCCTGGTACTCGCAAGAAGAGCGCCAGCCGCCATTGTTCCTGTGCACATATATCAACCGCAAGAACAAAACGAACGGCGAAACATTTCGCTTCATTCTCAATCACTCAAAAGCGATCGCCGCGAATGTTTACCTGCTG
The DNA here is from genome assembly GCA_003488005.1 of Blastocatellia bacterium. Classification (GTDB taxonomy): domain Bacteria; phylum Acidobacteriota; class Blastocatellia; order Pyrinomonadales; family Pyrinomonadaceae; genus PSRF01. Next base: position 30,874 of record DNND01000029.1, on the reverse strand, counting down.
CTTTACCCAAAGAAGCCTCTGGCCGATCTGCTCAACACGAACCCGGAACTAATCAAATCCGTATGGCAAGCCCTCAAAGCAATCACGCCCGAAACTCTCACCGGCGAAGGCCGTGTCTACGGCGGCGAGCTTTACAAAATGGAACCAAAAGAACTCGGCAACGTCTCCGCCGATAGCATCATTTCAGTCCTGCCGAATGTGTCTAGTGGACAGGGCACCCAGGTAACACTGTGGTGAGTTCCCTGCCTCGGTGGCCGGAGGACATCGGTGATGCATGATCCCAGGATCAAAATCTGAACCCTTACAAATAGGTGCTGTCGCAATACTCTCGTCAATGTTATAGGAGTAACGCTTCTCGAGCGTCTCGCGCCAGCTACTCTCTTGTAATTCGATGGGATGGTTGTGTATAACCTACGCTCTCTCGACCCTTGCTAACCCTTTCACCCAGGGAGACTCCTCAATGAAACGCGAAGCAAAAATGCTTGACGGGACCCCGAGCAAACGTTCGTTTTGGGCAATTATCAATGACTATGAACTTCAAACTTCGGTTTGTGAGCTAATCGACAACGCCCTCGACCTGTATCTGAAAGGCAAACAACTCACTCCGGTAGCTATAAGAATCGACCTTGACATTGACCGTCAAGTTATCCGAATTGAGGATACGGCAGGCGGAGTGCCGGAAGTTGATTTGGATTTGTTAATAAGACCCGGTGGCACGACAAACGACCGTGATCAAGAAGTCATTGGTATCTTCGGCGTAGGCAGTAAACGCGCAGTAATAGCTCTGTCGGAAGATGTAACCATTTCTTCCCGGCATGGGGTGGGCACCACCTTCCGGATCGACATAGACAATGATTGGCTAGTGGACGAATCATGGCACATACCCGCTTATAAGGCTGACCCCATACCAGAAAAAACGACGATTATTGAGTTGCGCAAGCTTCGAAAGCCTGTTACAGAGCAAGACCTACAATTCCTTCGCACTCACCTCTCCCAAACGTACGCACGATATCTCATGAGCCGAAGGTTTCACATTTCGGTAAACCGTTCAGCCTTAGATGCTATCGTCTTTGATAATTGGGCATACCCGCCTAAGTATGGTCCAAGAATTATGGAGTTTGACCTTCCGACAGACGGCGGGAAGGTTCGAGGAGAAATTGTCGCGGGTCTAGTGAAAGAAAAGGAACCAGGCGGTGACGACTATGGCGTTTATTTTTATTGCAACGAACGGTTAATTGCGAAAGAGATAAAAGATAAAAGCGTGGGCTATATTTCAGGCCGCGCGGGCATTCCGCATTCTGACGCTTCTTTGGCAAGAGTTATTGTTCAACTCCAAGGCGCGGCCAAAGACATGCCTTGGAACAGTACCAAGTCTGCGATCAGTTTTGCACACCCTACCTTCAAGGCGTTTCAAGATACATTAATTCAAGTCCTTCACTATTACTCGTCGCTGTCGCGAGGATTTAGAGGTCGATGGGAGGAAGACGTCTTTGCCCACAAGACCGGGAAATTACAACGAATAAAAATCAAAGACATACAACGCATCAAGAAATCTTATCTGCCCCCCAAGCCGAGAGTTCTTAAGCACCGCATTGATCACCTGCGAGAGAACAACCAGCAAATAATGAAAGAAAAGCCATGGACAGTAGGTCTAGTAGAAGCTATCGCCGCTGTAGATCTTATTCGACGGCAGAAATTTCAAACGAAGAACAGAATAGCGCTTCTGCTGTTAGACAGTTCTTTCGAAATCGCTCTGAAGGAATTCATTGTTCACACTGAGGGACTAAGTCTGGGCGGGAAAACACTGGAACAGATCTTCAACCAACGGGATGCAGTAATTAAAGTTGTCCGTCAGAAGGTGAATATCGACCGCGCGACCCTGATCAAAATCGAGCATTATTATCGACTGCGGAATAAACTAGTTCATGAGCGGGCTACTGTAGAAGTAACAGACGAGGACATCGACAACTATGAGGAGACCGTTCAAAATATCTTGACGCTTTTGTTCAATCTCGACTTTTGACGGCGAGGTTAGACGGCAAGAGGCGCCCGAACAGTGGAATTATGCTTCTCAGTGAATCACTAGGTGTGTCCCCTAGCCAATTGTGGAAGTATGGTGTCTTCGACTCCTACCTCGGAATTGACTCACTCCTCCATGTAGACCCCGCCCGCCTTCGATCGACGCGAATTCCTGAACTTCGAGGTAGTTATAAGAAATTCCACCAATATTTCGAGGGAGTCCTCCATTTAATCGCTGCCGCAAAGCCGGGGGATGCATTGGAACGTCAAGCGATCAAGAAACTAATTTTTCCAGAGATCCCCGAAGCTTCTCTCGGCTATGCACAAGCCTCGAACCGCGGTCGGGGCGTTACGCATGGGATTGCTACTGGATTGTATACTACGGCGAAAGCAATAATTGATGCGGGAATCAATGACCCTGCGATCTTCGAAGTCGCAGTTCTTTTTGAGGAGAAGTTTGGGCCGGATTTGATTAGCGACATGACCGTCTACATGTTGCTGGACGAATTGAGCGCCTTTAACCGGCGTGTTGCGAAAGGCCTGGGACTCCCCATACGCCGACAACATACCGCTGGAAAGATAGCAACCTGCGTGTTCGCAAAGAGCCAAGACCAACCTATCTTGCTCATCCCGAACTCCATTCTAGCTGACCTCCCGCTTGCTACTGATTGGAGTGAGATCGATGACGTTTGCCAATACAACGAGTCGCTGCGGCGGCGCGTGAATCGGTTGGTTCAAAAAGCCTGGGGTGGCGGGGTAAAACGCATATCCAAGTTTCAAATCAAGAGTGTGTTTCTCGCAAATCCACATTTACTGAGAGAACTACTAACCAGTTACGCGCGCGCCAAAGCAGAGCCTTATGATTTCGATACTGATCCGAGAGGGATAGTCATTTGGCATCAAGCATCGAGAGAGTATGCAAAGAAAAATCCGCTATATTTGCCCGCGGTCAAAACCACCAACGAAGTTTACAGTGTTCTCAAAAGCATATGCGAGCATTTCAAACATCTGGTCGAGGAGAGAGGACTGAGCGAACTACTGTTCGACTCTGATGGCAGACCCAAAATCGAAAAGGCGAGCCAGTTGCTTTTTTTCGGAATCGCAGACGCATACTGCGTATCGAACAACATAGATATCAGTCGGGAGCCTGAAACTGGCCGTGGTCCCGCTGATTTCAAGTTGAGCCGCGGCTACCAGGAACGGGTCATCGTCGAAGTTAAACTGTCAAGCAACGGAAAGTACTTAGATGGTCTGACGAACCAACTGCCAACTTACCTCAAAGCAGAGAGAGCAAATAACGGTTTACTTCTACTGATCAAAGTGGGCGATCACGAATCAAGATTGAAGCGAATCCGGGATACCCACGCGCGACTGCTGAAGAACGGAGAACCTATTCCTGACTTACTGATTATTGATGCGTTGAAGAAGCCGTCGGCTAGCAAGCTGACAAACAAACATATGTTCTAGCGTCTTAGTTAAAAACAGTTCGGTTCAACTTGGCTCTACTGAATATGGCTACGATGGTCTGAGGGTACTTGATCGATGCTGACAGCAGTTATCGGCTTTCTCGGAGTACTGTTGGGAATATTCTTAAATGAATATTTTCGCCGACGAAACCGTATCGAGTTGTACTCGAAGGAGGTTTTCCGAAAGCGACTGAGTGTGTACGAAGAACTACATGAAAAGATTCAATCTAGTTATGCGATTGCTCAGGACGTCATGCGCAATCCGGTGCACTCAAACGAACAGAGGCATGCGATCTGGTCAAATGTAGTCCTGAACATCGCAGCCTTCACCGATAAGCATGGATTGTATTTGAACGAAAATCTCATCGTGCATTGTATGACTATGCTAATCGGCATTGAGGACATTTACAGTCATGAAAACCCAGAAGAAAGAGAAGGCAGATAACGAAGTTCGGAGAAGACTATGTGAGTGCCAAGAAGATGATCAAGGAGGAGAGTGGATTACAGGCATTGGATAAACTCTTTGGCTCCATATCAAAAGCAAGGCATGAAAGCGATTATATTTCATATTATGAGCGCCTCAAGAAATACCGAACACCCAAGAGATAGCCCGGCCTTCCCGCTCTAGATAGTGTTTCACCGGGTTGAGAAATTAATATGACACCATCCGAAGCGCTAGCAATCCTGGGCTTAACTGAGGGAGTCGACGAGTCCGGACTCAAAGAAGCCCATCGGCGATTATCACGTGCAAGCCATCCTGACAAAGCAGGAGGTGACACAGAGCAGCAAGCCCGAATCAATGATGCGTACGACATTGTGATGTCTTTGATCTCCCCTGAAAAATCAATGACGCTGCGCACAACCCAATCTCTTCGGCGGGTAGAGTCCGCATTATTGGTTGAGCGGTCAGCCAGGCAAGTTGACGCCGAAGCGAAAGCAATCAACCGACGTCGCCGCAAACCACTTCATAGATTTCGGAACATATCACTTGTTGTGGGCATAGCAGCTGGTTTGCTCTTGCTTGCCGTTGATTACTTGTCTGAGCCTTTGCTTGAAACAGCATCAGAAGCGGTGCGTAAGACGCTAAAACTTAACTTCGGTATCCTCGCTCTTACCTTAGGTGGAGTCGCTTTGTGGATGCAGATGCAGGTTCAGCGACTTGAGAATAACATCGAGGCCTGCACTGAGGATCTCTTAGACCGAAGGTTCTGCGCAGCGCAGTTAGCTAAAATACTCAGGTACAAAGATGTCGGAGTCATATCGGAAGACGATTTTCACGGTTCGCCTCTAAGCGCTACATCGGAGAACGATATTTACTCTAACCTCAGCCGGGCCGTACCTTCATTACCACTTAAGAAGTTCGGGTTTAGCGCTGCTCTTTCTCGAGAAGATTTTCGACGGCTGCTGCTCCCAAAGGCTGTTGAGCATCGACTTTTGGAACCTATCGAGCCTCAACCGCTCAATTCTGAAATGGCGATCCAATACCGAGTGCTGTTTCGTCCCAGCGTTTTCCTGCCGCAACCTCCGTCACCTCCAGAGCCGCCTAAGCCCCCTTCCAGGGCAGAGGCCCGCGGAGAGGCTTTGGCTGGTGGCATTATGACGGTGATCCTCGGCGGCATTGCTGCCTACCTCGTGCTTTTTCACAGATCATGGTGGGCGCTGCTTCCCGGCTTCTTCGCTCTGGGCCCGCTAGCATTGTTCGTAGGGGGCATTGGCGATTGGATTGCGGCGATCAGAAAAGGGACGGAGAGGGTTTGAGCAGTTCGCAAATTCGGCTTAACGATTAGTGGCTGGATTAACATAAGAGGTTAGCATTACCACTATTAGAAAATGGAACACGTATTTTCCCAGAGTGATCTAGAAGCCATTGCGAAAGCTCTTGGGGACACCTCAGAGGGTCTAACCGGATCAGAAATTGGTAATATTCTCGCTTCACTTAAGATGACTGATCCTGACCCAGTCCTTACCAAATGGCGGCGACTCTATAATGCCTTTGTTACACGCCAAAATTATAGTCAAAACCGGAGAGCGATACTTGAGTTCATACGACAAGCGATGAAACCTGCGCGATACGTTAAGAATCCTGAACGCTTTGAAGCGCGCCGCAGCAATTTGAATTTGGCACTTTCATTCTCGGGTCTGGCAGTCGATGTCTCAGGCAACATAATCTCTATAAAGAAAGCCCATACGCTTTCTGAGGCAGCCAGACGTGCCGAAGAATTACAGACGAACCTAAGGACCAGAGGCGTTCATCCAGACGTCTTGCGGTTCTGCCGAGCGGAGCTTGTCGCGGATAACTATTTCCACGCTGTGCTGGAGGTCACCAAGAGTATCGCCGACAAGCTGCGATCTAAAACTGGATTATCTGACGATGGCGCTGATTTAGTTGACAAAGCTTTAGCGGGTAATTCGCCGCTGCTTTCTATCAACTCCCTAACAACTAAAAGTGAGAAGAGTGAACAAAGTGGATTTGCAAATCTCATTAAGGGGACATTTGGCATGTTCAGAAACCCTACTGCGCACGAGGCCCGCATACTTTGGACTATGAGTAAGGAAGATGCAGAGGATCTTTTGACCTTGGCGTCCCTAATTCACCGACGTCTCGATAACGCTCGGCTTTGATCAAGCTTCTAAGTTACGAGTTCGACTGAGTTTGTCGTTGAAAGAGCTTTTGACTTCCGCAACACTCCATCACATCAATCCTCTTAATGGGCGACCTTCAAGCCCTTAACCCAGATAGTCTTTCAACCAAGCATGAAGCTCCTGATACCGGTACGAAAGCGGTAAACAGTGAATCGTGAATCGTAAATGGAAAAAGCAAAAGCGCGCTTCCGAGTAATCCGCGCGGTCAGTGGGTTCGCTTTCTCTTTGCGTTGGAATTCGTCTTTATTTTTTTGACGCTTCGTGGCCTGGTCGCCGTCTTTGCCCGCCTCGCTGTCCTCGCCGGCTTCGTTGTCTTCGCTGACTTCGCTGGTTTCGCCGGCTTCGGCGGTGGCGGGGTTGCATGATGTGCTTCTTCGTCGATGGGCGCGCCGGCTTCCTCTAAGGCTGCGGTGATCAGTTCGTCGGCTGGTCGCTTGCCGTCGAGGAAGGCGAAGACATGGTAGTTGGCGTTGCGCTCGCGAATCGCTTCGATGCGGCCTTCGTCTTTCAGACGCGCCAGTTCTGTCATCAGAAAATTCTGTTCCTCAGCACTCATATAGCGATAGTCGATGTCGAAGGCGAGACCGGTCGAGTGCGGCGGCGTATCAATGAGCACTGCGTTGCGATTCACCTTTCTCAAGGCGTGCTGGTATTGCTCGGGTCGCACCAGAGAGCTGACCGGCAAGGGGCGGGCAAACTTATCGTGATACGATTTCGCCACTTCTTCCAGAACCTTCAACGCTTGCGGTCTGACGGAGCTAAGCATACTCACCTTTAGTGCGTAGCGGTCTGCTGCCTCGCCGAGGTTATATGAACGCCCGGCGAAATTCTTTGCCAGCGTTTGCAACGATTCGTAATCCCGCAACAGCGCTTGCCGGCTTGCGGGCTGGCCGTAAGCGTGATCGAGCAGGGCCTTCTCGTCAGCGTTTGCATGCAACTCCTGTTGACGAGATGCAACTTCTTTTTGCAGTTCTTCTCGCTTGCTGCGCTCGACTTTCTTAAGCGTAGTTCTGACCTCTGATCTCTGACTTCTGACCTCTGATCTCTGATTTCTGACCTCTGATCTCTGACCTCTGACCTCCGGCTTTGCCGCCGACTGCTGCTGCAACTCTGATATTTCCGTTTGTAGTTGCAGCCGCGCCGAGTCAAGCCGCGCGTATGCCTCGCGAAGTTCGCTTTCGTTGTAAACAGCGATGTTGTGATCATCAACGAAACGGCTGAACGCTCCGTCGTCAGCTTTCGCGCCAACGCCGAACAGAATGTAGTTTTCGGTGACGGCGGGCAACGGCACCAGTTCGCCGCGCTCAAGAAGCGCTGCGAGATCAACAAAGTCCTGACAGGCTTGCACCTTGAATTTTTCGACCTCGGCGACCTGGGTGGCCAGGAACCAATGCCGGTCTTCGTAATGCCGAAGCTGTGGGGGAATCTCAATCGCCGCGCCTCCGGTGTTGACGCGATCTTCTTTTACTTTTTCGACAGCGCGAGCCCAGAGGTCGGCATCGGCGGTTGGTGGGTTTGATTGATTGGCTAAGTATCCGGATTGGCGCAGGCGTCTCACCACTTGATAACGAAGAAATGCCCACACACCAACACCAAGCAACGAACATACGATGAGTAGAAGCAAGGCCTGGCGCAATCTGTGGTTCATGATCGGAACTTCCTTATGCAATTTTAAGGCGACAAGGGTAGTTATCAAAAGTAAGGAGTTTTATGATTAATGGCATGGCGAAAGAGTGCGGATGATCGGAGTCGCTGTTTCGAATGGGAACGGGCCAGTGGGCAGAAGACAGAGGTCAGAAGTCAGAGGTCAAAGGTGAACGGCGCATACTGCATGGTCCAAGAAAACTGATAAGAAACCACCCGCTACCGCAGGCGGTACTGACCTCATCATGCGCGTTAGGACAGTGCCTGGAAGTCAGATGAGCGGACGTTGGTGGGGTGAAGTCAGTACCACCACGTGGTAGCGCGTGGGTCTCCGGAGTTTCGATTGTCGATCGGTTGACCAGACTTTGTGCTGACGTCCGCTCCGCAGACTGAAAAGCAGGCGCGGTAATACTGGAACCGCGGGGGTTCCGCCCGCAATGAGCGCGAAGCGCGAAAGTTTTACGTCGATATTGAGAAAGCGGTTCGCGCCTGCGGCGCTCATTGCGGGCGGGACGCC
>DNND01000029.1:22089-22322 GCA_003488005.1 Blastocatellia bacterium | reverse complement strand
CAGTAGTCTCCACCAAACATAAGAGCGTCTGACGACGCCTGGCGGGCGGGACGCCCGCCGTCCCAGTAAGACGGTCCCCAGTGCAATCGTTCCAGCACCTTAGGCAAGCTCGCTGACCAATACAATATTTCGTGCTGTCGTTCGTCTACATCGTAGAGAGTGCTGAGTGCTGAGTGGTCTAATTTCAACTATTGGCGACTGACTACCGCCACGGACTACTGACTACTGACTAC
>DNND01000029.1:0-21784 GCA_003488005.1 Blastocatellia bacterium | reverse complement strand
CTACTGACTACTGACTACTGGCTACCGAGAAAACCATGAGAGCTGCCGTCTATACGAGTTATGGACCACCCGATGTGGTTCACATCGCGGAGGTCGCGAAGCCCGTTCCCAGGGACAATGAAGTTTTAATCAAAGTCCGCGCGGCTGCCGTCAATCCGCTTGATTGGCGTCTGATGAAAGGCGAGCCTCGCTTGATTCGCATAATGCCGCGGTTGCTTAAAATGCCCATCGGACGACCCGGAGTTGATGTGGCCGGCGAGGTTGAGGCGGTTGGCAGAAACGTCAAACAGTTCAAAGCCGGCGACGCGGTATTCGGCTCGTGCCCGGCGGCGATCGCCGAGTATGCCTGCGCAAGCGAGTCAAAGATTGCGCTGAAACCAGACAGCGTTACGTTTGAGCAAGCCGCTTCTTTGAATGTCGCTGGTCTAAGCGCGTTGCAGGGCCTTCGCAAGGGAAAGATTCAGTCGGGCACTAAGGTGCTGGTTAATGGCGCCTCGGGCGGCGTCGGCACCTTTGCGGTGCAAATCGCCAAATCGTTCGGCGCGCACGTGACCGGGGTCTGCAGCACCAGGAATCTCGAGATGGTCCAATCAATCGGCGCCGATGAAGTGATCGATTACACCTGGCATGATTTCACAACGAATGACCAACGCTACGATTTGATTCTTGACTGCGTGGGTAACCATCCGTTTTCAGCGTGCCGGCGCATCTTAAATCCGAAGGGAAGATTTGTGATGATTGGGGCGCCGCACGACGTGTCGTTGAAGGATCTGATGGCGCCGATGATTGCAGCGCTTTGGTTGTCAGCGCTCGGTAGTCAGAAGGCGGTTATGTTTCTGGGGAAAGCGAGTCAACCCGACCTGATAATCCTGGGTGAACTGATCACAACCGGAAAACTAAAGCCAGTCATCGATAAGTGCTACACGTTGAGTGATGCAGCCGCCGCCGTTCGGCATGTGGAAGAAGGGCATGCGAGAGGGAAAGTGTTGATAATTTTGTAGTGCTGAGTACTGAGTGCTGAGTGGTGGGTGCGGAGAGTGCCAGTGGAATATTCAGAATAGGTTATCGCAGTCAGCGTTAGCGGACACCTGAAAATAGCCCAGCAGTTTACTGCAGGTAAGACCGAAAGGTATTGAAGTCCACTGCGATCACTTCAATCGCGTTAGAACTCGGAACGTCTTAGGGAGTTCTCGCCGAGCCCTTCTTGTTGGCCACGGCGAGGAACGCTTTCGCTTCCTCAATCTCGGGTCGGGTGCTATCGGCGTGGCGACTCAGCGCCAGCAGTTTTCCGTAATAACTGCTCGCCGTCTTCTGGTCTCCGGCGAGCTTGGCCGCTCGTGCCGCGCCGTAAAGACCATTGAATCGATTGGGCGCTTGCCGCAGCGAAGTCTCGAACTCCTGCAAGGCCGCCGTTGGCTGCTTGAGTTCCAACAACAGTTCGCCGAGTTGCTCGCGCGCGGGAAGAACTGCTCCAGGCGTCACCGGATGTTTGTCAGTGGCGTCATCCAAATCCGCCGCTGCCCGCATCAGCCGGAGCGATTCCTCGTTCCTGCCTTCGGCGTGGGCCAACCAGGCCGAAGCAACGAGTCCCTCGATCTCAACCTGTTTGGCCCAGTCGTAATCGCCCTTGCTTTGGGCCTCGATGAGTTCATGTCTGATCGTCGCTAGTTTCTTGACCTCGCGCGTTGCCGATTCGAGGTCGCCGGTGCGCGCAGCGCCAATCGCGCGTGCAAAGTAAATGTGGGCTTCGGCCCCGCGGAAGCGTTGCCAGGGAAACGCTCCCAAAGTTGGCACTGTTAATTTCGCCGCCTCATCCCAACGGCGTCGTTCGAGCGCATAGCGTGCGGGAATTGCAGCGACGGCATAAGCAACCTTAAAAGTCTCAGGCTCAGCTTTCGGAATTCTGTTCAACTCATCGAGAACGCCGCGAGCGTGCTTGTCCTGCGCGCCTTGCAAGTAGGCATAAGCCAAATAATCCATCGCGTGAAACTGCTCATCCCAAACGCCCGACAGATGGTTTCTAACAGCAAACGCCTGCGCCGAAGTTTTAGCGTCTAGGTTTGATCGTATTGCTTCCTGCCATAAACCCAGGCGCGTGAAGATGTGTGAAGGCATGTGCTGCGCATGGGCCGACGCGGGCGCGAGCTTCGCGTAGCGGTGCGCCGCCGGGAGCGCCATTTGCGCCAAAGCCGGATAATCAAAGCTGTGAATGAGGTAATGAGAAACGCCGGGATGCTGTGGCTCACGCGCCAGCACACGATTCAAAATCCGCGCGGCTTCCTTCTCCCTGGCGTAACTCTTGTCATGCGACATCATTCCCGTCGCGACAAGCGTCAACGCATAGAACACGCCGGCCTCACGGTCTGACGCATAGCGTTCGTGAAGCTGCTTCATCGCATCGCTGTAAGCGAAGGTGCGCGCGCGATGATCACGCTTATCCGCGTCTCTATAAAAAACCTCTATGGCCGCGATGTAATCTCGCTCGCGCTGGGTCCGCGAGCCGGCGGCTTTCCCTTTTTCCACCGCGCTCGATGCTTTCTGCAACTCAGCCACACTTGGCGGCGTCCAGAGCGGGTGGTAACTGCTCATCGCAATCCCCCAGTACCCCATGCCGCAGCGCGGATCGGTGACGGTCACCTCGGTGAACGCCTTTTCAGCCTCTTCATACTCGAACGAATGGAGCCAGGCGACCGCGTGATTAAATTGCAGTTGGGCTTCGGGGTTGCAGGAGATGCGGAAGTTAACTTGTCCGAGCTTTTCTGAACGCTCGTGCATGTGCGTATGTGTCTCTTGCGCACCAACAGATTGGGCGAAAAATGATGAAAGAAGCACTGCGGTGAATGTGATGACGAACAGAAGAGTGCGTTTCATAAGCGTGAATCGTAAATCGTGAATCGTAAACAGCTATAGGTAGAATCCTAGACCGTTTTCTCTGTGCGTCCTTTGTGTTCTCTGTGTTTCTGTGGATAACACGTTAGCAAAATAACCACGCCCTCCGTCTAATAAATTTGCTGCTGAGGCTATTTGCAACGTGGGTCGACGCTATTAGGTCGCGTCTGGCATTGCGGAATCGTTTTTGCGCCAAGCCTGGCCAGACTACTTCTCTTCCCGTTGCTCGATTTGCTCGGCCAGCTTTTCCGGCTGCGTTTCCTGACGCAGTTGTTCCAAATCAGAATCATGGCTCAGGTCGACGCCCACCTTGTCTGCGATCGCCTGTAACATCTGGATCATCTTGGTGTTCTCTTGCTCGCTAAGCAGGTTGATCTGCAGGTCGAGATGATTTCGCCGTTCACTGATTTGCGTGTCGTGATTCTGGCTGATCAAGATAAAGGTAGAAAGAAAGATTGCTTCAAGCGAGACAACCAGCGTGAGAAAAGTAAACGGAAAAGGATCGATGTGTCTTATTCCCGGCATCAGGTTGAAAACAATCCAGCCGCTGAACCAGATCACATGGACCCAGACGAATCTCATGCTGCCGCAGAAGTTAGCGATACGTTCGGCGATCAGTTCTGATGGCGTGCGTTGCTCTTTCGCTGCTTTTTCAAGTTGGAGAACTGCCTCAACATTTCGCTGTGTAAGCTGATCGACAGAGCCCTCCTTGGAGCTTGGCGTGCCCAGCCCACGAGATTCAGTAATTGGACTCTTTTGATTATTCATAAATTCATTCAAAGACTATTTTCTCTTCCGAAATATTAACCCGCCAAGTATGGGCGAGATGTCTGTCCAAGCCGGCAACTCAATACTCAGCAAAGGCGTCATCAGGATAGCAATACAACCAGCGCTCACCAGGTTCCGCCGACGCGATTACCGGATGCGCCGTCGCGTGCGCGTGCTTGGTGGCATGACGATTCGGTGAGTCGTCACAACACAACGTCGCGCTACACGTTTGACAGGTGCGCAGGTGCATCCATCGCGAGCCGATTTTTACGCATTCTTCGCATTCGCGCCGGTTAGCATGTTTGACGGTTGTAATCGCTTCGATGTGGGTACAGGCTTCGTCGGACATTCTTGTCTCCCGTTCTTGTTTTTACCCGCAGATTACACAGATTACGCAGATGGGACCTACGAACATCGGATCGGAAAGCCAATACCCTGCTAGTCAAAATATTTTTCTGCGTAATCTGTGTAATCTGCGGATAAGAATTTAGCTCCCACTGCCTTAACCAAGTTTACGCTGATGCGGATCGCTCTTCGCCCTTGATGAACGCGAGCAGATCGGCATTAATCTGGTCGGCGTTGGTAGTGGGCATCCCGTGCGGAAAACCTGGATACACCTTTAGCGTGGCGTTCTTAACAATCTTCGCGGACAGCAGCGCCGCTGCACCGATCGGCACGATCTGATCATCATCGCCATGAAGAATCAGGGTTGGCACATCGATCTTCTTTAAGTCCTCAGTAAAATCCGTTTCAGAGAAAGCCTTGATGCAATCGTAATGGGGCTTAGCGCCTCCCATCATGCCCTGCAACCACCAGCGCTCGCGGATACCTTCCGAAATCGTGGCGCCGGGCCGGTTATAGCCGTAGAACGGGAGAGTAATGTCCTTGTAAAACTGCGCCCGGTTTGCCACAAGCTGGGCTCGAAGTCCGTCGAAGACCGAGAGAGGCAGGCCGCCTGGATTTTTTTCGGTCTGGACCATCAAGGGCGGCACCGCGCTGATCAGCACGGCCCTGGCGACGCGTTTTGTGCCATGTCGTCCGATGTAACGCGCCACCTCTCCGCCACCGGTTGAGTGGCCCACATGGATCGCTTCTTTCAGGTCAAGCTTTTCAGTTAGGGCCGCGAGATCGTCGGCGTAGGTGTCCATCTCGTTGCCATCCCACGTCTGGGTGGAACGCCCGTGCCCTCGCCGGTCATGGGCAATGACTCGATAGCCGCGCTGGCCGAAGAACAACATTTGTGCGTCCCAGTCGTCGGCGCTCAACGGCCATCCATGACTGAAAACTATCGGTTGTCCTTCGCCCCAATCCTTGTAATAGATCTGCGTGCCGTCTCTTGTAGTGATCGTACTCATTCGATCTCCTTCCTAATTACTGCTTACAGTGAAAGCATTTGGCTCAAGTCGCATTCCGCCGCGCCTTCTGCATATTTAGTTTTGGAAGTTCGGTTAACGACAGTCTACGCCCGCACTAGCGAATTTCAGAAGTCTCAAACCGCCCCAGCTTGGCACATCCACCTCCAGCCTGACTTTCTCACTTAATTTGAGTAGGCAGAGAGATCAATTCCAACGCGAGGCTTAGGTCAGTGTACCAACCCACGCTACCGCAGGCCGTACTGACCTCACCGGGACCGCCTGATGAGTGAAGTACGGCTTGAAAGTCGCGAATGCTGAAATGAAGAATGAGAAATGGTGGATTCAACTTCCAAGTGCAACAGTCAGGTTGGCTTTCGCTCCAGCGGAGCGAGATGTTTATAGAACACGCCACCGCCGAAAGATTCTCCTCGCTCCAGCGGAGCGAAACATAAGGCTGTCTCCCGGCCAACGTGGGAACATTGCGCTCCGCTGGAGCGCGAATTATCGGGTTGAGAGCCTTATCTATAAACACTCGCCCCGCTGGGGCGAAGAGGCAGACAATGTTCTGTTGCACTTCGAAGTTGAGTCCACCAATGGTAAATGAGAAATGGAAAATCGTTTGCCTGGTACCATTCGCACGCGCTACTTACCCGAAGCGCGGGCGTGTTTGGTGTCAGTGATGCGAGTGTAATTCGGATTGAGGTAGACCACGCGCCCGGCAACGATCGTTGCCACCGCGGCGCCAGTCATCGCGCGGCCGTGAAATGGAGTGTTGCGACTCCTGGATTTCGAGGCGCTAACGTCGAAGGTCCATTCCGAAGTGGGATCGAGAATAGTGATATCAGCATGCGCGCCGGCCGTCAGGCTACCGCGATTTCCTAGTCCAAAGATTCGCGCCGGGTTTGTCGAGCACAGCGTTACCAGCCGCTCCAGATCTATAACACCTTGTTGTACCAGATCGAACGCCAGGCCAATTGCTGTTTCCAGTCCAGTAATACCAAACGGGGCTTCGTCAAACTCCAGCGCCTTTTCGTCTGCATGATGCGGCGCGTGATCGGTCGCAATTGCGTCGATAGTTCCGTCCTGCAATCCGGCCAGCAGAGCCTCGACATGATCGCGGCTGCGCAGCGGCGGACTCATTTTCATATTCGTGTCAAACTCAGCAACCGCTTCATCCGTCAGCGACCAGTGATGCGGTGCAACTTCGCAAGTCACGCGTAAACCTGCATATTTAGCGCGGCGAACCGCCTCGAGCGACGCGCGTGTCGAAACGTGGGCAATGTGAACCGCGGCGCCCGTCAATTTTGCCAACACACAATCGCGAATGACGTGCACATCTTCGGCCGCGGCGGGCATCCCCTTTAGGCCAAGCAGCAACGACCAGTGTCCCTCGTGCATAACACCGCCGGCGCTCAGCGTCGAATCCTGACAATGATCAATCACCGGCAGATTAAAGTCGCGCGCGTACTCCATTGCGCGGCGCATCATGCCGGCGCTCGCAACTGGCCGGCCATCGTCGGAAACCGCGACGATGCCGGCATTTTTCATTTCGCCCATCTCGGCCAGCTCTTTTCCCTGCGAACCTTTGGTGAGCGCGCCGATCGGAAAGACGTTTGCAAGTTGCGCGTGTTGTGCCTGCTCAATAACAAATCGGGTCACCGCAGCGCTGTCGTTTACCGGATCCGTATTCGGCATCGAGCAGACGCTGGTCCAACCACCCGCCACCGCAGCGGCAGCGCCTGAGGCGATCGTTTCTTTATACTCCGCGCCCGGCTCGCGCAGGTGCGTGTGCATATCGATGAACCCGGGTGCGACGATTAACCCGGTGGCATCGAGAACTTCCACGCCCTCGGGAGGTTGTTCGCCCCGTTCCAGCAAACCGAGGATGCGGCCTTCTTCAAACAGCAAATCTCTGCCGGTGTTGATTCCCTGCACCGGATCGATCACATAGCCGTTTGCGATTAAAACTTTCATCTCATGCTGCTCACTGCACACTGCACACTGCTCACTGGGTTTCTTTAGTGTCCCTTCTCTACCGCATCGTTGTGTGCTCCGCCGGCGAGCAAATAAAGCACGGCCATGCGCACCGCCACGCCGTTGGTTACTTGATCGAGAATCAGCGAGCGGCTGCTGTCGGCAATTTCGGAAGACACTTCGATGCCACGGTTCATTGGGCCGGGGTGCATGACAATCGCGTCCGGCGCGGCCCGCTTCAGATGGTCCATGCGCAAGCCATAGTGAACTGCGTATTCGCGCATCGAAGGGAAAAAAGCTTCCTGCTGCCGTTCACGTTGAATGCGCAGAATCATTACGACGTCAGCGCCTTCGATGGCATCTTCGATGCGCCGCTCGACGCGCAAACCTTTGTCGACCAGTTTGGCAAACTCATCCGGAACCAGCGTGCCGGGCCCGGCGATACTGACCGAAGCGTTTAGTTTGGTGAGCAGATGAACATTCGAACGCGCCACACGCGAATGCAGCGCATCGCCAATGATCGCAACCTTCAAACCTTCAATGCGGCCCTTGTATTCGCGAATCGTTAATGCATCCAACAACGCCTGGGTCGGATGTTCGTGCGAGCCGTCGCCGGCGTTTACGATGGGCGCTTTTCCCATTCTTGCCAGATGATGCGCTGCGCCGGACATCGCGTGGCGCACCACAATGCAATCGGGAGCCATCGCTTCCAGGTTTCGCGCCGTGTCGAGTAACGTCTCGCCTTTGCTGACGCTGGAAGTTGAAACGCTGATGTTGATAGCGTCGGCAGAAAGCCGTTTGGCGGCAATTTCAAATGAGGTACGCGTTCGGGTTGATGATTCGAAAAAGAGATTGATAACGGTGCGTCCGCGCAATGCCGGGACTTTTTTCACTTCCCGCTTTGAGACATCGCGAAACGATTCGGCGGTATCGAGCAGATGGGTTATCTCGCTCGCTTCGAGTTCGCGAATGCCCAATAAGTGTTTGCGATTAAAATTCATTGTCGGTAGTCAGTTGCCAGTGGTCCGTTGTCAGTTGCGCTGCGTTCCGTTAGTTAATTCTTCACACCAATTGAGTTAAGGTACGCATTAAGTGTGGGAGCCAACTCTTCAATCATCGGCTTGAGTAAACCAGTCTGCGATGAGGTTAAGAGACTTCTGCTATGAGCCCGTCGCAACCAATGCTTGACTTCGTTTAGGGAACCCCGAGCGATGCGTACGAACCTCCGGTTGTCCAAGAATCTTCCCCGACCCGCTCCCTCCGCAATATTTGCACCAATACTGTCCCCAGCCCGTACCAGTTGTTTGCCTACTGTGTCGCGTGCAAAATAGTCCCAATGCATCACGATTTTCCACAGTTCGTCCGCTAGTTTTTCTGACAATCGATATACGCGAAGCTTCTCGAAGTTGGTCCTTTCCATTTTTTGCCTCCTTAGAAACCCTCCATCGGAATCGGAAATACTAAGAATGGCAAAATTACAAACTACGGACTACTGACAACGGACAACTGACGCTTTGAAAAGATACAAAAAAGCGGCCATTGCTGGCCGCTGGTTGCTTCAAGTAGTTTCCGTCGCCGGTCGCTCGACGATCACCACGCCTTCTTCTTCATCAAATTCCTGCAACATCACCTTGATGATCTCGCTTTTTTTTGTCGGCACCAGTTTGCCGATGTAGTCAGCTTGAATCGGCAGCTCGCGATGCTCCTTGCCGCGATCGATGAGCACTGCCAGTTGCACGCGTCGCGGCCGGCCATAGTCGATCAACTGGTCCAGCGCAGCGCGAATCGTCCGACCGGTGTAAAGCACGTCGTCAATCAAAACGATGTTGCGGCTTTCAATGTCACCCGGCAATTCGGTGCGATTAACGATAGGCTTAGCTCCGACGGTAGAAAGATCGTCGCGGTAGAGCGTGATGTCCAGCACGCCGACCGGCGGCCGATCGCCTTCCAGGTCAGCTATCTTATCGGCCATGCGTTCGGCAAGCGGCACACCGCGGCGCCTGATGCCGACCAAATAAAGATCGCCGGCGCCGTGGTTTTCTTCAACTATTTCGGAAGCAAGTCGGGCAAGCGCGCGATTGATTCGCGGACTATCCATGATGCGCGCTTTTTCCACAAAATCCATTGCGCGGGATACTAACAAGAACAAGTAAAAAGTGACAAGTGAAAGCGCCAAGCAAGTGAATTCTCCGTTGGCATGAATCACAACCGCTGGCTGGAGTCTTTTTGAACTCAGTGCGCAGATGCGCCGGACCCGTGCAAAAAGATACAATGGGTTCCGCTCGTCACTTATCACTTTTCAACTTTTCACCGCTTCTAATGATCTACCGCTCATTGCTGCGACCGATACTTTTTCGCCTGCCGGCCGAGACAGCCCACGGACTGGCGCTTGCTTCCCTATCTTTTAGTTCGACGCTCACTAAGAAGTTAGCCGGTGATCGTTACCGGAGAAGTCCATTCGGCAAGTTGCGCCGGTTTGGCTTAACGTTCGACAATCCGGTCGGACTTGCGGCCGGATTTGATAAGGATGGTGTCGCGCTTTCAAGTCTCGCGGGGCTCGGCTTTGGTTTCATTGAAGCAGGAACGGTGACTTATCACCCGCAGTCCGGCAACAAACGGCCGCGTCTGTTCCGCTTGCCGTTGGACAAGGCCCTTATCAACCGCGCCGGTTTCAATAACCAGGGCGCCGCCGATTTCGTCAAACGAGTTTCCCTGAATAAACCCGATTGTGTTCTTGGCGTCAGCATCGGAAAAAGTAAGACCGTCGATCTCGAAAACGCAGTTGATGATTACTTAAAGAGCTTTGAGCTGGTTTATCCCGTTGCTGATTACATTGCCGTGAACGTGAGTTCGCCAAACACGGCCCGTTTGCGGGAACTGCAGCAGGCGGATCAGTTGGATGCGTTACTGCAAGCACTGCAAACGCTCAATGACAAGCTGGCAATGAAGAGCGGCCGGTCCGCGTTGTTGCCGTTGTTGGTAAAACTCTCGCCGGACCTCGAAACAGATGAGCTGGCGGAGATCGTTCAGGTCGCGCAACGGCATCAAGTAGCCGGATTGATCGCAACCAACACCACTACCAAACGCGCCGGACTGCGAACAAACGCCAACAAAGTAGCGGCACTCGGCGACGGTGGTCTTAGCGGCGCACCGTTGCGACCGCAGGCGGCAAAAGCGATTGCCACCCTCTATAATTTGACACGTGGTACGCTGCCTATCATCGGTGTGGGTGGCATTTTTGATGCGAACGATGCCTGGGAGTTGATTGCGGCGGGCGCCAGCTTGATTCAGGTGTACACGGGTTTCATTTATGAAGGGCCATCGATTGCGAAGGACATTAACGAAGGGCTGCGCCGCATCATCTCGCGCGAAGGCTTCGTTTCATTCGACGAAGCAGTAGGCTGTCGCGCAGCGGAATATGCCAACAAAAGCTCTTGAAGATAAAATCAAACGAATGAGTGCAGTGCAAAACAAATTAATCGTTGCGCTCGATGTCGAAACTGCGGATGAGGCGCGCCGGCTGGTCACATCGCTGCGCGGAATCGCCGGCATGTTTAAGATCGGGTCGCAACTGTTTACAGCGGCCGGTCCCGATTTGGTAAAAGAGATTATAAAGGCCGGTGACAAAATTTTTCTCGATTTGAAGTTTCACGACATCCCAAACACCGTCGCTGCCGCGGGCGTGGAAGCGACGCGTCTCGGCGTTTCAATGTTCAATGTTCATGCCGGTGGCGGTTGCGCAATGATGCGTCGCACCGCAGACGCGGTCGCTGAATGTGCCGCAGCCGAAGGACGCGCGCGTCCGACGATTCTGGGTGTGACCGTGTTGACCAGCAGCGATGACTCCACTCTTCAAGAGATTGGCGTGCTGGAAAAAGCCGATGCAATGGTCGCTCGCCTGGCCCGGCTCACGGCGAACAGCGGCCTGGATGGAGTGGTTGCCTCTGCACGCGAAGTGGCGCTGGTCCGTGCCGCGGTAACGAAACCAGGATTCGTTGTGGTTACTCCGGGCGTGCGTCCGGCGGGCGCCGGCAATGACGATCAGGCGCGTGTGATGTCGCCGCGTGAGGCAATTGCTGCGGGCGCGGACTATCTGGTAGTGGGCCGTCCGATCATCGCCGCAGCTAATCCGGCGCGCGCGGCACAACTGATCATTGACGAAATGCAGAGCTGCGCTGCCGGCAGCAGTAGTTGAATCAGAGGAACTGCTGACCGGCGGCCGCGTTTAAGTTACGCGAGGTCCGTGTGCAGTTTAGTTTGAGGTTACCGAGTGTCATGAGGGCAGTACCGTCCGCGGTAACGGCTGGGCTGCCGATGGCAATGTCGGAACCCATCCGCTACCGCGGACGGTACTGACTTCATTGCCACTGCGAGGCTTTAACTCAAACCGCATCAGTACCGGGGATGGTCTGTAGCATTTGCTCTCGCCGCGTTTTGAATTATGATTCAGGGAGTGAACCAAAGGTTGAAACCGTTCGTTATTCTTAGTTCGTTTGTCCTGCTGGCGGCCCTCGCTGTTTCATCTGGCAGCCAGGTCGTAAGCGGACAGGGCTCTCAGCCTTTTTCTCCCGCTCCTTATCGCGTGGGCGAACGGCTTACCTATAACGTCTCTTTTTCAAACTTCGTCAGCGCGGCCCATATTGAGCTGTTGGTAGCAGGTCGCGGAAATTTTTTTGGCCGCGATGCAATCCAACTAAAAGGGCACATCGAAACTACGGGAATGGTCAACGCCGCGCTGTTCGCGGTGAACAACGACTACATCACCTACATTGATCCTGTGAGCGGCACGCCTTTTCGCGGCCAGCAAATCCTGCGCGCTGCGTCGCGCACATCAGATACCTCGGCCGACTTTAATCAGCCCGCGGGTGTCGCCGCGCTGCTTCCCCAACGAACCGGTGAGTTTTCGGGCAACTATGATTTTCTATCGGCGATCTACCGCGTCCGAGCGTTGCCGCTGACCCCGGGCTCGACCTACTTCATGAGCGTGCGCGACGGCAATGTTCATTACGAAATTGAGCTCGGAGTGACGGGAAATGAAGCAATCAAAACCAATGTCGGCTCGTTCAATACGATTGTTTGCCGGCTGAGGATTAAAAATAACTCGCAGATTAACGGGTATGGCATCAAGATTTATTTCAGCGACGATCAAAGACATGTGCCGGTTCTGATAACTGCGCGTCACTCGGCGGGAGAGATTCGCGCTGAATTAGCTGGGTCAGAATTTGTCGCGACGCCGCCGGTGCCGCCAACGCCTGGTCCAACGCCGACCGCCATTACTCCGGTAACTGACCCCCAGCGGGTGATTACTCCGCCTGGAAGAAATGGCACGGCCCCTGCCGGCGGCGCTGACTCGTCATCCGATACTTCCGGCGCCCTGGGAGAACTGCCGTTCAAGGTTGGCGAACAATTGAATTACCAGGTCTTTCTGCCAAACATCACCTTGCCGGCCGCCACCGCAAACTTCCAAGTGCGCGCGCGTTCAAAGTATTTCGATCATGATGGTTTGTTATTTACGTTGAGCGCTCAAACCAGTAATGCGCTTCAGGCACTGTTCGTAGCCAACGATGTCGTCACCTCTTACGTCGATCCCAAAACGCTACTTCCCTTTCATACGGAATTTAGTTTCAACGAAGGGCGTCGGCGTTTTGCAAGCAAACTCGCAATCAATCAGGACTACGGCTCGGCAGTTACCGAAAAAGGTGATCGGATTGAGATTCCGGTCGGTACGCATGACTACTTGTCATTCTTCTATGCCCTGCGGACATTCAGTCTGGCGCCGCCGCGACGCAGCGCAATCTCAATTCTCGTCAACAACAAACCGAAGACGCTGCTCATCACCGCGATACGAAAAGAAAATGTTCAGTTAGGTAAGCAGACCATCCCGGCAATTCAGATTTCACTAACCACCGACGATGCGGATAGTGACAAGTACCAATTGCGAGCCTGGATCAGCGACGACTCGCGCCGACTGCCCTTACGCTTAACGGCGGTGACTCAACTGGGTCCTCTCCGAGCCGACTTAGCAATAATCCCCGTCACCAGACAGTAAATCTTAGGCTTTTGCGCCCGTTTATTGCGGCCTCATTATGAAATTGAAAACTGTTTTCAATTAGCTTATACTGCGGGTGGCTGGTTTCCACTTGATTCCCCGCATCTTCGGTGCCGCCAGAATTCTCGGAAAGTTAAACTCATAATGCTTAATTCTTTCATTATCGTTTTGCGCGAAGGCTTTGAATCCTTTCTGCTGGTCGCGGTCATTCTTTCTTACGTAAAAAAATCAGACGCCAAGTGGCTGACCTCCGCCGTCTACGCGGCGATCGCGGCTGGACTTTCAGCCAGCGCGGGCCTTGGCTACCTGCTCTCTGCCGGCGTTGATGAGTCTCGTTTGGAACGGTTGTTCGGCGCGAATGCCGGCGCCTACATCGGGCAATTTCTCGGAAACGAATCTCTTCGTGAAGGTGTGCTCGGCGTGGTTGCAATCGTCATGGTTGGCACACTCGTAATTCACATGTGGCGGACTGGACCAAAGCTCCGCGAGCGCATGAATCACCGCTTGGGCCAGGTGTCATCGCGCACCTCGCAACTCGCAGCGGTGGGTGGCGTGTTTCTTTTTACGTTTCTGATGATCACGCGCGAAGGAATGGAGACGGCGTTGATGTTAATGCAGGTTCGCGAACAACTGCTCACCGGCGCGCTGTTAGGTCTTTGCGCGGCCGGTCTGTTTGCCTGGGGTTGGACACGGTTTGCTCATCTGATTAACGTCCGCAGGTTCTTCCAAGTCACCGGAATTTTTCTGTTGCTCTTCATGATCCAGGTTGCCATCTATTCTTTCCACGAGTTTTCAGAAGCGGGCGTATTTCCAAACAGCGAAGTGCTGCACGCGGCCACCGAAAAGTTTTCACCTGATGGGATCTATGGAAAGTGGTTTTCGCTGGCGATGGTTTCATTCTGCGCGCTTTGGCTGTTGGCTGGCTGGCTGAAGGATCGGCTGCGACACTCGCGACAGAACCCGCCCATGCGACTGACCCAGGCCTAGATCATTTGGACGTCTGAAACTGTTTCGCCAGCTCGCGTTTGAGAAGCTTTCCAGTTGGTCCTTTGGGGATGCTCTCCACGATCCGAATCGTCTTCGGGCTCTTGTAATCGGCCAAACGTTCGCGACAGTAGGCAATTAACTCTTCTTCACTAGCCAACTTGCCCTCCTTAAACACCACGAACGCCGCGACATCTTCTCCGTAAAGCGGGTCCGGCACGCCAATCGTTGCCGCCGCCGCCACGGCCGGATGTTGGTAAAGGACCTCGTCGATCTCGCGCGGATAAATGTTCTCGCCGCCACGAATGATCATGTCGCTTTTGCGATCGACAATGTAGAAAAACCCGTCCTGATCGCGATAGCCAATGTCGCCGGTGTGAAACCAGCCGTTACGAAACGCTGCGGCCGTTGCTACTTCGTTTCGGTAGTAGCCTTTCAAAATATTCTCTCCGCGCATGACGATTTCGCCGAGTTCGCCATCGAGCATTTCGTTATCTTCCTCGTCAACCACGCGCATCTCGTTTCCAATTGGAATGCCGCAGGAACCCGCCCGGCGCCGCGCGTCCGGCGGGTTAAAAGTCGAGCGGCAAGTTGACTCGGACAGGCCATAGCCCTCGATGACCAGGCAGTTAAACGTCTCTTCGAAACGCTGCATCACTTCCGCCGGCACGGGTGCCGAGCCGCACATTGCAAAACGAAGCTGATCAGTTTTCAGTCCGGCCGGCACACCGTCCGGGTAGGTGCTCAAGAGCATCGAGAGCATCGTCGCTACCGATCCGAACGACGTGATCTCGTAGTCGGAAATGATTTGCCAGAAGCGCGACGCTGAAAACCTGGGACTAACTACGGTCGAGCCGCCGGCATAAAGCGCTGACATCGTTGTTACCGAAACCGCGTTCATGTGGAACAGAGGCATGATGCTTAACAAGCGATCGTCTTTTGTGAACTGCAGCCATTCGCTTATCTGGCGTGCATTGGCGATCAGATTGCCGTGCGTCAGCAAGCAACCCTTCGGTTTGCCGGTAGTTCCCGAAGTGTAGATGATGATTGCCTCGTCGTCAGGTTTGATTTCGGGCAAACTTGAATCTAACGAGGTTGAATTCGCAAAATCCTGCGTCGCCTGCGCCTCGTCGTCAAACAGGATCACCGACTTAAGTTGCGGCAGGTCGTTGCGGATGTTGTCGAGCCGAGGCAGAAACTCTGAATGAATCAGAATCGCTTTCGCTGCGGAATTATTTAACACAAACGAGATCTCATCTTCCTTCAAAAGCGAATTAATTGGACCAGCCAGCGCGCCGAGATTCCAGCAGGCGTAATAGGCAATAATGTATTCCGCCCCGTTCGGTAATAACAGACCGACCACGTCACCTTTACCGACATCGTGGGATTGCAATAGGCGGCAAACGCGTCCGACTGCTTGCTCGAATTGTTCATAGCTAAAACGCCGACCGTCGTTTTCGGAAATGAGAAAAATCTTTTCCGGCGACGCGGCCACGCGCTGACTCAAGAGTTGGCCAAGGTTCCGCGGCTCGGTCCGCGAGTCACTTAAATTCGGGTCATTGGTGGTAGCTGTCATGTTTAGAGGCCTATGTTATATTACGGTTTTGTCAGAGTCATCCGGCCAACTAATGCGAACTAAGGCAGAGAGTTCGTACCGCTGCGCAATTAAAGGGCTCCATCATCATCATGTCCACCAACAGAACGCAAAAAGCAATGGATAACTATCGCAACTTCATAAACGGCAAGTGGATCGAATCGTCATCGTCACGGACCGTCGCAAATATTAATCCCGCCAACACCGAAGACATCATCGGCACGGTCAAACAAGCAACGCGCGAAGAAGCCCGTGCCGCGGTTGAGGCAGCCGCTGAAGCATTTCACGGTTGGCGTACGACGCCGGCTCCGTCGCGGGGACGGATTGTCGCGCGCGCCGCTCGTTTACTCGAGGACAATAAGGAAGAGCTGGCGCAAATTCTAACTCGCGAAGAAGGCAAGACTATTGCCGAATCGCGCGGTGAGTTGCAGCGTTCGATCAACGTCGCCGAGTTTTGCGCCGGCGAGTCGCGACGCATGAATGGTGAGACGATTCAGTCTGAGCTGCCCGCAAATTTCGCCTACACGATCAAACAACCGTTGGGTGTCGTCGCGGTCGTTACACCCTGGAATTTTCCGGTTGCCATTCCAGTTTGGAAGATTGCACCGGCGCTGGTCGCAGGGAATGCAGTTGTCTTTAAACCCGCAACGTTAACGCCGGCGACAGCCGTTCGCATCGTAGAAATTTTTGCTGAAGCCGGCATACCGCCCGGCGTGTTGAATCTCGTTTTGGGTTCAGGCTCGGAAGCTGGCGACGAAATCATTAATCACCCGGCGGTCAAAGCGGTTTCCTTCACCGGCTCAAATCAGGTTGGCATTCGTCTGTACGAAGAAGTATCGCGTCGCGGCGCCAAAGTGCAATGTGAAATGGGCGGCAAGAATCCAGTTGTGATTCTTGAAGATGCTGATTTGGATTTGGCAGTTGAATCAACGGCTCAAGGCGCGTTCGGATCGTCTGGACAACGTTGCACCGCCACCAGTCGCGCGGTCGTGGTGAACGACATCGCCGACGAATTCGTCAATCGCATCAGTAAGCGAGCGCAGTCAATGCGAATCGGCGACGGCATGGATCCGAAGACAGAAATGGGTCCAACGGTTGACGAAAGTCAGTACAAGACGGTGCTGCAGTACATCGACATTGGCCGTGAGGATGGCGCCACCCTCGTCTGCGGCGGCTCGCGGGCCACCGGCGACGGCCTGGACAAAGGCTTTTTTGTAAACCCGACGGTTTTCGATCACGTAACGCCCGACATGCGCGTCGCCCGCGAAGAAATTTTTGGCCCCGTGCTATCAGTCCTGCGCGTGAAGAATTTCGAAGAAGCAATGCAAGTTGCGAATGACACCGAGTACGGCTTGTCCTCTTCCATTTTTAGCAACGATGCGGACCGCATCTTTCGTTTTGTCGACGAGATTGAAACCGGCATGACGCACATCAACTCGCCAACCACCGGCGGCGAGGCGCACATTCCGTTTGGCGGAATCAAAGGCACCGGCATCGGCGATCGCGAACAGGGATCCACTGCGCTCGATTTCTACACCGAACTCAAAGTTGTTTACGTGGATTACACCGGCCGCAAGCGTGAAGGAAATTTGTATTGATTGTTCAGTTTGAATATGAAGATGATTTAAGGTCCGAAGGACTGCCAGTTAGTAGCCCCGTTCCGTGAGGGCGGGGAAACGATCCTTGATGGCTTTAAGGCCCGAAGGGCCGGCAGAAAATATGGCGCACCTTCCGCGCTCGGCTCTATTTTTCGCACATACCCCGCCCTTACGGACGGGCTACTAATTGTCGGTCCTTCGGACCTGTGATTCAAAATGAACCTCGCCGTACTTCACATTCCTTGCCGGTATTTCTCTGAAACACTAAGGCTCGCATCCACGTAACAATCTTTTTGCTGCTTGACTCCCAATCCGTTCAAATCCAAATGAGAGAGGTTTTATGACATTTCTGAGTTTCCACCGACGCCCGTTCGTTTTCATGTTTGCTCTGATTTGCGGCTTATTTGTCGCCGCTTCGCTGCGTCCAGCGTTAGGGCAGGCGAACCCTTACCCGCCGCTGATTGATCGCGAATTGTTTTTTGGCGACCCCGAGATTTCGGGCGCGCAGATTTCGCCTGACGGCAAGTTTATTGCCTTCATCAAGCCTTTCAAAGGCACGCGAAACATCTGGGTCAAGCGCACGGATGAGCCATTCGACGCTGCTAAACCACTTACCGCCGACAAGGCCCGTCCCGTGTCTCAATACTTCTGGAGCCGCGACGGCAAGTACATTCTTTTCTCGCAGGACAAAGCCGGCGACGAAAACTATCTCGTCTATGCGGTGAACCCGGCAGACACTCCGGCGGCTGGTCAGGACGTGCCGGCGGCGCGCAACCTAACGGATGTAAAGGGCGTGCGTGCTGCCATCTACGCCGTGCCGCGCACTGAACCCGATGCGATTTATGTTGGACTCAACGATCGCGATGCCGCCTGGCACGATCTCTACAAGATAAAAATCTCCACCGGCGAAAAAACTTTAGTGAGGAAGAACAGCGAGCGCATCACCGGCTGGGTTTTCGATCTAAAAGATCAACTGCGTATGGCTACGCGCGCTGCCGACAATGGCGACACCGAAGTGCTGCGCGTCGATGATAGTGGTTTCACCAAAGTTTATTCGTGCAATGTTTTTGAGAGTTGCGGGCCGATTCGTTATCACAAGGACGGCAAGCGCGTTTACTTCATCACAAACAAAGGCGACGTCGACCTTACCCGGCTGGAACTATTTGATCCGGCAACCGGCAAGGAAGAGCTGGTTGAATCGGATCCGCTGAATCGGGTTGATTTTGGCAATCCTTCGTTCTCGGACGTTAGCGATGAACTCGTTGCTACTTCTTATGATGACGACCGTGAACGCATCTACTGGAAAGACAAAGGCTTTGAAGCAGATTACAAGCTGTTGAAGCAAAAATTGCCTGGTCGCGAGATTGATTTTGTCTCCGGCACCAAAGACGAACGGCTCTGGTTGATCGTAGCCAGCAGCGACACTGAACCTGGCGAACGTTATCTCTTCGATCGTCAAACGAAAAAACTTACGTTGCAATATCGCATTCGCGAAAAGCTGAACCGCGATTACCTGGCGCCGATGACTGCGGTTCGTTACAAGTCTTCCGATGGTTTAGAGATTCCGGCTTACCTGACGTTGCCCAAAATGACAGCGCCGGCGAAAAGCTTGCCGGCCATTATTCTTCCGCACGGTGGACCATGGGGCCGCGACTCGTGGGGCTACAACGGCCTTGCGCAATTTCTGGCAAACCGTGGTTATGCGGTTTTGGAGCCGAACTTCCGCGCCTCAACCGGCTATGGAAAGAAATTTCTCGATGCCGGCAACAAGCAATGGGGCGACAAGATGCAGGACGACTTAACCTGGGGCGTGAAATATTTGATCGCACAGGGCATCGCGGACCCGAAACGCGTCGGCATCATGGGTGGCTCGTATGGCGGTT
This sequence comes from Blastocatellia bacterium, assembly GCA_003488005.1. Taxonomy (GTDB): domain Bacteria; phylum Acidobacteriota; class Blastocatellia; order Pyrinomonadales; family Pyrinomonadaceae; genus PSRF01. Next base: position 2,690 of record DNND01000029.1, on the reverse strand, counting down.
ATGCCACTTTGGCGGGCGTGACCTTTACGCCGGACCTGTACGCCGCAGCCGTTGACATTGTTGGACCTTCAAATCTGATAACCCTTCTCGAAACGATCCCACCGTACTGGGAACCCATTCGCAAACTCTTCTACGCGCGCATGGGCGATCCGGCAACGCCTGAAGGCAGAACACAAATGGAACGGCAATCGCCACTTAACCATGCAACCAGGATCAAAACGCCTTTGCTGGTAGTCCAGGGCGCTAACGATCCGCGCGTCAACAAGCGCGAGGCAGATCAAATCGTGATTGCACTTCGCGATCGTGGTTTTCCGGTTGAGTATTTGGTCGCACCTGACGAAGGGCACGGCTTTGCGCGGCCGGTCAACAACATGGCGATGTTTGCGAGCGCCGAAAAGTTTCTGGCGAAATATCTCGGTGGACGCTATCAGGAAAGCATGACGCCGGAAGTAACCCAGCGATTGAAAGAAATTTCAGTCGATGTGAAAACGGTATCACTGCCGAAGAAAATTGCAGCGACTGCCGAGGCCAAGCCCGCCAGCGACCTGGAGGCAGGCACGTTCAATTACAAAGCAACGATTGCCATCGGAGGCCAAACGATTCCGCTAACGCGAAAGACTGAAATCAAAGATGCGGGAGCGAACTGGCTGGTCACTGAAACAACGGATACGCCGCAAGGCAAGATCCTTGATGTGTCGACCATTCAGAAAGGCACGTTGACGCTTCTGCATCGCTCGATCAATCAGGGACCAACGGTTGTCGAGATCGATTTCAAGGACAACAAAGCCACCGGCACGATGACAATCAATGGTACGGCGCGCCCGGTGGCCGTCGATGTTGGCGGTTTCATTGTCGGCGACGGCGCGGGCGCGTTTGAAGTGATCGGCCGGTTACCGCTTGCTGAAGGGTACGCGACAACGCTACGCAACTTTAGTATTCAAACGCAGAAAGTTCAGATGAAGCAGTTAAGGACGGTGGGGTCGGAATCGGTGACGGTTCCGGCGGGCACGTTTGAGGCTTACAAAGTTGAAGTGGTCGCGGCTGACAACGATGCAGACAAGCAAACGGTCTGGATAACGAAAGACACGCACAAGGTCGTCAAGATCGTCGCAACCATACCAAGTTTGGGCGGCGCACTTTTGACTACCGAATTGGCGGAATAGAAAGCAACCTCCACTCGCAAATAAAAAAGGGCGGCTGATTCAATTTGAATTACCCGCCCTTTTCTTTTACCTTTGCACTCTTATGAAAACCCTAATCAAAAACGGCCGCATCGTTACTGCGGTGGACGACTACCATGCCGACATTCTGATCGAAGATGAACGCGTTTCCGTCATTGGCGCCAAGCTGGAAATGGAAGTCGACAATGTTATCGATGCTTCCGGCAAGCTTGTGATCCCAGGTGGTATCGATCCGCACACGCACATGGAATTGCCGTTCGGCGGCACTGAGGCGTCGGATGATTTTATGACTGGCACACGCGCGGCGGCGCACGGCGGTACCACCACCATCATCGACTTTGCCGTGCAATACAAAGGCGAATCGTTGATTCAGGGCATCGACAATTGGCACAAGAAAGCGGAAGGCAAAACCGCTATCGACTATGGCTTTCATTTGATCACCACCGAACTCGAGGACAACCAGATAGAAGAGCTGCACACCGCCATGGACGAAGGTATCACCAGCTTCAAAATGTTCATGGCCTATCCGGGAGTGTTTCTGGTTGACGACGCCACCATCTTTCGCGCGATGTCAGCGGCCGGCGAACGCGGCGGCTTGATCTGCATGCACGCGGAAAACGGGATCGTCATTAATGAAATCATCAAGCACGCGCTCGCAAAGGGTCATACCGCGCCGAAGTATCATGCGTTAACTCGTCCTACGCTTGCCGAAGCTGAAGGCGTGCATCGCGCGATTGCGATTGCCGAAATGGCGGAGTCGCCCGTTTATATTGTTCATCTCTCCTGCGCCGATGCGCTTGATCAAGTGCGCCAGGCGCGCGATCGCGGCATTCCCGCTTTTGCCGAAACCTGTCCCCAATATCTCTTCCTTTCGATTGACGACTACGGCGACGACTTTGAAGGCGCGAAATATGTGATGACACCGCCGTTGCGCGAAAAGTCTAACCAGGCAGAATTGTGGAAGGGTTTGAAGATGGACGATCTGCAAATCATTTCCACGGACCACTGCCCTTTCTGCATGAAAGAACAGAAGGAGTTAGGCAGGAACGACTTCAGCAAGATTCCTAACGGCGCGCCCGGTGTTGAGAATCGCGTGCCGCTGATTTATAACGGGGGCGTGGTTGAGAATCGCATCAGTCTGAACCGCTTTGTCGAACTCACTTCAACTGCGGCTGCCAAGATGTTTGGCTTGTTCCCAAAGAAAGGAACCATTGCGGTTGGTTCCGATGCGGACATCGTAATCTTCGATCCGGAAAAGGAACAGACACTCGGCCTCAAGACCAGCCACATGAATGTCGATTACAACACCTACGAAGGCAAGAAAATCAAAGGCGTGGTTGAGACGGTCCTGTCGCGCGGCAAGGTTGTAATTCAAAATGGCGAGTACAAAGGCAAGCCGGGGGATGGGCAGTTTCTGAAACGCGGCACCTGCGTGAATGTATAGCTGTCAAGACCGCAGGTAGAGGGAGCGCTGATTCAGTCTGAATTAAAGGCCTCGCAGTGGCAATG
>DNND01000115.1:3312-3445 GCA_003488005.1 Blastocatellia bacterium | reverse complement strand
ACAGACTGAAGTCTATGCCACTCCGATCGCAGTGCCAATAATATGAAGAAAGACTACAACGCCGACATCGCCGTTGTTGGCGCCGGTGTCTTTGGCGCCTGGACAGCGTATCAATTGCGGCGGGCGGGGGGGC
>DNND01000115.1:0-3024 GCA_003488005.1 Blastocatellia bacterium | reverse complement strand
TATCAATTGCGGCGGGCGGGCGCCGACGTTTTACTCGTCGACGCTTATGGACCAGCAAATAGTCGTGCAAGTTCAGGTGGCGAGTCGCGCATTCTGCGGCTGGGTTATGGGCCTGACGCGATCTACACGCGCATGGCGCTACGCTCGTTCGAACTCTGGCGACAACTGTTTGATTACATGGCGCGGCCACAACTGTTTCAGCCTACCGGAGTTTTGTGGCTGGCCCGAGAGCACGATCCCTACTGCGAAGCTACACTCAAAACCTTCGAGCAAAACGATGTGAAGTTTGCGAGGCTCGAACGGAGCGAACTCAGCCATCGTTATCCTCAGCTCGAATTTGGCCCGGTCGCGTGGGGTATGCTTGAGAGCGAGAGCGGTGTGTTATTGGCCCGCCAGGCGGTGCAAGCATTAGTCGCGGCCGCGCAGTCTCTCGGACTCACGTACGTTCAAGCAGCAATCCGGCCACCTGAGAGCGGGAAAGAGAAACTTGAGTTCGTTGAAACGACCAGCGGCGACAGGGTTCTCGCGGACAAATTTGTATTCGCTTGCGGACCATGGTTGCCAAAGCTGTTTCCTGAGTTCCTCGCCGAATTGATTCACGTCACCAGACAAGAGGTTTTCTTTTTGGGTGTTCCGGCGGGCGACAATCGTTTTCTGCCGGACAAGATGCCGGCGTGGATCGACTTCAACGATCTTGTGTATGGCATTCCGAATCTCGAAAACCGTGGAGTCAAGATTGCAATCGACGAACATGGTCCACCGTTTGATCCGGACACAGGCGAGCGAATCGTTTTGCCGGAGAGCGTTACGCGACTGCGCGCTTATCTTGCTCGGCGCGTGCCGGCACTGGCAGATGCTCCGGTGATCGAGTCGCGCGTCTGCCAATACGAAAACACTTCCAACGGCGACTTCCTAATTGATCGTCATCCAGCGTTTGAAAATGCGTGGATAGTCGGCGGCGGTTCCGGACATGGATTCAAGCATGGTCCCGGGGTTGGCGAGCATGTCGCCTCGCTCGTTTCAAATAACGCGCAAGTCGAGCCACGGTTCGCGTTGGCGACTAAAGAAAAAGTGCAACTGCGCCAGGTTTACTAATCACCGGCAGTACAAATTAGAGTTGGAGTTTAAGAGAACATAAGCCCCAGAGGCACGAACCCCAAGGCAAGGGTTCAAGAAGAACAATCTCATGGTCGGGAAGGCGGGCATGCCCCCGCTCTTTGGTTGAGCCCACCGAAACCAGCGGGGGCATGCCCCCTTTCCCAACCACGAGCTTATCGTGCTCTTCCATTCCCCTTCTACCAATTGCCACTTAACCATCGTTTGTTTGCAACAAAACTCCTCTCCGAATAGGTCACAATTACCGGTTCGTTTTTCTCCCGCTAAAGCCGGATGAATTGTTTCCGGAGAGTTTGAATCCCAAGCCAAATCTTGAAGGAGTAAATATGAGGATTAATGAGAATTTTCGCCTGCCCAAGCTGATGATCGGGTTGGCTTTGTTATTCGCTATAACCCCGTTAGTTTATGGCCAGGTCGCAACCCCCCAAACCACTGCGGTCGAGCGCAACATACAATCCATTCCAAACGGCGCGAAGCTGAAGTTCAAAGGCGTAGTCATCGCGCGCGAAGGTGAAACCTTCAGAATACGCGACCGCAATCGCACCGACTATCAAGTGCTCATAACCGATCGCACCAGCGTTAAAGCCAACGGCGGCTTTCTTCGCAGCGGCAAAAGGTATCCAGTGACCGAGATCTTGCGTGGCTTGATTGTGGAAGTTGAAGGGCGCGGCGATTCGCAGGGCCAGTTGGTGGCCGACAAAATAAGGTTTGATGAATCGGACATGCGCGCCGCGATTACGTCTGATACGCGAGTGACACCCGTCGAGGAAAACCAGCAACGGATGGCGGGTCAGATGGACGAGCTCTACGCGGTTGCTGCCGAAGCGAGGACGGAAGCGGCGGCCGCTAATACGCGCATTAACGATCTCGATGAGTATGACGTCCAGGAGAATGTCGCGGTGACCTTCCGGGTCAACAGCGCGGTGCTGTCGCCAGAAGCAAAACAACACCTTGACGAGTTTGCAGCCAAGGCCGCAACCGCCAAGGCTTATTCAATCGAAGTTGCGGGCCATACGGATTCCACTGGCGGCGAAGCAAAGAACTTTCGCCTGAGCCGCGAGCGCGCGGATGCTGTCATCCAGTACCTCGCCGTGAATCATAAGATTCCGCTGCGTCGTTTTGTCACGCCCATGGGTTATGGAAAAACAGAAGCGGTTGCTGACAACACGACCGCGACAGGTCGCGCGCAGAATCGGCGCGTGGAAGTAAAGATGCTGCTCAATCGCGGTATGACTCAAGGCCCGAATGCGACACCGGTCAGCAACAAACCCTAATCGCTAATGGCCGCTGGGCCGACCATACAGCGGGTCCGCGGCGCAGGCTGGGGCTTTGCTAATCATCATGGTAACTTCGCAGGGCACGGTCGCGACCGTGCCCTTTGCATTTTGTTCCAGCAGTTATTTGAGGGATGTTTGATCCTCTGGAGGAAGCGCATGTTCAAGGATACGAAAGCATTTTCCGGTTTTTCAGTTAACAATTTGCAAAAAGCAAAAGAGTTTTACGGCCAAACGCTCGGGCTCAATATAGCCGACGCTCCGATGGGTTTGTTGCAACTGAACATCGCTGGCGGCGCAGTAATACTAATTTATCCCAAACCTAACCATACGCCCGCAACTTTCACCATACTGAATTTTCCGGTCGAGAATATTGAAGCCGCGGTAGATGAATTGACGAAACGCGGTGTGCACTTTGAACAGTACGACGATGCCGACATAAAGACGGATGAGAAGGGAATTCACCGTGGCGACGTCGGCCCCAAGATTGCCTGGTTCAAAGACCCGGCGGGAAATATTCTGTCAGTGCTCGAATCGTGAGGTCAGAGGTCAGAGGTCAGAGGTCGGAGGTCAGAAGTCAGAGGTCGGAGGTGGGAGGTCAGAGGTCAGAGGTCAGAGGTCAGAGGTCAGACGT
>DNND01000049.1:13835-14914 GCA_003488005.1 Blastocatellia bacterium | reverse complement strand
TGGGTCTCCGACTTGATAACGAGGCGGGCAACATTCTTCGTGATGTTCGTGATTCAGGTTCTACTCTTCTGGTTGCTTCCGAGCCTCACCGCGGTCTCGTTGATGACGATTATTACGTTCGTCGTGCTCATGTGTTATGGCGGAGGNNCTCAAGACCTGGCAGTGGTATGCGCTCTGGCTGCTGCTGTTTCTGAATACGTTCGCGGGCATTTCGATCATCTCGCAGGAGGCGCCGATCTTTCAGGAGCTTGTTGGCGTGAGCGCGGTGGTGGCGGCGAGCATGGTGGGAATAGCGAGCATTGGTAACGCGTTCGGGCGAGTCTTTTGGGCGTGGGTTTCAGACTTGATAACGAGGCGAGCGACATTTCTCGTGATGTTCGTCGTTCAAGTGCTGCTCTTCTGGTTTCTTCCGAGCGTCGCCACGGTCACAGCGATGACGATCATTACGTTCGTGGTGCTCATGTGTTATGGCGGAGGCTTCGGCACCATGCCGGCGTTTGCGGCGGATTATTTCGGCTCGAAGAATGTTGGGCCTATCTATGGTCTGATGCTGACGGCGTGGGGCTGTGCCAGCGCGGTTGGGCCGCTACTAATCGCCTACATGCGGCAGACGACAGGTTCTTATCGCGGAGCGCTTCATATCATCGCGGGAGTGGTGGCAGTTTCGGCTGTGGTTCCAATACTCGTGTCGCGGCCCGGCGGTGGCGTTGTCGACTCGCGAGGTCGAACTGAGCGGATCGGGACAGACCATGCCTCTCCGATCCGTCAGCATTAGTGTGGGCCCGTCGGTAGCCACAGGTATGAACGTAAATTCAGCGAAGGAGAGAACCGTGAGAGCAATCCTTTCCTGGTCATTTAATAGAATTATTGTACTGCTTCTGCTCGGCGGGCTGGCGGGGCTATTGATTGACATACGGTGGGAGCATCGCGTGGAGCTGGCGCGCCAATGGGAAACATGGATTCCGCTCGTCTATGTAGCACTGATGCTCATTGCAGGCATCGTTGGTCTTTACCGGTGGAATAGCTGGGGACGCAGAGTCTTACAGGTGGGGTTTTCTCTCTGCTTAATCGTAGGTGCG
>DNND01000049.1:9460-13515 GCA_003488005.1 Blastocatellia bacterium | reverse complement strand
AGCAAGGGGGATCCGGTTGGTAACTTTCGTCATGTGTTGACCGCGTGGACGCTACCGCTTGGCACCAACGGGGGAGTCAAGATCGGGAGCAACCCTCCTGAGCTGGCGCCGCTGGCCTTCGTGGGTCTGGGGCTAATTGGTCTTATTGCCTGCTCAAGGCGTTTTCGGAGCGATCCGTCAACCTGAAAGACAAAGAAGGAAAGAGATTATTCAACCGAATGAAAGCGAGAGTCTCAAGAATAGTCATGAAGGCGGAAAGTTGATTGACGGAGAGCCGGATGAGATGAAATTCGCATGTCCGGCTCGAATGACGGAGGGCTAAATGATTCGCGTCGCATTCGTAGCAGGAACTTGTGCGTTTGTGCTCGGGCTGTTCTTCACTGCTCGGCACCCCGGCATGCAAAATGGCAGCCCGGCGCCGATGAGTTTGGAACAAGAGATAAAAAGGGTCGAGGCGGAAATCGACAGGATCTTTGCCGACACGCTGGCGCAACTACCCTCCATACCAGGTGGCACAGCGCACCGTATGAAGCGAGTGCAAACGCTCGGAAAACTTGAGCTTTTCGACAAGCAGCTCTCGGTCAACCGAAACACGGCATGCACGTTTTGTCACATGCCAGACGTCGATTTTACCGGACCCATCTCGATTCTCAATGCAACAACCGTTGCCTATCCGGGATCGGTTCGAAATGTCTCGGCGGACCAGGCACAGTCTCGATACGGCCATCGGAAACCGCAGAGTTACACTTATTCGCCGTATTATCCTGTCCTCCAGTACAACAAGACGCAGGGAGATTTCTATGGAGGGAACTTCTGGGATCTGCGAGCCACTGGATTTACCTTGCAGAATCCCGCGGCGGAGCAAGCGCAAGACCCGCCAGTCGATCCAAACGAAATGGGATTTCCCGACACAGCCTGCGTTGTGCACCGGCTTTCGATGAGTCCTTATAGATCTTTCTTTGAATCGGTTTGGGGGACGGAGTCATTTGCAATCACGTGGCCGTCCGATGTCGACCGCGTGTGTTCGACGCCGGGACCGGCTAAAACGAGTGACCCGCTACCTGTTCATTTGAGTCCGATCGACCGGGGCCGCTCAAACTCAACATACGATCAGTTCGCGCTGGCAATTGCAGTCTATGAAGCCTCGCCGGACATCAGTCCGTTCTCGTCCAAGTTTGACTATGCTCTTGCTCATCCGGACCAGAAACTCCTGAGCTCTGACGAACAAGCTGGATGGGATCTGTTTCACGGCAAAGCCATGTGCAACACCTGTCACTTGGATGGAACCGAGAGCCTTGCCGGAAACACGGTCCGCAGCAGCATTACGCCCGCCGGCGTCGGGAGCAAGGTGCCGTTGTTCACCGACTTTACTTCGACAAACATTGGCGTTCCTCGGAACCTGGCGATTCCGTACTACAAGAAGGATAAAACGGACAAGTACGGATTCATTAGCAACCCTGCCGGGCTCGGATTTGTGGACAAAGGCGTAGGGGCCTTTCTGAGAGATCCAACGCTCAACCCAAATTCTGACTGGACGCAACTCGCTGCTCAATTCGACGGGAAGTTCCAGGTCTCGACTTTACGGAACGTGGATATGAGGCCCAGTCCCGACTTCGTCAAGGCATACGCGCACAATGGCTACTTTAAGAGCTTGAAGGAGATCGTTCACTTCTATAACACTCGCGACAAACTGCCTCATTGTCAGCAGGGCGCTCCTGGAGAAAAGACAACGTGCTGGCCGCCCCCTGAAATCCCTCAGAACATGGACACGACGATTGGGAACCTCGGGTTGTCCAATGAACAGGAGGACCAACTCGTCGCGTTCCTAAAGACATTGACGGACGGGTATAAGCAGCAATCCGCTTACCCGCAAAAGGTTCCCTAATATTCAAGTTTTCTGTAACAGGTATAGAACGTATTGGCCGATCAAATTGGGAGGAAGCTTTGATAGAAGCGAAAACTTTAGAGATGAACAAGACGACCACAACCGCTTTGGGAGGCGCGGTGCGTGCGACCGTCGACGGCGCCCGTAAGAGTTCGATGATCGGCAAGGAAACGCACAGCACGAACAACTCTCTGAGGGATGTGATCCTCGGAGGACAGGACGGCCTCGTCAACATGCTGGGCATTGCGCTGGGCGTCGTGGCAGCCGGCGGATCCACCCACGTTCTGGTCGTAACTGGGATTGCAGCGGCAATCACAGAATCGATTTCAATGGGAGCGGTAGCCTATACATCTTTTGGTTCGGACCGTGACTTCTATCTCGCGGAGAAAGCGCGCGAACAAAAAGAGATCTCAACGCGACCTGAAGAGGAACGCGAGGAAATCAGGGAAATCTATGCGGCCAAGGGTTTCAAAGGACGGCTTCTCGAAGATGTTGTTTCCACGATTACCTCGAATCGCGAGACGTGGGTCAGCACGATGATGAACGAAGAGTTACATCTGCAGCCAGTCGAGCAGCAGAGCCTGGTGCGGAGCGCTGTGGTGGTCACCGTCGCGACCCTTATCGGTCACTTTATACCGATCATCCCCTTCATGGTTGTCGCACGCACGCCGGCGATTGTTCTGGCGATAGTGCTCAGTGCAGTGACGCTTTTCGCCGTCGGTGTCTATTCTGCAAAGACCCTGGTCGGAGATTGGCGCAAGAGCGGCTTACAAATGGTCGCGATCGGTCTGGGCGCCGCAGCGGTCGGATTCTTCATAGGCCGGCTGTTCCACACAGTTGGCGGCTGAAGAAGCAGAGGTCAGAGGTCAGCGATCAGAAGTCAGAGGTCAGCGGCCACAGACGTCACGGGGGTCAAGGTTTGTACCCGATCTCTTCGACATGTTCTGATCTCTGATCCTCTGACCTCTGACTTCTGACCTCTGATCTCTGACCTCTGACTTCTGATTCGAGCGTGACCATACATAACCAGCTGGTGAGATGTCGCCAGTAACTTTCGACCACAATTTCCTTCACATCCCTTCGCTTCGGAAAACAATAGGGAATGAGTTGTTTTACTGGCTCATTCAGTGTGGCAAGGCATTTGCACTTCTACTCTCCAGGATCCTCAGACAGTTGATGGTCCAAATATTATGTCAAGCAATTTTGGAGGTGAATGAAGTGATACAAGCTATTCGAAAACGCATCATCGTAACGTTGCTGCTCAGCATCGTGATCCTGGGACAGGCATTCGGCGCCGTTAGCGCGGCTGCTCAGTGGCGTCGCTATCAGGGGCGCGACCGGCAGAGAACTAACACAGTGCTCGTCGGAAATGCGATTGGACTGAACGGACGTCACAGAGGCCTGAACCACGCACGAGTGCTTACGATTCCTACGAGGCGAAGATTGCCTCGGACTCCAATCATGAGAAGAGTGCCTATTATTCCGGTGACAAGTCTCCGGCATCGCAGGCACTACGGAAACTAACAGTCAAGACGCACTGCGTCGATATAAATTCGAAGGAGAATGAAGATGAGCCATTATTCAAAAAGTCGAGTCGTAGCCATTCTAAGTATCGTGCTGGTCACTTGTGCGTTGAGCACACCGACGTTCGCGCAGAAACAAGGCAAGAACGCGAATGAAGCCACGCGCCGTTCTAAAGATGCTGCCACGGTCTTCAACGAGATCATGGGAGCTCCAGACAATGCAATTCCGAAGGAGTTGATCGAAAAAGCACAAGCGATCGCTGTGTTCCCGAGTGTGTTGAAAGCCGCTTTCATATTTGGTGGCCGCGAGGGGAAAGGCGTGATCAGCCGGCGAACTGCTAATGGTTGGACCGCACCTGCTTTCTTTAATTTGGGAGGCGGTAGTTTCGGAGCGCAGATAGGAGCAAACAAGACTGATTACGTCTTGCTGATAATGAATGAAAAAGGATTAAACGGGTTGTTAGCTGACAAGTTTCAGATCGGCGGCGAGGTCGGCGTGGCGGCCGGACCAGTGGGACGAGAAGCAAGCGCTGCCACTGACGCTCAGCTCAGTGCCGAAATCCTGACCTATTCGCGCAGCAAGGGACTGTTCGCGGGCGTGGATTTGAATGGCACTGCGATTACTCCGGATAACAACCTGAACGAAG
>DNND01000049.1:751-9143 GCA_003488005.1 Blastocatellia bacterium | reverse complement strand
CCTTTTACGGAATGAAAGCAAGAGACGTTCTAAATGGAGCGGTGGCCGGTGCTCATTCAAGCGTGAGTGTTTTCCCTGAAACTTTAAGCCGCTACTAAACCGGACGTAAGGGAGCTTGGAGGAATGATGGAATCCACCTACCAGGTAAAGGACTCCGACTGGGGCGTCGTCATGAAGTTTCTAACCGGACGCTTAAAGAGGGAAGCCGGCGACATGCGAATCTGGTCGGTGATCACCATCATCATTCTCTCATTGCTTCTGTTTTGGGCGGCTGCTTTGGCTTACGCCTACGTCGCTGATGATAGGGGTGCTGCGCCGGCGAACGAGAGGACTGTGCCGGCGCCGCGCTCATATTAAGAAAGTGGCTTGCAAGTCCAGGAACTAACTCGGAGGAGAAATGATTAAGGGCACCTACTACGCGCGAGAGTTCAACCTCAGCGGCTTGAACGGCATCTCTGACCAGACTCTTGAGATGCATTTCAAGTTATACGACGGTTACGTAAAGGGAACGAACGATCTTAATCAGCGAATCGCAGACATCCTGGCTGACGGAGTTGTGGACCAGGACGAGACTCCGGCTTACTCCGAACTCACAAGACGCCTCGGCTTTGAGTACAACGGCATGGTCTTGCATGAGTACTACTTTGAGAACATGAAGAGGAATGGATCCGGTGACCCTGACCGTCGTTTAGAGTTCTATCAGGCGACGGTAGACAGCTTTGGCAGCTATGAGGTGTGGAAAGCAGACTTTGTGAGCATTGGAAAAATGCGCGGCGTTGGTTGGGCCATCTGTTATCAAAATCCGACCAACGGCGCTGTGTCGAATCACTGGATCTCACTGCATGAAGTGGGCAACGTTTCCGGTTTTCATCCACTGCTCGTAATGGACGTGTGGGAACACGCTTATCTTCTGGACTATAAGCCGGCTGATCGGCCGAAATACATTGAGGCGTTCTTCTCGAATATCGATTGGCGCGCAGTGGAAGCGCGGGTCCAGTTAAAAGAGGCTCTGCTCATTGGGGCAGGATTGAAAATGCAAAGGATGGAGAGATCACATGAACTCGCTCACCAATGAAGGGACACGACTTGGCTTTATTGGCATCGGCAACATGGGAAGCCGCATGGCCCGGCGTCTGCTCGACCATGGCTACCAACTCACGGCTTACAACCGCAGTCGTGAGCCTGCCGAGGCGTTGGTTAAATACGGCGCAACGGTCGCCGGCAGCATTGCTGAGATCGCAGCAAAATCTGACGTCATCTTGTCGTCGCTTACCAATGACGATGTAGTTAAGAGTGTCTACGCCGACCCTCAAGGCGTGCTCGCTTACGCGCGGCGCGGCTCGGCAATAATCGAGATGAGCACCGTGCTTCCCGCGACCTCACGCGAACTATGCGAACTGAGTCGGCAGGCTGGAGTGAAGTGTCTGGACTCGCCGGTTTCGGGCAGCACTCCTGCTGCTGAAGAAGGCAAGCTGACCTTGTTCTGTGGCGGAGACGAAGAACTTTTTCAAGCCGCCCAACCAATCTTCAGTTCGATCGCCAGCCAGTATTTTTATCTGGGCGGCAGCGGCTCAGGTACTGCGATGAAGCTTGTTGCGAATACCTTGCTGGGAGTTGGAATGCAAGCAATCGCTGAGTCAATTGCCCTGGGTCAGAAGGAAGGACTCGATCGTCATCGACTGCTTGAGGTTTTAGCGCACACGGCGGTCATCGCACCTGCGCATCTCGGAAAGCTGTCACGCGCCGATGTAGGAGACTACAGTGCTCAGTTTCCGATTAGCCTCATGAACAAAGATTTTGGTTTAGTTCTCAAAACCGCCGCCGCCGCGAAAGTACCAATGCCGGCAACTGCGGCAGCGTTTCAAATGAATGTCGCAGAATTCAGCGAGGGTAAAGAGGAAGACTTCTCCGCCGTGATCAAGTTGATGGAAAGACTGGCGCGACTGGAAAACTCAGAGGCCGCTAATCGCCGGGTTTCGGGTTCCGTGTCGAGTTAGCGCTACAAGCGCCAGATTTTTGCGGGCCGCGGCGATTATCAACAAGAGAGGCAAAAGACAAGTTAAAGAATACGCCATTTGGTATACTGCGCCTTGTGACCTCATCCAACCAGGAGCTGTGAAAATGTGGACAGACCCCATAGTTGCCGAAGTGCGGCGAGCGCGGCTGGAGATTGAGAAGGAATGCGACGATGATTTCGCGCGAATCTATGAGCGTGCTCTCGAAGTGCAAAGGAGAGCAGCCGCTAAGCTCGTCTCCCGTCCCGGCGCCGATAAGATAACGACGGGCGAAATAGATCGGGAGACTACAGCGTAAAGCAAGGAGAAGAGGCTTTAAAGTAATTACTGGTGACGAAAACGACTCGTAAAGTCACGCAAAGCTTCTAACGCTTCTGATGGTACTTTGAATTCAATTTCGTTTAGCTGCATTTCGACACTTTGAGAATTAGCCATTTGCAAGACCGTTCTAAAAGGTACAGTCGTCATCATCTTTTCAAATATCAGTATCTCTTCCACTTCCTCTACGTCTTTACCCAGTTCCCCAAGATCAAAACGCTGCCCATCAGCCAATACAATAAGGCGACGCGACTTTTTGTATTTTTCTTTGGCTGACATTGCAGTAAGACCAAGCTGAACTGTTTCAGGTAATGATGGCGATTGCTTTGGGTATGAGCCTTCGACGGCTAGAAATAAAGCGAATGGTCCTTTGTAGTAGACCTTACAGTCAAGCGACACCTTTGTTTGATCCCGGAATTTGTCATACTTCGTTTCAACTTCGAAGCTATGTTTGAATGGTCCGCGCGGAATAGGCGACAACTCTTCTGGTAAAGCAGTAGTCTGAGACGTTGCTTGCTGTTGGTTACGAGAGATGGTTTGCTGCTTTGCCACACAAGAGCATATTGCGAAGCAAAGAATGGCTGCAATGCAGAGATTTGAATTTACCTTTCCCGATTTACCATTGCTCATAAGGATTTAAGATAGTATTCGCCGAACGCTCGAATTAACCGCGCCGAGCAAGCACGACTCTGAGGTTGAATCATAAAGGGAAACTTTCGATGATTAATCAGCGTCCTGATAATGCAACCGTTTTTGAACAAGGTCTCGTATCCTTTCTTTTATGGGTTCAGTCTTTTCATATATGTTCTCGTAAATCTCTAGGGTGAATTCGCTAGCATTCAAGCCTTGCTTTGCAATTCTGCTCTTAACTAAAGAGGTATTGAAAAGCTCATCTATCGCCTTATATTCAGCAAATAAGTCCGGGCTCAGAAAAATGCTGTTATTGAGAAAATAGTTATGGAATTTCATGAAAGATTTGCCGATCTCCTCATATTCACGCTGCCATTCTTTCAATTGCTCTTCATTCATTTGACTGAATTCACGCTCAATTCTGGTGGGTTGATTAAGCCTCGCTAGATGTCCATGAGCCTCCATTAAATTTTGCCAAGCAGCAGGCAAAACTTCGATTTCCTTTTCATGGATTTTGGTAATTCTATTAAAGAGAGAGTTTTGTTTTCTCTCGTATGCTTTCAACCTTCGGGCAAACTGATTCTCTATCCAATTCTTCCCTAAGAATATGAACAGGGCATACACAATCCCACTGGCTGTGATTACTTCAATGATGAATCGTACAACTATTTCCGTTGTCATTAGAATATCCCCTGAAGAATTTTACCAAACAGCTTTAAGAAATGCATCATTGCCTCCTACTCCAAAGGCGCGATTGGTGTCAATGATTGCTTCCCATTTACGCTATGGGCTAAACTCCAGAACATGAGTACGACTCAGTATCAAGTCCTTGTTCGCAACGGGTCCAGTGATCTATTTGTGGCTTCAGTGCTTGGCATGGCGGACTGCGTTGGGGAAGGACGGACGAGAGAAGAGGCGATTGCTAAAGCCAGGGCGGCGCTCGTTGATAGGCTCGCCCAAGGAGACATCGTTACCATAGATGTCGAAAGCAACGAGGCGGTGTCGGCAACCAACGTGTGGCGGGAGGAAGCGGGACGCTTCCGCGGCGATCCGACCTTCGAGGAATTTGTCACCGAGATTCAATCTGAAAGGCGCGATCCGGATTCGGACGAGCCAGCACCGTGACCCTCTTCATTCTTGATACTGACCACCTGAGTCTTTACCAACGAGGTGTCGAGCCTTTGCTCTCCAGGCTCCTTTCGCATCCACCAAACGAATTGGCGATCACAATCATCACGATCGAAGAGCAGTTGCGAGGACGGCTGGCCCAAATCAGAAAGGCGACGACTGCCGCCCACTTGAGTGAATGCTACCGGTGGCTGGGTGAAACTGTAGATCAATTGGCACGGCTGCCTGTGCTCTACTTTGACGGAACTGCGGCAACTGTTTACGAGCGGCTGCTATCGCAGAAAATTCGCATCGGCACACAAGACCTTCGGATCGCCTCCATTGCCCTCAGTCAAAGCGCTGTGTTATTGACGCGTAACAGCCAGGACTTTTCACGCGTTCCGGGTTTGCAACTGGATGACTGGACGTTTTGAGATTCGCCGCGAATGCGACTCAATTCGGGCATCATCAACATCCTACAGTTCACGCAGGCATTAACTCTCGAATCTCAGGCGGTTCTTCACCGAGCCATTGCGGGTTTTCCGCGGTGCCATCAAAAATTGACGACGTCTTAAATGGCTCGAAGCGACCATTCGCTGCGGCCTCACGGGTTCTCGCAAGCAATGATTCGCGCTCGTCGTTGCTGAGCGGATGCAACGATTCAATCGCTGCGAATGCCTGGTCAAGGATTTCCATGCTGTCCATGCCTGTAATAACGACGGAGGTCGGGAGACTCAGCGCGTAGTGCAGACACTCAATCGGCGTCGCGGTTTTGGACTTCAACAAAATCCCGTTCGCCATACTCTTCATTCCCAGCACGCCGATCTTTTGCTTCACTAACTCAGGCAGCACCAGCTTTTCGAAACTACGATAGTGTGCGTCCATAACATTCAAAGGCATTTGCACAGTATCGAACCTGAACCCATTCTCTTCAGCGACTTCGAGCATGTGGAGGTGTATGCGCGGATCTTTGTGGCCTGTGAATCCGATGTAGCGAAGCTTCCCAGCTTCGCGCGCTTCAACGAGCGCGGCATTCGCGCCCTCCGGGTGAAAGATGCGGTGCGGATCGTCAAACCGGATAATTTCATGATGTTGGACCAGATCGATGTAGTCAACTCCCAGGCGACGCAAAGACTCATCAAGTTGTCTGGCCGCCTCCTTTTTGGATCGTCCATCAATCTTGGTCATTACAAATGCACGAGCGCGGTAGCCGTCGCGCAACGCTTTGCCCATGCGTAACTCGCTCGCGCCGTCGTTGTAATCCCAACAGTTGTCGAGAAAGTTGATACCTCGATCGATGGCCGAACGAACAATGCGAATTGCCAACTGCTCATTAACAGTTTTCAGGCCAAGATGCCAGCCGCCTACTCCGATTGCCGACACCTTATCTCCGGTGCTGCCTAATGTTCGATAAATCATCTGGCGACCTCCTTCCGTAGTCCTGCGTTATCGTACGAGACGCGAGCGATCGCCGCCCAATCGGATTCGCCCAACCCCAGAGCGAGAGCAGCCAAAAACCGATCGTGGATCAGGCTAGCCATCGGCATCGGCACTGTAGCCTCCTCCGCTGCAGCTAGCAGCAAGCGGTTGTCTTTGAATCCGAGCGGCAATTTGAACCCTGCGGGCTCGAACCGGTCCGATGCGATCAGGTTGCCGTAAGTTTGGTACACCGGTCCTGGAAAGAGCGAGTTCGTGAGAATGTCCAAAAAGGTATGGGGATCAACTCCCGACTTGCGGCCAAAAGCAAAGGCTTCGGCCAAACTTTCGATCACAGTCGTGATGAGGAAATTCCCCGCCAACTTGATCACGTTGGCAGCGTGAGCCTCCTCGCCGGCCGCGAAAATCTTCTGCCCAATCGCCTCGAAGAGTAATTGGCAGCGTTCGATCGGTTCGGAAGAGCCACCAGCAACAACCCACAGCTTCCCGGCGGCGGCGACATCAGGCCGGCCGAAGACTGTCGCAGCAACATGGTGTTGCTTTCTCTCGCTGTGCGCTTCGGTCAAACGGCGCGACAAGGCCACGCTGATGGTGCTCATGGAAACATGAACGGCGCCGGCAGGCAGGGCCTGAATAGCATTGCCGGGCACGAAGATGACACCTTCCACGGCAGCGTCGTCCGCCAGCATAGTCATGAGCACCTCTGTATCGGCTGCTGCTTCGCTGGGCGTTTCCGCAATCCTCGCGCCAAGGGAAGCGAACGGCTCGGCGCGGCTTCGCGTGCGGTTGTAAACCGTCAGATTGTGCCCCGCCTTAATTAGGTTCCGAGCTATCGCCGATCCCATGTTTCCCAGACCAATGAATCCCACTTTCATACGCTGCCTCCTTCATGACTTGCCTATGTTCAGTGCCACCTGGCGCCGCTGATGCGGGTCACATAAACGAAATCTTCCAATCCGTTTTACCTGTCGTCATCGTCATCATCCAGAAGATCTAACTGTCGCTGCTTATCGCCCACAGTAATATTGCCCCCCAATCGAAATGCGAGCGAGATGCCGATGACGTTGAAATCACCTGGCAATGCTCGTGCCCGTCCATCGTTTTGTCTAATGTAATAGAAGTCTGCCGAGCAATAGTTGTTAATTTGTTTCCGTATACCTGCGAGAAACCTGTTACGGACCCAGGCACTAACGGCCGAATCGTAGGTCACCTCGTCCGAAGCAAGAATCGTAAGATGCTTGCCTTGAACTAAAAACGGATATTGCAGTTGAAGCAGATTACGATAGCGAGTTGAGTTCCCCTGTGGCTGGCGGTAACGGCGCTCAACCAGGTTACGATCACTCAAGATGAAGCGAGTTCGCGGCAGCGTGAACGTGACAGCCATCGACGGTCTCTTCTCAAGATCGCTTTGGCCCACGGAAAAATGTCGATTGATATAGAGAAAACCAGGCGCGAGGCTGACGTATTTCTTTGCCCTAAAGGCGGCAGTAAATGCGACTCTGTCCTCAAAAAAGTTCCGGCCTGCTGAAGGCTGCCTCTCGATATGCAGATAACTTGGAGCGAGGGTGACAGACTTCGTCGGGTGATAGGAGAAGGAGATCCCAATCCGTTCATCAACGGGGCGGGTTAGGTTGCGACCAAGTCGAAGCGTTCCGAGCAGGATAAAATCAGCTTTGCTGGTCATGGGAACGATCAGTTGCACATCATTCCATTGCTGCGTGTCATGGCGTGGTACCGGCGGCGGAGAAGGGTTGGCCGCCTGGCCCGAAGCGTCCGGGGAAGAGATCGAAGTTAGAAGCATAAAGCTAAGGGCGGTGAGCATTCTCACTCTGCTAATGAAGCAGCCAACTGTCATAAAGGTCACCCCGCCGATAATTGACGACGACTACCTCGGGCGACTGTCAGCGTTAGGCATCGCGTTGCCAGCAAAATTTACAAGCGCTCGTCGCCGCACTGCCGCGGCAATGATCAACGAGAAGAGAAGGAAGGCGACTACGAGACCGAGAATTGATAGGTCCTGGCCGGGCCAGTGGAATCCGAGGCCCTCGCCAACCCAGAAGACGCCGAAGCTTGAGATTAGAACTCCGACCGCGAACTTCAGCTTGTTCTCCGGCACGCGGGCGAGTGGGCGACGCAGGGCCAGGCCAGTAATCACGACGACGACTCCTGCCGCCGCCGCTCCCGCAATCGCAGGAACGAGCATCTGACCCGCCGACCCGACGGCAATGACAATGAAGACGACCTCGGTGCCTTCCAGCACGACGGCTTTGAAGGTGGTCGCAATCGCGATTGTGTCCCACCAGATCACACGCGCTGGTTCGTTCGCGCGAAGGGCATTCGTTGTCCCTCTATAAGCTTCAGCCTCGTCATGAAGAGGAATGACTCCAGCGGCTCGGAGCACCGCCTTACGCAGCCAACTCAGACCGAAGAGCAAAAGCAAGAGCCCAATCACAAGCTGTAAAACCGAGATCGGAATAGCGCCGAGCGCGCGGCCGAGGATAGCGACAAGCGCGCCGAGAGTGATCAAGCCGCCGCCCGTTCCGATGAGAGCGGGTCGCCATCCGCGGACGGTGCCCACGGCGAGAACGATCGTCAAGGCCTCAACAAACTCAACGAGCGATGCCAGAAAGGCTGCCGTTACGTGGGGCCCAATGTGTATCCAGTCAATCATCATTTCTCTTCTCGATCATCGACGAATTCAAGCCAGCCCGCGGAGCGGCAACAGCATAAAGGCGGGGTGGGGGCAGGCGAACACCGGGAACTGTCGATTGAAAGACCCGAGCCCGCGGCGGGCGACAGCTCATGATCACGACAAACGCTATCGCCCGCTCCGCGGGCTGCGTTGTCTTTCGGGGCCGTTAACCTGGGGTTCCGCTGCGCTCCAC
>DNND01000049.1:0-427 GCA_003488005.1 Blastocatellia bacterium | reverse complement strand
CAGGCTTTATGCTGTCGCCCGCTCCGCGGGCCGAGACTAACATTGCTTGCTCATGCCGAACTATATCTACACATTTCTGCTGCGGTTGATAGTAAGTCCCATAGACGCAGGGGCGACAAAGCGTGATTCTGTCGGGAAGACTAATCTCGCGGCCGTCGTTCACACCCTCGCCGCATTTGTGACAGATCACTCGTGAGCGAGGATGGCCGGGTAGATCCTTCTCACGCAACTGAACTTCAACGTCGGTTACGTCAAACAAATCCTCTTCGGCGGCTTCGCGATAGGCTCGCATCTGGCGCTCGTACTTGTCCTCGATTTCCGGATGACGCAGGTCAGCCAAACGGCGAGATGATTCAAGCGCCACAACACGCACGGCTTTGCCGGTCTCTCTGTTTAAGAAAGTTGCTGCCAGCTTCCCATAGTCGAG
>DNND01000039.1:13664-14597 GCA_003488005.1 Blastocatellia bacterium | reverse complement strand
GAAAAAAAAAAAAAAAAAACAAACCCCCCACCCATCCCACAAAGGCGGTACTGACCTCATGTCACTGTGATGAGAGCCACTGAGACTAAGCCAGCCGGTGCGAGGGATTGCCGATATGAATGTGCGGTCCGGTAGCTACTCCCGGGACTGCGGCGCGAAAAGCGAGAAACGGAATACCCTGGGTTTGCAGGTAACCAATCAGCGCTTGCCCTTCGACGCTATTGGGGCTTAGTGCGACATCTACTGCGTTCCTGTGATCGTAGTTAAGCGCATTATGAGTCGCACTTTGCCCGATGGCGCTGGTCGGAAGAGCGCGGCCAAACTTACTAAGAAAGAATGTTTGAATCGTCGGCAGGGCCGCGATTATCGAACTGCCAACTCCGGCCTGTCCGCTATAGCGGAGAATTGTCGGCGTGGTCAGTCTGCGAATCTTTTTCGCCTGGGCCAGTGCGATTTGGTTCCTTGCGGCTTGCGATTTGGTTAACTCATCAGCCGTCTTCGTTTCCGCGATCAGGCGATCGGCGGTGGCGATTTGTTGTTTGGTTTCTGCTAATTTCGCCTGCGCCGCAGTTAGCGCTTGTTCGCTTGCTTCCAATTCATTTCTTGCGACCAACCCGTCCGCCACTAGTTGCCGCAATTGCTCAAGCTTGTCGGCGGCGGTCTTAAGCTCGGCCTCTTGTAAAGGGACGAGTTTCTCGGTCGCGCTCTTATACTCCGCAGTCGATGCGATTGGGGACGAACTCGGTTTGTTTAAAGGTCCAGCGGTTTGTGCGGTCGCAAAGCCAACGGCGGACAAAGTAAGAATGACCGCACAAACGCTGGATTGTATGAAGTGTTTCATATGAACCTTTGCCGCCTGACTCCGCCAATTGAGATAGACACCTGTTCGTCGCCGGCGGTTACAGATGGTCCTTTGGAGTGCGGCGGCCTGGC
>DNND01000039.1:3048-13386 GCA_003488005.1 Blastocatellia bacterium | reverse complement strand
GCGGCGGCCTGGCGCCGCTTTGGTCCGACGCGAGTTGTCACTAGGTTGAGCGCTTGCTCCAACTTAACTCGTGCCAACTTAGCTCGTGAAAACTTAGCGGGTGAAAACTTAGCCTCGGGCCAAAGCGCCGCCAGGCCGGCGCACTCCAAAGTATTTGTAACGCTTTCGCGGATTGTGGTGTCTAGCTCTTCGGAGGCTAATGAAGGCCTTCTTTAACATTACAAGTAGGAGAAAGAAGACATGAAGAAATTCGCGAATTTTAAGATGCTTGCATTAGTCTCCCTATCAAGCATTGTGCTGGTTGCTTCGGTGGCGTTTGCGCAGACAGCGCCCACGACACAAGGTGACCAAGACAAAGCTCGTGGCGAATGGCGCGGGCGCGGCGGCAGAGGCGAAGGCGGAGAAGGCGATCATCGCGGCGGCTTTGGCGGCGGCGGGATGTTTGCAAAACTGAATTTGACTGACGCCCAGAAAGCCAGCATGAAACAGATCAGAGAGAGTTTCGGCGAGCGCACCAAGTCGCTGCGTGAACAGCTCAGGGCCAAGCGCCAGGAGTTGCATCAGGCGAATGACGGCGGTACGTTCAATGAAGCACTTACTACTCAGAATTTGACCGAGTCGGCGGGCCTGCAGGCTAAACTCATGGGCGAGGAATTCAAACTTCGCCAGGAGATGCTTGCGGTACTAACTCCGGAACAGAAGACGCAGCTTGACCAGATGCGTGCGCAGTTCAAGAGTGAACACGGCAACTTCAAAGGCGGTCGCGGCGAGCGTCGCGAAGCTCCAAAGCAGTAAACTGGTGTTTCAAGCAAAGGGTGGCGGACGGGAAAGCGTTCAGTCCGCCGCCCGACCATTCGCAAAGGAACGCTTCTGGCCAACAGCAATGAGAGTTCGGACCTGGAATTGGCGCAGCTTGCTCGCGCCGGTGACGAGGCTGCGTTCGCTGAGATAGTGCGACGTTACAGCCCGAGAGTTTTCCGCTTCGCCAGCAAATTTTTTCGCCAGCGCAGCGTGGTTGAAGAAGCGGCGCAGGAAGTTTTTATGAAAGCGTTTACACAGCTTGGCAGTTACGAAGGGCGCGGGTCGATGGAAGGGTGGCTGACGCGCATCACCACCAACACCTGCTTGAACATGCTGAGAAGTGCAAAGCGACGTCCCGAATTGGCGTCGGCGGATTTGAGTGAAGACGAAAGTACCTGGCTCGAGAACCAACTTAGCGACGTGGCGGCCGAACGACACCGCGCCGGCGAGCGAAGTTTAGTGGCAGCGGATCTCGCCGACCGCGTGCTGGGAAATATGTCGCCTGATGATCGCGTCGTTTTGACTTTGATTGATGGCGAAGATGCTTCGGTAAAGGAAGTAGCTGAGTTCACCGGGTGGTCCGAGTCGAAAGTAAAAGTGCAGGCCTTTCGCGCGCGGCGCCGAATGCGCGCAGCGGTAGAGAAACTACTGGGGAAACAATTGCCGCCGGCGGCGGCGAGTAGCTAATAAAGAGGCAGCAGCAATGAAAGAAAATCACATTATCGACCTTCTTGAGAATCGTTCGTTTGCGAGTTTGAATGAAACTGAACGCACTGCCATTCAAGCTCACGCGACAAACTGTTCGTCTTGCGCACGCGCTTACGAAGCAACGAAGATTGCATCAGCGCTATTAAGGGACCGTGCAAATGAAGTGATCGAGCCATCGCCTTTTTTCCACACCAGGGTGATGGCCGCGCTGCGTGAGCGGCAAAATGAAGTGCCGGCGTTCAAGCGGCTGTGGCAAACGGCAGGAGCGCTCGTGTCTTCAATGACCGCAGCAGTCGCGCTGCTGGCGGTTTTGAGTTTCATTGTTCCGGGAACGCAAACGTCGGCAACTGCGCAGGCTTCTGAGTCCAACGGCTACACGGCTGAAGAGGTAATTCTGAATCAAAACGGCTTGCAGGACGAACAAGCATCCGACGCTCAGATGTTGACAACGTTGTATCCGGCGGAAGACGCCGGAGCGAAGTAAGCGAGGTAATGATGGACATCAGTAACAAGAGCAAATGGCAGGTAAGAGTAGCGGCGCTGTTGATTTTTGTGCTCGGTGTCGCGGCCGGTGCGCTGGCTCTTAATGGCTTTCAGCGCTGGTCCAAGTCCCGCGCCGAGGGGTCGCGGCAGCAACGCTTTGAGCGAATGCTTGATCGACTTCAGCTAAACGCGGACCAGAAAACCCAGGTCCATCAGATACTCGGTGAGTCGCGCGAGCAGTTACAGAATCTGCGTAAAGAATCTGAACCGCGCTTTGATGCAATTCGCCAACAAGCCGATGAGCGTTTACAAAAGGTGCTGACGCCCGAGCAGTGGAAGCAGTTTCAGCAGGAGCGGGATGCAATGCGAAGCCGCGAGCGGCGAGGCAGACCCGAGGGCAACCGGTGATATCTTTATTTCTTCTTAAAAACCTGACCACGCGCGTTCGACGAATCAGACAAAAATACAACTCGCTTTGCATAAAAAGTCGCACGGCTGCGAAGACCAACTCAGCCTGCGGCGCAGGCGACAGCGTAAAGCCTGGGGTGAAGCGGTAGCGGAACCCCAGGTCTGTGGTCCAAAGACGATGCCAGCCCGCGGAGCGGGCGATAGCTTTTGCGGTGAGCTTGGCTGTCGCCCGCGCCGCGGGCTCTGGTTGTTCTAATTTGCTGTCCTGGGGTTCCGCTACCGCTTCACCCCAGGCTTTATGCTATCGCCTGCGCCGCAGGCTAGGTCCTAGCCCCGTTTCTTCTGCCAGCAACGCCACAGCAGGAAAAGCGCAATCAGGAACAGGATGAAGAAGATGCCTGCCAACCAACAACAAAGCCTGCACCAGTCTCGCGGTGGATTCTGTCCCCCTTTCGTGTCTTCCGGTTCCTTTGGATGATCGCCCGGGTCTCCGATTCCCGCTGACACGCGTACTTCGCGGAGAAATTTTGGACTTTCAATTTTGTAGTTTTGTTGGTGCGCATCACTTCCCTGATGCCATTTTTCGAACTCCCCGTTGACCTGGAACCCGTAGGCGCCCTTTAGGTTTGTATTTTTGTAGACGCCGGTAAAGATGCCGTCGCCGGGAATGTCATCGCCGTGTTCCGGAGCGTCGCGACCGTTATCAAACAGATCGAGTGTATCGGTGCTGCCATCTGGTCTGCTTACCCTGGCCGTTAGCTTTGATCCGGGTTCTGTAATAGCGCCACCTTTGCTTCTGGGCATGGCGAATACATACATCTCTTCGCCAGGCCTGCGCGTGGGCCAACGCGTGGAAACGACCAAGTCGTTGACGCGATTCAGCACATAAGCTTTTGCGGAGAAGCGGCTATCCGCGCCGCTGGGATCGACCTGCATTCGCCAGTCGCCGGGTTTGGGATTAGCGACGCGCACATAGAGGCCTTGCGGCACCGATTGCAGTTGATGACTAGTGCCGCCCGGATCGATGACGGCGCCGCGCGCGTTTGCAGCTGAGTTGTCCCAGAGCAAACTGAAGCTGGCCGATTCCGAACCTTCGTCGACGAAGAACGTGGGCGGCCCGTTCGAGTTAATCTTGCTAAGCATTCCTTCAAACGACTTAACTCCTTGATGAGCGGTAATGCGTTCCTGGAAGTCGACGAAGTTTTGCGGCAGGCGCGCCGCGTCGGCGGAATCCGAATTGAAGCCTCCGGTACCCGCTGCGATCTCAGCGCACTGCGACTGCAATCCCAGGTCGCCTCCAGTGCAGGTCACGAAAACTGGAATGTTGTTGGCCATCAAATCGTTGATCTTTGCCTGGAGATCAGCCGCGGCATTTGCATCCGGGGCGGGCTCGTTATTCAAACCATCGGTCATCAATACGATGTAAGTGTTTGCTGTCACACCTCCCGCACTCATGATCATGTCTTTCGCCTTTTGCAGCCCGGCGCCGATATTTGTCCTGGTGCTGGGGGTCAGCCCACTCACGGCGTTGGTCCATGGCGCACGGTTGTTAACGAGCGCCGCAACCGCGACGTTGGCACGACCGCTGGCTGGCTCGGCATCCGAAGCAAATGATCGCAGGCCAAGCTCGGCTCCGTTTTGCGCGGTCGCGATAAAATCGCCGGCCGCCACCTTGAGCCGCGCCATGCGGGTGGGTGATTCCAGACTCATGCTGCCGGATTCATCCAGCACCAGCACCACGCGAACGTTGTTGTTGGTGACTACGAAATTTACCGGATCGGGCACTTCACCATTCGAGCCTGGATCAGGCGCTCCGGCCGGCTTCATAAAAACGGTAGGCCATGACCACACCAATTGATCCCAACAGGAACGATTACTGCGGCAACGCGATTGCTCAGTTACGTCCGACGGGTCGTGATTGCCACCAGACAAGTCCGTCAAGTTTCCCGTGTTGGCCTGGCCCCAACAAAATTCGGAACCGTTACTATCCATTAAGCAAGTGCCGTCGTTAGCAGCGGTAACAGGACAATGCTCATTTGGAGAAGCGGCTCCACAACCCACCGCACGGCTTTCGTATTCGTCGCGCGGATCAAAGACCAGGTGCGAAAACTCATGGGCCAGCAAGCTGCCAGTGTTTGCGGCGGTAATGTAGTTGATTGACACATGCATCTGTCCGCCAGTGCGAAACAGTCCCGTGTTCGCATTCCACCAGGTGTCATTCGTGGTTGGCTCGATCATTAGATCGGCTTGAGCGCCGGTCATCGCGTTGTTGTGGATCGTTGCCGTTCCGATTTCCGCCTGGCCATCGGTTACATCCAGCAACACTGCCGACATTGCAGTGATCATATTTCCGATTGAGGTAAGGTCGCCGGCTGGCGCGTTGTACATCACCGCCACCGTAATGTTGAAGACATTGCGATCGCGGCAGGTTGATCCGGGACACTCGGTGTTTTGCTTACACAACTTTCCCGCGTTGCCACCGCCAAGACAAATGCGTCTAAAAGTGGGCGAGGCCCTTCCTTCAATTTCACCTTTTGCGGTTTGTGAGTGGCTCACGCGCATCTCCCACGAGCCTGCGACGGCCAGACAAAATAGGATTGTTAATAGACCAAGATAGCGAATCGCGCTGTGGGCGTTAACGGTCGTTGCGATTCGCCGCGCCTGTGGGTGCTTCATACAGTTCTCCTTTGGTGAGTGGTTGAGCCGGGATCTGGTGATTCTTATGCGCCAGGCAAAAGCGATTGGGCGCTGAGAGCACCTCAAAGATGTACGCTCGCTGTTACAGTTTAAAAAATTCCCGGGATCGCTGTTCTTTGAAACACTGCCTTTGGTTCGTTCAAGCCGGAATAAAGCGAGGGACTTGATAACGATTAGGAGTTACTGCTGATTCACCATTTCCTGTGCTCTTAAGCATCGAATTGCCTGAGGATGGGTGAAGAAGCACAGGTTAGAATAAATTTACGGCGCAGAAATATACCTTTTTGAGGTGTTAGTCAATGAATTTCATGCACCGAGCAATGATGCAGTTTGAATAAAGCCGCGCAGTGTCAATGAGGTCAATACCGGCCGCGGTAGCGAGCGGATGTAGTGATCTCCCATTGGCAATGTCGGAACCAATCCGCTACCACGGTACCGACCTCATCACACTCAGTTGCCTGAATTCAAACTGCATCAGTACCCACACCCGATTGAAGGCGCTTGGAGAGTGGAAAGCAAGAAGGGCCAATTGTTAGCACTACTGCTGCGCCATTTCCTTTCGCTTACCCAGCAGCCATGCTTGCAGGATTCCGGGATTGAGGTTGTCGAGTGCGAAATATTCGTCGAGCAGCCTTTCATAGAGTTCAACGCGTTCTGACCGTTTCAAAGTAATGCCGAATGGCATCTCTCCGCCCTCAACGAAAGAACTTAGTATCAGCGGATCCATGGGCCAGTTAAGCGAGCCGAGCCGCTGCCGGTTGTGACACGACTGGCAGGTCATCGCGCGCGCAACATTTGTCGCCGCAAAGTCTTTTCCAAAACGGTGATTGCGATCCTCGGAACCAGCAGTGCTCAAGCCCGGCCCTAATTTCTTCTGGTCCAAATAACTTCCAAAGCGCGGCGAACCATAACTGCGAAAGCGCGCATTCACAATTTCGACTGCCTCGAGCTCGGTCGGACTAACGCTACCGGCTGCGGGAAATATCGGCAGGATGCCGCTCTTATGACATTGCGCGCAGTTGTCGTCGCCTTCACCCAGTTCCCAGCGTCCCTTAATGGTAATCGAACCGTTGCGTCGATAGGTTCGGAAATAGTCTTTGAAGTAAGCATCGAAGGTCCCGTTGGCGTTTGTCATTGCCGATACAACCGACAGGTTGCGAGTAAGCACTTTCTGACCGGGATCGCTAATGCCAAACTGCACCCACTTGTCGGGAATGCTTAGCGCGGAATTTCCCGGAACGACAATCAACAGCCGGCGATAACTGTCATCGTTGTCAGGCGTACCCAGATGACGCGAACTGAAACTAAAGAAAACCAACTGATCATTGGCAGCGCGCGTTGAGTTGAGTTGGCGCAGGAGCGCTTTCGCTTTGTCGAGCGTTTCCCAGCGGCTAACTAATTTGAGAAAGGCCGGCTGCAAAAGGTAATCGGGAATCTCGACGAATGAGCGCGTCTCGTCGAAGTATTGTTTGTCGGGCACGTTGAAACCCAACTCGTGATCCGGCTTCCGATCGAGAGAGATTGTTGCGACATAATCAACGAACTCGCGATGGCGATTGATGAAGTCGGCGTCTTCGGAGAGCTTGCACCGCCGTAAGGTGCGGTTAATTCCATCCAGCACGCGTTGATAAGCCGGCAGCGCATCGTCGGATTCGTATGCCGCACGGGCCGTTGTGACGAGTGAATTGACTCGCGCCGTTGCCCACCTGTCTGGTTGAGATTTTATGAGGGTGCAGCGTGAAGGTGTTTTTGCGAAGGTCGACGGCGCAAGTAAAAGAACGCAGCAGGCGATGATGTTTAGGGGAAACCTCATACTCGGAAGTTGTTCTGTTATCGCTTTCTCTGTGCGTCCTTTGTGTTCTCTGGGCCTCTGTGGTGGGTTCGTTCAGCCAAAAAGTAAATCCACCATGGAGTCACAGAGGACACAAAGTACGCACAGAGGGAACCGCAGACTATTTCATTTTCGAGATGATCGCCTCCGCAAACTCGGCAGTCTTGGCCGTGCCGCCGATGTCGCGCGTGCGCACTTTCCCTTCCTTGAAAACTTCGAACATCGCATTCTCGGTTCTGTCCGCGGCTTCGCGTTCTCCTAAATGACGCAACATGAGAATTCCCGATTGCAGCAGCGCGGTCGGGTTCGCGATCCCCTGACCGGCAATATCCGGCGCTGAGCCGTGCACCGCTTCAAAGACCGCACCCTGTTCGCCGATGTTTGCACCGGGCACCAAACCCAGACCGCCAATCAAACCCGCGCAAAGATCCGAAACGATGTCGCCGTAGAGATTCTCGAGCAGCATCATGTCAAACTGTTCGGGCCGCATCACGAGCTGCATACAAGCGTTGTCGATGATTTTATCGTCAGCTTCAATCTCAGGATATTCGGTTGCGACTTTATAGAAACACTCGAGAAAGAGTCCGTCCGATAACTTCATGATGTTGGCTTTGTGGCCGCAGGTGATCTTCTTTCGTCCTTCGCGCCGCGCAAACTCAAACGCAAACCGCGACACTCGCGTCGATGCTTTCTCGGTAATGATCTTCAAACTCTCGACCACCCCCGGAACGACGATGTGCTCCAGTCCGGCATATAAGCTTTCCGTGTTCTCGCGGACAATTACCAAGCTGAGTTCGGGGAAGCGGCAGGGCACGCCGGGAAGCGCGCGAATGGGACGCACGTTGGCGTAAAGATCGAGCGCTTTCCGCAAGCCGACATTAACCGAAGTGAAGCCCTTGCCGATGGGAGTGGTGACCGGACCTTTCAGCGCGACTTTGTTGCGCTTGATCGATTCGAGCAGTTCTTTCGGCAGCGTCTCGCCGAATTTTTCGACCGCTTGCGCGCCGGCATAATGCGTTTCCCATTCGATCTCGGCGCCTGCGGCTTCAATGATGTGCACAACGCTGGCGGCGACTTCCGGCCCGATGCCGTCGCCTGGAATCAGTGTGATACGATGTTTCATGATTTGTCCGTGGTCAGTTGTTAGTTGTCCGTTGCTCTCCAGCGACAAGCCGTCTCTCGGCAAACCTCATTATTAATTTATCCAGGTTTCAAGCAACAGAATAAGGCCACAACTGACCACTGACAACTAACCACTGACTAAGCCCCAAATGCCTGAGATCAAAAACAGTGCTGCAGTCGCAATTATCGGTGGCGGCGTCATCGGCCTGGCGATCGCGCGCGCGCTTGCACTGCGGGGTGTGCGCGATGTGTTGATTGTCGAGCGCTCGAATTTGGGAGCCGAGGCGTCGTCTGCCGCGGCCGGAATGCTCGCGCCGCAAGCGGAAGCCGATAGTGCCGATGACTTCTTTCGGCTCTGCTGCCAAAGCCGAGACCTTTATCCCGGCTTCGCGCAATCTCTCCTCGAGGAAAGCGGTATCGACATCGAGCTCGAGACTTCGGGCACGTTGTATTTGGCATTTACTGAGGAGGACGAAGGCGAGCTTGAGAAGCGTTATGAATGGCAAACGAAGGCGGGCCTGGAAGTCGAGAAGTTATCAGGCGATATGGCAAAGTTGTTGGAGCCTTCGATTTCCAACGGAGTGCGCGCGGCGCTGAGATTTCCGCTCGATACTCAGGTAGAAAATCGCAGGCTGATAAGTGCGCTGGCAACTGCGAATGAGGCGCTTGGCGTGAAAGTGTTGACCGGGGTTTCAGTTGACTCTTTGAGTATCAAACGAAATCGCGTAACTGGCATTGAAACATCGCGCGGGTTTGTCGCCTGTGAAAAAGTTGTGATCGCCGGAGGCGCATGGACCAGTCAGGTCATAAACGAACCGCTACCCAATCCGCGCATCGAACCAGTTCGCGGACAGATGGTTTCATTTGAAGCAACGCCGCAGATCGCGCGACACGTGATTTACAGTCCACGCGGTTACATCGTGCCGCGCCGGCAGGGCCGTTTGTTGGCGGGCTCAACTACGGAATATGCGGGTTTTGACAAGCGTGTCACGGCGGCGGGAGTTCAATCAATTGTCGCGTCGGCGCTTGAGATTACTCCGGCCATCGCAGCTCTGCCGCTCACCTCAACCTGGGCCGGATTACGGCCGCGTGCCGCTGACGGTTTGCCAGTACTCGGTCCTTGTGCTGAAATTGCGGGTGTCTTTTATGCGACCGGCCACTATCGCAACGGCATACTGTTGACGCCGGTCACCGCGGAATTGCTGGCCCGCGCCATAGTTGACGAAGAGGTTTCCCCACCATTGCAGATTTTTTCGCCTGATCGTTTTCAACTCGTGTCAGTTCGTTGAGATCCAGCTGCTGCAAATGAAGTTCTCGCGCAAACTTTTACCCACCCTCATCGCCGTCGTTTTGCTGGCGACCGCAATCGCGCGTGGCCAATCGGCGGCGGCGAATGACCAAAAGACCGTAGCGCCCGATACCCGACCTGCCAACGTGTTGTTCGCTGAAGCCGACAAGTACCTCGAAAAAACGTACGCCGAGTTCAATAAAGCAAAGCTTCCGTACGATTCAAAGCTGGAAGCGAAGACCAGGCAGGAACAAAAAGATCTGGCAGCGAAGTATGCGGAAGTCTTGCACGCGCGCAGCTCGCTATCCGAGATGGATCGGTTTTATCTGGGTATGCTTTATCACCTGGCTGGTAACGGCGACGGCGCGCTCGAGGCGATGGGCCACTATCTCGGTGGCGAAGCGGGCGGGCAAAACGCGCAACTCGCGCGCGCGGTTGTAGTGCTCTACTCAACTCGCAAAGGCTTGATTCCTGAAGCTGAACGCGCGGTGGCCGATTATGGAAACAACCAGCCGCAGAGCCTGGCTGAGTGGTTTGGAATGGAGTCGCTGGTTACAGAGCTGCTTCAGAAAACAAAAGACTACCAGCGCATGGTGGCCCATGCGCAGCAGATGGCAAAGATTGCCCGCCTGGTTGTTCCCAACAGTGGCATAAATAATTCTCGGCGCGACGATATGCTTTTTAAGGCTGCTTCGTTTTTGTCCGAAGCTTACGTGAATTCGAACCGGAAAGCTGATGCGATTGCCATCGTTCAGGATTTGCGCAAGCTGGCGTTGACGCTGCCGTCAGGTAACCTGTTGCGGCTGGCCAACATTCGTCTCGCGGGACTGGATCGTGCGATTGACCTGCGCGGCATTTTTAGTGAGTTGCCCAAAGATGATGCCATTAAGCTGCCGGAAATCGTGGCGACGCAGTGGATCGATCAAGCGCCTGTGAAACTTTCCGAGCTGCGCGGTCACGTCGTACTGCTGGATTTCTGGGCGACCTGGTGTGGTCCATG
>DNND01000039.1:1928-2748 GCA_003488005.1 Blastocatellia bacterium | reverse complement strand
GACCTGGTGTGGTCCATGCCGCTACACATTTCCCAGGCTCCAACAATGGCATGAAGCCTATAAG
Organism: Blastocatellia bacterium; assembly: GCA_003488005.1. Taxonomy (GTDB): domain Bacteria; phylum Acidobacteriota; class Blastocatellia; order Pyrinomonadales; family Pyrinomonadaceae; genus PSRF01. The sequence continues at coordinate 2,684 of DNND01000039.1, read as the reverse complement.
GATAAGGGGCTAGTCATTCTCGGGATGACCAACTATTTCGGCGAAACAGATGGCCATAAAGCAACGCGCGGCGAAGAGTTGGTCTTTCTGCGAAGCTTTAAGAAAAAGAATCGTTTGCCATATGGATTTGCAGTTGCTGAGACGGCAGTCAATAATTTGAACTATGGCGTCTTTACCATCCCGACGTCATTTCTGATCGATCGCCAGGGAAGAATGAGATACATATCGATGGGTGCGAGTGCCGAGGAAATTGCGGCGCTCGGTAAGATGCTTGAGAAAGTGATGGCTGAAGAAACTGTAAAGAGCAGCGAGACAGTCAGCGCCAGGTAAGATGCAGGATCAAAACATCAACATTGGAATCGCGTTTATCGCCGGCGTGCTGTCGTTTCTTTCTCCCTGCGTTTTGCCGCTGGTGCCCGGTTACATCTCGCTGATGTCCGGTGTCAGCATCGACCGTCTGAAAGAAGGCGGCTCAAGCACGACTGCCCGGCGCGCCGTTATTTTGAACTCGCTCGCGTTCAACGCCGGGCTCTCGGTAATTTTTCTGGCGCTGGGAACTACTGCCGGACTGATCGGCGCAGCGATCATCAACAACATCTGGGTGCGCGTAGTCGGCGGGCTGATCATTATCGCTTTCGGACTTCAGCTCATTGGTCTATTGAAAATCGCCACGCTCTACAAAGACACGCGGTTCTTTTCTAATGACAAACCGCGCGGCCCGTTGGGCTCGTTCACGCTGGGGATTGCTTTTGCCGC
>DNND01000039.1:0-1577 GCA_003488005.1 Blastocatellia bacterium | reverse complement strand
GCGGCATTATCGGCTTGGCGGCAACCAGCGGCGGTTGGCGCAGCGGCCTGACGCTTTCGGCGTTTTACTCGGCTGGGCTGGCAGTGCCTTTTCTGCTAACTGGACTCGGTATCAATCAGTTTCTCGCCTTTTACGGAAAGTTTCGCAAACACCTGCACAAAGTGGAAGTAGTTTCCGGCGTGGTGCTGATTATTGTCGGACTGTTGGTGATGAGCGGGCAATCCACGCTGTTGACGAGTTCGAAACTGGCGGCTTGGTTGCCAAATGCTGAGGGCTGGATAAAAGTGAAGCCGCCGACCACCAGTTCTACAACGCCGGCAAATACGAATTTTGAAGCGGCGCCTCAAGTTCAGTTTCAGACACTGACTGGCCAGTCTTTTACTTTGGGCCAACTGCGTGGTCAGGTAGTGCTGCTAAACTTTTGGGCCACCTGGTGCATTCCCTGCCGCGAAGAAATTCCGGTGCTGAATGCGATGCAGCACGAGCTTGAGGCCAAGGGCTTAAAGGTTGTCGGCGCGTCGCTGGAAGACACCGCTGAGGGCGTCAATGCGTATCAGAAAGATGTTCGCAAGTTTGAGTATCAGGTGCTGGTCGGTGGCGACGACGCGAAAGCGAAGTTTGGCGGCACGCCACTGCCGACAACTTATTTGATAGACCGCGATGGGCGCATTCGCCAGAAGATTATCGGCGCGCGCGATCGCGAAGGTTGGGAAGCGGCCGTGAAACCTTTGCTTGATGAGCCGTCTGCCACCGCGCAGATTAAGTAAAAAGTCTTTAGCCCTGAAGGGGCGAAATGAATAGCAGTTGGCAATAAGGAGTACCACATGAAAGCGTTACTGATCACTTTCATTTTCAGTGTCTTGTTCATTCCGGGTTCGGCGCTGGCCCAGGACGGTCACGAGTATTCGCCGCTGGTCGAGAAAACCGTCAACTACAAGAACTGGACGCTGAATTCTCTAAAGGACAACAAGCCAGTCGATCTGCGCTCATTGGTCCAGGGAAAGAAGTTGGTGATGGTGGTTTACTTCGCGCCCTGGTGTCCGAACTGGCGCAACGAAGCGCCCGTCGCGGCAAAGCTTTATGCGAAATACAAGGACCAGGGTTTTCAGGTAATCGGTGTCAGCGAATACGGCACGCGCGATGCGGTCACAACTTTCTTTGCGCCTGAAGGCGCGCCGTATCCGGTGGTTAGTGAATCAGAACTTCGCGAAGACCGCGACAAGACGGCGCACTACGGCTACCGGCAACTGACCGGCGACACGCGCAAGTGGGGCTCGCCGTGGAATATTTTTCTCGAGCCGGCATCGCTCAGCAAGACCGGCGACGTTTTGACTGAAAAAGCATGGGTCGTGAATGGTGAATTGATCGAGGCCGACGTGGACAAGTTCATCGCTGAACGACTGAACACGAAAACCGCAGCCATCGAGCCGTGTAAGAACTGAGAACTGCTCAGCTTGAATGATTGGTTAGGGCACGTCTCGGGCGTGCCCGTTTGATTCCTATTTACGGGTACTGATGTACTTCGACTTGAGGCGACTGAGTGTCGTGAGGTCAGTACCGTCTGCGGTAGCGGATGG
>DNND01000040.1 GCA_003488005.1 Blastocatellia bacterium | reverse complement strand
GTCCGCGCCGTTGGCGCTCAGGATGTTGCACTTCAAACTTGAATCCGCCAATCGTGAATCGTCAGGAGATTAGGAAATTAATGATCTCAGGTGAAAGCGACAACTCGGAGTACCTCTCAGGTTGGGAAGGTGGCTTGCCCCCGCTCTTCTGTCTTAACGAACTGCTGCGTATGGACCTCGATTCGTAAATTCCGATCTGAGCCACATTTTCCGTTCTGATCCGCGTTCATCCGCGAAAATCCGCGGCTGATTTTCACTACGCCTAATTAGAGCGCAACCAAGCCTCATCTCCACTCGAATTATTCCGGTTCGACTTTCTGTCTTATAATCAACCGCCTTTGTCAGATCGTTCTGCTCTAATGGAGTTATCGGATTGACCGAAAGCCCCGCGGATAGCATCACCAAGCTGCTCATCGAAGTCTCAAATGGCGATCGTAACGCGGTTGATCTTTTGTTACCCGTCATCTACGATGAACTGCGCAAGCTTGCAGCGAATTACCTACGTCGCGAGCGTCCCGATCACACTTTGCAGCCCACGGCCCTCGTGCATGAGGCTTACCTTCGTTTAGTGGATCAGACGCGCGTGAACTGGCAAAACCGGGCGCACTTTTTCGGTGTTGCCGCTCAGATTATGCGCCGCTTGTTGGTTGATCACGCGCGCAAGCACAACGCGGAAAAGCGCGGTCAGGATTTCCAAAAGCTCTCCCTGGACGAAAACATAGATCGAGCAGTTGAGCGCAGCAGCGAATTGATTGCGCTCGACGATGCATTAAAGGCTCTCGCCGCATTCGACGAGCAGAAGGCGCGCCTGGTGGAACTGCGATACTTTGGCGGACTCTCGATTGAAGAGGCAGCCGATGTTTTGGGCGTGACGCCGACTACCATCAAACGTCATTGGCGGCTGGCGAAAGCGTTTCTTTACGGTGAGATGCAAAAGTAGGTCGTTGGTTTTTGGTCTTTGAATTTCGTACTTGATCGCTTTGTATTTGGGACTTCGTAGCCCAAGCAGCAAAGTTCCAAGTTCAAAGTACCAAGTTCAAAACAGTCAAAGACCAAAGACCCAAGATTCAAGACCTAAAACCAATTGTTTAATTATGACCCCCGAACGCTGGCAACAGGTTGAAGAAATCTTTCAGGCTGCGGTCGATCTCGCTCCCGCCGAGCGAGAGCGTTACGTCGCACAAGTCTGTGCCGCCGACCTCGGCTTAAGGCGCGACGTCGAAACCCTCTTACTCCAACACGACAGCGCCAGCGGTTTGCTCGAGCACCCGGTTTACGGTTCGACTGAACTGAGCGCCATCGAGTCATTCGTATACGACGACGAGGACCCGATGATCGGGCGACGGCTGGGCGCCTACCGCATCGAACGCGAGGTTGGCCGCGGCGGTATGGGCGCAGTCTATGAGGCGCTGCGGGTCGACAATGAATTCACCCTGCGTGTCGCGATCAAGCTCGTGAAGCGCGGCATGGATACTGACTTTATCCTGCGGCGCTTTCGCAAGGAACGCCAAATACTCGCTGCGCTCGATCATCCTTTTATCGCGCGCTTGCTCGATGGGGGCACCACTGACGACGGCTTGCCTTACTTCGTCATGGAGTTTATTGAAGGGCAGCCGCTTTATCGTTATTGCGACGCGCACAACTTAAACATTGTCGAACGGCTGAAACTTTTTCTTGGCGTCTGCGATGCGGTGCACTACGCGCACCAGAAGCAGGTTATTCATCGCGACATCAAACCCTCGAACGTGCTGGTCACTTCGGAAGGCGTTCCCAAACTGCTCGACTTTGGCATCGCGAAGCTGCTGAACCCCGAGCTGGCTGCTGAAATCACACACGATCCAACGGCCACGGCGATGCGTCTTATGACGCCTGAATACGCGTCCCCCGAACAGGTGCAGGGCGCACCGACCACTCCCTCGACTGACGTGTATTCGCTCGGTGTGCTGCTGTACGAGCTGCTAACCGGTCATCGTCCGTACCGGCTGATCAACCGTGCCCCTCACGAGATTGCGCGCGTAATTTGCGAAGAAGAGCCGCTGGCGCCGAGCATCATCATTACCCGCGCTGAAGATCTGTTGCCGCATCTTGCCGCGGCCGGCGATGAAGTGACGACGCTTAAACAGTTGTTCTCAACTCGTAACGCAAGTGTCGAATCGCTGCGCCGCGATCTTTCCGGCGACCTCGATACGATCATGATGCGCGCGCTCAGGAAAGAACCGGAATGGCGCTATCAAACTGCCGAGCAATTGCGCGATGACATTGCGCGCTATCTCGAAGGTGTGGCCGTGTCCGATTTGCCGGATCTGCCGCGCGCCAATCGGGCCGTGCACACGCAGCCGATCCAGACTGAGAACTCGCTCGCAGTACTGCCGCTGAAATTGCTGGACACCGGGGCCGGATCGGATTCGGGATCCGACTACCTGGGCACCGGTCTCGCCGATGTGCTGATTACGCGACTGAGTGCGGTTCGCCGTTTTGCTGTGCGACCTACAAGCAGCGTATTGCGTTACGGCGCGGAAACAGATCCGTTGCTGGCGGGGCGCGAGTTGGGCGTCGCCTTTGTGCTTGACGGCAGATTGCGGCGCGCCGGCGATCGCATACGCGTCACCATTCAACTCTTGAGTGTCCGCGACGGTACGGCGATGTGGGCGGAGCAATTCGACGAGAAGTTCACCGACGTTCTTAGTTTGGAAGATGCCATCTCGTCGCGCGTTGCCGAGGCGATCGTTCCGCACTTGAGCGGTGACGATCGCATTCGCCTGGCAAAGCGCGGGACCGACGATCCACAGGCGCACGAGGCCTACCTGCGCGGTCGTTATCACTGGAATACTTTTACCGAAGAAGGATTTGCCAAAGCCGTCGTCTGTTATCACCAGGCGATCGCGGCGGACCCGCATTACGCGGTTGCGTATGCGGGCATCGCCGAATACTACAACTGGCTCGGGATTTTTGGCGTGCTGCCCCACAGCGACTGTTCGGCCGCTGCTCATGAAGCCGCAGCGACTGCCGTGTCGATCGATCCGGTGCTGGCCGAAGGCCACGGCGCCCTGGGCCAGGCAATACTTTGTCGCGACTTTGCCTGGGAACGAGCCGAGCAACAACTGTTGCGTTCAATCGAACTCAATCCCAATTATGCCGACGCGCGTGTCTGGTACGCATTTCAATTAGCGATGGAGGGCCGCTTTGTCGAGTCTTTGCGCGAAGCCGCCATCGCGCGCCAACTCGATCCGCTGGCAATTCTTTCAGGCCTCTGCCTCGGCTTTTGTACTTATCAATCGCGACGGTACGACGAAGCATTGGCGTTTTGTGAGCAGACTCTTAAAGGCGAGCCGCAGAACGCGATGGTGCTTTATTGTTCCAGCTACCCACTAAGCCAGGTTGGCCGGCATCAGGAAGCCGTCGCGCGCGCGTCGCGAGCGGTGGAGATGATTGGTAAGGCATCCCACACGCTGGGCCGGTTGGCGTCTGCATACGCCGCCGCCGGGGACGCTGCACGCGCGGAACTGATCCTCGCTGAGATGGCGGAAGTTGCGCAGCATCGCTACATCTCTCCGTACCATGTGGCCCTGGTCCATGGCGCGCTGGGAAGAAAAGGCAGCGCTCTGGATCTGCTGGAAACGGCTTTTGAAACGAAGGACGCCTGGATTGTCTGGATGGCGGTGGAACCGGAGCTCGATTCGGTTCGAAACGATCCGCGGTTTGTTGAGTTGTTGCGCAAGCTGAATCATCGCCTGGCAAACGTGCCGGCGAAACCTGGCACTTTGGCGCATCAAGAATTTACGCAAAGCAAGAGCGGCGTTGTTTCCAACGCCGACGATCAATCGCGCGTAACTTCTCCAATGAGTCCGGCGCCGGACACGCTGCCCAGCGAAAATGAAGAAGCGCGCCAGCTTTATGCTGCGGGCCGTTATTACGCAACGCGGCGCACCGCCGAAGGTTTGAAGCAGGCCATTCCCCGGCTCGAACGCGCGGTGGAGTTGGATCCAAAATTCGCGCTCGCTTATGCCGAGCTCGCCGATTGTTATTCGTTACTCAACTGGTACATCGAGCCGGCTCCGGCCGAAGCGTGGCCGCAAGCCCGCAAAGCAGCGACGAACGCAGTTGCTGCCGATCCTGATCTGGCGGAAGCACACGCCGCGTTGGGATTCGTTCGCCTCCATTTTGATCGCGACTGGATTGATGCCGAACGTGAGTTCAAAAAAGCAATAGCGCTAAAGCCGACTGCGCTGGTTTCGCACCGCTGGTACTCCTACAATCTTTCGGCCATGGGTCGGCACGACGAAGCGCTCGCCGAAATGCAACGCGCCTGCGAAATCTCGCCACAGTCAGCGATTGTCGCGAGCGGTGTGGCGAACGTGCTTTTCCTTGCCGGCAGATTTGACGAGGCGATCGATGCGTGTCGCAAGGCCCTGGAGTTGGATCCCGGCGGCGTGGCCGCGCATACAGTCTTACGCTGGGCCTACGAACGAAAAGGAATGCACACCGAAGCCCTTGCCGCATTTGAACAGGAACGAGTTTTTGCCGGCGACACGCCGACGACGCGCGCCAAACGAGCGCATGTGTTGGCCGCTACCGGCAACATTGAAGAGGCGAGCCGAATTTTAGAAGAGTTGTTGGCGCGGCGACCAAGAGAAGGGGTCACTGCGTTTGAGATATCCGTTATCTATTGCTTGCTGGGCGACAACGACAACGCCTTTACCTGGCTGGTACAAGCGGAACGCGAACACGCTGTCGGATTCACCTTCGCGCGCGTCGATCCCAATCTGGAAAGCTTGCGATCGGATCCGCGTTTCGTGGAGTTGATGAACTCAAGCAGCAAGACGGTTACGCCAGCGGCGGAGCAAGCTACTCCGGATAATTTTCCGCTCACTCAGTCCGCCGTATTGGAGTAGGAAGAGGTACGACTGTTACTGGGAACGCGGGCGTCCCGCAAGCATGGCTACATTACCACTAACGTTGGATTTGTTCGCGCTCTGCGTTGCTGATAACAACGTCGGGGCAATGAGGTCAGTACCACCAC
>DNND01000127.1:85619-100154 GCA_003488005.1 Blastocatellia bacterium | reverse complement strand
GCTCCACCCCAGGCTTTATGCTGACGCCGCGCTTCGCGGGCTCCATACAAAAATGTTCATGGCCTAGGTTCTTAACTAGTTCTTAAGAATCTGAAACGAGTCGAAGTACTTCGCCGCCTTTGTATTCATGGCTTCGCTTTCGCCCGACTTGGGATAAACCACCTGCAGCACGTAGACGCGATTTTCAGTGTCCCATAATTTTGCGAGCACGACGTAGTCACTAGTATCCAATTTCGCTGCTACTTTCAGCTCGCGACCCGGATAGCCACTGAGACTAATGACCCGATCACTAATCAGCGTGCCCTTAACGGCCGAGACCATGCCATCGCGAGCACGATCGGCGGAGAAAACAGTTCCCGCCACGTGATCAAAATATCCAACCAGATAAATCACATCCGGCTGCTGAACTGTCGCCGTGAATTGCAGAAATTTTTGGCCATCTGCAGTAGCGGATTCCTGTGTACCCAACTTCGGCTGTTCCGGAAGTGAGACGCTATAGCGGCCTTCCGCGGAATTATAGGTAATCCAGCCGGCGTCTTGAACGGCAAACGCCAGCGACGCGATGAATAACAAAAGAAGAATGGTGAGCGCGGCTTTTCTCATTTAATGTATTGCCTCGAGAAGGAGTTTGATTTTGTTTCCAGCATCTGTCGCGAAAGTATTGCGCAAGTAGCGAACTGATTCTAAGAGCTAGAGCGAAAGAGGGTCAACAAAATATTCGCTATGCTATATTCGCGGGAATATTCGAAAGCGAGGTTCCCCCAAATGCCCTTCAGCTCAACTGTCCGCACAATTATCTGTTGTCTGTTACTTTCCCTGGCCGCAATCGTCACGTTCACATTTTCGGGAACAACCGCTGCCGCCCAGACGGCGCCGACGCTCATCCCCGGTCTCATCGATCAGGTGATAGTCCGGCGTGACGAGCGCGGCATTCCCTACATCCAGGCGAAAAACGATCATGACCTCTATTTGGCCCAGGGCTTTGTGACAGCAGGCGATCGTTTGTGGCAGATGGACTTGCTGCGTCGATCCGAGCGCGGAGAGTTGGCGGAAATTTTGACTGCCGGGCCCAACAACGTCGTCCTCGACCAGGACAAGCAACATCGGACGCTCGGCTTTACTCAAGTTGCTGAGACCGAATTTGCGGAAGCGTCGCCGCAATCGCGCGCGCTGCTGCAAGCCTACGCCGATGGCGTTAACGCCTACATCGCAACGCTGGATGCGCGGACACTGCCGCCGGAATTCCAAATTCTGCAATACAAGCCGAGCCCCTGGACGCCGGTGGACTCGCTGCTCGTCATCAAGGTTTTTGCCGAAGCGCTATCGTCCACCTGGCGTCTTGATGTAATGCGTGAAGCATTGGCTTCCCTGCCGTCTGAAAAACGGGCCATGCTGCTGCCTGAATTCTCGCCCCTGGATGTACTAGTCGTTGGCAAAGATACGCGCAAGGTTGCGAGCGCGTCAGACTCTGCGGTTCCAAACTTTTCGCTCAACCAGGCTGAACTGCTCGGGCTCGCGAAAGATCAAGAGCTTGAGTCTCAAGCACTCGCCCGCGTTGGCGTTTATGCCGAAGGACTCGCCGCCAGCAACAATTGGGTCGTAAGCGGCAAGCACACGGTGACTGGAAAACCGCTGCTTGCGAACGATCCTCATCTGGCGCCCTCGGCGCCGTCGATCTGGTACATGGTCCATCTCAGCGCTCCGGGCGTGCGCGTCGCCGGCGTTACTGCGCCCGGACTTCCCGGCGTCGTCATTGGCCATAACGATCAAATCGCGTGGGGGTTCACCAACGTCGGTCCGGATGTACAGGACCTGTACGGCGAACAATTCGATCCGGCCAACCCGCGCCGCTACAAAACGCCTTCCGGTTGGAGCGATGCGACGATCCGCCATGAAGATATCAAGGTACGCAAGGGTTTTTTCGAGTCAACCACTGCCAACGTTCCGCTGGATGTGACTGTAACGCGACATGGACCAGTCGTGTTCGAAAAAAACGGTAAGCGTTATGCATTGAGGTGGACTGCGCTTGATCCAAAACTGAACAATCCTGATTCGACTTATTCGATAAACCGCGCGCGCAACTGGAAAGAATTCAATGCGGCCCTGCGTTCATTCACCGCGCCGACGCAAAACATTGTGTATGCCGACGTCGCCGGACACATCGGTTATCACGCGGCGGGCGTCGTACCCATCAGAAAATCCGGCGATGGTAGTGTTCCGTACGACGGGTCGAGCGACGAAGGCGAATGGACCAGTTTTATTCCGAGCGACAAACTTCCTATCGTCTACGATCCGCCATCGGGGATTATCGTCACCGCGAACCAAAGAATCGTGGGCACCGATTACCCCTACTTTCTGACGCACTCGTGGGCGCAACCTTATCGCGCGCGCCGGATTTTCGATCTGTTGAATCAGACGCCGAAGCACAGCGCCGCTGACTTCCGCCGTATTCAGGGCGATATTTACTCAATCGGAAACGTCTTGTTTGCCCAGCAAATCAGGAAAATTATGAGCGGCCAGGTAAAACCTGAAGAAGAGCGTCTTGCCTTGGCGCTGGCTTCTTTTGAAAAGTGGGATGGGCGGATGGATGCCGATTCGCACGTGGCGCCGATGCTCGCGCAAATGCGAACTGCCTTTCGCTCAAGAGTGTTGAATGCGGCCCTCGGCGAGGATCTGTTTAAGATTTATGCCTGGTCGAATTTTGATACGACGATCGACCGCTTAGTAACCGAACAACCAAAAGCGTGGTTGCCCAGGGAATTCACGAGCTACGCCGATTTGTTGCGAGCTTGCTTTGAAGATGCGGTCAAAGCGTTAACTAAGATTAACCCGGACGAATCGAAATGGACCTGGGGCGAGATGGCCAAGGTGCGCTTTTCGCATCCGCTGGCAAGTGCCCCTTTGGTAGGTTTGCAATTTACGATTGCTCCATTTCCTCAAAACGGTACCGGCGGTTTAGCGGCAACGCCCAATGTGGGCGCCACCGTCTCGATGCGCTTGATCGCGGACCCCAGCGACTGGGACAAGACTCAGCACGGCATCACGCTCGGCGAATCGGGCTTGCCTGCGACTGCTCATTGGAGCGATCAACTTGCCGATTGGCGCGCAGTCACGCCGCGCGAGTTTCCCTTCACCGAAGCAGCCATCGCGAAAGCAACCAAGGCAACGACAGTTCTTGAACCTAAAAAGTAAATCGTGACGCAGAGGAATAACGAAACGTGGCGCGTTTTTTGTGCAATTGAACTGCCTTCGCTGGTGATAGAGAAAATCTCCGAACACATCGACCGCTTGCGCGCGGCGGCGCCGGACTCACCCGCAAGTTGGAGCCGTCCCGAAAATGTTCACCTCACGCTCAAATTCATTGGCGAGATTGCGCAGAATCGCGTAGCCGATCTGTCAGAAGCTGCAGCCGCTGCAGTCGCCGGTTTCTCGCCGTTTGAAATAGCGATCAGGAACACCGGATCATTTCCCAAACGCGGCACGCCGAGGGTTTTCTGGATCGGCATCGACGACTACTCAGGAAGGTTGGCGCAGTTGCAAGCGAAGCTCGAAGACGAATGTTTGCGACTTGGTTTTGAGAAGGAAGCGAGGACTTTCAATCCGCACCTAACGATTGCGCGCGGGCGGAAACCCCAGGGCGCACGCGCGTTGGCGGCTGCTCACAAAGAAATGGGATTTGCGTCGACCGAGGTCAGGGTGAAGGAGTTGACTGTGATTCGCAGCGAATTGAGCAGCGCGGGTTCAAACTATACCGTGATCTCACGACACCTGCTGGCCGATAACCTTAGAAAAATCCGAACAGTTTAAACTTGGGTCTGTACCGCGAAGCGGTTAGGTAACTTAGCCCAGGGTTGCCGCGCCGCGCGGTTACCCTGGGAACGAGTTGCGAAAGCAGCGCCCAACCCTGAAGGGGTTACATCCTGCGCCAATCGAAAAATGGGAATTAATGCGTGAGGTGACCCTGACGGTGCTCATCTCATCGAGTGGACACAACCCCGTTGGGGTGTTACCGCTATCGTTTAAACCCGTCACCCAGGGTAGCCGCGCCGCGCGACAACCCTGGGCTGAGTTACCTAACCGCTTCGCGGTACAAACCACGTTCGATTGCTCAGAGCTTCTTTGAGTTTGTCACTCGAACTATCGTAGCTCGCGGGGCCGCGGCGGCGATGCGGGTGCCGGCGGCTCTTCTCCGCTCTTCGTGCCCGTTTGTCCCAGCACTTCCTTGATCGCACCGACGCTTGAGAGCATCGCGGAAGTCTCCACCGGCATAAAGATCACTTTCGAATTATTGGTGCGCGTCATGTCGCGCAAGCTTTCAATGTAGCGAGTGGTGATCAAATACTGCGCCGGGTTGCCGTGCTCGTGCATGGCCTCGGCGACAAGCGCGATTGCCTGTGCTTCACCTTGTGCATTTCGCTGTCGCGCTTCGGCTGCGCCCTCGGCCGAGAGAATTGCCGATTGCTTTTCGCCTTCGGCGCGCGTGACTGCTGCTTGCTTCTCACCTTCGGCGCGAGTGATTGCGGCCTGGCGATCGCCTTCGGCTTGCAGCACCAGCGCGCGGCGATTGCGTTCCGCGGTCATCTGCTTTTCCATTGTAATGCGCACGTCTTCCGGTGGATTGATATTCTTCACGTCAACGCGCGTCACTTTCACGCCCCACTTGTCCGTCGCTTCATCGAGAATGATTCGCAGTTTCGCGTTGATCTGATCGCGTTGCGACAAAGTGTGATCGAGGTCCATATCGCCCATCACCGCGCGCATGCCGGTAATGGTTAACTGCACGATGCCGCCGACAAGGTCGTTCATTTCGTAGACGGCTTTAACTGCATCGGTGATTTGCCAATACACCACCGAATCAACATGAATGGTTACGTTGTCGCGAGTGATCACCGGTTGCGGCGGCAAATCGATGTACTGTTCGCGCAGATCGATGGAGGTCATGCCCGGACGCGAGTTGGTCCAATAGACGGCGCGGGGGCGGTCCATGAACGGTATCAAAATGTTCAGACCGCTGCTGGCAACTTTATCAAAACGGCCCAGCCGCTCGACCAGCATGACGGTCGCTTGCGGCACGATGCGGATCGTCTTTATCGCAATTACCAACAGTACGATGGCAATGAAACCAAAGAACAGGAAAGCGACCATAGTGGAAAGGGGATCCATAAGCGAACTCCTGAGTTAAATGTTTGGGATCAAATGTGGCTGTGGAATAAAACTATAACCCGCGTAGCGGGTGAAAGCATAAAGTCTAGCACCCCAGCCGAGATGCTCGGCTGGGGACCCCGCCCTGGGGTGAAGCGAAGCGGAACCCCAGGTAACCACCAGATAAGAAGACCGAGCACGCGAAGCGTGCGCTAGCTCTAAGCAAGAATCATTCATCATAGCTGCTGCCGCCCGCTTCGCGGGCTCTAACATCCACATGGCGATTATCCTGGGGTTCCGCTTCGCTTCACCCCAGGCTTTATGCTGACGCCGCGCTTCGCTGGGCTTAATACAAACCAGTTTAAATCCTTATTCAGGGTTCCTTCAGTTTGTCGGACAACACATCCTCCACAATTGCCGCAGCGGCGAGCACAGTCTGCTCCGCAAACGGTCGACCCACAATCTGAACACCAATTGGCAATCCTTCCGCTGAACGACCGGCCGGAATTGCAACCGACGGCAAATCGAAAACATTAAACGTTTGCGAATAACTGAACGCGCGGAAAGTGCTGAACGTCTTCTCGCCTATCGTCAACTTGTGCGTGCCGTGTGCATATGCCGGTGTCGCGCCAACCGGCGCAACCAGCAACGGCGCGTCTTTCATCCACTCGAGCAACTCCCCCCGCAGCCGGTCGCGTTCCATCCACCAACCGACGTATTCGTCCAGAGTCGGCGCTTTTTCGTCCACCGCCCTGGCCAATCTCCAACGCACAAAGTCGCCCCCGGAATCTTCATGGTCTTTGTAAATATCGCGAAGTTGGACCACCGTAGCGCGTGAGAACAACTTCAACCAAAGGTCATGCCCGCGTTCTATCCCCGGGGGCCGCCGCTCAGCAACCGACAAGCCGGCTTCCGACAACGCGTGCGCGGCAGTCTCCACCGCCAAATTAGTTTCGTTGCTAACGGGCGTTACACTGTCGTCGCTGTACCAGGCTACACGCTGACCCACCAGTTGATTAGCTTCAACTGTTCGCGTTGAGTTTCCGGACAACACATTGAAAAGCAAATTCAGATCTTCCACATGTCGCGCCATTGGACCGATCGCTGACCCCAGCGAGTATGGACCAGCGTTCGGCGGAAACTGTCCGCCACCCGGCACCTGGCCCACGGTTGGCTTCAAACCCACGATGCCGCAGAAGTGCGCGGGAATCCGAATTGAGCCGGCAAGGTCGCTGCCCAATCCGCACGGCGACATACAACTCGCAATCGCCGCAGCCTCGCCACCGCTCGATCCGCCCGGGCTAAGTGAAGCATCAAGCGGATGATTAGTTCGCCCAAACAATCGGTTCTCGGCTTTGTACTCCATCGCCAACTCCGCCGTGTTTGTCTTCCCGAGAACAATTGCGCCGGCTTCTTTAAGTCTTCGCACCGCCGGCGCATCGGCTGCCGGAACAAAATCCGCGCGCCTTAACGAGCCGCTGGTTGTTCTCAGTCCAGCCGTTTCGATTGTGTCTTTGATCGTTACCGGTAAGCCGTGCAAAGGCCCGAGGGCCCGCCCCTGCATAACCGCGGCTTCCGCGTCGCTTGCTCGCTCTATAAGATCTGGCGCTAGCGTGACGATCGCGTTGAGTTTGGGATTGAGTTGCGCGATGACTGCCAGGTGGGCCTTCATTACTTCAACTGGCGACACAGAACGATCTGAGATCAGCCGCACGAGCGCACTGGCAGAGTGTGAAGTAAGTTCAGACATGTTAGCGAGTTTGGCTTTTCCGAAAGTTGTTCATATAATTTCCCTGCTCTGAAAAAACTCGTTCACAACTTGCCTGAGTCAGGATCATCGATTTTGACTGTTGATCCCAAGTCCAAAGGAGCGCTTTCTTGGCGATAAGGTTGAGCAGAACTTTCGTTCTGCGAAAACTCCATCAGTTGTCGGGTATTATGCCGCTCGGCATCTTTTTGTTGGAGCACTTTTATACCAACTCGAAAGCTCTAACTGGTCCAGCCGACTTTAACAACGCCGTAAAAGACCTGCAGTCGATTCCCTACATTCTGTTTGTGGAAATCGGCGGAATCTTTATACCGCTCATCTACCACGCCGTCTACGGCCTGGTGATCACGATGGAAGCGCGGCCCAACAATCTCGCCTATCCATACCCGCGCAACTGGTTTTATCTAATCCAGCGCATCACCGGCGTGATCCTATTTTTCTTTATAACTTTTCATGTGCTCAATTTCAGATTTGGCCTGATACCCGGGTTGAACACGGTCTCCGTGGCTCACAGCCCGCAGATGGCTTTCGATATCGTCTCGCGAGAGTTTCGCATTATTCCGATCTTTATCGTTTACATGATCGGCATTACCGCAACTGTTTGGCATCTGGCAAATGGAATATGGCTGTTCATGGTCGATTGGGGCATCACAATCGGCGAACGCGCACAGCGCTTAACCGGCTACGCGTGCATCGCGTTTGGCGTCGTGCTCTTGCTGGTTGGCATTAACGCCGCAATTGCATTCATTCGGCCGGGCGGCTTGTTGGGAGGAATTCTTTAACGCATGGCGCAGGGAATCAAGATCGCAATCGTAGGTGGCGGCCTCGCGGGCCTGGCAGCGGCAATGCGTATTGCTGAAGCCGGACACTCCGTCGATCTTTTTTCAGTTGTGCCGGTAAAGCGTTCGCATTCTGTTTGCGCGCAAGGCGGAATCAATGGCGCGGTCAACACTAAAGGCGAAGGCGATTCGACCTGGGAACATTTTGACGACACCGTTTATGGGGGCGACTTTCTTGCGAATCAACCGCCGGCGAAAGCCATGTGCGAGATGGCGCCGTCGATCATCTATTTGTTCGATCGCATGGGTGTGCCGTTCTCCCGCACTCCCGAAGGCTTGCTCGATTTTCGTCGCTTTGGTGGAACCAAACATCACCGCACGGCTTTCGCCGGAGCCTCAACTGGTCAACAACTTCTTTACGCTCTCGACGAGCAAGTGCGCCGTTATGAAGTGAACGG
The DNA here is from genome assembly GCA_003488005.1 of Blastocatellia bacterium. GTDB lineage: Bacteria > Acidobacteriota > Blastocatellia > Pyrinomonadales > Pyrinomonadaceae > PSRF01. Next base: position 92,007 of record DNND01000127.1, on the reverse strand, counting down.
CAAAGTGCGGAAGTTTGAGCACTGGGAAATGTTGTCACTCGTGCTTGACGATGCGCAGGTGTGTCGCGGCCTGATTGCGATGAACCTGCAGACACTCGAACTGAAAGCGTTTCCCGCCGACGCGGTGATCGTTGCGACTGGTGGGCCGGGACTGATCTTTGGTAAGTCGACCAATTCGATGGTTTGCACCGGCAGCGCGGTGGCCGCGTGTTACCAGCAAGGCGCGAAGTATGCGAACGGCGAATTCATCCAGGTGCATCCGACGTCGATTCCCGGCGAAGACAAGTTGCGTCTGATGTCTGAATCAGCGCGCGGCGAAGGTGGCCGCGTTTGGGTGCCGCGCCAACCCGGCGACACGCGCGCGCCTTCTTCGATCCCGGAAAAAGAGCGTTGGTATTTCCTTGAGGAAAAGTATCCGGCCTACGGAAACCTGGTGCCGCGCGATATCGCGACGCGGGAAATTTTTCAGATATGCATCGAAGGCAAAGGCGTCGCGAAAGAAAACCAGGTCTACCTGGATGTCACGCACATTCCTGCCGACGTGCTCGATCGAAAGCTGGGCGCGATCCTCGAAATCTACGAAATGTTCGTCGGCGACGATCCGCACCAGGTGCCGATGCGCATATTTCCGGGCGTGCACTATTCGATGGGCGGCTTATGGGTCGACTATGACCAGCGCACCAACATTCCCGGACTGCTGGCCGCAGGCGAATGCGACTACTCGATTCACGGCGCCAATCGGCTCGGCGCCAACTCGCTGGTCAGTTGCGTTTACGGCGGCTTCATAGCCGCGCCGGCGGCGATCCAGTATGCGACTGGCGTCGAGCGCAACGGTTCGAATGGTTCCGGCGTCTACGATCGGGAGTTGAGGAAGCAAGAGGAAATCAACGATGCGCTGATTAAGCAAAGCGGCAAAGAGAATCAGTACGTGCTGCATCAGGAGATGGGCAAGTGGATGACCGACAACGTGACCGTAGTGCGCTACAACGACAAGCTAAAAGAAACTGACAACAAGCTACTCGAGTTGATGGATCGGTACGAGCGCATTTCGATTAACGATTCTAATCTTTGGGCCACGATGGCGTTGCCGCATGCTCGGCACTTCGACAACATGCTTGAGCTGGCGCGAGTGATCACGCTGGGTGCGTTGAATCGTAACGAGTCGCGCGGCGCGCACTACAAGCCCGAGTTTCCGGAACGCGATGATGAGAACTTTTTGAAAACGACGATTGCAGAGTATTCAGGAGAAGGGCCGGTGCTGTCTTACGACGCCGTGGATATCTCCCTGATTCCACCGCGCAAACGTGACTACAGCAAGGCAAAGCAGGAACCGAAACACGATCCGGCAGCGCCACGGCCAGAAGCGCCGGCTGAGCGAACATCTTCGGAAACCGGAAACCGATAACCGTAAACCGGGAACCGGGAACGGAAGTTCATTTCGCATTGGGTCTTTAGTTTGACGCTTTCCAGTTCACGGTTTACGGTTCACAGTTCACAGTTTCCGGTTTCCGGTTCACAGTTGTAACGATGTCTGCACACATTCACAAACCAAAGAGCAATCGCGTTCCGCCTAAGACCGTCGAGATTCACATTCGCCGGCGTGCTAATCCTGATTCGCCTCAGTACTGGGAAGTTTTTGAGCTTCCCTACCGTCCGAACCTCAACGTCATTTCGTGCCTGATGGAGATTCAGAAGAACCCGGTTACCAAAGAGGGCAATCCCACCACGCCACCCGTTTGGCAAATGAATTGTCTCGAGCAAGTGTGCGGAATTTGCACGATGGTCATTAATGGACGTGCGCGCCAATCCTGTTCGGCGCTGATCGACAACCTCGAACAACCGATCAAGCTCGAGCCGATGTCCAAGTTTCCCAACATCCGCGACCTGGTCGTCGACCGCTCGCAAATGTTCGAGCATCTCAAACGCGTCAATGCCTGGATTGAACTGGACGGCACGCACGATCTCGGACCAGGGCCGCGGATGGACCAGGAAGAAGTGCAGGAGCGCTACTCGTATTCGCGCTGCATGACGTGTGGGTGTTGTCTTGAGGCTTGTCCACAGTACGATGAGGACAACTACATTGGTCCGCAGGCAATCGCCCAAGTGCGACTCTTCAATATGCACCCGAGCGGCAAGATGACTCGTGACGAGCGTCTGGAAGGAATCGTTGGCGAAGACGGCATCACTAACTGCGGCAACGCGCAAAACTGCATTCAGGCCTGTCCAATGGGCATTCCGCTAACGCGCGCGATTTATGAAGAGAACCGTGAGACGGTGGTGCACGGTTTGTTTGGCTGGCTGAAGAAATGAGATGAGTTCCCTGTCGTAACGTTTCGCTATTGAAGAATTTTGCCTCCGGATGTAGAATCCGCACACTCCTGGCGGCCTATGCTGGTTTAGTGAAACGGGCCTCTTTTTCTCGGTGGGCGTCTTTAGCGCGCGACCTCAAACAGCCGAACGTTAATCCGACGCAAAATTCCAATCAACGGTGTCGGGAGTTGCAACAGCTCCTCAGCCCGAATCCAGGACCAGCCCAACTTCCCAACTTGGAGGCGCATTATGTCCTCAGAGTCTATTCCCATCTCCAACTCTCAATTTGTTGGATCTGTTGGATCTCAATCCCTGACTCCTAATGGCCGCGACGAAATTGCCCACGTACTGTTTCTGGATGTAGTGGGCTTTACCAAACTGCGACCCGCAAAACAAAGATCAGTTTTAGGAAAGTTGCAGGACATAGTCCGCAGCACAGAAGACTTCTGCGCTGCGAGGAGAGAAGAACAATTAATTGCCTTACCTACAGGCGATGGAATGGCCCTGGTATTCCTAACCACAATAGACGGATCGGGTCCCGCAATAGCCTGCGCCGAGAAGGCAGCCGAAGCTATCGCGCAGTACAATGACACCGTTCCTGAAGACTCACAAATCAAAGTTCGCATGGGAATTCATAGCGGGAATGTCGTACGCGTATCTGACGTTAATGATCGTCCGAACGTGGCCGGTGAGGGAATCAATACAGCGCAGAGAGTAATGGACTGCGGCGACATCGGACACATACTTCTGTCTGACCTCTCGTTTCGTCTCTTACCTGCAATGCCTGATCGAGCTGACCATTGCTTGTCTCTTGGCAAAGTTAAAGTCAAACATGATCAGGAAGTAAGCCTATACAGTTTGTTTCACCACGGGATCGGGAATCAGGAGACTCCCCAAAAGGTCGTATGGGAGGTTAACCAATCATCAATAATCAAGGAAGGTATGGCCGCGATGCAGCGGGATCAAAGGAAACGGAAACTCCTTTGGGCGGCCGCGCTCGGCCTCGTCTTATTCCTGGCGGTTTTCATCGTTTGGGCAACCCAACCCGTCCCTGCGCCACCTACTTTGGCGGTATTGCCCTTTACGCCAGGCAGTCAGAAGAATAGCTCCAAAGCGATAAGCAAGGGTCTTACTGAGCAGTTTATTCGCAGCTTCAAATACCTAACCACGATCACGCCTCAGCCCCTAAGCACAGTCAGGAGCGCCCTAAGTCAGCCCTCTTCGGGTCAGGTCCCAAGCCCTATTTCACCGCTGGAGGCCGGCAAGAAACTCCATGCTCGATACGTCTTAACCGGAACGGCTGAATCTCACAATAATGATGCCAACCTTGAGAATCTCACAGACGTAAATCCGAATTTTACAGTTGACGTGCATGCAGAGCTGTACGACACGGATGCCGGCGTACGAGTGTGGAATAAGGAGTATATGTCACTGCCCTTCGACAAGCTCATCGATCTGCAGGGAGCATTAGTGAAAGAAGTAACTGACAAAATCGGAGCGCGAATGCGCGACGGAGAGGACGTTGACATTAACGAGCTTTACACGAAGAAGGCCAGTGCTCATTGGTATTACATGCTTGGGCGTTTCTGGTCTACTGAGCGCCCGAATGCAGGGAGCCAAAGACAGGGTGAAGATATCGCCCACAAGGCCATCCTCAGTTATGAGGAAGCGATCAAGATTGACCAAAAGTACGCCCTGGCGTATGCAGGCTTGGCCGATATGTACGTTTCTATGAGCGGCACCAGCATGGATCCAACAGAAGCTAAAAACAAAGCGGTGCAGGCCGCGAAAGAAGCACAGAACTGCGGCGAGAATCTCGCCGAAGTGAACGCTTCAATTGGAACCGAAAAGTGGTGGCTGGAGAGAGACTTCTCAACAGCGAGGATCGCGTTCCTCCTGGCAATCGGCCAAAATCAGGAATTTTCGGATAGTCATAAACGGTATAGTTCCTGTTTGGCTGCTCTGGGCAGAGTAGAAGAAGCCGAGGATCACATACAACGGGCACTGGCAATAGAACCAGAATCAGGAATCATTCAATTCACCAGCGGACAAAATTACTTCTTCGCGCACAACTACCGCCAAGCCATAACTCAACTTCAAAAGGTAATTTCAAACAATCCCAACATGTCAGGAGCCCACCGCTTCCTGGCGATGGCTTTTGAACAGAAAAACATGAACGAGGAAGCGCTTGATCAACTCAAGAAAGTAGCGGGCAAGTGCGAAGAAGATTGGGATTGTTTTAGCACGCGGGGAAATATCCTCGCTCATATGAAACGGAGTGATGAGGCACTGAAGATAGCTCAGAGCCTGGAGAAGTTAAGGGAGCTGGAGCAGCAAAAGAAAGAGAACAAAAGCTATGTATCGGCCTACAACATCGCCGTCATCTATGCCGAGATACCAACCAAAGAAGAAAACGCTCTCCGATGGTTGGACACAGCAATCTTCGAGTTTGACCCGCGCGTGACTTGGCTCAAAGTTGATCCGCGATTTGCCGAACTCAAGAAAACCAAAGAGTCAGAGTTCAATCAGCGACTTCAAGCAGCTGGACTATTACCTTAGTTAGAGGCTCGGGCCAGAAAAAACGGGCACTGATTTCGACTCAGTGCCCTCTTTATTGTTTGCTTGCGTGATTTTACGAGTCAGGCACCTCCGCTGACGCGGGCAGTCTATGAAGAGAATCGTGAAACCGTCGTGCACGGTTTGGTTGGTTGGTTGGTTGGTTGGTTGGTTGGTTAAAGCACTAACGGAGTCTTCAGTTAATAGCAAAAGAGGCGCTGGTTTCAACCTGCGCCTCTTTTCTGGTGTTTGGGTTGAGTCGTATCGGGGCAGTCAGCAAAACTAAACTAAACGCCCAGCACGTCAATCAGTTCTTGAACAGCCGCCGCGCTCTTCTGCAAAGCGATTCGTTCTTCAGCAGTCAAGTTGATCTCGATAATCTGTTCCAACCCGCGCGCGCCAAGTTTGCAGGGCACGCCGACGTAAAGTCCGTTGATGCCATACTCGCCTTCGAGGTACGCAGCACACGGCAGAATCTTCTTCTTGTCTTTCAAGATGGCTTCCGTCATCTCAACCGCCGCCGCCGACGGCGCGTAGTAGGCTGAACCCGTTTTCAACAAACTGACGATTTCAGCGCCGCCGTTTGCCGTGCGCTTTACGATCGCGTCGATTTGATCTTTCGACAACAGCTCGGGAATCGGAATGCCGGCGCAGGTCGAGAAACGCGGCAGCGGCACCATCGTATCGCCATGACCGCCGAGCACAAACGCGGTCACGTTTTCGACGGACACGTCGAGCGCTTCCGCCAGGAAGCAACGCATGCGCGCTGAATCAAGCACGCCCGCCATCCCGATGACGCGATGTTTGGGAAAGCCTGAACGCTTCAATGCCACCTGGCACATCGCGTCCAGCGGATTGGACACGATAATCAAAATTGATTCAGGCGAGCGACTAACGACTTCATCGACGACTTTGGAAACGATGTCGGCGTTCGTTTTCAGCAGATCGTCGCGGCTCATGCCCGGCTTGCGCGGCAAGCCCGCCGTGATGATGACGACATCGGAGTTTTCCGTGCCGTCGTAAGTATTCAAACCGGTGAGACGCACATCGAAACCTTCGATCGGTGCGGCTTGCGCCAGATCGAGCGCTTTGCCCTGCGGCACGCCCTCCACGATATCGACGAGTACAACGTCACCCAGTTCTTTTGCCGCCAGCCAATGGGCGGCAGTTGCACCAACGTTGCCGGCGCCGACCACTGTTATCTTATTTCGCGCAGCCATGTTTGATCCTTTCGTTTACGCAGGCCCAAGTCGCGTTTGCAGCGAAAATGTTCCTGCGCAATTTGTATTTAAGAATGCTAGGATTTGAAAGAGCGCGAGTTTATCCGTCGCTATGAGCAGTGTCAAGAAAGTGGACTTGAGACTGATGCAGGTTGATTTGAGGCGACCGAATGTGATGAGGTCAGTACCGTCCGCAGTAGCGGATGGATCGCGTCGCTTGATATTCAAAACTCCGCTTGGCTGAGGTTCTACTTAATTCAAGAAGTATTTAGGCGACGAGCAGACCCATCCGCTACCGCAGA
>DNND01000127.1:84663-85295 GCA_003488005.1 Blastocatellia bacterium | reverse complement strand
CTGACCTCATTGCCACTGCGAGGGCTTTAATTCAAACTGCATAACCCAGTGTCCGAACACGAGGACGAGAACAAACTAATTGCGCTTCTGAGACTCGCTTTCTCCGCCGAGCTGGCCGCGGCATACGCCTATCGCGGCCATTGGCATTCTGTTTCGGACGCAAACGAACGTGAGCGCATTCGGGAAATCGAGAATGAGGAATGGCATCATCGTAGGCTGGTAGGCGAGATGCTCGACAAGTTACAAACGCGTCCCAGCCGCGCGCGCGAGTTGCGCTCCACAATCGTCGGACGCGTGCTCGGCTTCTTATGTCACTTCACTGGTTGGCTCGCGCCGATGTACGGCGCCGGGCGACTCGAGAGTCGCAACATCCGCGAATATGAAACTGCCGCCCGTTACGCGCGCGCTGCCGGCCATGATGAACTTGTGGACTGCTTGCTGATGATGGCCGAAGTGGAATGGGAGCATGAAAAATACTTTCGTGCCCGCGTATTACTGCATCCTCTGGGAAGACAGTTATTCCTCTGGCCTGCACCTCCGCCGAAAGAAACGATTCGCAAATCATTTGCGAAATCTGCCGAATCTCCGCTATTGGACCAGAAGGCCGCCTCAGTGGCTGGTGAACGGGTGGA
>DNND01000127.1:75513-84352 GCA_003488005.1 Blastocatellia bacterium | reverse complement strand
GAACGGGTGGAAGTGCCGCTTGATGCCGTGGTAATATCACAACACGCTGAATAGCAATTCCTGCTCATTAACAGGCAACGAGGTTTGCGCTATGTGTAATAAAACAAATCTGGATCATCGCCCCCTCGACAGCCGCTCCGACCTCTTCGCGGACTAGCAGTCTTTCCTTAGTGACCCGTCGCTGATTCGTTGACGACTCGAGTCTCGTTAACGCGCCGCATCGTCTTTAAATGACGCCTTCAAGCAAGGAGAGAACCACATGTCGACCACTGCTATCGCACCGAAGCGACCCGAAATCAAAACCGAACTGCCTGGTCCAAAAGGCAAAGAAATCATTGAGGCAGACGCACAGTTTGTTACGCCTTCATACCCGCGGCCCTCATTCAAACTAGTCGCCGAACGCGCGCAGGGCGTTTGGGTCGAAGACGTTGATGGAAACATTTTTCTCGATTGCAATGCCGGCGTAGCCGTGTGCTCAACCGGACATTGCCATCCGGAAGTTGTGCGCGCGATTCAGGAACAGGCGGAACAACTGATCCACATGTGCGGCACAGACTACTACTACCGGCATATGCCGGCGCTGGCGAAAAAACTTGATGAGATTGTGCCAGTTCCTTCACCCACCAAAACTCACTTTGCAAACAGCGGCACCGAAGCTGTCGAGACTGCGTTGAAACTGGCGATGCACGCGACCGGTCGCGAGAAATTCATCGCGTTCTTTAATAGTTTTCACGGCCGCACGTTGGGCTCGCTTTCGTTGACTTCATCACGTTCCGCACAGCGTCTCGGGTTCAAACGCCAGGCGCTCGACGTTATTCACGTTCCCTATCCAAATGATTTTCGCAATCCGTTCAACCCGGCGGACTGCGGCGATGGTGGCGCGAGCCAGGGCGCGCTTAATTGGATTACCGAGCGGCTTTTCAAAACGACCACGCCGCCGGAAGAAGTTGCGGCCATCGTAGTTGAGGCAGTGCAAGGCGAGGGCGGCTATGTACCGGCGCCGAAAGATTTCCTGAAAGGACTTCGCCGCATTTGCGACGAGCACGGGATTCTGTTGATTGTGGATGAAGTGCAATCGGGAATGGGACGCACCGGAAAAATGTTTGCTTGCGAATACTACGACGTCCAACCTGACATCGTGACTATCGCCAAAGGGATTGGTTCAGGTTTACCAATTGGCGCCTGCGTGGCGCGTGCTGATCTGATGGATTGGAAACCCGGCGCGCACGCATCGACGTTTGGCGGCAACCCGGTTTGCATTGCCGCGGCGTTGAAGACGATCGAGCTTTTGCAGAATGGTTTGGTGAAGAACAGCGCTGAGGTTGGAGCGTACTTGAAAACAGGCCTCGAGCGTTTGCAAAAGAAATACGACTGCATCGGCGACGTTCGGGGCATGGGACTGATGCTGGGAGTGGAATTCGTAACCGACAGTACTTCCAACAAGCCGGATGCGGAACTTCGCGATCGCGTCGAGATTGCTTGCTTTGAACGAGGAATGATCGTGCTGGGCGCCGGCGCCAACACAATTCGCTGGTCGCCGCCGTTGATAATTACTAAAGAGAATATCGACGTCGCTTTGGAAATATTCGACGAGGCAATTGCCGCCTCATTGGGATAACGATTCAGCCGCGGATTAACGCGGATGCGCGCGGATAAGCAATTTATAGGTTTGCTCTGATTCGCGTTTATCTGCGCCCATCCGCGGCTAATTTCTGTCCGATTTCTTTGATGCGCGCGCGCAGGCGATCCTCATCCACGTTTGTCACGCGACCGTCGCAATAAACTTCCCTTCCCGCCACCACCGTTAACACCACGTCGCGCGCGCTTGAGCTGAAGATGAGAGTGCTAACCGGATCGTAAACGGGAAGTTGATGCGTGCCGTTCAGCGAAACGATCGCGAAGTCTGCCTGCATTCCTTCCTGCAACGCGCCCAGCTCTTCCGAGATGCCAAGCGCCGACGCGCCTCCACGCGTAGCGAGTTGCAAAACATCATGAGCGGACAAATCACTATCGAGGTTCTTCCATTCAGAACCTGAACGAGAAAGCAGCAGCGCGTAGCGAGCTTCCCCGAACAAGTCACAAACATTATTGCTGGCCACCGAGTCGCTCCCGAGACCGGTGGCGATTCCCTGCTCGAGAAACTTCGTCAGCGGCGCGACGCCATGGCGAAGTTTTGAATTCGACTTGGGACAATGCGCGATCTTGCTTCCAGTTTCACCGAGCGTCTCGATGTCCGCACCGTCGACGTGGATGCAATGTGCCAACAGCGGTTTTGTCGCAAGAATTCCATGCTGCTTGAGATATTGAATGGGTGAAGCGGACGGTGTTTGCCACTCAATGCCGCGGCTCTTCAGCCCATCCGCGAACGCGCCGCGACCCTCGCTTAGGAGTGCCACCTCCATCAATGTCTCCGCCGCATGCATCATCAACGGCAATTCTTCCAGAAGCGCAAAGCGGGCGATCAGTTCCAACTGCGGGCCGCAAACTGTGTAAGGCGCGTGGGGAGACACACCGCATTTCACCAGCGCCGTCTCCAGTTCCCGCAGTCGAGTGACCTTTGCCTGCAGCTTTGCAAAGTTCTCCTGTGCCAAACGCGGATCTGGTCCAAACGATTCCTGGAAGACTATTCCCCGCAACCGGACTGCCCGCAAGGCATTCATGCTTTCGACTGCAGCATCGCTTGCGTCCGCGACGCAGGTGACACCCGCGCGCGCCGCTTCGCACGCTCCCCACTGCGCTGACACATTCAAATCATCCGCTGTCATTCGTTCCAGCCTGGCGATTGTCAGCTTTTTCAACCACGCGAAGAAATCATGCTCCTCGTTCTCGAGATAGCCGCGCATGGCGGTCAGTTCCAGATGTGAATGGCTGTTGATGAGTCCGGGGATTATCGCGGCTGGTCCAAAGTCCCGGAGTTCCGCTCCCGGAAATTGTTGGCGCAGTGTTTCGCGCGTGCCTACCGCTGCGATGCGATCGTCGCTGACGGCAATTCCGCCCTCGGCCAATGGCGCAGAAGACACCGGCACTATCCATTGAGCGCTGTAAATTGTCGTCATCAGTTGCGATCCAAATGCAGCAGCAAATTGAAAGTGAGTTTAGCGCAAGCGTCGGGCTCAACGCGCGGGCGATGCCGAGTTTTGCAAATTGACGTCGCGCGCGTGCCCTTTCAATTTGCGATAACGGTCGAGTATGGAAACGACGTAGGCGCGCGTGGAGGGAATATCGATGTTGTTAATGAACTGTTCGCCGGACAGTTGATTTTGTCCCGCCGGGACCTTGTTCCATTCAGCAGCGCGACTGGGACCGGCGTTGTAAGCAGCAATCATGCGTGCCTCGGCGTCCGGCGTGTCGCGATACTGCTGATAAAATTTTTCCAAATACCAGCAACCGATTTGTATGTTGCGCTCGGGATCGCGAAGTTGCGTTGCCGGATTATCAGCCATTTGGCGTTCGAGATCTTTCATGCCGGTTTCAGTGGCCCAGTCGCGGCCGACCGCCGACGTGATTTGCATCAGGCCAATCTCGCCGTCTTTGCCGGTTTTCCAGGGACTGAAATATGTCTCCTCGTAGATGACACTCCACACAAGATTCGGATCGAGACGATAGATGCTCGCCTGCCGCGCAATCAGGGCATCGTAGCGATGGATCCAGTATTGGTTGAAAAAATAAGAACCGACAGCGACGGTGAGAACGATGAGGATTACAACAAGGGCACGTTTCATTTAGTCAGTCGTCGGGTAACAGCTTCCACCCTGGTCTGCTCTTTGGAAAAGTAACTCGCTAATGGACCAGGCACAACTAGTTTCTGCGGCGCAACCGGCTCCAGAAATCTGCGGTCGAGCAGGAAACGTCGACCCCTTCGTAACGCGAACTCAGCGCCAGTTCGTCCAGCACGTGACCCTGCAACCAGATTTCCGCGTCCAAAGTCGCGCCCGGCATTAACGTATCGCCACGAAGCGAGCGCTGATTGACTAAAATCTCAAGATTCATACGCTCCAGATCGACATTGATCCAATAAAGATCGCTACCTGAAAGCGGGTTCTTCAGTGGTTTGCAAGCCACCACCCGGCCGGACAAACTCCAATCGTTTTCATGCGCAGCGCGCGAAGGCGCCGCTTTATCCAGCGGCAGCCAACGCGTTTTCGCCGGGCCGGAGCGAACGCGCGCGCGATAAGCCAGGCCGCAAAGTCCCACGTGCAGCTCCTGCGCGCGAAAGCCGCCGGGCCCCACTTCCGTCAGGTTCTGCAGTTCAAACAAGACTTCGCAATCGGTGCCTTCGCGATAACCATGGACCACGGCCTCGCCTTCTTCGTCGTATTCGGTCAGGGCCCAGGGTGTAATGGTTTGAATGTAGCGAGCGCGAAAACCAGGACGGCAGTCGGCATAAAACACGTCGCCGCTTCCGGATTCATAAAGCACGGTCCAAACTTCGAGGCCTTCACCGAGCTTCCAGCAACGGCCATGCAGGACGGCGCCGCGACGATTTAGTTGCGTGGCCTCACCCTGATCGCCGGCGCGTTCGGCGAGATAGTTAAAAGCTTTCTCGCTGGGAACTTCCAGTCCAATGGTTTCAAACGTTGCGTTCATAAATTAAAGAAAAGTGATTTCGCTAAAAGCGCCAACGTCGTTATCGACTTCTGCCGGCACGCTTTTTAGGCTGCTCGTCGATCTCAACTTCCAGGTCCTGCGGCGGAACGTGGGTTCGCCTGCCGCGGATTATTCGCTCGGGCCCATGCGCGGGACGGATTCCGGATCGCACCAGTTCCGCAAAAAGATCGACATCGTAGTCTACTTCACGAGACATCTCCTCGCGAATCGCGTGCAGCACTTCCAGAAATTTTGGCCGTCGATACATTCAGTAATCTATTTTCCAGTCTCGGTAGCTTCGGAAACAAGAAACTCGGGCGTAACGATCATCGGAACATAAAAACCTGCGGCCGTATTAAAGAGGCGAATGCGAGCCTGCCGCCGCACGTTTGCCAAATGACCAAAGTTCCAGGTCAACAAGTAATCGATTTTGTGAACCGATGCAATGGCCACGTGCATCGCGTCCGCAATGTATTTGCGATGAAAGATGCCGCGCGAGATGTAACCCTCAGCGAGTATCGATGCTTCCTCGGCCAACTCAACTTGTTCGAGATCGGCGATCAATTTCAGATATGAAGAGCGGTGTGGTTCCGCCACGCGTTCTAATTCTCGCGTGACCAGCGGCGAAATCACGGCGCGATAGTCCGGCATCTCATGTTCCCACCAGCGAATCGTCAAATCGCGACGAAACGGCTCACCATTATCGAGGTAAGCGCCGATCACTGATGTTTCGAGATATAAACTCTGCTTCATAACGCGCTCACATTGGTCCCAGGTTCAAGCTGTCGCTCGTCTTTATGCTTTTCTTCAACGGTTCCAGTTTAATCAATCCACGTCTGAAATCGAAAGAAATACGATAGTGGCCGAGAAAATTTCCGCCGAGAATTCCGTTTTGCGTGAACCCCGCCGTTTCATTTACCGGTTCCATATCCAGCACCGCAGCAGTGATTTGTTCGCGCGCGAGACTGCCGAGCATGACTTTTGGCAACAACACCGTCTTCACGTCGTCTGTTATTCCCGCGGCGCCGTAAACTCGCATGCGAACCGGGGCAATATAACTTGTGAGCTCTTCTTCTGCTACGAGTTTCTCGGAGACGACGGAGACACTCGCGCCGGTATCGATGATGAAGTTAAGAGGTTTATCGATTCCTTCCAACTTTACTTCGCCGCTAAGGAATCCACTTGAAGTTGTGCGCACTGGTATTTCGACGATGTCTGAAGGAGCGGCAGCGGGCAGTGTCCGCGAGCCTGGCCGGAGCGAGTCGTTATCATCTGAATCAGATTGCCGCTGTAGTGTAAAAAGTCGCGTGCCAAAATCCACCGAAGCAACAAACTTGGAGATAACCGACAGCCCGAGGTATCCATCGACTGGCGTTCTGTTGTCATAAAAGTGGCGAATGTAGACCGGCACGCTGGCAATTTTGACGTCACCCAATTCCAGCGAGGAAAGAAAACCGTAAACGATTTCAAACTTTCCGCCGCCACCAACGGCGCGCGCCATGCCGCCGCGCGCGACTGGATGCATTCCCAACTTCTTTGCTGTCTCCTCCGAGATAACAGACATTCCCGATCCGGTATCAAGCACGAAACGCAGCACCTGTTTGCTGCCGTTCGCGCGCACCTTTAGCAGGGGCCGGCCGTCCACCGACTCAAACGACAAGCTGGTTTTGTTTCCGCTCACCGTGTAGAGCAAACCCTGGTTACCCAGATAACGCAGGAAATCGATCAACCCACGGATGCGCGCGCGACGATCCGCATCGGTCTTTGGGGCGATCAGGAGAAATGTTTCGTAAGCATCTGCTGCTTCTTTGTAACGTTCGTTGCGCGCCGTCGCCTGGCCCAGGTTGAAAATGTAATCGGGTTCGTTACCATCCAAACTCACCGCGTGTCGCAGTCCTTTGATTGCTGCGTCGATGCGGTTCTCATAAAAATCCACCATCGCCAATCCGCCAATCGCCAGTGCCTCGTTTTCCTCGAGACTGAGGGCAGTGCGAAACTCTTCAACTGAATTCCGAAAGTTGCCGGAAGCAAGGATGGCAGCGCCCAGCAAAGCATGAGCGCGCGCGGAAAGTGGATCGGCCAAAATTACTCTTGCAGCCTGATCGTAAGCATCTTGCAGGTGCCGCTGTTTCAACAGCGCAAAGCTCAAACCTAAACGAGCGCCCTTGTCGTGCGTGTCTTTCGCAAGCAACTCGCGAAACATTTTTTCCGCGCTCTCAAAGTCGCCGTCGCGCAACGCACGATCGGCGCGCACGCGCGTTTTTTGCTCGCCACCGGCATTCACTGGGCCAACAAATGCCAGACAGATCACAAAGGCCGCGAGAATTTCTGCGGCCAGTCTGCGTCGCCTGCTTGTCATTTCACTAAACTCCTTGAAACACCGCAATCATGGCTTTCGCCTACATGGGGAATAACACAACTGCTGTTGACGGGCGCTTACTTCAACACCTACTTCAACACTTCGCCAGTCTTCATCGACCAGAGCACCAAATCAAGTTCGTCAAAGTCTATCTTGAGGTCGCGCGAAAAGAGTTTCAACTTTTCTTCGACTTCCAGATAGCGTGCTCGGGTGGCCGGCGGCTTTGCAATCTCAACTATCTGCAAGTCATGAAGACAACTCATCACATGTTTGTCCAGAATCGCATAACCGCGCATGCCGATATTTCTCAGGAAATGGCTTGATTCTTTGTAACCCAAACCTTTGATGCGCTTTTCCTGGGCCAACCAGTCCCGGCGCTCGATTGGATCACGAAAACTTTCAAGCTTTCGCCGCAGCTTCAGATTGCAATGCTCGCGCAGGTAATCGCGCGTGACGACGATATAACCGGGCCGCTCTACCGGAAAGCGATGCGCGCCGGCTTTGCGCAAAGCGCGCGTCATCTCTCGCCTCCCGCCCTGGGCCAGCAAAGGCCTGACCGCCTCGACCGCGGTGAACCCCATGCGCGCAGAAGCACCAGCGGTGAAAATGCAGAAGACGAGTTCTTCCCAAAGACGTTCGTCAGAGCCGCTCCGCCACACTGCGCTAAACTCGCTGAGCCGCGACTGAATTTCCTTCTTGCGCACGGCGTGTGTGGCACGAATATCTGCCGCACTAACGGGCTGATGATTTAGTCTCATGCGATTGTCAATGTCCAGATTCTAGGTTTGCGGTTCTTTTATTGTCAACGCAATTGCGATCTGCAGTTTGTGGATCAAAGCGCAAAAATATTTCTGAGTTCAAGCGCGGCATCTACCTTCTTGAACAGCGCATCGAAAGATCCTTCTCCACCATCACTCTCCCGCGTCATGTTATTATCGATAGGTTCTGGTCGCCGTTGAGCAATGAAAACGATGCATAAAAAAAGAACGCGGGCACAGATTTTTCTATTGATTATTCTGCTGCTGGCTTGTGCCATGCTCGGCAGCGCGCAGACGACTCTTCCGCTGCCGGACACTTCAGCGAAACCAGCCGCGTCGCCAGCCGGCGCCGTCACGCAGCAAAATGAAAGCAGTGATGAGCCATTAGTCTATGGTCTCCAGGGCGTTCTTATCGAAACAGTCGACGGTAAGACCGTCTCGGCACAAGCAATTGACCAGGGCTTCAATCCAGCGTCGTCAGTCAAACTTGGACTGGCTCTCGTGGCCCTTCACACCTTTGGCCCACAGTATCGATTCACTAACGGTTTCTGGACAGACGGTACCATAAATAAAGCTACCGGCGAGCTATCGGGCAACTTGTACGTCACCGGTCGCGATCCGTCGTTTCATTACGAGCACGGAGTAATGATCGCGCGACTGCTAAATAATCTGGGCATTCGAACGGTTACCGGCAACATCGTTGTCGCTCCCGGCTTCACAATGAATTTCAGTGCGTCAGCGCGCCGCTCCGGCGAAATGTTGTATGACACTCTGAATGCGTCGCTTCGATCTGGTGAGGCAACACGCTCGTGGATGTACGAGCGCCTGACGCTCGGCGATCAAGCAAGCTTGCAAACTGTTCCCAATGTTGCAGTGATGGGCGAGGTCGTCGTTGGCCCAGTAGCGCCCGGGGCTAAACTGCTTCTCACTCATAACTCCAGTAAGCTGACGGATGTGCTTAAGGTTCTGCTCTGCTATTCGAATAATTTTATGGCCGAGCGAATCGGCGACAGCCTCGGCGGTGCGCCGTCGGTCAACCGGCAACTGGTCACGTTGCTGGGAATTCCGGAAAGTGAGGTTCAACTTTCATCGGTGAGTGGCTTGGGAATTAACCGCGTGACGCCGCGAGCCATGA
>DNND01000127.1:73771-75233 GCA_003488005.1 Blastocatellia bacterium | reverse complement strand
AATTACCCGCGTGCCGCCGGGAGCCATGATGAAAATTTTCCGCGGATTGCGCAACGAGTTGCAGAAGCACAAACTCACGCCCGCCGACATTATGCCCGTTGCCGGCATCGATCCGGGCACTCTGGAAGATCGCTTTACCGGACCCGCCTGGGAAGGAAGCGTCATCGCCAAGACTGGGACTCTGGTGCGGACCGATGGCGGCGCGAGTTCGTTAGTCGGTCAGATGAAGACCGCGCGCGGCGACGTTCTACTTTTTGTAATTATGAATCAGCGCGGGGGCGTGTTGAGGTTCAGGCAGAACCAGGACCGGCTGGTAATGCAAGTGCAGAACAGTCGTGGCGGACCAAAGTCTTTCGGCTACAAGCCTCGTGTGTTGGCAATGAAACTGGCGGACACGCAAAGCATCTCGACATCGGCAAATGAGTTTGAGCCCAACTCCAAGACCGGCGCCAGCCCACCCTAAGAAATAAATCTCTTCAGTTCAGCATTGCGCCCCGCCAATCAAAAGATCGACGGGGCGCTTTGCCGTCCAACCGCGAACCCGGCGTGCGGCGCCATGGTCCCCGGAGGACGATCCTTTCGGAGTAGGACGAATGGCCGTCCGGACAGAAAGAACCCTGCCTAATCAAAAGGTCTAAGCCAACCTTGGTTTCCGCTGATCCGCTGTTCCAAACTTCTGCATAAGACAGATGGGCGGGCGTTTCAGAACAGGAAGCACACTTCCGTTGTCGTTACCTTAAGTAACAAACTAACCCGCTCTAGCCACCGAGTATTTAGAAAGAAAGCGATTTTGCTGCGAATTTAGCTTGGCATAAGCGTTGCCAAAGCTAAGTCGCGGAGGTTCCTAAACTCGTAGCAATATTTCGGAGGAGCGGATGAAAGAAATAAGCAGGACCCAGCGATTAGATGGCCGGAGCCGGGAACATGGCTTCAGCCTCCTCCAAGTGATGATCACACTAGCGATAATCGCGATTGTGACGACCTTCGGAATTCTTGGGATCAGGACCGCGCGGGCGGAGACGCGGGTGCAAAACTCTACGCGTCGGTTTGCGCTCTACGTGGAGAAGGCCCGTGGCGATTCGATCCGCCGGCATGCTGCGCCTGGAAGTGAAGCATTCGTTCAGACCTTTGGCGAAGGCACAACCACATTTAATGTTCGAATGGACTTTGACGGATCCGGCACGCTTCAGACAAGAACCTTCTCACTAGATTCGGGTGTCAGCTTTAATAACGTGGCACAGACGGCCACCTTTGACTGGCGCGGACGAGTCGTTGAAAGACTTGTTTTTCAGATAATCAACGAGGCACGAAGTCTGCCAGTGGACGTTTCGGGTTCGGGCGACATCACCGTCAACGATCAGGTTTTCAGCGACGATGAGATTCCCGGAATAACATTGGCTGCCGTAACAAATGACGTTGTGCCGGATGCCACGCCGACCCCAACACCGACGCCGACTCCAAC
>DNND01000127.1:21602-73467 GCA_003488005.1 Blastocatellia bacterium | reverse complement strand
TCCAACACCGACGCCGACTCCAATACCGACACCAACACCTACACCAAACGGAAATGGTAATGGCAACGGGAATCCCCATGCGACGCCAACGCCGACCCCGACACCTATTCCCAATCCGACTCCGGTACCAACCGCCACCCCCACTCCCGCGCCCACGCCGGTTCCTTGCGCGTCTTCGTTAAGTGCCAATTCACTTTCTTTGAGTCAAAGTATCACCAATCGGAAAACAGGGACGGTGGTATTTACTTTAACGAACGCGACCGGCGCCCATACCATTTCCGTCTCAACGGCAGGTAACGGAAACCCTCTTACCCTCTCCGTATCGCCGTCCAGTTTAACTGGGAATGGATCCGCCACCGTTACCATCGGATCGAAATCCGGCAACGGAAATCGTGGCACCTTCACTGTAAATATCTCCGCCAGCCCTTCTTGCGGAACTACTCAACAAGTAACCGTTAGCGTTGGCAACTAAATGGGAGCCAGATATGCGTTTCATCGATAACTCGCAGCCCGGACATTCGCGAATGACAGCACGCCGGTCCACGGAACAAGGCTTTACGTTAATGGAAACGGCCGTTTCGCTAGTCATTATGATGGTCATAGGACTAGGAGCGGCTTCGCTCTTCGCTTATGCCACCATGGCAAATAGTGGCGCTACTGATCGCGAGCTTGCGATGGCAGTCGCGCAAAAACGAATGGAATGGTTGCGCAGTATTCCTTTCTCGGTGACCACTCGTGGTCTTGCTTACTCCTACCCGAATGGGGGACTGGGCGCAACGGCCGGAACCACCGAGACGGAAACCAGTAGTGGTCGGACTTACACAGTTGTCACCGTCATTGAAAACACCAGCATCGTTCCCGCCGGCCAGCCGGACGCGGGCCAGCCAACAGTGAAGACGATCACTATTAGGGTCACTCCGCAGGGCGCGGGACCAGCGCTCGGTGGAGTCATTTTATCGTCGCAACGTTCAACCTTGGTTCCCGGAACCTACTGATTGGATGAGAAGCGAAATGCTTCCCGAACAAAATGAGGATCTAATGCAGGCGCTCAAAAATAAGAATGGAACACAAGGCTTCTCGCTTTTGGAACTTGTCGTTTGCCTGGCGATCACGCTGGGCATTATGGCGATGGCAAGTACGCTTGTCGCGAGCGCTTTCCGAGTACGTTCTCGAGAGAATCAGAAGTCGGACGCGCTGGCTGATGTGCAACGCGGGTTGAACATAATGTCGCGTGAAATTGCCAACGGCGGATTCAACCTCAACACCAACGGTATTGTATCCGCGGAGTCGGGTGCGACCACGATTCGCGTACGCTCCAATCTCAACAAGTTTAATACTGCCGTGAGTGCGAACGCGCGCAACGGCATTGGTCTGGGTTTAGCAGGCGAGGACCAGGGAGAGGACGTCAAGTACTTTAGAAATCTCGCAGTGGGCACTCAATACCTGGCCCGTTGGGACGAGTACACGGCAAACAGATTCAAAGGGACCGTGCTTGCGAACCGCATAGACTCATTGCAAATACATTATTTCGGTCAAGCGGTCACCTACAACGCTAACCAGAGTGACACAGACATCTCCAGCCCTTCGTCAGCGGAAGTGCTTCCTGCTGCGGCGAAATACGTTGTGATTGCCCTTTCAGTAACACTGGATCGCGTGGGACAGCCCGGTTCTCCCGGTTACCAGCCCGGTGGCCATGTGTTGCTGGTTTCTGATGTGACACTACGGAACGCTGGTCTATCAACGTATTGACAGACTCCTTTCCTGGCGAGTAGCCCAGGCGATCTTAAACGTGAGATGAGAAACAAATGAATCAACTAAGAAATCATAATGGTGAACGCGGCGCGGCGCTGATTACCGCATTGCTTCTCTCCACTCTACTCCTGGCTGCCGGCGGGACACTTGTCTTAACTACGGCGCTCAGCGGCACTAACGCGGTCGACTCGACCTCTGAGATGCAGGCCTACTATGCCGCCGAGGCTGGCGTGGCACGGACACTGAATGTGCTACGTGGAAACGTGCAATCCAATCCCGCCGGCACCAGGGCTAGCTTTCGGAATATTGTGAGCACTCCCGCCCTGTGGGACGCTACATCCGGAAATTCAATTACCGTTGCTACCGCATCAGGTTCTTCTTTTCGGATGATATCAATCGTAGATCCGGACGACGTAGACGGAAGCCTCCGTGCTGCTAATGCTAATTACAGGCCCAGTCGCTTGAAAATTCAGGTGACCGGTTTCGGCTCCAAGGGTGCGCAGAAGAACATGGAAATTGTCGTCAATCGATTCACGCTCAATTTTGGCGTGAACCACGTCGTCGATTTGCAAAACCAGTCGGGTAATCCAATAGTTTTCGATGTGGGTTCGAGTAATGTGACTTCTTATTCCGGCGTTGACGCCTATGGAAACCCACTTCCAACGATTCCCGCGTTCGGGGTAAGTGGGAGTGACTACACTGCGACGAATAATATCATCGACGGTTGCGCTGCCGATGGCACCGGCTGTAAAACCAACGGCCCAAACATAACTCCGGGCGATCCGGAAGTTTTGACAGACAGCAACACGCCAGACTTTCTTAAATCAGTTAAGGCTGCGCGCAGTTTTCTTTATGGAACTGACGGCGTGAAGGCCGCAGCGGTAAATGAAGGCCGTTATTTTTCCACCGGTCAGCAGGCGATCGATAGTACCGGCGGTCTCGGCGCGAGCAATCCCGATGGTGTTCTCACTTTTGTCGACGGGGATCTCACGCTTGGGCCAGGCGACCCTACCGGACAAGGAACGCTGGTTGTTACCGGCACTCTCACTTTACAGGGAAACTTCAACTTCAACGGCGTGATTATGGTGCTCGGCACTGGTAAGGTGCTTCGTAGCGGCGGCGGACACGGGAACATTTACGGTGCAATGTTTGTAGCTAAGTTTGATCGCGTCGGAAACGATAACGATCTGTTTCAAGCGCCGACGTTCGACACCAGCGGAGGTGGCACTGCAAATATTCAATACAACTCCGACGACGTCGAGAAAGCCAAGGGCGCAGGTGGTCACGCTGTGATGGGCGTACGCGAATTTTAATAGCCACCAGGCGAACTGTTCTCAATAGATTACTCTGAACGACTCCCCGAACTAATTTTAGGTTTTATGCCGCTATGGAAGTTACACTCACCTCTTGCCCAAACAAAGATAGCCGAGGCTTTACAGTTGTCGAATTGCTAATCGTGGTTAGCATTGTTTCGGTGGTTAGCGGTTTCGCGTTAATGCAGATTACGCGCGCGCGTCAGGTGATGGCCAGGGAGAATGCTGCGCGACAATTCGGCAGTTATCTCGAAAAGGCGCGGGTTGATTCCTTGCGCCGCCACCCGGCCGCTTCAGCGCAGATGGCCCAGGTGTCAATTATCAATGCAACGTTCTACTCGGTCACCATCGACGCCGATGGGAACGGAACCCTGGACCCACCGAAAGTGATGAGCTTACCAGCCGGCTCATCTCTCCAGTTCAATACTCCTTACCCGCGGACGATCTACTTCAACTGGCGTGGGCGCACTGTTGACGCGGCGGGAAATGTTGCCTCGCCGTCATTCATAACCATCTCAACCACCTCCGGCCCCGCGAGCCGGATCGATTTGACGACCGCCGGACAACCCACGCTCGAAGGCCCGGCCGTGAGTAGTCCAGTAACAAGCTCGTCCCCACCTGCTCCGAATTTTCGCTCGAACACTCAAATTCCATGAAACTCGGCATTAGCAAAAAGAACTTCACTTCGCGAGCCGGCTTAACTACCCGAAGGCCATCGGTCGCCCGCTGTCCGCAACCAGCAGGCGAACTGGGTTTCAGTCTAATCGAGACCACTATTGCCATGCTATTGATGTTGATCGTAGCTCTCGGGTCAGCGAGTCTGTTCAGCTTTTCAATCTACAATAATTCCGGCGGCAGCGATCGTGCAGTTTCACTCGCGTTGGCTCAACAGGCAATGGAAGCGCTGCGCGGCGCAAAGTTTAACGGAACAACTACGGATGCAAGGCTCAACGCCGGCACTGTCGTACAGAGCGGGGTTCTTCGCGATCGCCGCTCTTTCACTCTGACGAGAACTGTTACCGATAACTCGCCGACGCTTAAGACAATTACGATCACCACCAGCTCGCAGAGCATCGTTACCGGATGGGCATCCGGTGCGGGCGGTACGATTACTTTAATTTCGCAACGCAGCCGCGCCGACTAAGTCTTGAGGGCCAGAATGGAATTGCTGAAAAAAGGGTCGAGCAACAAATTCGAGCGGGGATTCTCCCTGCTGGAACTCACCATCGCGATGGCGATCAGCCTCGCGGTGCTGGCTGCTGCCAGTACGTTGCTGGCGACCTCGTTGCGCACGCGCACCCGCGAAAACACGCGTTCGGAAGCGCTGGCTTCGGCGCAACGCACACTGAATATTATGACTCGAGAAATCGGTAACTCGGGCTATGGCTTAAACGATAACGGCATCGTGACCGCTGACTCCGGAGTTAGCTCCATTCGCGTACGCGCCAATCTCAACAACGACACTGATCTGTCCGATTCGGACGAGGATATCCATTTCGTTTTTCAAAGTGCGAACGGTTCCGTCGTTCGTGTCGACAAAGCGGGGGGCTCGGTTGTCCTGGCAAGCCATATTAACGGATTGGCGATTCGTTATTTCGATATGTCCGGGAATGACGCCACAGCCGCGACAGCCGAACGAGTAAATATTGATGTACTCATTGACCTGCCCGCCTTACCCGGACAGCCGGCTTCGGTAGTCCACTTAAACTCGGATGTGGCACTGAGAAATGGTCCGAACACATTGCCGCAGTTCTAAAAGTCCCAGGTGATGAAATGAATTCTAATAGACTTAAAACTCTAACCGCTCGGCGCAACAGAGAAAGTGAACGCGGAGCCGCTCTCATTATGGTGCTGATGATTTCTGCGCTGCTGTTGACGGCGGGCGGTGCGCTGATACTTTCGACCTCGCTTGCCGGCACAAGCACTGTTGACGCGGCCGCCGAGATGCAGGCGTACTATGGCGCAGAGGCAGGGATTCAGGCAGCCCTCAATGTGTTTCGTGGCAATGTCTTGCCGAGTCCTTTATTCGTTGCCAATCCTCCCGGCACGGTCGCGCCGGAGAATAGAATAGACTTTGGCAAAGCTCTCACACTGTCGACCTCAAATCTGGCGAGCGATCCAACAACGGCAGGTTTTCCTAAACGGCTGTCACGTTGGCTCACTTACAATTACACGCCTTCGGGCGGCGCTTATGCCGACCGCGTTGGAATCAGTAGTTCTTACAATCCCTTTGGTGGAATCGCCTATAGCGTCATGGTCACCAATGCGGACACCACAACGCTCGCAACCCAAATACCAACGCGAGTGATGGTTGACTCCATTGGATATGGACCACGTGGCGCCAGCAAACAGTTGTCGATGTTACTCAGCGCAAATGCGTTGGATATTGATGTACCCGCGGCGCTTGTTCTGCGTGGGCATGACAATGCCTCAACCGACGCCAATGTCGATTTTGGGAATAGTAATGCAAAAACTTTTTCGGGCGTGGACAACGCTGGACTCGTAGCAGCCAAGCCAACGCTGGCCGTCAGCGGACATGACGTCGCCACCGTCCAGGCGGCATATGCCTCGAAGCCGGGATCGATCGCCAACCCGAAGTTCAATGTGCTCGACCTCCCCAACGATCCCGCACCTGCAGGCACGACCAAGGTGCCCACTCCCTGGTTTCTGCAAACTGCGGATAATGCCAGAACGTTTCTAACCCAGGCGACGGCGCTGGCTAATTCATGCGCTGCTCCCGGTTCGCCATGTCCCAAGCGTGGTGTAATACTCTCGTCACTGAACGGCAACGCTGGATCAGTCAGTGCGCCGCAGTTCACTATCGTTAACGGTGACTGCACACTCGATGGCGGCGCTGGCCTGCTAATAGTCACCGGTACCCTTTATTTCACCGGGCCTGGTCCCAACTTCAAGGGCCTCATCCTGGTCCTGGGGGCCGGACGAGTCCTGAAGCAGGGCGGTGGCAACCGAGACATTTTCGGCGCCATCATGGTCGCAAGATTCGGCGCTACAGGAAATTTTCTGGAGCCTACGTTTGATTACAACGGTGGCGGCGGAAATTCTAACCTGCAATATGATTCAACCGCCGACCACAGTTCGATAGTGATGGCCGGCACCAAAGTTTTGGGCGTCGTCGAAAAATAAAGACCGCGTCAAACAAACATTTGTGAGTTATTCAAAAGGCTTGGTAGGTACTTAGAGCGATAGCATACGTTGGCAAGGGGATCGCCGGAGTTATCGGTTTCGTCATGAGTGACAAACCAATAGCCCCGGTTTTTTGTTTGACCCACGCCGGATGCAAACAGCTATTGCCCTCGCACCTGTTGTACAATTCCGTGGCCGCCACTTCGCGCCCACGAACCCATGCCTGACATCCTTCTTGTTGAAGACAAAGACAGCCTGCGCCGCGTTTTACGTTTGACTCTTGAAAACGCGGGCTACACAGTCACTGAAGCCGTCGACGCACGAGCTGCTCTCAACGAAATCGCGAGCTCTCCACACAAGCTGGTTCTAACCGATCTGCGCATGCCCAACGGCTCGGGTCTTGACGTTTTGCGCGCGGCACGCGCGGCGGACAGCGGCACGCCAGTCATCGTGATGACTGCTTTCGGCTCGATTGATGAAGCAGTGCAGGCGATGAAAGATGGCGCCCACGACTTTCTGCAAAAGCCGGTTGACTCAAATCACCTTCTTCTAATAGTCGAGCGCGCTCTTGAACAGGCGCGGTTAAGAACTGAAAATATTCTGTTGCGCGAAGAGTGGTCGCGCCGCTATGGCTTTCCCCGCATCATCGGCGAATCGGATGCTATCAAGCGCGCTGTCGCCGAAACCCAACGTGTGGCCCAGACCGAAGCCAACGTCTTATTTCTGGGTGAATCGGGTACCGGCAAAGAACTTTTCGCGCGCGCCGTCCATCATCTTTCGCCGCGACGGCAGAAGCCTTTCGTGGCCATCAACTGCGCTGCGATCCCGGAAACGCTGATCGAAAACGAATTGTTTGGACACGAACGTGGCGCCTTCACCGGCGCCGGCGAACGGCGCCTGGGAAAGTTTGAGCTGGCTTCGGGTGGCACAGTTTTTCTCGACGAGATTGGTGAATTGCCGTTAGCGGTGCAGGGCAAACTGCTGCGGGTGATCGAGGAGAAGATGGTCGATCGCATCGGTGGACGCGCGCCTGTTCCGGTGGATGTTCGCGTGGTGGCGGCGACTAACAAAGATCTGAAAGCTGCAGTGGACAACGGTGAGTTTCGCGGCGATCTATTTTTTCGCCTGGCTGTATTTCCAGTCGAGATTCCACCTTTGCGCGAGCGAGACGGCGATGTCCTCATGCTGGCAAAACATTTTGCCGCCGAACTGGGGAAGGAATTGCGCGGCCTCGAAGCGAGTCTCAGCCAGGATGCCACTGTCGCGTTGCGCGTGCATCGCTGGCCCGGAAACGTTCGCGAGTTGGAAAATGCGATTGAGCGTGCCTGTATTCTTTCGGATACTTTGGTGTTGGAGCCGGTTGACCTTGGGCTAGTGACCCGCAGCGGCGGCGATCAGACGCCTGCTTCGTTTGATCTCAGCGGCACGTTGTCTGAAGTGGCGCAGCGTGCTTTGCGTTTTGTCGAGCAACGCAAAATAGCCGCGGCGCTGAAAAATCACGACGGCAACAAGAATGAGGCCGCCGAAGAATTGGGTGTCAGCTACAAAACGCTGCTCACCAAAATAAAAGACTACAGTCTCTGATCCCGAGATGCACGATTCCTCCAACCCCGGCGCTTCTCCTCCAGCTAAGGATAATGACGCGCATGAAAATCACGCGGAAGCAGGTTCGATCGCCGGCGAGACGATCGAACAGGTAGGCGACGCGGGCATTGACAGTCCCGTTGGCAAAACAGCAAAACCAGAACGCAGCAGTGGCCGATCTGCATTTCTTGTCGGTGCCGGCATTCTCATCAGCCGTATCGTCGGCTTGGTTCGACAACGCGTTTTCGCGCACTACTTTGGAACTTCAGCCGCGGGCGATGCCTTTAGCGCAGCGTTTCGCATTCCGAATTTCCTGCAGAATATTTTTGGCGAAGGCGCACTCTCGGCTTCATTCATTCCGGTCTATGCCAAGCTGCTGGCCCACGACGATGAAGAGGAAGCTGCGCACGTTGCCAACGCAGTGCTGGGAATACTCGCGCTGGTAGTCTCAATAATCGTACTTGCCGGCGTTCTTACCACCCCTTACATCATTTCTGCCATCGCGCCGGGGTTCCACGGCGAAACCCGAGAACTAACCATTCGCCTGGTGCGGATTCTCTTCCCCGGCGCTGGTCTACTGGTGCTCTCCGCCTGGTGTCTCGGCGTTCTCAACAGCCACCATCGCTTTTTCATTTCCTACACTGCCCCCGTCGCTTGGAATCTGGCGATGATCGCATCGCTGGTTTTCTTTGGCCGCAAGCTGGGTCAGTTTCCCCTGGCCGAATACGTCGCCTGGGGTTCGGTTATTGGCAGTGCGTTGCAGTTCGGGGTGCAGTTACCTGTCGTGTTTCGCCTGGTGCACCGGCTCCGTCCGGCGCTTGATTTGGCTAGCGTTCACGTCAGGACTGTCGTCAGAAATTTTTTTCCTGTCTTCATGAGCCGCGGCGTGGTCCAAATCAGCGCTTTTGTTGATGCAGTGTTGGCAAGCTTGCTGCCCGAAGGTTCGGTCGTCGCGCTGACTTACGCTCAGAGTCTCTACACGTTGCCGGTAAGTTTATTTGGGATGTCAGTATCGGCGGCAGAACTGCCGGCGATGTCGAGAGCAATCGGCAACACTGAGGAAGTCGCCGAAGTACTAAGAAAGCGGCTCGACAATGGACTGCGACGTATTGCCTTTTTCATTGTTCCATCGTCGATGGCTTTCCTGGCGCTGGGCGATGTGATTGCCGCGGTGCTTTATCAGACCGGACAGTTTAAGCACGATGCTTCAATTTTCGTTTGGGGCATTCTCGCCGGCTCAACAGTTGGACTGCTCGCTTCGACTTTGGGTCGACTCTACTCCTCCACTTACTACGCTCTTCATGACACTCGTACGCCATTGCGCTACGCGATCATTCGCGTCACGTTAACCACCTTGCTGGGTTACCTGTTTGCACTGCCGTTACCAATTGCCCTGGGCATTAATCCAAAATGGGGCGTGGCAGGCTTGACCGCGTCTGCAGGTATTGCGGGTTGGATTGAGTTTGCGTTGCTGCGTCGCACGCTGAACCGGCGCATCGGCAAGACCGGGTTGGCCGCTGGCTATGTGATCAAGCTTTGGCTGGCTGCTTTAGCCGCCGCGGGAATTGGTTGGGGACTCAAGCTGCTGGTTGGCGACCTGCATCCCATTCCCTTGGCAGCGATAGTGCTCGGCGGTTACGGAATTTCATACTTCGCAATCACCTCGGCGCTGGGCATACCCGCCTCGCAAGCCGTTGTTGGCAGGCTCCTCCGGCTAGCCAGGCTGAGGAAATAGTCCCTTTGCTCCGGACTTCAAGTCACTTCCAGAAAAAGCTGAAAGCCTCTGTTTATTGGTTCTTTTCCCAAGAGTAAGGAAATTCAACTAGTTACTGTGCCACCGGGGCGAACCCAAAGGATGCCACAGCGACTTTACTCGGGAGGAGATTCGCTAAATGAACAAGCTTTTTACGAGGGGCATTTTTGCTCTTGGCGTTCTGTTAACGCTTTCGCTGGCGGGCACCAGTGCACGAGCCGACAACTTTCTGATCGTTCCAGCTGGTCCCAACATCATTCAGCCTGCCGGTCTGGGAACCGTCAATACCGTGCTGGTAATTCAGAGCCCGGGTTCTTCGACTAACGCGATGGGTTCTGTAGCCTTTGCTCCTAACGACGCAAGAGCGAACCGCAGAGGCGATCTTGTCATTGGCAATCAGATCGTCGGCGGCTCCAACAATCAAACCTACTCGGTCACGGATTTAGGCGTAACTAACGGGAACGTATGCATCAACATGAACATTAATGATCCGAACAAGGGCGGCAGTAATGCTGGACCTCGTGGACCAATAGTGCTCAATACGCTGGTCTTGACCGCTTATGATCAATCGGGAAACGCCGTTTTCACCGCTCATCTCGCCGATGCCCTGACCCTGCGTGAAGCCACCTTGAACGGCAACGGCACGGGCAAATCGGATTTCACCTTCGCTCTTAACGCTGATGCTGCTGCTGCTTTGGCAGCGGCGATTGCAGCCAACCCGAACCTGAGATTAGGTCTGGCGGCAAGCGTTTCCGACGCCTCGGGCGGCCACGAAAGCTTCTTCTTCTGTAAGGGTTGTGGCGGCAATCGCGAAGTTCCTGAACCGGCCACAATGTTGTTGCTCGGAACAGGTCTCGCGGGTACGGTCGGCGCAATTCGCAGACGACGCAACGCAGCTAAATCTGAATAGGTTCGATTCTCCTTCCTTGAGTAAAAAAAGCCTGAGCGGGCCAACAAACCCTGCTCAGGCTATTTCTATGAGATTTTTCTGGAGAATACGAGGCATTCATTCTTTAGTTAGTTATCCTGGAAAAACGGACGGGCTAGTGCAGCGGCAGAGGCGAGGCGGCCTCGGGCCGCCATTTTTTTGTGTTCCAGGAAACTTTCAGAAGCGCTTCCAGCTTTAGATTGACCACCTCACGAGGTCGTCCTTATCATCCAACTGTGCAGCCTGTCATCTCAGCTCAACAAATGCGGGAAGTGGATCGCCTCACCACACAGAATCATCAGATCTCGTCATTACAGCTCATGGAATCAGCCGCGGCCGCCTGTCTTCAAGCCGTGACAACTCACTTTGGTGGCGATCTCACTGGCAGGAAAATACAAATACTCTGTGGCCCCGGAAATAATGGCGGCGATGGCGCTGCCCTCGCGCGCCAACTATCCTCGCTCGCTGTTCACATCGATGTAATACTTTTCGGAAAGCTTGATGACACGCAGGGCGACGCGCGCCATAACTTCCAAGCTCTGGCTAACACTTCCAACCCAGTTGCTCACTTGGATTTCAGCGAGTGCCACGACTCAAGGAAATGGCAGGACATTGTAGCCGCTGCGCCTTCGTACGATGTGATCGTAGATGCTCTCTTCGGCACAGGATTGAAGAGACCGCTGACCGGCGTCTTTGCTGAGGTTGTAGAATATCTGTCAGGGAGTCGGCAAACATCCGCCACCGAACCGTTGATTGTTTCAATAGACATTCCCTCTGGTCTCGATGCCGATCAGGCGCAACCGGTCGGGCCGGCAGTTGCCGCAGATGTAACCGTAACTTTCACTGCCCCGAAAGTCGCAAATGTTTTGCCCCCCGCTTCGCATTTGAATGGCAAGTTGGTAATTGCCGATATCGGTTCGCCGCGAACGCTGGTTGATGCGACGGAGTCACAGCTCTTTTTAACTGAAGAGCGAGATGCAAGGGACTTTCTGATCAGCACGCGCTATCGGCCTGAGTCTTTCAAAAATACGCACGGCCATGTGTTGGTGCTCGCCGGCTCGCGTGGTTACACCGGCGCTGCCGTGCTTTGCGCAAACGCTGCAATGCGAGCGGGCGCGGGTTTAGTGACTGTTGCCACTCCGGTCTCTTCACAAAATGCAGTCGCCGCGGCCGTGATGCCGGAAGTAATGACCACCGTGTTGGCCGAAACAGATCGCGGCGCAATCAGCGACGAAGCAATCGACCATGTGGTCGGATTGATGTCAAAAGTCAATGCGGTTGCGATTGGACCAGGCATTTCGTCGACCGATGAACGCACCCGTCGTTTTGTTCACGCGGTCGTGGCGCAGCGACAGACTACGATCGTGATTGATGCGGATGCTTTGAATTGTTTATCGCCGTGGCCGGCTGATTTGCAAGGCTCTGAAGAAGCGCCCCTCATTCTGACGCCGCACCCGGGCGAGATGTTGCGCTTGCTGGGAACCACAGATAAATCCGCGCTCGCCGATCGCGTTGCCGTAGCACGCGCATTTGCCAAGCGGCACAAGCTGATTCTTGTTTTGAAAGGCTCGCGTTCGTTGATTGCAGCGCCCGATGGGCGCGTTTTTATCAATCCAACGGGCAACGCCGGGCTGGGCACTGCCGGCGCTGGAGACACCCTTACCGGCATCATCGCCGGGTTTGTCGCGCAAGCGGCAGGCGCGTTGAAAGACAAGGCGAATCTGTTAGCAGCGACGATTGCTGCGCTTTATGTCGGCGGACTTGCAGGCGATTTCGCAGCACGAAAACTTGGAATGCGAACGATGGTAGCTTCGGATATTCGTGAACACTTGAGCGACGCCATCCGTTCGCTCGATCCAAAAGGCGAGACACCAAACACTAACCAATGACCGCGGCTTCAGAAGAATACATTTCTACCGGCGAATGGACTTCGCTGAATGCGAGTGAAACTTTTGATCTCGGCAAGCAAGTTGGCATGCAACTTCGCGGCGGCGAGATTCTCCTGCTCGATGGACCACTGGGCGCCGGCAAAACAGTCTTTGTGAAGGGAGTTGCCGCTGGTCTCGAGGTTGACGCTGACGAGGTAACCAGTCCCTCGTTTACGCTGGTCAATCCTTACCAGGGGCGCCTGCCGCTTTTTCATATCGATCTTTATCGCCTGGACGCCGGAGCCTCCGCGGCCCATGCGGTTGATCTTGATGAGTTGATTACCAACGAAGAGGCAGTGATCGTGATTGAGTGGGCGGAACGCCTTGGCAAATATCCGCTGCCGCCATGCTGGCACGTTAAGATTCAAGGGGACGGCGATGCAGCGCGTAGCATTATTATTTCGCGAGGCAGTGCAACAAAAGATTAATTGCTGGATGGCTTGACCGGAACACGCGCAAAGAATATAAGGGCATTTGAGATTCAAGGAGCAAACATTGTCCACGCACGTCGAAACTGAACAAGATCTACAAAGCAAAAAACTTGGCAGCGACGATCTTTCGCTGCCGGATTTGGTAAAAGCGCTGGAGTCGCAGACCAGCGTTCCCGCCCTCGAACAGATCTACGCTTGGCTTGAGTCTGCGAATATTTCGAGCGAGGAGTTGCAGCCTTACATCGGTTTCAAAGACGGCAACTACTGGCGTCATCGTGTTTGCCGTAACGAGTTTGTCGAGATGCTGGTGCTGTGCTGGCGCCCCGGACATCGCACACCCATTCATGATCATAACGGCTCGCACGGCGGCGTAAAAGTTCATGAAGGGCCATTGTGGGAAACGACCTTCACTTACGATGAGGAGCAAGGTCTGGAATATCAATCCGCGCGCGAATATGCGCCGGGCGCCGTCACCGGCTCAGATATTCCGGACATTCATCAACTTGGCAATCCGGATGTGAGCGAACGAGACCTCATTACCATTCACGTCTACGCCCCTCCGCTCGGAGTACTGCATACTTACAAACCCGGCAGCACCCAGATCGATCTCTATACTCCGGACGACACCGAAAAATTTCTGTAAAGTTCGCGTGGTATGGGACTGCGTGCGTCTCGCCCGAAATGAGCGCCGCGAATAGTGGCACAGACTTTAGTCTATGTCTTCGTCAGCAACTACCGACCAAAGGAAAATCTAATTAGTGTCTTCGACGCGTAGCGGCGGTGTGAATTTAGCCCGGCGTTTAAACGCCGGGATCAAGGGTGTTGCTTGCTCTCGTCGCGTAGCGACGATTGAGTTTCCGTTGATTTCAAGCGTCGCTAAGCGACGCGAACACTTTCTTGACCCTTCCCGGCCTTGAAAGGCCGGGCTAAATTCACACTGACGCTACGCGTCGAAAGCCAGAAGCCGACCTATGCGTCTTACTTGGTCAAACCTTCCCTAAAGTCCGTGCCAGTTTCACTGCTGGATTCACTTCTGCTTCACAAAAGTTTCCAACTTTAGATCCGTTCCATTTGTGGTGAAGGTGATTGTGCCGCTGTTGCCGGTTCTCAATACCTGCACGCCTGCCGCTTCCCATCGTTTCACAACATCCGGATTAGGATGACCAAAGATTGAGGTTTGCCCAACAGAAATCACTGCATAACGTGGTTGCGCGGCAGCAATGAATCCGGCAGTAGACGACGTCTTGCTACCGTGATGCGCCACCTTGACGACATCTGCGCGAAGAGTGTCAGCGAAAGGCGTCAATGCTTCCTCGGCAGGTGCCTCGATGTCCCCGGTTAACAAAAATGAGCGGCGGCCTAACAGCACTTTGAGAACGATTGAATCATTGTTTTGCGATGGCAGTTCGGTACTTTGAACTGATGGTGGCCAAAGAACGCTCGTGACAACATTGCCAATCTGCAGTTGATCACCTCCTCCGATTACTTGAATGGGTACTCCTTGAACGGATAGGGTTTCTAAAAAACGCGCAAACTCCGGATCGCTTTTTGGCGTACGCGCGACCAGTGCGGCACGCACGCGAAAGTTTCGAACGATGTCATTCAAGCCGTCAATGTGATCAGCATCGGCGTGCGTTGCCAAAACGTAATCAACATGATCGAGTCCGCGCTGCCACAGAAATTCTGAGACGACTGCTTCACCAACGCTGCGCGTGTCACGTTCAAATTTCTCTTCATCGCCGTCCGCCTCTGCGTCTTGCCGAAAAGGCCCGGGCCGCCCACCGCCATCCACTAACATCGTCGAGCCGTCAGGAAACGTAACCAGTGCTGAATCGCCCTGGCCTACGTCAAGAAAATCGACACGAAGATTTCCATCCGGCCGCGTCGCACTCCAGGGATGAAAGGCAACTGCCGCAACTCCCAAAAGCTGCGCGATAAAAGCGACCTTCAAGGCCAATCGCATCGATCGCTTTTTAGAACTTGAAAGACGTAACGGTTGCCAGCGCCACAGGAGCCGTATCAACCCCGCTAGCGGCAAGTAGTACAAAACGTAAATGATTGCGGCCCGGCCGCTGTACTCCGGCAAACGAATAGAGGCGATGCCGGCTCTCGCAAACGGATCGACGCTGTGAACAGTCAACCAATTCAGGCCGTTCGTTAGACTAATGAAAGGACCGGCAATTACAGTGCTGACTTGCGCGAGCAGCAAGGCAAACACGGCAACAATTGACATCGCCGCCATCATCAAGCTCACGCCAATGTTCAATATCAATGATGCAAACGACAGGCGATGAAAATAAACGATGAGCAGCGGCAACAAAACCAACTGCACGCTCGCCGAGACAACAATAGTTGAAAACGCGTAACGCAATGGCCGTTGCAGATGAAATCGTTCCAGAACTCTTGCCGCGGGCGTCTTGAAAAGTCTGTAGCTGTAGTTAGTTTGCTCTAGTTCAGCGAGCCATTGCCGTTCACTCCAAAAAAGACTTTCGCACAAACTTCGCAACCACGGCGCGCATGACGGCGGATAAGGAGTCTCGCGGGTCAGTCGCCAGGCACCAATGGCCGACAGTTTTTGCAGCAGCGGCCATGACAACAAAACGATCGCCGCCACTGATGCAAACGTTAACTGAAAAGACGGATCGAGCAAATCGCTCGGCCGCCAGGCGAGGAGTGCCAGCGCTGAGCCGCCCAGTGCGTTCAACGACGACGCGTGGCGCGAAGCTAATGGCGCGAGCACGACCAGCGTAAACATCAACGCTGCCCTTACGACCGACGCTTCCGCGCCAACCGCCAGCGCGTATGACCACAACACTGCCGTCGACAGGGCAAGCTGTATTGCGCGATTCCTGGTGAAGCGTCTCGCAATCAAGAAAACGATTCCGCCCAGGAAAGTTATGTGCAACCCACTGATCACGAGTACGTGAAACGTGCCGCCCTCGCGAAAGCGTTCTGAAGTTGATTGCGACAGGAAATAGCGGTTGCCGAGTATTGCGGCATCCAGCACGCCGGCAGTTTCTTTTGAGAAGTGAGAATGGATCGCGATCTGCACCTTGCGACGCCATTCGTATAACCAGGCTAATGGCAGAAACACGCGCTCGTTCTCCAGTCGCTCGATCAAAAGCGGACTCTTCACCAGCGCCGTTGCGTCATAGCCCTGTCGATCCAAATATTCGGTGAACGAAGCAACGCCTGGATTACGAAAGCTATCGGCGCGCTCCAGCCTCGTCATCAGGCGCAACGAAGTGCCATACCGCAAGTCGAGTGCGACAAAATCCTGTTCGCTGTCTTTTTGGGCCACGCGGGCCGATAACATGACCACGCCCGACGTTTGCTTCTCGGTGTTTCCGACTCGAAGGCGTCTTACTTTCAATCGAAGGAACGAACGTTCTGGCGCCGGCTCGGGTTCTTGTTCCAGCACTCCCGTTAATTCAACCGGCTCGCCAACCTTGATTACTCCTGCTTCTAACAGCCGCCGAATCTGATGGGAAGGAATTCTGCTTTGCTCAACGATTGCGAATGCTGACCCGAGCAATAAGGTTGCGAGCAACACCAGCGTAGTCGCCAATCGCAATTTGTCTTTAAGCAAAGCCGCAATCGCGCCTGCAGAGATTAGCGCGCCGCCGCACTTAAAGAACCAAACCAAATATGATGGAACGGACGCGGCGGCGGTGCTCGGGAAAAGCCGAGATGCATTGGTCAGGAAGGCGCCTACGAGAATGCCGAGCGCAAACGCACAGGCAAGCTGCGCCAAAGGATAGGCCGCCCCCGCAACCGCAGGACTGCGATTAGACATTTATATGACTTGATTAAAGCGGCAGGGTGATTGCCGATCTGAGATTACAAGTCTTAGATTTGAGATCTCAGCGTTTTAGAACTCGAAAGTGCTGCGCACAAGCGCGGCTCAGTGTCGACAGTCTCCGGGAACATATCAAAACCCATGATGGAGTCAAGGAACTAGTGTCTGGCCCGAGCCTAGACAAATTTCCAGGATGCCTTCCCAAGAAGAGGATCCTGGCAACTCAGCCGCTGGTCCCATCTCATCTGAAGATCGCAACATGGCCGTAGCATATGTCCGTCCAACCGTTCGTGCAGTTCTTCATCCTGAAGAAATAGAAGTAAGTGCCATCCGATAAATTCGCTCCCGCAAAAGTGTCCTCTTTGCCCCAAAGGTGTTGCCACCAGGAGTAGATCGCACTCTGATTTGCGGTGCCGTCCCAGTGAGGGATCGAGCCATTTGCGAAACCGCTTGTGGTGGAACCCGAAAGATAGACAACTCTGGATCCCCAACGGTCGAACACTTCAAATTCGTAGTCGGTGGCGTTGTAGGCCGGCGAGGCGCCAAGTGCCAGGCCGGGATCCTGAACCACCCAAAAATCGTTAACGTTGTCTCCATTGGGAGTGAAAACGTTAGGACACGAGATACCTGGAAAGCCGCCTTCGAGTACCGTCGCTGGGGGAGCAATAATGGGTTGAGAGATCGTTGCGCCGCACTCATTGCGGCAGGTAACTGTGTATGGACCAGTTCCTCCCTCAACCGAAATCGACTGGGTCGTCTGCCCGCCCGCGCTCCAGAGATAGGTTGCCGTCGTGTCGCCGCACGCGCAATCCGCCGTCAGCGTGTACGTCCGCGAGCAGAGGCCTTGTCGGGTTGCCGTTACTTTGGCCGGCGGACGGCAGGAACACACAGTCTTGATGAAAACTGAGTCCTTCGAAGTACAACCAAAGGCGTCCGTCGCCGTGACTTCGTAGACACTAGGAAAAGCCACCGACGTGCCGTTAAAAACTGAGAAGTCAATCGTCGGGTTCGCTAGCGTTGGATCATCCAAACCGATTGCCGGCGACCAGCTATAAGTGACCCCGGCAACCGGGGCGGAACCGATTTGCATTTTCAGCGGACCGCAGCAACACACCGTCCTGTCAGGTCCTGCATCGGCCAGGGGACAGCGGATGTGGATCAGTTGCACCGCTTCGCTCCAACGAGTGCAGCAATTCTGAACCGCGACCTTGACTCGATAGTATTTGCCACACTTTAGTGTCAGTCCCGATTGCGCCGCCCAATGGCTCACATCAAATGTGCCGGGCGGGCCAGGAAACCACCCCGAGTACTCGGGCCCAATCGGGTTCCAGTTGGCATCCGACTCCTGAACGCTCCAAAAATTTGTTACTGCGCCGGAACTTGCGGAACCGTCAGCGATAACGGTGGCACCCTCGCAGAACTCGGTGGGCATCGCGATCTGCGCGACGGCCGGGTGAGGCGATGAGAATGTCGTAGTGCCTCCGGCAGCGAGCGGGTTGTTGCAATTATCAATCAACGTGTTGCCATCGCTACCCGCTTGCGTGGTAACGCGCCACAATCCGCAAGCAGGCGCTTCACCGAGTGTGTATGTAAGCCGAATCTTGTTAGTGAAAGCCCCACAATTGATTCCGCTCGCCCCGGTGACCGTAGCGCCGCTACCCGGTGCACTCAACACAAAATCACTTCCGTTTGCCGCAATCGTCGAACAGCGCACAGGCTCGCTAAGCGTAATCTCCACCAGGCAGGAGGCAGTGTCCATATTCGCCGACACGATTGTGGGGGGAGTTGCATCGGCGATTACGGCAGTACCACTGAACGTTAGCGTGTAGCCGTTCTGATTGCTGGTGTAATTGTCAACGAGCAAGGCATAGGTCGACCCGGCTACTGCAGTAATCCCAGCCATCGTCGGCGTGCCAGCTGCTCCCTGGCTAAGAGCAGGAAGTTCGGCTTGTGCCGGCAAGATCAAACCAGTACTTCCAGCTGTGCCAGAATAGTTGCAGCGCACTGGCGTACTGGCCAGCACACCAGCGCAGCCGTTGTTCGTAATGTTGTAGAGCGCAAAGTCGTAGTCAAAGCTGGTATTGAGGGTGAACGTCAGAGTACCGCTCGATTGAATCGTGAAGATATACCAAACTGAATTTGTTTCCCCGCCCGAAAGACAACTACCGTTTGACTCCTGAAGCGATCCAATACCTGTGTAAGATTGAGATTGCACGTAAGTGTTTTGACAGACCGGGATTCCGAAGTTGCAATTCTGCTCTGGACCAGTCTGCAGTGGCTGAAGTGTTCCTTGTTTGGATGTTGCAACTGTTCGCAGCCTTTCACCGAGTTTGTAGTCTTCTGAACCATCGCCCCGCAGTAACATCATTGCGGCTCGCGAATAGTCGTTTCCGGTATTCAATTTGTTCTGTGAATAAAGCTCTTTCACGCGTGCCGCGCGCGCCCGACGACGGGCGGCCAGGGCAGACGCTTCCATTGACTTCGCGGCCGAGGAAGAATGCTCTGCCCGATCTTCTTCAATCAAACGGGCCAACTCCAAATTGTCGGTGGTCTTATCTGGCGCCTGTGCCGCCTGCGGGCCTTGTGGTGAACTCATGAGGACGGAAGTACGAGTCACACGTTCGAGCGTATCAGGAAGACGCTGAACTAGTCTCTCTTTGATTTGGTTTCCAGCGGACAAGACTGTCAGAAGTTTATCGCGTTGCGGTCGCGACGAGCTTCCAACTTCGACCGCAGTGGGCCGGTTTTGCGCGTGGCCCGGTTCACCAGGAAATGTTAACAACGAACCCAATAAGAGGGTGAGGACGACCAGGAACAACGTAAGAATCAGTCGGCGCTTTCTTAGACTGTCTCTCAATTTGAGAGTGAGGCTTAACATGAGATTTGACTCCTACGAAGAAGGTCCCAGTTTCTCCTGGCGTTGGTTCGTTCGCAATTCACGCTCATCGGTAATTGACCCTTGCGTCTTTGTCTCAATCAGCATCTTGTTCCATGGTTATCACCAGCGGACATTTGACCGGATCTCCGCAATCCGCGGCCCCGGCGGGTACATTGGGTGATGTCACGGTGGCTGGTCCAATCGGATAGGTTGGATACATCGGATCGTAAGCCTTGATGACAATCGCTGAATTAATTTTTACAAGCAGGCAAACCAGGCCCTGACTATTCGTATACCCGCTCGAGATGGTGCTGTAGCTAACGCCAGTAGCTTCTACCAACGCGTTTGCTATCGGTCCGGAATTGCTGCCGTAGACATCTTGAAACTTGATTGTTATGCAGGTGGTATCCAGGGGATCGTCGACGTTCCAATCCCAATCAGTCCTGGTAATCGTTCCGCTATAAAATAGTTGTTCTGTTAGCACCACCTCGCCTTCCTCAAGCCAGCGGCCGCTTTCAATATTGAAACTAAACAATCGCGAACGCTTCGGAGCGGTTCTTCTTAATCTCGCGGGAATAGGCAGATCGAATTTCGCGGGTTTACCTGG
Source organism: Blastocatellia bacterium (assembly GCA_003488005.1). Taxonomy (GTDB): domain Bacteria; phylum Acidobacteriota; class Blastocatellia; order Pyrinomonadales; family Pyrinomonadaceae; genus PSRF01. Next base: position 53,350 of record DNND01000127.1, on the reverse strand, counting down.
GGCAAAATCAGTGCGCCTGCCCCTGGCGTCCGTGATCGAAATTTCGAAGACACCAAAGGACTCCAGCATTCGTATGGACTTGTCAGACATTTGCGCCGTGAAATCTCCCGGAACACTCCTTAGTTGGTTTCGGTCAGAGACATCCAATAGAGTTAGACTAACTTTCGCGATGCCGCGTACCGGCTTGCCGTTTTCATCGACCAATGAATTCGGCACGATTGTCACGCCCCCGCCGGTTCGAAATCTGACCTTGCCGCCTCGTCGCGTATCTATCGAAACCGGTACCGATCTGGCCCAAATTACGACTGTTGTACCTCCGCCTGCCACGCTTCCGACCTTGAATATTCTGGTGGTATTCATGAAGCCCGGCGCAGTGAAACTGACAGGCAAACGATCACTGGCTGATAGCCCGCGAAGCATGAACTCTCCTTTAGCATTCGTTAAAACAGGCAGCCTCCCGGGGACTCGCACTTGGACGCCTTTGACAGGAATATTTCGTGCGTCCACAACCCGACCAACAATCGAGTCGGCGGCGCCTGGTTCTTTTCCTGAAACCACGTTCGTGGTTACTAATCTTGGTGGTGGCAACGTTGTCGCTGGATGGACGACTGCGGAATAGGCGTGTTCGAAGCCGAACCAGACCGGAAACGTGCCAACGATTGCGAAGAGCAGCAATAGAAGCTTACGACGTTTGCTGAATGACAATGAGGCTGATTGTTTGATGAGACGCTGGGTGAGCATAGGGTCCTCTTTGCGAAGGTGAAGGGGCGATCATAGTTTTTGGATTAGTGAGCCACAGCAATGCGACGCCCACGGGTAGTGGCAAATTCAAAACTTCTTTTTAGATACGGGGCGAGGTCAAGAACTTTGAGATAAAAATTCCGTTGAGTCGGACGCGCGCACAATATTATCGTTAATCGATTTTGTCAATAAAAAATTTCTTCGTTGGAGCGCATGTTGAGGCAAACGCTCAATGGCGTGGTCGAGTTAGAACTCGTTGCGAGACAAACGCGCTACAGTTTCGACGTGATGGGTCTGCGGGAACATATCAAAACCAACAATGGAGTCAAGCGAATAACCGCCTTCCAATAACTTGTTGAGATCGCGCGCCAGCGTCGCTGGGTCGCAAGAGACGTAGCAAATCTTTTGCGGAGCCACGGAAAGAATTCCTTCGATCACACCGCTCTCGGCGCCGGTGCGCGGCGGATCAAGCAATAAGAGTTCGGGCCGCTCAAAACCGAGCCAGTGCTTCAACCATTCAGCCACGCTCATGTTTGCTATCTCGACGTTGTCGAGCTCGGCTGCATCCAGATTGCGCTGCGCGTAGTCAACCGCGCGTGAGTTTGCTTCGACGGCCGTAACGCGATCAAAGCGGCGAGCCAAGGGCAGCGTGAACAACCCGACGCCAGAATAGAGATCGATTGCCGTCTTTCCCTTCTCTTCTCCAACTGCTTCGCCCAGCAACAATTCCAGCAACTCATGATTGATTTGGAAGAATGCTTCGGCGCCGAAGTAATAGGTCTCGTTGCCGATGCGACGGCTGACCTCTTTCGAGCGAAAGTGCGTCGTGGCCGAAGCAAGCGAAACGTCTTCGTCGCCCGCAACCGCCTCGATGTCAGTCAACTTTTTCGAAAGCGTTCCTTCGCGCATCTGCTCGCGCAAACGCTCCAGCGTCTGCTGCAACTCCGGACTGAGCACGGCGCAGACTTCGACGTCACATACGTCGTGAGAACCGCGCGCAAAATAACCAAGCCGTTTGGCTTTCGGATCAAATTGCCAATTCGCGCGCGAACGATATTGCCATTGCGCGGGCGAAGGAACCATCACGATGTCTGGCAGGGTTTCAATGCGTGCAATGCGATGCAGGCAGTCGCGAATGATCTCAACCTTTGCAGCAAGCTGCGCTTCGTATTCGAGCTGTTGAAAATCGCAGCCGCCGCACAAGCCAAAATATGGGCAAGGCGGCTCGACGCGAACCGGCGAAGGCTTAACAACTTCAACGATCGATGCAAAGCCGACCGAACCGCGCTTGCGTTCGATCTTGACGCGCAAGATGTCACCGGGCGCGGCCAGCGCGACAAACAGCGTCAGGCCCTCAGCGTGCGCCAGGCCGAATCCGCCCGGCAGCAGCCGTTCAATCTCAACCAAATTTTTGTCTTGGACGTCGGCAGGGCCCATCAGTAGTTTCGCTGCTGTCTTAAATTCATCACTAGATATAAAACAAACTCAACCGCGGCACGCCAAAAGTTTCGCGCAGGCGTTTTAACAGCAGATTGTTTCTTGTCTGCTCGTAAACTGCCGGCTCCATTTGCTTGCGGTAAGGCTTCAACTGCTTTTCCACTTCCTTCGTTAACGCGTCAAGTTCCGGAGAACCGGCGACCGAAAGGATTGCGTCGCTCAGCATGCGTTCCACGCCGGTCAGCGATTGTTCCAGCTTCTGAGCGTTAGGCAAAGTCGCGGCCGCGAAATCGGTTTGCAGATCCGCCAGTTGTGCCGCCCCACGTTGCAAAGCATCAACCAAATCATCAGTAGTAGTTTGGCTCCGCTTCACCGCAGTCGCGGACAATCCAGATCGACAACGCTCGAGATGGTCGAGAATGTCGGCGCGTGGAAAAGGCAGACCGGCGCTGTCTCGTGCGGCCGCAACAGTGTCCTCGCTTTCACTCTCCGCCGCACTGCCAACATGCGCATCCAGCCATTCCGCGTATTGAGCTTCAACTTCTTCCTGACAATAAAGCAAGCTTTTCACGCTGCGTTTGCGCGGCTTTGATTCCCACGAGTCGAAAGATTTTTCAATGCCGCGCAACGCCACGTGCAGCGGCACGTTCATTTCTTTCCAGCTTTCGATCAAGGCCCAGTCCATTGGGCTGAGCAGCAGATGCTTATCCCGGCGACGGACAAACGCATCTTCAATTTCTGTGAAGTAATTAAAATAATTCAATTAGTAATGGCCGGATGGGTTCGTTCGTAGATCAACCGCAAGCCTTCCAGGGTCAGGGTTTCGTCAACCAATTCGATAAACTCGGAACCAGTGGCAATCAGCGAAGCCAGTCCGCCCGTAGCAATTACTCGGGGCGCTCGCGGCGTGGTGCCAATCTCTTCAATCATTTTTTTGAGCACACCATCTACCAGACCAACGAAGCCGTGATACAAACCGGATTGCATCGCCGCGATCGTTGACGAGCCAATAACTGTGTTCGGTCGTCTGATGTCCACCCGCGGCAATTTTGCCGTGCGCTCAAAAAGCGCTTCGGAAGAAATCGTAATGCCCGGCGTGATGACGCCGCCCATGTATTCGCCCCGTTCGTTGATTGCATTGAACGTGGTCGCGGTTCCGAAATCAACCACAATGCATGGCGCGCCATATTTCGTAACCGCAGCCACCGCATCGACGATTCGATCGGCGCCGACATCGGCGGCTGGTTCATAAAGAATGTGCAGGCCTGTGTCAACCGAGTAATCAATAAAAAACGGGGTCAGGTGAAAATAGGTCTCGGCCATCGTTTTCAGGGTGTAGTTCAGCGGCGGCACAACCGAAGCAATCGCGATAGCACCGATCGCCTTAACGTCCAGGCCCGCCAGCTCGAACAGATTCCGAGCGTGCACGCCATACTCATCCACGGTTCGCGAACGCGCGGTGGTCAAGCGCCAGTGGGCCACGAGTTCCGCATCATTGAACACTCCCAGCGAAGTATTCGTATTGCCGGCATCAATCACCAGAAGCATAAGCGGGTTCCTCAAGCGTCGGGAGCAGGACGTCCTGTTCTTCGCGTAAGACTTCTTCAATGAGGTCGCAAGCAGCCGCGGCGCCGTTTTCCGCTCGCAGCGATCGACCGGTCTCCTGCGCCCTGTTTTTATAGTCAGCTTTGGTCAAGAGAATGTCGAGTTCCCTGGCAACGCGCGCCGCTCGATATTTTGTTCGCGGCAAAGTGCGGCTGACACCCAGCCGCGCAGCATGAGCCGCGTTATCAGGTTGATCAAATGCGAACGGCACGATCAAGCTGGGAATGCCGGCACGCAAGCCTTCCGAAGTTGTACCGACGCCACCGTGATGCACCAGCGCGCAGGCGCGTGGAAGCAATTCTGCGAACGGCGCGTAATTGACCGCGATCATTTCAGGCGGCAAATTCTCTACCCGGTTGCGCTCGTCGCCAATTAGCAACACGGCGCGACGGCCAAGCAGTTTTGCGGCGGCGATGCTTTCCCGAAAAAAGTCCTGCGCCACCCAGACTGCCGACGTGCCAAGCGTGAAAACAATCGGAGCGGCACCATCGTCGAGAAAACTCGTCAACGCGGCGGGCATTTCCTGTTCATGGTCGCCGCCGTAAAATGCAAATCCAGTAACGCGGGCCTGCTGCGGCCAATCCGGTTGCGGCTGCGCGAAGAGTTTTGAGAAGAGCGCAACGATCATTCCCGGTGAATGCTGTCCTTCAAAAACCGGACTGCCACGATCAGGCAAACCAAGCTCCTTTCGGAACTGATGGTAAGAATCGTTGTTATAGACTTTCTTGACCTGTTTGAAGAACGCCGCGGTGGCGCGCGGTCCGAACAATCCCACATGTCGCATCCAGGGCCAGAATGGAGGCATCGGTGGGTCGTAGGCAGACATGAAGGACGCCGGCGCCAGCACTGACGAAACCCAGGGCATGCCGGTCGTCTGAGCAACGAGTGGGCCGGCAAACGAAATCGGATGCGTCAACAAAAGATCTGCGCCGTCAACCGCCGCCAACAAATCTTCATAGCCTTCTCGCACAAAAGGAAAAAGCATTTCGTTTAAGAGGTAGCCACTGCCCGATCGCGCATTCATGACCTTGACCATCATGTCTGCGTCCTGTTCCTGCGGCGGCGCAATATGTGGACGCATAGGCACGAATTCGAAACCTGCTATCCGTATTTTCTCGCGGTACAGTTCGCTGCTGGCGATTACGGGCTGGTGACCGCGCGCGCGTAACTCCGCGGCGATCGCCATGTAAGGATGCATGTCGCCATAGGATCCAAATGTAGTTATCAAGATTCGTTTGCGCTTGATCATTTAGTGCGGCCGTACGCTGGATACATCGCCTGCTCGCAAGACTCTAATTTCCCCGTCATCAGTTTCTACACGCAATGCACCATCGCGTTCAAGTCCGCGAGTTGTGCCAACCACAGTTTCACCGCCATCGGTCACCCGGATCATTTTGCCCTCGCAATAAGATGAGCGCATACACCACTCGCGAATAATCTCCGCGTTGCCCCCCGGTCCATTCAGGACATCGTAATGTGTTGCCAGTTCGCGAACCAATGCCGCCAAAAGATTTGCCAACTCCGGACTTGCGCCGGTGACAGCCTCAACGGACGTAGCAATCGTTTCGAGTTCGGGTGGAAAGGCATTCTGCGTCAGGTTGATCCCGATGCCAACGACAACCGCTCGACCGGAGGGCGTGTCTACGGTTTCCGCCAGAATACCGCAAAGCTTTTTCTCGTTAACCAGAATGTCATTGGGCCACTTGATGTCCGTCTCCAGGGAAAACGCCGCCAGCAGAGCGTCATGCGCAGCAAGCGCCGCCATTAGGGTCAGCAGCGGCCACAGGCTCTGCTCAAACTGTGGACGCAGGATGACGCTGAAATACAGCCCGGCTCCGAGTGGCGAGGCCCACTGGCGCTGTCTGCGGCCGCGACCGGCGGTCTGTTCACTGGCGACCACAGATAAGCCTTCAGCCGCACCTTCAGCAGCGCGTCTTGCGGCCTCGAGATTTGTCGAGGGCAATGAATTGAAGTGCAAGATTTGGGGATTGAACATACTGATTTTTTACGGCGGCCCTACTTCGAAGTTCGAAGAGCGGGGGCATGCCCGCCTTCCCAACCTGAGAGACGACGTGACCCGCCAAACTAGTCTCTGCTCGGAGGCTTTTCAGAGGAGGACCAGAAGGCAAATTGTAATCGATCAGAATTCAAGTCTGATCAACTCAGGGTTGGGAAGGTGGGCATGCCCCCCGCTCTTCGTTTCGCCGCAGCTATGTCTCTTTCAAATCCGTGAGCTTCCCGCCAACTCAAGTGCCTCTCGGATTAAGTCTCTAACCAGCGCATCAAAATTCCGAAAGCGTTCATCGCGCGTCTGGCCCTGCACATAGCGAAAATAGATTTGTTGAATGATAACCGCAACCTTGAACCGGGCAAACGTTTCGTAGAACATGATGTGGGAAAGATCGCGGCCGGTCCGGGCTGCATAACGTTCGATTATTTCCTCGCGAGTCAGCCAGCCCGCTCCGTTCGTTACCGCGCGCAAAGAACTGTTCCGATCGGCAGACCCGCTTTCGCCATTTCTTCCGCGCATCGTCCAATAAGTAAGCAGCAAGCCAACATCAATAAGCGGATCGCCGACGGTACACATCTCCCAATCAAGCACTGCAACTACCCGCGCCGGATCGTTGGCGTCAAGCATAAGATTGTCGAGCTTGAAATCGTTGTGAACAATCGTCGCGCCGGCAGACTCGGGCGGAATTCTATCCACAAGCCATTGAATCACCTGGTCCATCTCGGCGAGTTCGCCAGTGCGGGAACCGTTCCAGCGCTTGGCCCAACCGTGGACCTGCCGGGCAACCAGGCCTTCCGGTTTGCCGATGTTCACTATCCCCGTCGCACGAATGTCGACAGCGTGAAGCGCAACCAGCGTATCAACCACTGACTCGCTGAGATGCTTGCGCAGTTCCAGGTTCTCGCCAATTTGTTCCGGCACTTGGAAACGCACAATGAAGCCGCGGCGGCGTTCCATTAAATAAAAAGGCACGCCAATGACGGACGCGTCTTCGCAAAGCAGGACCGGTTTCGGTGCAAGTGGAAAATGCGGGTTGATAACTGACAGCAGCTTGAATTCGCGCGGCATGTCGTGGGCCGTCGGGGCGACTGGGCCAACTGGCGGCCGGCGCAGCACGAATTCCTGATCGCCATAGCGGATTAGATAAGTGAGATTTGAATGGCCGCCCGGGAATTGTTCGATCTCGATTTCAGTGTTCGGAGATTGTTGAGTCAGATGCTCGCGCAGATAGCGTCCCAGCCCCGCGAGATCCAACTCCTCGCCTGCTCTTACCGCCGTGCTGTCACTACCGACCGTCATAAAGGTCAACTCCTTGGAGTGCGGCGGCCCGGCGCCACTTTGGTCGGTCGCGTGTTGCAAAAAGCTTTCTTAAAGATCGTCAAGCCTGTTAGGCCAAAGCGGCGCCGGGCCGCCGCACTCCAAGGAGTTAGTTCTCGCGCGCGTAAGTTTTGAGTATCCGTTGCGCTACTACCTGCCGGTGAACTTCGTCAGGCCCATCATAAATCCGCGCTGCCCGCGCATCGCGATAGAACATTTCCAGCGGCGTGTCTTTGGAATAACCAAGCGCGCCGTGCACCTGGATCGCGCGGTCAACCACGTCGTGCAAAACGCGCGCGCCGAAAAACTTGATCAGCGAGATCTCGATCCGCGCGTCGTCGCCGCGATCGAGTTTCCATGCCGCCTGTAGCGTCATCAGCCGGGCTGCGTTGATTTCCGCAGCCGAGTCGGCAATCCAGTTTTGCACCGTCTGCTTTTTCGCGAGCGGCTCGCCAAACGATTGGCGCTCGAGCGCATAAGCGCACATCATGTCAAAACTCCGTTGCGCCGCTCCGATCCAGCGCATGCAGTGCTGTATGCGGCCTGGTCCAAGTCGCGCCTGGGCCAACTTGAAACCCTGGCCTGCTTCACCAAGCAAATTCGTTACCGGCACGCGGCAATTTTCGAAGCGGACTTCACAATGACCGCCAACGCCACCAGAACCCATCACCGGAATATTGCGCAGGATATTGAAACCCGGCGTGTCCGTCGGCACCAAAATCATGCTGGCGCGGTGATGTGCATCGGCGGCTGGATTAGTGACCGCCATCACGATTGCAAAGGCTGAACCGATAGCGCCGCTGGTAAACCATTTATGGCCGTTGATAACCCAATCGCCTCCGTCTCGCGTCGCGGTTGTACGCAGGCCGGTGGGATCAGAGCCGGAAACTTCCGGTTCCGTCATCGCGAAGCATGAACGCACTTCGCCGGTTGCGAGCGGGCGCAAGTATTTCTCTTTTTGTTCGGGTGTGGCTGCGATCAGCAACAACTCGGCGTTCCCCGCGTCCGGCGCGGCGTTGCCAAACAAGCGCGGCGCGATAACCGATCGGCCCGCGATCTCGTTGACCAGTGCCTGGCCGATAAAACCGATTCCCATGCCGCCCCACTCGCGCGGCAGATGCGGCGCCCAGAGACCAAGCGCCTTTACTTTCTCTTGCAGTTCTCTTTCGAGATCGCCTGGCAGGCCTTCATCCTCGATCAGTTTGTTTTCGTTGGGATAAACAAACTCGTCCATGAACTTCGTCGCCCGTTGCTGCACAGCTTCGAGTTCGGGGGAAATGCTGAAGTCAATCATTCGGGTAACCTTCCGGCGCGAGTGTTTGGATTAGAGCTGTCGGCAGAACAGCCGGATTGTAGCGTTAAGATGAGGACGTTAACCAGACCAGCATTCTCTTGGTGTCGGATGAACTCTAGTTTGTCGCGGCGTTACGACAGCTAAAGCGTATCGGACATCAAATGATCCACGACCATTCTCTTGAACCGACACTCTGGGCTAACATGACGCCTCTTGATTTTATCTTTGTATCCTGGCGGATTCTCCTGTGATTGATTGGTTCCCCATCAAGTTGTCGTTTGCCGTTGCCACCGCGGCGACGCTGATTGCGCTCGTTGCCGGCTCAGCGCTCGCCTGGCTGCTGGCGCGCAAGCGGTTTCCCGGCCGCAATCTCCTCGATTCATTCATCACGCTGCCGCTGGTGTTGCCGCCGACGGTGTTGGGTTATTACCTGTTGGTATTGCTGGGAACGCGTTCGCCGCTGGGTGGATTTCTTTATAACCGCCTGGGCATTCGTCTCACATTCACTGTCACCGCGGCGATCATTGCCGCGACGATTCACGCTTTACCGTTGGTGACTAAAAGCCTGCGTGCTGCGTTTGAAAGCGTGAACCTGGAACTGGAAGCGGCTGCGCGCACGCTTGGACTTAACAGCCGTTTGATCTTCTTTCGCGTCACTCTGCCGCTGGCAGCGCGCGGCGTGCTCGCTGCAACTGCGCTCGCGTTTGCGCGGGCGCTGGGCGACTTTGGTGTCACCATTATGATTGCGGGAAATATTCCAGGGCGCACGCAGACAGCTTCGGTTGCCATCTACGACGCAGTGCAGGCCGGCCGAGATAATGAAGCGTTCACACTGGCGGTGATCGTTTCGTTGATTGCAGTGGTGATGCTTTACGTGATCAATCGTTTTGGGAGGTTGCGATGGTGAGGCGAGGTTATAGTTCGCCCGCGTCTGCAAGCAGTTGCTGACGTGTTGTATCTTTAAGTCGAAATCCCGTTTTTGCTAGCTTGTCAAAATATGGAGTGACCGATGCAATCGCGCCAACTTCCTTAAGCATCGTCAAAATCTTAGTAGTACGAATGGCCGTCAATTGCATTGACTGCGCTCGCCTGAACGCCTTTCTTTCATCAAGGAGTAAAACTGATTGTTTCTGTTCAGCTTGAGCTATCGCCGCAGCCTCCCCTTCGTCCAAATCAATTCTCATCAGATTCTTTGTGAATTCATTGGCTTCATAACAATCCACAAAGAAGTCTGACATCTCTCTTACTAGATTTCTCAATCGGCGTCGACCAGGACCTTTATAGGCTTCGCGTTTCACCTCTGGAAGAATAAGAATAAGCCTAAATAACCAAGGAAGGCGTTCAGCGATCTCCAACTCTACAAGTCGCGAAAGCAGAGTCGTATCGATAACAGCGATCGGTCGAAGACGCGGCTGAAAAGATGAGTCATTCTTTTTCATCGGTGACCATTTCGCTGAGCGCCACTAATCCGAGAGCTATTCCCGCGATCCATCCGAGTGCTGTCCAGTTCTGTCTGACTTGTTCGTTTCGGATTTGATTAAGCGCGTCCACCAAGAGGCTCTCGTGAACGGTGGGTCATAACGATTGAAGTATACGACTTGGGTAAGGGCTATTGGTAACAACTGCACTCCCTCTTCAACCAAGGCGATGATAGGCTTGCGAAATTGAGTGGCGTATTGCAATTCGAGGTTGACGAGATTAAGAGAATCCGCTGGAGCGCTATTTGTGGCTAATACAATAATAGCGTCGGCTTCTTGGATCTTGGCCTGTGCGTCCGACGGGAGGCCATTATCAAGCGCCTCCGTACGATCGGGTAGTAGTATCGAAATGTCGTAAACAGCGGCTACCGCCCGAAGTCGCGCAGCAATCGGCGCATCCCACGGCCCAACAGCGTAGCTAAGAAAAACTTTCACATCAGGATTCTATACTTCAACATACCGAAAAGAAACACCCGCTGACCAAATCATTTCCGCGTCGAAAAAAATTGCAAGATATTCTGTAACAAGAAGCCGCTGCCCGTTTTGAGCAGCGGCGGAAATATCCATTCACCAAAAAAGCGGGACAGCCAGGAATGTCAGTCCTACGTAAGAAATCCCTTGAACTTGACGTCACTGGTCGAGTAGCCCAGAAAGACAGTTTGCAAGTTTGAAGTTCCCAAATGACGACGTGCAACCTCACCGAACACGTCGCGAAAGTCGGTAGTCAAAGCTAAGTCTCGTCCTTCATAAAGCTGATCGTTCTTCAGTCCCGGCCACTGCCCGTAAACTTTGCCGCCGCGGACACTGTTGCCGACAACGAACATCGCATTCGCGTGGCCGTGGTCAGTACCGCGATTTCCATTCTCTCTCACAGTGCGGCCAAACTCCGACATAGTCAGAATTACAACGTCGTCCATGCGCTGGCCCAGGTCCGTGTACAGAGCGCTGATACCGTTGCTGAACTGTTGCAGCAGATTTCCCAACTGGCCGCGCGCGCTGCCTTCGTTGACGTGCGTATCCCAACCGCCAATGTCGGTGAACGCGATTTCTAAACCAACGCCCGCCTTGATCAACTGCGCAATCTGTAACAACGAATTCCCAAACGGCGTGCGCGGGTACTGCGCGCCGTTCTGCGGTTGATACTGACTGGGATTAACTTTCTTCAAATAGTTGACTGCCTCAAAAGTTTCTTTGCCGGTGCCACCCAGCACGTCGTTTACAGTCTGATCGTAAATCGCTTCAAAGCCGTCTTGCACATTAGCGGAGTTCTGACCCGCACGTATGTTGAAATCCGCCAGGTTGGAGATTGCCAGGGTCGGCGCTTTTCCCTGCATTACTCGCGGCGTCGTCTGTGTCATTGAGACGGCGCGGAACAAACTGTTCTCCGGATCGCGTTTGCTTTGCAGATAACGATTCAACCAGCCGTCCGGCGTGGACTTCACGCCGGGCGTTGCTGATTCCATGTAATCTTGCGCATCAAAATGGGAACGCGTGTTGTCCGGTGAACCGGCTGCGTGCACGATCGCCAAACGCTTCGAATCCCACAACGATTTGAAAGGCGCGAGCGAAGGATGCAGGCCAAAGAATCCGTCGAGGTTAATCGCTGCCTCGGCATTGCCAGCCACGGGTTTCGGAATCGCAATTGAAGGTCGCAAATCGTAGTATGAGCTTTCGCCAAAGGGCACGACCATGTTCAAGCCATCAACCGCGCCGCGCTGAAAAATAGCGATCAGCGTTTTGCGCCGGCCGGTAATGCGCTCACGCGTTTGTCCCAAGACGGTGCGTTGCAAAAAGGACGGCGCCGCATTCATCACGCCGAAACTTGCCAGCACCACGCCACTTGATTTGATAAAAAACCTTCTGTCCATTTTCGTAAACCTCTAGGGTTTAGGGTCTTGGGTGTAGGGTGTTGGATTCTTATTCCTTCCGACACCCTAACCCCTACCCCCTATACCCTTCCTTCACTGTCTTTGAAACTCTGGCGAACCCAGGATCAGGCCAACCATTTTGGTAACCGGATCCGTGATGTTCGCATCCACACGCGCCGACTGTTGCTGTCGCGCCGGACGCTGGTCCATCATTTCGCTCTGACCCGCATCATTCATGTTCGGCCTGGCCGGCAACGCCGCCGGCACAACCAGCGCCGTCTGATCATTGATCTGCTTCAACAAAGTCGCCCTCGTTTTGGCAGACATGTCCCCGGCAACAATTAAACTGAGAAAGCGCTCCATCATTTTCGACTTGTCGGCCGCATCGGAACTGTTGCCGTCCAAAAAGCGCTTGAGATCGACGCGCGTACCGGGAATACGATTACTGGCCAAGCTTAAACCAAAATTCAAACGCTCGAGCAGACCGCCTGTGTTCACCCAACTTTCAGCCGCATCCGAATAGCCATTCGGCGTTTGAAATCCGTAGAGCGGCTCGCCCATGCGCGCGATCCATTGATGCACGCCCGGGCCACCATTAGTTTCGCCGCCAAGCGTGCGAATGGCGCTGATGGCCAATTCAAACGGCCGCTTAACTTTTGCGCGGTAAGCCTCCGGCGCATTGAACTCAGGCGAAGAGAAGATGGCGCGCAAAGTTTCGCGAATGTCTCCGTTGCTTTTCAGGAACGTTGCGGCTACGCGATCGACAAGCTGCGGTGGCGGAACGTCAGAAACAAAATGGCGCACGAGTTTTGTAGCTATGAACTGCGCCGTCGCTGGACTGTGGGCCAGGATGTCGAGCACCTCGAGCCCATCTTTGGCGCCACCGCCGGCTCGAATCTTGTGACCCAACACTATCTTTTCACCGTCATCGTGCACACGCGGATTGAAGAAAAACCTGCCGGCGTTTTCGCGCAGCATATCGGCGCGCGGGCCGTTCGCCATCGCCTGCGCTGCGGCGGCGCCGCCCCGTGGTGCAAAGATGGTCCAACCCGTAAAGCAGCGTGCTACTTCCTGTACGTCCTTCTGCGTGTAACCACCTTCGACACCCAGCGTGTGCAGTTCCATCAACTCGCGCGCGTAGTTTTCGTTAATGCCGCGACGCGCTTGCTGCTGCGGCCGCTGCTGCTGCGGATCGTTTGTCATCCTCGGTGATGGCCGATTCTGCGCGCCGCCGCGCATCAGTTGCGCCAGCGGATTGCGTTGTGTGCCCGGACGCTGATTGCCGAAATAACCTGGACCGGTCGGCGCGTTAGGACTAACGCTTTGGAAGTTATCAAGATAGAAAAGCATCGCCGGGCTTTGCGCCGTCGCTAACAACAAGTCAGAAAACTTGCCCATCGCATCGGGACGAATCGTGTCCCGGTCGTAGGCAATCAATAACCAGCGGTCGGCGCCCTTGCCGGCAAACACATTAAAGTGGTTGGTCCAGAAATCGACCATCACTTCTTGCAACTGGCGTTCACTGTAAACAGCGCGCAGAATTCGCGACGCCTGCAACTCGGCCGTGATGCGTTGCGGCAGTTGTAATCCATTCTGCATGTAGTACTCGCGCACCGCCTGCCGATATTTTTGATTGTCCATCGGATTACCGTTGGCTGGGTTATTTGCAGCCGCGGCATCCATCTGCATTGCGGTCGCACTTCTTGGCTCGCCATTCATCGCAGTTGCATCGCCGGTTTTCGCATCCCCGGTTGGTGCAGGCGCTGCAGCTTGTGCCTGCGCTCGATTGTCACGTGCGGCTGCAAGTCCCGCAGGTAAATCGCCGCGCCGCTCGAGCTGTCTTAGTAATTGACCCGGCTGTGGAAACTTTTCGTAAAGTTCCGCAGTCGACATATTCAGTGTCGCAAGATTTTTGAGCTTAGCTTGCGCGACATCATCGTTAATCTTTTCCGGCGCCAGTTGTTGATCGATGTACTGCTTAAGCCCGATAGCCTTGACGCGCTCGATATCGCCCGGTCGGGCGCCGAACCCCAGCCGATTCAGAACGTGTAGTATTTGTTGATCGTCGGTTAAGCGGGCGTTGAGATGTTTCTGCCCATTAACTCCGAGTGCGCAGACGTTAAGTAGAATTGCACAGACCGCTAAGAGGGAAACGAGGAACCGCGAGCCAGAGACGAGTCGGTTAGGGATTTGTCTATTATTAATCATAGTTTGGCACCATTCAACGGAGCTATCGTCAGGCAACTACAGCCGGATTCCTTCCACCAGCATTAGACGCATCATTCCCGCTGGAGGTTTGACAAATATGCCGGCTCCCAAGGCTTGGGTAACTGATCTGTTGGGCAGCGTGGAATACTGGACGAAATAAAAATGGGCCGAATACCAAGCTCAAACGTCCAACCTCAAGACCATCACAGACAATCGGGCAAAGAGAGTCTGACGATGGCTCCCAGAAGCTCCATTGGGAAACTGGCGTTGCATTGGCAAGAATGCAACGCCTTTTTATTTTGCAGTTAACTTGTCGAAACTCAGGCGTTGTAGTAGCCTCTGTGCCTCCCACACCGGTCCTCCCTGAAAGTTGTAGAAAATAAATGCCGCGGTTCGCTTTGCCCGAACCTGCGGTGACATATGGTCACGATAATTTGAAGATTGTGCGATTGCGTGTCTCGCCCGCTAAACGCCGAGTAGCACATGACGAAAAAACTTCTCTTTGCCTTCCTATTCGCTACGCGTGTGACGCGGCTGGTTGCCTGGATCAATCGTAAGAAGGTTACGATTCTTTGTTATCACAGCGTTACCAAACAAGCAGGCCCCATTCCGAACGACATTCATAAGTTACATCTGGGTGTTGACTCATTTCGCGATCAAATTGATTACCTACAGGCTAACTATCAGATAATCTCGCTCTCGCAATTCATCGACGCGCGCCGGGCAAATTTGAAACTGCCTGCCAATGCCGCAATACTAACCTTCGATGATGGCGTTCGAAACTTCCTGACGGTAGTCGCTCCGCTTCTGTCAGAGAGAAAGATTCCCGCAACTTCGTTTATTGTCACCGGAGAGAATTATACGCGCGACAACTCGGCGGCTAATGGGATCTGGGACCCGGAAGACGATGAGAATCACTTGACGTGGACTGACGTTCGGCATTTGGCGGAACTCGGCCTGGAGTTTGGCTCTCACACCTGCTCGCACCTTTCGCTGCCGGACATACCTGCGGCCGAGATCCGCAACGAATTGGAGGGCTCGCTAAACGCTCTGAAGTCCAATCTAGATCGAAACAGTTTCCCACTCTGCTACCCACATGGCAGGACAACTGAAAGCATCAGCCGGCTCTCGCAGGAGATCGGTTACTCATGCGGCTTGACCTCGTTGCTTGGTCAAAACGATGTTGATGCTGACATGTTTGCACTAAGGCGAACTGTGATCGCTTCTGATGACGATCTGCCAACCTTTGCGGCGCGTGTGTCGGGATTTACTCGGTGGTGTAATCGCCTGACCGAATTGATTGTTAATCGAGTCAGCGCCGAGCATAAAACCTCAGCGGTTTCTTACGAACCACTGTTGCCCGACAAGTGCGCGCCAAACAAAACCTTTTAGCCAGCCATGGTGCAGTAAAAAAACATTTCAGGATAAACGCCGTATCGTTCCAACTCCTCCGTACTCAAGTTGTAGGTCATCTCCTGCACTTGAAATCCCGCCGCCCTTAGTCGCTCGGGAAAATCTGCCCCGTAGAGCCGGCGATTTCCTGAGAGCATTGGGTCCGCACTATCAAACTCCTTGGTTTCCAGTCTGGTGATACCCGCGGAAATTACCAGCTCTCCATTCGCTTTCAACACGCGACATAGTTCTCGCATTGCCGCTCGGTCGTCTTCGACTTGCTCGAGCACATGATGACACCAAATTAACTCCATCGAGCGGCTGGCGAACGGCAGTCGCATAACGTCAGAAAGAAGATGAACACCACGGGAGGCTGCAATATCCGTCTTGATCACGCGCAAGTTCGGCGTTGCCTCCCAAAGCGGCGCCAAGGAACGCTCAGGAGCGAAGACGAGTGCCCGCCCCGTCTTCTGCTCGAGCTGGAATTCCTTTGTCAACCAAAGATAAAGCGCACGGTGGCGGGAGTGGCTATCGCAAGTCGGACACGCACCATTCCCCACGCGATAACCGAGCTCGACGTAGTCAAAAAACCTCCGGCCTTTCCAACCACAAACGGGACATTCGACCCTCGCCTGCAGAAACCTATTACTGAGCGCGACCGGAATTCGGTATCGCATCACCCGCAAAAGCAGGCGGGTCGCGGGCAGCAGGCCGTGCTCTTTGATTTGAGCTGGAAACCAGGACAGCATCGATTTTTTATTATTCAGAGCAGAAGACGAATTACTTGAAAACGCGCCACCGATGGACCACGTTTTATCAGAGACGAAATTGGTCAGCGAACTGGACGCGGAAAGCTGACGGGCGATCGGTTTCCTTGTAGATCTACGGCGCGAACGCCAAAGAAATAGTTGTCTTTGGACATGCCTTTCATCGTATAACTCGTGACCTTGCCCACTGCACGTGAGTTGGACCAAACGGGCGACGTCGTGTCGCGCCAGACGATCTCGTAACCAGCCAGGTCGGGCTCTTTGTTCGCATCCCACTTCAAATCGGTATCGTTGGTCAATCGGGCCGTCACCACCGCGACATTTTTCGGACGGGCCGGCGCCAACGCGAGCGCCGCCAACGCGGCTGCATTCACCCGCGTAACATTTGCGATGAAGTTGAAGTCGTCATACTGCGGCAGGTCGCCGTATTGCACGCCATTTTCAATCCGCACGTTCTGATGTTGATGTCGATAATCTTCGTTCGGCTCAGTGAATCGAACAGCCGCAAAGCCGCGCTCGAGAAACGGAATGTGATCACCGCCACGCAGGTAACGATCGCGACGATAGACCATCATCACGCGCATGCCGGGCACATAACGCCGGCCCGTCTCTTTAATGAAGCGGGCCAACTGCCGCGACGCCGAATCATTCTCACCGCCAACGCCGCGGCGCGTAGTTGCCTCTTCGGGACTTTCATTCGACGGCACGCCCTCGGAAAAAACGCGTACGGTCGCAGGATCGTGCACGCCGTTTCCGCCAAGCGAGCTGCCGATAATGTCGTTAGTAAACATCGCTTCAACATCGATGTGTTTTTGTTTTGCCTGCTCGGCGAAATAGGTCGAGCCCAACAACCCCTGCTCCTCGCCCGCGACAGTCATGAAGACAATCGTTGCGTCAAACTTGTATTTCGCCATGACGCGCGCCAGCTCTAACACCGCTGCGCTGCCCGACGCGTCGTCGTTTGCTCCCGGCGCGTCGCACTTTGCATCGGTGGGACTGGTGCACATTGAATCGTAGTGTCCGCTGACGACGTAAGTTCGTGCTTCGGCTTCAGGCTGAGTTCCCTTCAAGGTTGCGACAACGTTCGTGAGCGTTGTCGGCTCAGGAACTCTTGCCGCTTTTGCTTGCAGGAACGATTGCTTTTCCACCTTCATTCGCCCACCCGATTGCTCCGCAACTTTTGAAAACTCGGCAAACAACCAATCGCGCGCCGCGCCAATACCGCGATTCGGATCGCTTTGTTCGGAAAGCGTGTTGCGCGTGCCAAACGAGACGAGCTTGCGGATTGTTCTTTCAATATTTCGCGCGTCAATTTCGCGAACAATTTGTGCAATCTGTTGGTTGCTGGTTCTCGCAGACGATGAACGAGCAGCACGCGATGGTTTGTTTTGGGCGGCGACAGGATTAACGTCGAGTAGAAAGCAGGTAGCAAGCATTAATGAAACGACTGTGCTTGCGAGCAGACGGGTTGGCATAAACGATTCGCTCCTTCAGATGGTGGAAAGCAAGGTGGCCAATTTAACACCTTGCTCACCGGAGTGAAACGAGGCGCGGTGGTTGTTTGAAGTTTCCCCAGAAATTTCAGAAGAGATAAAGCAAGGCGGTCTAACTTGCGGCCTCAGCGAATGCGATAGGCGGTGCCCTTCCAAACGACAATCACTTCACCGCCGAGTTGTTCAGCGATCGAACGAAGTGCCGGCTCGTCCGCAACCAACGCGCGAAACTGTTCTGAGCCGCGTTTGACATTCACTATCGCCCGACCAGAAGCGTAATCTGAATCAACCCAGCCGCTTCCTTCCCGGTGAAACAGCCGGCCGGAAACCCTGCGCGTCTCAACCGCGTTGCCAGCCGCCTTCTCATCTTTGTTTGCCGCGCGCGACGTCACCGAAGAAAGCCCGCCCACGTTGGAAGAATTATTGCGCGAAGGACCACCTTTCGCAGGGCCACCCCGCGCCAACTCATTTTCGGAACGCGATTGAGAGAAGTTGTCGTCGCGACGACGCTTTTGCATGTCAGCGTCGTCCTCTTGCTTGCGCGCTTCGGCAGCCTTACTGGCATCGATCGATGCCGGACGCGGCGGTGGTGGTGCGGCCACATCACTGGGTTCAGCAGCAAACGTCGGTTGCGATTGAGCAACCATAGATTCTCTAGGCTGAACGAAGCCTTTTGCCGCGCGATCCGTCGTGGTCGTGCTGGCGCCCGTTTTGGGTACAACCGCCGGAGGCTGGATGGCCGACCTCCGCTCCGACAAAACATTTTTTTCCTTGGACTCGGCAAGCTGCTGTTGTTCCGCGGGAGCGCCGATTGATTGAGGGCCGTCGTTGGCTGTTGTCTTTTGACTCCCAGCGCTCGTCGATTCCGCGGGCGATGTCTGCTCCTGGTTTTGCGCTACGAAGTCTGATTGCTGCGGGCGGCGCAGAGCAACGATGGCGATAGCGATGATCGCAGTTAGGGCAAGTGCAGGCATCGCGAATCGCAACACCGACGGAGCAAACAGAGCTGCCAACTTTTCGCGCAAGCTCCATCCTGTTTCCGGTTTCACTGCATCGTGCTGGCGCCGCATCGCCGGCACCAACCCCGCAACAATGCCACGGCAGCGATCACAATCAGCCAGATGCTTGTTATATCGCAGACGTTCGGCGCTTGAGACAAGGCCTTCGGCGTAGCAGTTCAATTCATCCGCATCGAGATGCGCACCAGTCTCCTGCCTGGATTGCGACGATCCAGTTTCAGAACGCGTTGCAGCGTCGCGACCCAGCGCGCGCAACAGCAAATCCATCTCGTTTTTGTCAGTAGCCTTCATCAAACTATGCCGTTGGTAGAACGTCCCAGCTATGCACGACTTGCGCCGGCGCACTGTGTACTTACCCAGTCATCTCTCTTTCATTTTTGACGATTTTTTCGCCAATAAGCATCGGTTCAATATCTGCCTCCAAATGAAGCGCAATTTCCGAAAAGGCCTGCTCGGTTTCGGGCCGTGTCCAGCCATGTTCTTTCTTTAGTGCCTCTGCAACATTGAGGCGCAAATCCGCATGAATTCTCGTCAAGCGGCGGCTGGCGGTCGCCTCGTGCACGCCAAGAATTGCACCGGCTTCGTGCAATTTGAGGCCATCAAAATAGTAAAGCTTTACCAATAAGCGGTCCTCATCCGATAGGTGTCCAATTGAAGTTGCCAGCGCTTTTTGTAAATCAGCACTGGCGCGCTTGTCGGAAACTTCTATCTCCGGGTTCAGCCTTTCGCCATGAACACTCCACGACTGATCATCCTTCTGCAGCAGCCGATCGAAATCAGCGTCATCTTCAGTTTGCACCAGACGCGATTGCTTTCGATGCTGGTCAACGGCTAACTGTCCGACCACCGCGCGCAGCCATCCAGCCAGTGAGCCACGGCCGGAATAGTAAGCCAGCTTGCTTGCCGGTTTGCCATCCGCGCGAATTCGCAACCCATGAAGTTCGGCCCAAATCGATTGCGCCAAATCCTCGCCGCCTTCCTCATTTGCACTAACCGAACGCGCCGCCGAGCGCACGGTCGATCCGAATCGCGCAACCAGATCTGTCCAGGCTTTGTCATTGCCTTGCTCGCAAGCAACAATCAAACAAAGATCGTCCGCCTGGAGTTTGTCGATGAACTCGTTTACATCTGCCGGCGACGAGTCGGCGTTGTCCCGCAAAAGATATTTCTCAACCGCTGCCCTTATCCTCGGGACCAGCGTTTCGACGGAAACCGAATAAGTATCGACGGCACGCGCCAGCAGACAAGCCGCGTTGGCCGCCAATGTCTTCTCGATTTCTTCAGCTTTTCGATTCACGGGGGACCTGACCAGCGTTTGCTAATGCTAACACGTTGCACTCGACGCCGCGCGCCGAAAAGCTTGGATGACTTCAAACCCTGCGCGTTGCCGGGCACAGCGCTTTAAGTTATCAACTTTGACACCCTCCAGAGCCTGCGCTAGATTGAATTTTACAAATTTACCGGCGCCATAACCCCCGCAAACTTATTTCTCGATGTTAAGAATCACCGAAATATTTCGTTCAATTCAAGGCGAATCTACTCATGCCGGCCGCCCTTGCACCTTCATTAGACTGACCGGTTGCCCGATGCGCTGTGTGTGGTGTGACAGTGAATACACGTTTAGCGGAGGCGAGCACATCTCGTTAGCTCAGGTTATGGACCAGGTCAAGCTGTTCGGCTGTCGCCTGGTCGAAGTAACCGGCGGTGAGCCCTTGGCCCAGCAGTCGTGCCGCGAATTAATTGCGGCGTTGTGCGCGTCAGATTATGAAGTCCTGGTGGAAACGGGCGGATATCTTTCGACCGAGAACCTGGACCCGCGAGCCAGCATCATCTTAGATGTGAAGTGTCCCGCGTCAGGCGAAGCTGAACGAAACCATTGGCCCAATCTTGAGCGTCTACGAGCAGACAAGGACGAAGTTAAGTTTGTAATTGCCGATTCTGGCGACTGGGCCTACGCGAAAAAGATCATTGACGAGTACGACCTGATCCAGCGAACCAACGCAGTTCTTATCTCGCCCGCCTGGGGACTGATCGATTTGCAAGAGTTGGCAGAATCAGTCGCTGCCAGCGGATTGGAAGTTCGGATGCAACTGCAGTTGCACAAATACATCTGGGGGCCTGAGGCACGAGGCGTTTAATGGGTGGACACGACGACATCACTTTTCGAGACTCAGCCGCACCGGACGATGACCAAACCGAGTTGGCAGTTTGTCTTGTGTCCGGTGGCATGGATTCGTGTGTCACGGCAGCCATTGCCCATCGCGATGTTTCTGAGCTTGCCTTCCTGCATGTTTCTTATGGACAGCGAACTGAAGCCCGCGAGCGCCAAGCCTTTGAAGCGCTTGCCGGACATTATGGTGTCGACAGGCGCCTGGTCGTTTCACTGGCCCACCTCGCTCAAATCGGCGGCTCATCGCTTACGGACACTGGTATTGACATTGCTCAAGCAAATCTTCAAAGCCGGTCCATACCGACTAGCTATGTGCCGTTTCGCAATGCTCACCTGCTGTCCATTGCGACCAGTTGGGCCGAAGTCATCGGCGGCCGGTATATCTACATCGGCGCTGTCGCGGAAGATTCTTCTGGTTATCCCGACTGCCGCCCGGAATTCTACGAAGCGTTCCAGAGAACCATTGAACTCGGTACAAAGCCGTCGACGGAAATCCAAATCCGAACCCCAGTCATTGACATGAAGAAATCGGAGATTGTGCGCCTTGGACAAGAGTTGAAAGCGCCGCTCGAGCTTACGTGGTCGTGTTATGCACGATCGGATAGCGCTTGCGGACAGTGTGATTCCTGTGCTTTACGCCTACGGGCGTTTCATGTCGCAGGCGTTTCTGACCCAATCGCATATGTGCTTGACAGTGCGAGGTTTGCTTATTAACTTTAGGCCGCTCGTTTCAAGATCTAAAGTTACAACCGGGAGTTGGTCACCTGCATCCTATGAACTCTCTCGCTAACTCAAATTCCCAGTAATTCTCTTTTGGAGGAAGCCTTGATGTTTCGCAGATACGTATTTGGTTTTGTTGCCCTTGCCGCGCTTTTCGCTTCGACCGCAATTCCAGGGGCCGCGCAGAACGGCCAACTTCGCGGACACGTCGTGATGAAACAGGCAGATGGAACGCAAGTGCCGGTGCCTGGCGCGCAGATCGACGTTTACAGAACAGACATCGCCGGCAAGTACGAGACAAAGACGGACAAGAAAGGCGAATTCGTCTTTGCAGGATTGCCTTACTCTGGAACTTACATTGTGACGGCCAGCCAGGCTGGAGCGCGCCCGGACTGGATGCCAAACGTTAAGGCCGGCCGCGAACTCGACGTTACCCTGATTCTGTCGCCGGGCGACGGAGCGCGTTTGACCCTCGAACAGATGAAGGCAGCGATGACCGGGACGGGCGGCGGTGGACAACCGACTGCTGAGGATAAAGCCAAGCGCGCAGAAATGGAGCGCCAAGCCGCCGAGGCTAATGCTTCGAACGAAAAGGCTAAGAATGCCAACGAGGTCATCGGACGTACCTTCAAAGCCGGTAACGCGGCGCTGATGGCAAAAAATTATGATGAGGCGATTAAGCAATTTCAGGAAGGCCTCGCGGCCGATGCAGCGCAGTCGGCACTCTTGACTAACCAAGCGGTCGCGTACAAAGCGCGCGGTATAGAAAAGTACAACGCCGGCGTTTCAGCGAAAGAGGATGCTGAAAAGAACGCCAATCTTGAAGCCGCAAAAAGTGATTTCAAAGCTGCCGCAGTCGCAAGCGCGAAAGCTGCCGCACTGGTAAAAGCGCAGGCGGTCCCTACGGCGGCCGCAGAACTGGAACGCTACAATGGAAATAGGATTGCCGCGTACAGCACTAATTCTGAAGCGATGCGTCTGCTGGTCACGAAAGTTGATCCAACTCAAACCGATGCCGCTTTGGCCGCATTCAAGGACTACATCGCTGTTGAGACTGATCCAGTGAAAAAAGCCAAGGCGCAATTGGACGCTGCGCAAATGCTTTTGGACGCAGGTGCGGTCGACAAGGCGTTTGCTGAGTTTCACACCATTCTCGAAACGCAACCCGACAACCCGGATGCTAATCTCGGCGCCGGACTGTCGCTGTTCGCGAGTGGTGACAAGACTAAATACCAGGAGGCAGCGAACTATCTGCAGCATTACGTGGATGTCGCTCCCGATACCCATAAATTCAAAGCCGATGCAAAGGCGATCCTGGCTGAGCTAAAAAACAATGAAAAGGTTGTGCCTGAGAAGATTACTCCGACACGCCGTCGTCGCCCGTAACCCTGAGAAAACTCTTGGACAATAGCCGTGCCCGGAAGCTCAATCCGGCGCGGCTTTTTTGCCGCCTGATTGGTCAGGACGGCTACTTTTAGGACGATCCGAAAGATGCGACTTGAGCTTATTCCTCAAAAACTTCCGTCTTGACAGCGCCGGAGTCAACTTGTACTATCTTTGACCAACGGTGTTTAGCGCCGTCCGCAGTCAGTCCCAACCCCAGCCCTGCACAAGCCTTTTAAGCAGAATTCGCTGGCCCGTCCCGTCAAACTTTTCTTGGATTATCTCAGCACCGGGGTAAAAATGTCCGCTAAATTAGGCGAAATTCTCGTTCGGGAGAATCTCATCAGCCCGCAACACCTGCGTGAAGCGTTGGACTACCAGCGCGAGCACGGCGGACGTTTGGGCTACAATCTTGTCAAACTAGGACTCGTGTCTGACGACATGATCACGGCCGTCCTGTCTCGGCAGTACGGCATTCCTTCGGTCAACCTGGAACTTTTCCAGATCGATGAACAGGTCCTTCACCTCATACCTCAGGAAGTAGCGCAGAAATACTCAGTGCTGCCCTTATCTCGCGTAGGCGCCAGTCTGACGCTGGCAATGGTTGATCCCACCAACGTGTTCGCCATGGATGACGTCAAGTTCATGACCGGGCTTAACGTCGAGCCAGTGGTCGTCGCGGAAGCAAGTATCCAGCACGCGATCGCGCGTTATTACGGGACCTCAAAAGAAATTGAATTGTCGGCTGTCGGCGTCGATGAAGTAGTGTTCGAAGGCGCCAGTGTTAAGAACACCAACGGCGGCATCACTCACGCCGACCTCGTTTCCCTGGACACCATAGACTTTGATACCGATCGCACCGAGGACGTTGAAGTCGTTGAAGACAACGAAGAGATCGATCTCTCTACGCTCTCGCGAATCAGCGAAGACGCTCCAGTTGTCAGATTAGTAAATGTGCTCCTGGTCGATGCGCTGCGTCGTGGAGCATCAGACATCCACGTCGAACCTTACGAAAAGGAACTCCGGATTCGCTTCCGAATTGACGGTGTTCTTTACGATGTCATGCGTCCACCGTTGAAGATGCGCGACGCTCTGATTTCGCGCGTCAAGATCATGGCGAAACTGGACATCTCTGAAAAGCGTCTGCCTCAGGATGGCCGCATCAAAATCAAGGTGAAGGTTGATGCTCGTTCACGCGAACTCGACTTTCGTGTTTCCACACTGCCCACCCTGTTTGGCGAAAAAGTTGTGCTTCGCTTGTTGGATAAAGAAAACCTGATGCTTGACATGACCAAGCTGGGTTTCGAGCCTGAATCGCTGGTGAAATTTCAGCGGAACATCTCCAAGCCTTACGGGATGGTGCTGGTAACCGGTCCGACTGGAAGCGGCAAGACCAATACCCTGTATTCCGCCCTGCAGTCCCTCAACACCGTTCAGACGAACATCATGACGGCCGAGGACCCTGTCGAATTTAATTTGATGGGGATAAACCAGGTGCAAATGAAAGAACAGATCGGTCTGAACTTTGCGGCCGCCCTTCGTTCTTTCCTGCGTCAGGATCCAAACATCATCCTGGTCGGCGAAATTCGCGACTTTGAAACCGCTGAGATCGCGATCAAGGCAGCGTTGACCGGCCACCTCGTGCTTTCCACACTCCACACGAACGATGCTCCCTCAACCATCTCCCGACTGATGAACATGGGCATCGAGCCTTTCCTCGTGGCCACCAGCGTCAACCTCATTCAAGCTCAACGCCTCATTCGCCGCGTTTGTAAGGACTGCAAGCGTGAGCATTCCACTCCGCCGGAAGCCCTCATGGAAGTTGGCTTCTCTGCCGAAGACGCGAAGAACCTCAAGACGTACAAGGGCAAAGGTTGTGCGACTTGCAACAACACCGGGTACAAAGGCCGCATTGGTCTTTATGAAGTAATGGAAGTTAACGACGACATCCGCGAGTTGATCCTGATTGGTGCTTCGTCGCTCGAACTGCGAAAGAAAGCGATTGAAGACGGAATGATCACCTTGCGCGAATCCGGCCTGACTAAAGTTCGTGCCGGCTTAACCACTCTCGACGAAGTAGTCCGCGAGACAGTGGCATAGAAAGAAGGAAGAATTATGTTGCGAACAATTGCGCTTTCACTTTTGATGCTGATTTCCGTTGGCGTAATGTTGCCTTTTGCGAGTTCGACGGCGCACGGCATCCGCCAGAGTTCCGCGTCAAATCAACACCGCCGCTATCGGCGGCATTCGCGCGCCTGGTGGCGACGTCATCGTGCCCGTTTGCGTATGCACCGCGCTGCGACAATGGCCCACCGCAATGCACCGCTTGCCACGGATTTGATGCTCTCAACAAATAATGTGGTAAGTACCACGCTACCAAAACTACCAATCGGTTGGGACAAGCCTGTCCTTGCCAACAATGGCGAAATGAGATTCAAGAGCGAGAGCAAAGCGCCGGCGCCGAGCCAGGCTACACTTTCTGTTATTGCGCGCAGCCGCCCAAATCCGGCTTACCTGACGCAACGCGAAGAGCGAAGCATGCTTGCCGGCGTTAGCTTCTCTGACCTGCGCCGCACCGTGATCGAAAAAATGATCAATTCGGGTGGCTGGGTGATAAACGATTACCAGCGCCAGGTTGATGGCGCGCGCGTTTTTGTAGTTATTGCACAAACTCCGAGCGACGGACGTTCGCCGGAGAAAGCCTGGAACTTTTACTTCGCCGAGATCGACGGAAAAATCTACAGCCTGAGCCTGAACACACCAGTCCAGTATTCAGATCGATTGGCTGCCGAAGGTGAAAAGTTCCTTTCCTCGTTGCGGGAAAAAGCTAACGCAACGGACAAACGGTAAGTCGGCCAGGGCCGCCGAAACAAATACCCAGACTTCAATTCAGGAGCTGCCACTAATGCCATTGAACGATTCAACCCCGCAAATCTCGCTCTCGGAACTGCTGCGCAAGCTGTCGGAACTGGGCGGTTCGGATTTGCACATCACCACCGGATCAGCCCCTCAAGTCCGGGTTGACGGACATCTCCGATCGCTGGAAGGCTATCGCGAGATGACAGCCGCCGATACTAAGCAACTCGCCTACTCGGTGCTCACCGACGCTCAGAAACATCGTTTTGAAGAGAACCTCGAGCTCGACTTTTCTTTTGGTGTGAAGGGCCTCTCTCGCTTTCGTGCCAACCTTTTCAATCAGAGAGGCGCGGTAGGCTGCGTGTTCCGAGCCATTCCGTACGAGATTAAAGCGTTTGAAGACCTGGGACTGCCGGCTGTCGTCAAACAGCTTTGCGATAAACCGCGCGGGTTGATTCTGGTCACGGGACCGACGGGCTCGGGTAAATCAACCACGTTGGCCTCGATGATCGACAAAATCAATCGCGATCGACACGAACACATCTTGACGATCGAAGACCCAATCGAATTTCTGCACAACCACAAGAATTGTTTGGTGAACCAGAGGGAAGTCAACGCCGATACTCATGGCTTTGCAGCCGCCCTGCGCACTGCTCTGCGTCAGGATCCGGACATTGTCCTGGTCGGCGAAATGCGCGACCTGGAAACGATTGAGTCGGCGCTGCGCATCGCAGAAACCGGCCACTTGACGCTGGCAACACTGCACACCAATTCGGCTGCATCGACTATCAACCGCATCATCGACGTATTCCCCTCCGATCAACAATCACAGATTCGCGCCCAGCTCTCGCTCGTGCTTGAAGGTATTTTGTGCCAGGCGCTGCTGCCGCGTGCCGAAGGAACCGGTCGCGCCATGGCGCTTGAGATATTGATTCCCAACACCGCCATCCGAAACCTGATTCGCGAAGACAAAGTGCATCAGATCTATTCGATGATGCAAACCGGTCAGGACAAGTATGGCATGCAGACCTTCAATCAAGCACTTGCGACTCTCTATCACAAGCGTTCGATTACGATGGAAACGGCCTTACAACGATCGTCCAACGTCGATGAGTTGAAAGAGTTGATCGAACGCGGGTCGGGACTTAATACCGGCAATGGAAATAAACCACATCCGAGTCCCTACGCGCAGGGTCGACAAATCGGAACTAGACCAGCGGTTAGATAAACTGCCCTTTCTGGAGCTTCAACGCTATGCCTACTTACGTATTCAAAGGCCGCAACAAACTAAACGAGATTATTGTCGGCGAACGAGTTGCCGACAACCGCGACGCGCTGCGACAAATCCTGCGTCGTGAACAGGTAACGCTTACGTCCGTCAAAGAGAAAGGTCGCGAGATAGGAATTCCAAAGATTGGCGGCCGCAAGAAAGTTAAGGCTAAGGATCTTTCGATCTTCACGCGTCAGTTTTCAGTGATGATCGACGCCGGTTTGCCACTGGTCCAATGTCTCGAGATTCTGGCCCAGCAGCAGGACAACAAATATTTTCAACAGATCCTCCTGCAAGTGCGCCAGGATGTTGAGGAAGGCTCGACTTTGTCGGGAGCGATGGCCCGCCATCCGCGCGTTTTTGATCAACTCTACGCGAACATGGTGGAGGCCGGTGAAACCGGCGGTATTCTCGACTTGATTCTGCAGCGCCTTTCGACGTTCATCGAAAAGATTGTCAAACTGAAACGCGACGTGATTTCCGCGATGATCTATCCGGCGGCAGTCATCCTGTTGGCGGTCGGCGCTGTGGCCGTGATCATGGTGGTAGTAATTCCACAATTTCAAAATATTTTCCTGGGCTTGTTAGGGCCGGGTGAACAGCTTCCCTTGCCCACACGCATCGTCGTCGGCATTAGTAGTTTTCTTGCCGGCTGGGGCGGGCTCGCAATCCTGGTTTGCATCATCGCGTTTGTGATCGCGTTCCGCTTCTATTATAAGACCGAGAATGGACGCAAGGTCATTGATCGCCTCACTCTAAAAGTGCCAATTCTGGGAGACATCATGCGCAAAGTTGCAGTTGCGCGATTCTCTCGAACCCTATCGACGTTGCTCTCTTCAGGAGTGCCGATTCTTCAGTCGCTTGATATTACGGCTCGCACCGCTGGAAACGTAATCATCGAGGAAGCCATTCACAGCGTGCGCATGGGCGTCGAACGCGGCGAAAATTTTGTTGACCCGCTAAAGGCCACCGATGTCTTTCCGCACATGGTTGCGCAGATGGTAGGCATCGGCGAGCAGACCGGTGCACTCGACGCGATGCTCGGCAAAATCGCAGACTTTTACGAACAGGAAGTTGATGCTGCAATTGCAAACTTGCTGACGCTAATGGAACCGCTCCTGATTGGTTTCCTGGGCGTTACGATTGGCTCAATCGTGATCGCGATGTATCTGCCGCTGTTCACGCTGATTGGTAAGCTCGCCACGGCCCACTAATCCGTTCAGTGTTCATGTGATCGTTACAAATAAAGTCCTTACATAACAAATAGAGTCCTTACGTAAGCAATAAAGTAATTACGTGGAACTAGTCGCGCCAGAAAAAACAACTAACGGCTGGTGGTCCAAGTCCTGTTCTGTGAAACAGAGTCGTTTATTCGCGCGAGGCATCGTTACTATTGAACAGTGCGTATTAGAGTCGCGCTACGAAAGCCGATCGCGCGTCCCGCAGGGTTATTTAGAAACACAGGCCAAAGAACCTGAGTCAGCTCCTCTTTCCACTCAGTGCTCTTCTAATGATATTCACGGGTTTCATGATCCTTAACCTCGACGGCAGAACTGCGCTGGTAATGGGCCAAGATGAAGAACTGCATGTCACGCTACGGCAGATCACGACCTAGCGCAGGAGCATGCATTGCAAGAGCTACTCAACCCACCATCTGGAATGGGGGAACCACAATTCGACCAAGTAATGAACTTCCTTGAAACCATTGAGGCGCAATAGTTCGGCCAGCTTAAAAGCATTGAGGCGGTCGCAACTTGTAGCCGTCTTTGGCAATCCAGGCATTGGCAGGCGGATGTGAGCAGACTATGTCGCTGTCAAAAAGAAATAGCGTCTATACAACTATTGGCAAAAGGACACGGCTAACAAGCGCTTGCAGCTGACGCGTAGCATGCTTCTCAAGTGGTCTTGTATTCGCGGATTGAATGCTGATCCCGCGCCTCAGCTTAAGCGCTACGTTAGACACTGTGATCGGCAAGCTGAATTTGGAAGAAAAACCTGTCAGAACAACCCGCTACCGAAACCGGTTCTATCGAAACTTCCCCTGTACATCCTTAAGGAACGCACCGCAAGCTTCGATATGGGCTCGTTCCTCATCAGCGCTAGCGGCTTCAATCTCAGGGACCGCTTCTGGCATCATTCGCGCACTGGCCCGTTGCGACTCAAGCAGCACAAGATGAGCTACTCTGTAAAAGTAACTCGCTGGATCGCCGACGTATGTTTGCTTTAGTTGAGCAAACCTCACAAAGACCCGATCGATTGTTTGGTCGGCCAACTCTTTGGCGTCAAGACGACCTCGCGAGGCGAACATACGAATTAGTTCACTGCGAATAGTTTCGTATTTTTCTGCCCCTTCCGAACAGGGTCTAACCATCCTAACAGCCTGGAAAATAACTCTTGACGAACATCCAAGGCGCGCTGTCCCTGTCGAGTTCCGAAGAATGCACCGGTCTTTGTCGCGCCTATCAATGCTGCCGTCCGAAGGATGCGGGCAATCCCATCCGTTCAACTCGCCGGCAACTCTTCGCGCCGGCAATTAAGGGAATCAACCACCTTACTTGGGTTGACGTTCAAGTAACTTCGGCGGGAGTTCAAGAAGGTTCAGTTGAACGCGAATTGTTGACTTGGGTAAATCAACAATCATTGAAGACCTAATTGCGATTCATTGTCTCGACCTTGCGAACTACGGGCACGCCGATTTCATTGACCGAATGCAGGCGGTCCAATATGATTCGCTCACCTCGCGGAAGTCCGAAACAATAGGGACCGACCTCAAAGCCCGCGACTAACCGCCACACCTGGAGAAGCCCTTATGAACCCTTCCTTACGTCTCCTCAAGTTCCTCCTCCACAACTACGGGAAGTCGATTGCCCTCTTGTCGTTCCTGATTCTAATAGCACTCTCCTCCCCAAATGTTCGATCGCAAGGAAAGATTACTGCGTTAGAAAAGAAGCTCGGAAAGGCTGACCCCACGACAGAAGTCACGTGTATTCGACATAGCGGGCCAAGGGCTAAAAGAGCTGAACCAAGCGTGACAGTTTCCATGGCGCTACGGAATGGGGATGAACTAATCGGCAACACAGGGGCCGTCACCGTAAGAGCGAGCTGCGGCGCAAACACTAAGCTGGAACTCTCCGGCCAGTTTCGCGTACGCTTTCTGCTCACGGCGAATCAAGGTTGCAAATTTCTCAGCACTCCAAAACCGGGCGGCCGTGTGAACGTCTCAAGCACTGTTCCAACCAACGTCCAATCCGGCGATGTCAAAATGGCGACGAAGAGGACTGAGTACGAAATCCACTATGTACCGATCACGGTAAGCAGGATGGTTGGGGTCAAGGGACGCAGGCGCTTACGATTAACGACCAAGATTCAGCAGGAAGTGATCGCGTATAAAGATGAGATCGACGTAACGGTGAAAGGCCGTCGACTTCCGACGCTGAATGAAGGTGAAAAGGTTGTTACGACGGCGGGGGTCGCTGCCAGGGTCGACAACATAACAACGCAGGACATCGCCGAGACCGCAAGCGTTAGGGCCAGGATTGAAGTAAGTCAATTGCCGCCCTCTGTCTCGCCAGTGGAGAGGGAAAAAGCATTTCTCGATCTCCGAAATCTGCACCAGCAGGTGCTCGCTGATCATCTCGGCATCCCCGTGACTCAAGTAATACCAACTCAGTTGCACTCGGGGACACCGACGCCTACCCCGACGCCAACACCGACGCCAACTCCAACACCGACGCCTACCCCGACGCCAACACCGACGCCAACTCCAACACCGACGCCAACACCGTGGGTCTGGAAGCTAGAGCTTAACGCAAACGCGAAAACTGTCGAACCTCTCAGGTTAACTAACAGATGCCCAGTAACGGTTAGGATCAAGATCAGAGCCAAGCTGTCCTTCGCTCAAGTCCTATCCGGGGACGAAATAGAAATTGGCCCGGGTAGCGCTGAGGTTCCGGGTGAAACTTCCGTTCGCTTTGAGTTTGATACCACCCGAACGAAGCCTGGCGACTACAAGGGTGAACTGTTTCTGGATTGCTTGAACTGCCCCAAGGAACTTAAGTGTGCCCAGGATCGCACGCGCGTATCAGTCAACGTGCACGTCGCAGCGGTGAAGGTTGAACCGCCGGATGAGCAGGATGAGCAGTCAAAGTTGTTTGAGTTGCTCCGTCAGCGCAAATACAACGAAGCCATTGACGGTTTCGAACGACGGGTGCTGCAGAAGCGCTCGGATTCAAGAGACAACTACGGAGCGGCGGTCGGCTATGAACAACTGAAAGACAATGAGCGGGCAGCCTATTACGCGAACGAAGCTCTCAAGTTTTTCGTGGCAGACCGGCGGATGTCGAAGGAGGAATTGATTGACTGCGAAAGAATCGCAAAGCTGAAAGTTAAAGTGGAAGTTCTACCGGATGAGCAAGGAGAACTGTTCGAGTTGCTCCGTCAGGGTAAGTACAAAGAAGCTATTGCCGGTTTCCAAAAACGAGTGCGGGAGAAGCGTGCGGATTCAAGAGACTACTACGGACTGGCAGTCGGCTATGAACAGCTGAAAGACCACGAGAGTGCAGCCGCTTACGCAAACAACGCCTTCAAGTTTTTCGCGGCAGACCAGCGGATGTCGAAGGAGGAACAAGTTGACTGCGAGAGAATCGCAAAGCTGCAGGCC
This sequence comes from Blastocatellia bacterium, assembly GCA_003488005.1. Classification (GTDB taxonomy): domain Bacteria; phylum Acidobacteriota; class Blastocatellia; order Pyrinomonadales; family Pyrinomonadaceae; genus PSRF01. Next base: position 21,661 of record DNND01000127.1, on the reverse strand, counting down.
AAAGAGGAAGCCTCATCGCAGGATGAACAATGGGAGCTGTTCGAGTTGCTCCGTCAGGG
>DNND01000127.1:0-21287 GCA_003488005.1 Blastocatellia bacterium | reverse complement strand
TGCCGGTTTCCAAAAACGAGTGCAGGACAAGCGCGCGGATTCTCGAGACTACTACGGGCTGGCATTTGCTTACGAACACTTGAATGACAACAAGTCGGCCGTCTCTTATGCAAACATAGCGCTGAAACGGGCCGAGGTTGATCGACGGATGTCCGAGAAGGATGTAATTGACTGCGAGAGAATCGCCAAGCTGCAAACTAAGGAGGAAGCTCCGGCGAAGGATGAACAAGCAGAGCTGTTCGAGTTGCTCCGTCAGGGTAAGTACCAGGAAGCCATTGCCGGTTTTTATAAACGGGTGCAGGAAAAGCGCGCGGATTCACGTGACTATTATGGGCTCGCCTTTGCTTATCTGGAACTGAAAGATCCCAGGCTAGCCGCCCAGTTCGCGAAGCAGGCCCTCGACTATTACCAGAACGACCACCGTCTTTCCACAGAGGAACTGAATGCCGCCCGAAGAATTGCCCAACGCTACGGCCAGTAGCAAGCCTTTCGATGCGGAGCTCCGCCAGGATCTGCGCAAGTCATTGGCGCTGGCTTTTCCCACCTTGCTAATCGGCATGAGCGTGGGGTGGCTGAAGGATAGAATGGGCAATCAACCAGGCCAGGCCCTCTGGATTGTCATACCTGGAATAGTTCTCCTCAGCCTAATCTTTCTGCGGACAACAACCAGACGGAAACTGAAATTGGGCTGGCCCTTTCTCGTCTTCCTGCCCATCTACGTCTTGATTTTCTCCATCGCCGCTCAAAGCAGTCTGTTGGATTGGAAGCGCTCCCTCATCGGATACGAAAAAACCGTTCCGCCTAACTTTCTGGCGCTGAATCGCTTGGGTGATTGGCATTATTGGTTTGCAACTGAGGAGCCTGCCGACAAGGATTTAGTAATTGTCTGGCTAAAGCCGCATGAAACAGTGGAAGAAGATCGGTTGCAGATTGCAGATCTTATACAACTGGCCCAATCCAATGATGCCAAAGGAGTCGCCCTGGACTTTTATTTTGAGGACGGAGCAGAAGACAAAGACGTTGACAACCTTCTTTGCGAGGCGGTCGATAGCGCCGCAAAGAGGGACAACCCATTACCAGTTTTTGTCGCTTACAATTACAAACCTAAAGAGGACAGACTGGACCCATTGCCAATCGATCCGGATTTGAAGAGTTGCTTTCCGGAATCTAACCGGGGGCACATGGTCGGTTATGCAGAATGGGATGGAAGGGTTCGCTCGGTGCCATTATATTTCCAGGGCGTCCGCGAGGCCGAGTCTCTAAGTCTGAAAATTGCCAGGAAGTTGGATCCTCAGGTTAAGGTGCCGACGAACGGACTATTACAGTTCATAAAACCCGAAAAAGACTTTCCGGCGATAACTTATGAAGAGTTGGAGCAAGGTTCGGACGAAGATCGAGCAATCCTGCGAAGTCGATTCATCCTCGTCGGAGAAAACTCGGAACGGGATAGCTTCCGCACACCCTACGGAACTCGGCCGGGACTTGCAGTTCATGCCTATGCGATTCAATCTCTGCGGCACAATCATTTCATAACGCGAGCGCGCTGGTGGATCAGCCTGTTGATGATTTTTCTTTTGTGCTACCTCATGATGGTCCTGACAGCGCGTGCCGTCGGAAATTTGAAGCTGATTCTCATTAACCTCGCCTTCTCTGCCCTTATAGTGGGCATCGCGATTATTGCTATGTATCTCTGGCTCACTTGGATAGATTTGGTCTATCCGCTTCTGGCCACCTGGGTATTCTTGATTGCACTCCTCGTAATGAGGGCTGTGCGGAAAAGAAAACCCGGACTTACCTCTGATCGGCAGGGTTTCAATTCCTAAAACAATGGAGTAGATCCGGTGGTAACACTCGGAGGAGCGATCAGCCACGCGAGCGGGGGATTCTCGTTCCGGAACGTTCAGGGATACCGATGGCGACTCGTCGGCTGTGGGAGGCGCAACGGGTATCACACCACATCTTGTTCAGAACGAAAGCACAGAAAAGAAAATGGGCGGGTGGCAGGCAGCAAGTGCAACAGTAAACTGAAACAATCGAAGTAAGGACTCTATTGTTTGCTTGTGGCTCGCTCAGCGCCATGAATAGACACTGACGTAAAGACTCTATTAATTTCTAACGCAAACTGATCCTCGAAAATCGCAAGTAATTCCATGATTGCCCGGTAAGGACTTTATTGGTGACGATCATCATGATGATGAATACTTGGGGAGACTCGACCGGAGTCTCCCCTTTTTCTCTTTAGCTTTGATCTTTCGCAACGACTCTGGAGTTCAGAGTCCAAGCTTTAGCTTGCTCTCTCGCAACTACGCAACCCAAAGGTTCAACTCTTAACTTCTTGGGCCTACCGTTTCAAGGAAAAACGTTAGCCGCTCGATCATCGCTCTGTGATAGGCTTTCGGCCCAGTGGGAATTCCGGAAGAGGCAACAGCAGGAAAGACTTCGTTGGGCCGCAAATTATGGTGGCTGATTTTTGGCCGTCTGGCAGTTGCGATAGTTCTCGTGCTGGCCCGCATAATCTGGATTTCCGGACGCACTGACGCAGCCTGGACCGAGATACTGCCGGCGCTGTTGATCGTGTGCGGACTCACAGTGGTCTATTCGTTGGCGCATCGAATTTCGCGCACCCTTCCTTTCCAGGCCCGGCTGCAATTCGCCGTGGATATCCTGCTGGTGAGCTGGCTCAACTGGACCACGGACGTTATTCATTCTCCTTACATCGCACTTTACATCGTCATCATCGCTGCTTCGAGTTTGTTCCTTGGTCCACGCGATTCCATCGTCACCTCTCTTGGTTGCGCAGTTGCTTTTACAGCCAGCGCGCTCGCCGTACTTGCCGGCTATGGCACGCATTCCGCGCGGACGATGCTGGAAGTGGGCACTTCACAACCCGCCCAGACTATAGGACTGTTTGATTTAGCGTTCCTTGTGGTTGGCCTGCTTTCGGCACGCCTGGCTGAACGTCAGTCGCGTTCCGACGTGCGCCTGATTGCCGCAACCCAGTCGCTGGCGAATCTGCGCGCGCTGCACGAAAGAATTGTTGAGTCGATTAGATCCGGCGTGGTCACGACCGATCTCGAGGGGCGCATTTACACTTTTAATGCAGCGGCCGAGGAGATCACCGGTTACAAACAACTGGACGTACGTGGTCAGGATGCTTCCATCTTCTTTGGTGAGATCAAGGAAATCATTGCCAGCTCGCTCGATATTCACAGCACGCACGCCAGCCCCCGGTTTGAAGCAGACTGCCTGACAGCTGACGGGCTGCGCTTGCGACTGGGCTTTACCATCTCGCCGCTTTTTTCCGAGGCGGGGGATACGACTGGCACAGTCATTACGTTTCAGGATCTGACTCAAATTCGCGCGCTTGAAGAGACTTCTCGCCGCCAGGACCGCTTGGCTGCGATTGGTCGCATGGCGGCGTCGATAGCTCACGAAATTCGCAACCCGTTGGCGGCAATGCGCGGTTCAATTCAAATGTTGCGCGCAGATATGCCTGGGGACTCCTCACAAACCGAGTTAATGGAAATTATCTTGCGCGAGTCGGATCGGCTCAACCGGATCATCAGCGATTTTCTGAGCTATGCGCGGCCGCGTTCAATAATTCAAACCAGCGTCAATGTTGGGGAGCTGTTACAACAAACGTTCCTGCTGTTACGTCACAGCGCAGAAATCAATCAGGGGCATTTGATCGAAGAACAAGTGCCGGCGAACCCGGCCCTGGTGAGTGCCGATTCCGAACAGTTGCAACAGGTCTTTTGGAATCTTTCCCGCAATGCGCTTCAGGCAATGCCGACAGGCGGCACGTTACGCGCCGCGGTGCAGCAACATGCCAACGATCGCTTGCGGATTACTTTTTCCGACACTGGGCGCGGCATGGCGCCAGAACAGGTCGAACATCTTTTTGAGCCGTTTTCCTCGACTACCGGAGGGACCGGCCTGGGTCTTTCAATCGTTTATCAAATCATTCGTGATCATGGTGGTACAATCAACGTCCGTAGTCGCGAGGGTCACGGGACGACAATAACGATTGAACTACCCGCAAGCGAGAGCGAATAACGACTTTGATATCGTCCTGGTTTTTTCTGACTTCTGACTTCTGACTTCTGGCTTCTATCTTTTCAGCAATGGCTAACCTGCTAATCGTCGATGATGAACTGGGAATGCGACAATTCTTGACGCATCTCTTCCAGCGCGATGGCCATGTCGTGCGAGCCGCCGAAAACGGACAGCAGGCGATGGAGCTGCTACGTGCGACGCCATCGGATCTGGTCGTTTCTGACGTGCGCATGCCCGACATGAACGGCATTGAATTACTGCGATCGGCCCGTGAGCTTTTTCCGCACATCGAAGTGGTACTGATGACGGCGTTTGCCAACGTCGATACTGCTCGCCAAGCCTTTCTGCTTGGCGCCTATGACTTTGTGCAAAAGCCTTTTGACAACGAGGTGTTGAAGGAAACTGTCACGCGCGCCTTGCAGAAAGTTTCGCTGGTCAAGGAAAAAGAAGCGCTACTTGAAGAAAACAAAGTCCTGATTCAAGGACAGCGCACGCGTGGCAAGCTCAACAACATCATCGGCAGCTCTCCAAAAATGCAGGCGCTTTACCAGATGATTGAAACCGTTGCACAGGTGCCTTCAACCGTTCTGGTTACCGGCGAATCGGGGACCGGGAAAGAACTCGTCGCGCGAGCAATTCACGACCTCAGCCCGCGGGCCGAGAAGCCTTTCGTTTCAATCAACTGCGGCGCCTTTACTGAAACCCTGCTCGAGTCGGAATTATTCGGTTATGTAAAAGGCTCGTTCACCGGCGCAAACACTAATCGTAAAGGGCTTTTTGAGGCCGCCAATACCGGTACCATTTTCCTGGACGAGATAGGCGAGATGTCCCCGGCGATGCAGGTTAAATTGCTGCGCGTGCTGCAAGAACGAAAGTTACGGCCGGTTGGTGCGACCGAGGAAACCAACGTTGACACGCGCGTAATCGCGGCCACGAATCGCGATCTCGGCAACATGGTCAAAGACGGGACATTTCGGGAAGACCTTTATTACCGCATTTCGGTCATTCCGATCGAACTGCCGTCGTTGCGCGAAAGGTCGGAAGACATTCCTGTCCTGGCTCAGCATTTCATCGAAAAATTTTGTGCGGGCTCGGGACGAGAATTGTCGATAAGCGACAATGCCGTGCGTTTGCTCGAGAACTATGTTTGGCCCGGCAACGTCCGCGAATTGGAGCACGCAATCGAGCGAGCGGTGGCGCTCGAGACAACCGACTCGATTCAATCAGAGCGCCTGCCGGAAAAAATTTCGAATTACAATCCTTACCGCATCGCTGAGAGTTTTGAGTTTCCGGAAGAGGGCGTAAACCTCACTGCGCATTTAGACCAGCTCGAGAAGACCTATGTGCTCGAAGCATTGCGGCGAAAAGTTGGGAACCAAACTAACGCCGCCGAACTGCTGGGCCTTTCGGTTCGCTCGTTACGACATTTACTCGACAAGCACGGTATCCGAGCACTCACGGCCCAGATGCGCGACGAACGCCGGAACACTGATTCAATCCCACGGCGCCGTTCTTCCGATCCCACCCCACGTCGCCGCGAAGATGACGAATCTGAATTTGCCGCCAGCGCCGGTGAGTCTTAAAGTCGCGCTCGGTTAGGGCCCACCGCCTCAGCCTTGCCGGAAACCGTCATCACGGCGTTAAGGAAATTTGTCAGCACCGGCCAACGAGGGCTCCGCAATCGCCTCTGTGCGCACTATCACCAGCGCCGAACCACCTACCAAGCCACCACTGGAGCTGGCTCGGGCAGCCTTGCCAATCTCAACACCGCAGCTCTCGTAGACTCCAGCCTACCGACCAGCACCCTCCTAGCCCCGAAGAGCGGCTACTTTTTTACCGCGGTAGCGGACGCGAACTGCCCAAGTCCCAATACCTCACCACCTCATCGACAGCCAGGGCGAGCGGGGCTACTGCTACTGGAAGTCATAATTTTGCGTCGGATGCAACTGGCGTCATCACTCAGACCCCGGCAAGCACGACCGCCATGACCGCCAACAATGGAACCCCAATTAACTAGCTATATGCGACCCTATCCTTTCTCACCCTTGGGGCGCGAGCATCAGGCTCTCGCCCCTTTTGCCTGCCGATAACAAACGCAGGAGTGATGGCGGAAGCGACAAAGAGACTCCAACCAATTTACCGAAAATCGTCATTAGTTGGTTGCCGGATTTTGTCACTCAGGCAGTTCCCAACTAAACCAAAAACTCAGCAATGCGCAAAAACCCCAGCAGTTCCAATACTTTTCAAAAAACTTCGTCGTGGCACACCCCTTGTTATTAGACCCACCGACACTTCGCGCACTGCGCGGCACTACATCGTGATGACGAGGGCCGTTGGCGCGAGAAACCCTAACCAAATTCTCTAAGGAGCTCGAATAGAAAATGAATACGAACAAACGCCAAGAAGGCTTCTCACTGATTGAGTTGCTCATCGTCGTCGCGATCATCGGTATTATCGCCGCCATCGCCATCCCCAACCTGCTCGCTTCCAAGCGCGCCGCCAACGAAGGTTCGGCCATCGCGTCTGTCCGCACTATCACCAGCGCGGAAGCCACCTACCAATCCACTACGGGCGCCGGCTCGTATGGTGACCTTGCCGCAATGCAGGGTGCTGGACTTGTGGATACAGCCTTGTCGGGCAGTAATGCCTCACCGAAAAGCGGCTACAAATTTGTTTCCAGTCCTGCCGCCAACCCAAAGGCTGATTACCTGGCAACGGCTACAGCGGCAACGTTCTCCGGCATGGCGGCTACAGGTACGCGGGACTTCGCGTCTGACGCCACCGGCATGATTACCTACACAGTGGCTGATGGGGCTGCTGATTCTGCCAACTCTGGAACCGCAATCGGAAACTAACTAGACTTCAAAACTAGTTACTCCTCTCTTCACAGGGGGCGCAGAGCATAATGCTCTCGCCTCCTTTTTTTTTATTATCCGACGCTATCATCGTTCTGGCCCATCGTTTCAGAATGCGAATTTCTATTTGTAAGATCGGCTCTTAACGCGTTCACTTTCAATGATTCGTACTAACAAGTTGGCAGAAAGAAAAGCGTCCGTCCTATCGTGGGTTATGGTATTTTGTGCGCGTTTCGGATTAGGTTCAGTAACAAAGGGGCGATTCACGGATCCTTTAGGGGACTTTGCATAGTTCCTGAACGCGAATTAGATGGAAGAAATACTCACAGAAACTAAGCTGACCAACAACACTGTCCAGCACTCGCGAAGTTGGCAACGAATCGCGAGTATTGCGCGCAACACTTTTCGTGAGGCGGTGCGCGATCGAGTCCTCTACAACCTCGTTTTGTTTGTGCTGCTGCTCACTGGAGCAGCAGTTTTCATTGGTGAACTCTCTGGCGGGCAAGAGCGCAAGATAATCGTTGATCTTGGTTTGAGCGCAATGATGTTGTTTGGCGTCTTCATCGCAATCTTTGTAGGCGTGGGCCTGGTCTACAAGGAAATTGAAAGACGTACGGTGTACGCGATTTTTGCAAAGCCAGTGGGCCGCGGTGAGTTTTTGGTAGGAAAGTACCTGGGCCTCTGCCTGACGCTACTGGTAAATGTAATCGTAATGGGTGCCGGCGTCTCGCTGGCGCTTGTGTATGTGAGTCGAGGCTGGGACCCGCTGGCGCTGAGCATTTGGCCCGCTATTCTACTTATCTATGTCGAGCTAATGATTCTCACCGGCATCGCGCTGCTCTTCTCTTGTTTCTCGTCGCCTGCCCTTTCAGCGCTGCTCACGTTTTTTGTTTTTATTATTGGTCACTTCAGCGCAGACCTTAAGGGCCTAGCGAGCTCAATGAGTGGCACCGCCGGGCGCTGGCTCTTCAAAGCACTCTATTACCTGCTGCCCAATCTCGCGAATCTGAGTTTCATCACGCCGGCAGCTCACGGCCAAATGCCGGCTGCTGCACATTTGGGCGCAGCGATCCTCTACGCTCTGATTTACATTGCTGTGATTCTGGCGGCGGCCACATTGATCTTTAGCCGTCGTAACTTCAAATGATGAACCAACCATCGCGGCCTGACGGCGTTTTGCTGGGAATAATTTTAGGCGGACTCATAAGCGTGGTCGGCCTCTCGCAATGGATTGATTCTCACAAGCCGCCAACCAACGCCGCCGTCGACGAAGAGCAACTCTACCTAAATGGCGCAACTCTGAGGCGCGTAAGTCTCGGGTTCAACGGCTTGGCGGCTGACTGGTGTTGGATTCGTTCGCTTCAATACGTCGGCGGTAAACTCATAAGCGCGCATCAAGGTATCGGCTTGGATAATTTGTCGTCATTGAATCTCAAGTTGCTGGCACCGCTTCTCGACGCGGCCACGACTTTGGATCCGGAATTCATGGAGCCTTACGAATACGCCGCGATCATTCTTCCCGAAGTTAACGTCGCAGACGCTATTCGCATCATCAACAAAGGAATCGCTGCCAACCCTTCTGCCTGGGGTCTCTACCAACATCTTGGCTATATCTACTGGCAACAGAAAAATTTTAGCGCGGCGGCCGATGCCTATGGCCGTGGCGCTACGATTCCCGGCGCGCCGCCCTGGATGCAAGCGATGAAAGCCAAAATGCTGGGTGAAGGCGGCAGCCCCGGCACCGCTCGTGAGATTTATGTACATATGTACCAGGAAGCTGGAGATGAACAAGTAAAAGAAATGGCGCGACGGCATCTCATGCGTTTAGACTCGGCCGCCGAGAGAGAGGGGCTACGAAAAATCCTGGCAGCCTATCAGTCACGCACGGGTCGCTGTCCCGCAGCGTGGAAAGATCTTGAGCCCGTATTTCGCACCTTGCACTTGCGCATCGACGCCTCGGGAGCTCCGTTCGATCCGGCGGGCAGTCCTTACGTTTTGAACAGTACAAAGTGCGAGGGCGACCTTGATCCAAAATCGGAAGTGCCTCCCAACTAAGATTGGTGGAAGAAGCAAACTGAGTTTGTTACCTAACAACCTATGAGCGTCGTCGAAATAGACAATTTGCAGAAGGACTACGAAGTCGGTTTCTGGCGCAAGCGTCATGTCCGTGCGTTGGATGGTCTTTCCTTGAGCGTTAACGCAGGTGAGATATTTGGGTTCCTGGGGGCCAACGGCGCCGGCAAAACCACCACGCTAAAGTTGTTAATGAGATTGATCTTTCCTACTGGCGGCAGCGCAAAAATCCTGGGCCATGACATCAGCGATGTTTCAATGCATAGCCGCATCGGTTACCTGCCGGAAAATCCGTACTTCTACGACTACCTAAGCGCGCTAGAGTTTCTAAAGTTCTGCGGCGAGATCTTTGGTCTCTCAAAAGCGGAGCGAACCATCCGGGCAAAAACGCTCCTTTCACGTGTGAAACTGGACGAAAGCAAATGGAATACTCAGTTGAGAAAGTTCTCGAAAGGCATGTTACAGCGCGTCGGCTTGGCCCAGGCCTTGGTCAACAATCCGGAAATAGTTTTTCTCGACGAGCCGATGAGCGGGTTGGATCCGATCGGCCGGCGCGAGGTGCGTGACCTGATTGCTGAATTGCGAGCCGAAGGCAAAACAGTTTTCATGTGCTCGCATATTCTTTCGGACATAGAAGTGCTGTGCGACCGCGTCGCGATTCTTAAGAAGGGGCGCCTGGCAAATGTCGGTTATCTTAACGAACTGCGACAGCAAGTGGCGGGACAAAATCTGGTAGAAGTGATCCTAAGTGGCATCGATGAAGCGACGCTAAAAACCTATTTGCCGGCCGGTAATGACTTTCAAGTAACTTCAATCCCTGGCGGAGTGCGCGTCGAACTAAAAGAAGAGAGCTACGTTGACAGCGTGCTGGCAGCGTTACGCAAATCTGGCGGAAAACTCTTGACCGTGCAGCCTGTGCGACAGTCGCTGGAAGAACTTTTTGTAGATTGAAATAGCAGCGCCGTTGCGGCGAGATAGTTCGGGTAAGGATTACTTGAATTTGAAAGCAGTTACTTCCATGCGAATGTTCGCTCGATCGTCCGCGTCCGTCATCCCTTCCAACATTATCTGAACGGGCATCGTCTTATTCGGCTCCAGCTCGGCTTGTCTCGACGGAATGACCACCACCGTGCGCTGCTTCACCGGTTGCCCCTGATGATTGATGACTGCCGCGGTTATCTCCAAACCGTTTATGGTGCGGCCGGTGAAGTTGCGAACCGTTCCGTGCAAGCTCATCACAATATCCCCCAGTGCTCGCTTCGCCTCGTCAGCTTCTACCTCGTCAACAACTATCTTCGACTTAAACTCACTGAACTGTGGCGAGCCGGCCCGCATCGCGTTGTCCAAAGTTGGCTCGGTCGAGCCTCCCCCGCTGGCGCGCATCAGGAAGTAGAACGCGACCGCGATTACTATCGCCGCAATCACCGCAACGATAATGATCAACTTGCGACGAGAGTCGTCGTCTGGTCCAGGAATCTGTTTGTCAGATGTAGCCATGGAAGGTGATGGATTCTAGTTGCTGCCAATCCAATTTTGCAATGCCTGGCCGACGGCGTGCGCAACCTTAGACAAGCATAACCTGAAATAGTTTCCAGGATTTCGCCGAGGCGGGAAACTTAACGCAGCGCCGCCGTCAATCGGCCTTTGAGATCATGCGGCGCATCATTTCTTCGAGCTCGGAAAAGTCGATGGGCTTGGTGATGTAGGCATCGCAGCCCGCAGCGAGGGCCTCATGATGAAAGTCGGCGGTGTCGTGGGCGGAAACGGCAACAATCGGAACCTTTTTCAATCCCGGAAGATCGCGAATCCGGCGAGTCGCCGCCAGCCCATCGATGAAAGGCAGGCTCAAATCCATTAGAATTATTTCAGGCTTTTCCCGCGCAGCTGCTTCGACGGCTTCCCGGCCGTTCGTCGCTTCGACAACTCTAAAACCACTCATCTCAAGGAGTCGCCCCATCATCTGCCGGTTGTCTTCAGTGTCTTCGACCAACAAAACGGTTGCTCCCTCGGACCTGTCGTGCACCGGTGTGTACCCTTTTTCGTTAGTAAATGTCGTAGTCACATTCACAGTTTGCTAACCTAATCTGTGCGGCGTTGCTGTATCACTAGAATACGCCGCCCTTTTTTGCTAAGATCGCGCACCGAAATACGACATTTCGAGCGCAATGTGTTCGAGTTCAATTGGTACACATCGCTGCCGCCGTACCACTCCCCCAAGAGATCAGAAGGAACCCCGGCGAAATCGCCCGATCTAAATGAAGCCATTATTGTCAGAATCTGAGGACGATCACGCCTTACAGGCACTCGGACGGGCTTCGGTCCAAATCGTTCACGATCTCAAAAATCAGCTAAATGGTTTCAAACTCTATGCCACGTTTCTTCGCAACCGGCTGGAAAAGGGCGAGCGACCTGCCGACGAGGTGGAGACGATAGGAAAACTAATCGCCGGCATCGACCGAACCGCGGCGGATCTTTCGCTGCTTGCGGATTTTGGACGGCCGCTGGAACTCAGGAAGCAAGGCGCCACCGATATCGAGCGGATCCTGCGCGGCGTAGTTGCGAACGTGAATGCGGATGCATCAGTTCCTGCGCCCGAGGGGCAAGCGATCATTATCGAAACCGAGGCGGCGCCGCTCCTCGCCGAAGTCGATGCAGCGTTGCTGGCAGAGTCATTAATGTCCATTTCACTAGGCGCGGTGAAATTGTTTAAGGCGCGAACGAAGGAAGGTCCGTTGAGAGTCCACTTGTGCAGCGAGGCATCAGGCGAGCACCATGACGGCATAATCGATTGGCACGTGCTGGATTCGGTGGACCACGATCCTTTTCATTCTTTTGCCGGGACCGACGAAATTCGCCTGGCGGTTGCCGCCAAAGTGATCGAGGCACACGGCGGTTCAGCCGAACGCAGCAATGGGTTTTTGCGAGTCCGGCTGCCGCTCGTCAAGTAAATTTTTCAATTGTTGAACCAAGAGGGTTTCAGTTCGGGGAGGATGTTTCGTGGATAAGAGTAACGTGCGAATCTTAATAGTTGATGACGAGCCAACCATGGCCGACTCGTTGAAACAGCATTTGACTGAAGAAGGTTATTCAGTCGACACGGCGAGCACCGGCGCCGAAGCTATCGAATTGTTTGATCAGGGCGGGCATCACCTGGCGATTTGCGATCTGCAACTGCCGGATATCGACGGACTGGAAGTCATGCGTCACATCAAGGACGCACGGCCGACTACGGAAGTGATCGTTGTAACCGGCCATGGCTCGGTCGCCAAGGCAGTCGAAGCAACCAAGGCCGGTGCTTTTGATTTTGTAGACAAGCCGTTCGATTTTGAGGAACTTAACCTGCGGGTCGAAAACGCCTTGAAGCAGCGTGAATTGTTGGCTGAAAACGCGAGCATGCGGCGCCAGCTTTCGACGCGCTCGGAATATTTCAACATCATCGGCGGCGCCAAGTCGATGCAAACGATTTACGAAACGATCGAATCAGTTGCCAAGTCGGACGCCAACGTTTTGATCGTTGGAGAATCGGGCACCGGCAAAGAATTAATCGCCAACGCCATTCATTATAATTCGTTGCGCGCGCGTAAGCCGTTCATCAAGGTGAACTGCGCCGCGCTGCCGAAAGAGCTTATCGAATCAGAACTGTTCGGCCATACGAAGGGCGCGTTTACCGGCGCGCACGCTGACAAGGAAGGCCTGGTTCAGCACGCGGCCGGGGGCTCGCTGATGCTGGATGAAATCGCAGAAATGCCGGTTGAGTTGCAGCCAAAACTGTTGCGAGTCTTGCAAGAGCGCAGTTACCGCAAGATTGGGTCGGAAAAAACCTACGCCGTCGACTTTCGCCTCATCTCGTCCACCAATCGTCCGCCCGCAGATGCCATTCGCGATGGATTGTTGCGGGACGATCTGTTCTATCGAATCTCGACAATCACGATTCATGTGCCGCCGCTGCGCGAGCGAAGTGACGATATACAGTTGCTCACCGAACACTTCCTGCAAATGTACGCGCAGAAATACGACCGCTCGATCGGTGGAGTTTCGCAAGCTGCCTATCAAAGACTCTTCTCGCACACCTGGCCAGGCAATGTGCGCGAGTTACAAAATGTAATCGAACGAGCAGTATTACTTGCGAAAGCAAATCGCATTGAGCCCGTCGACTTGCCGTTTGATAATGGCTCGTTGCCGGAAGGATCACCGGTGGGCACCGGCTGGGATGTGCCGCCCAACATGACGCTCGAAGATATTGAGCGCCTCGTTATCGAGAAGACATTGCAACGCACCGGCGGTAACAAGCAGGCGGCGGCTAACCTGCTGGGCATCTATCGTCCACGGCTCTACAGCAAAATCAGAAAGTACAATATCGACGTGGCCGCGTTGGTGTCAGCCTAGACGCTTTTGAAAGTGAACGACCTTCCGATTTGCGAAACCGATAGATTTTTACCTCGACGTCGCAGATGAAACCGCTTAATACCCTGCCGGCAACAGGCCGTCTTCAGAGCATCGACGCCCTGCGTGGAGTGGCCGCGCTCGGCGTCGTGCTTTATCACGCGGTTTCGCAGACACAAAACGCCGCTCCTCATAACCTTCTCCATTGGCCCGCTAGATCGGTCCAGTTTTTAACTTCCTTTGGTTACATCGGCGTCTTCCTTTTCTTCGTCATTTCCGGATTCTGCATTCACCTGCAGTGGGCCAAATCAAAGGCCGCCAACCAGGAAAAGCCAATTCAGTTTGGTTCATTCTGGAGACGCCGTATTCGCCGGCTGTATCCGCCTTACCTGATGGCGTTTGCGTTGTTCATGCTGATGGCTGCGCTCTCAACCGGCATCAACGTCACGCATTTTTTTGTTTACGATGTCGTGATGCATCTGTTGATGCTGCACAACTTGGATCCGCACACCTGTTACAGCATCAACGGCGTTTTCTGGACGCTTGCGATCGAAGAGCAACTTTACCTGGCTTACTTTTTATTGCTGTTTTTGCGTAAGCGCTGGGGCTGGGGAATAACTTTGGTGATTTGCGCAGCCGCACGAGTGGGCTGGTATTTCTTCAGTCATGCGGTTTGGGTTTCGACCGGGGTCGGCGTTCCGGTTCCCGAAGCAGCCGCTGTTCATTGGTTCACCTGGGCGCTGGGAGCGATTGCGGTCGAGGCAGCGTTCGGATTGGTGAAACTGCCGCGCTGGTGCCGCAACCTTTGGCTCGGCGGCGCGGCGATTATTTTAGCTTCGGCGATTTCAGAGTTGTTGCCAAACACGCAGAAGGATACGTTGCCACACACGCTGGGTTGGCTGCTGATGCATCCGCTGTGGGGATTCGGATTCTTTGTGCTGGTCAATCGTGTGGTCAGCGCTGAGAATGCCTGGCTCAAAGAACTGCGCGAACCGGGTTTCATCGGAAGACTGGTTGCGAAAAGCGTCGGCGCCGCCGCGACGGTGGGTGTCTTTTCCTATTCTTTGTATCTCACGCACGAACTCGTGATCATGGAATCGTGGTCGTTTACCATAAGGGAACTGCCGCCTATGGTGAATGCGTTTGCGATCGTTGTGCCCGCAACGATTGCCTTTGCCTGGTTGTTCTTTAGATTCTGCGAGAAGCCTTACATGCGAAAGGCAGATCCAGCACGGCTCAGAGAGCAATCCCGGGCGCCAGAATATCGAGAAGAAGAATTAACTACGGTGTTTGCGCCGATCATGCCTGCTATCGCTGACGAAGCGTAACATCAGACGGCAGGCGCAGACGGCAGTAGCCAGAAAGAAAGGCGAAGTAGTTACTTTCTGCTTACTGCCGTCTGCTCCTGCCGAGTGCCTACTCCACTTCGTACGTCGCGACGCTCGTCGGCGTTTCAAAACACCTGACTTTATAAATCTGCACGCGGTCGTCACCGACCTTCGAAGCCACTCGCTCTAAAACATATTTCGCCAGGTTTTCCGCCGACGGTTGCAACTCGTCAAACGGATCGAGCTCGTTTATGTTCCGGTGATCGAGGTACTGGACCACTTCATCAGCCGCGGCTTTGAGTTCGACAAAATCGACCAGCAAGCCAATGTTGTCTAATTCACGCCCGCGCGCGTAAATCTCAATCTTGTAGTTGTGGCCGTGCAGGTTTTCACACTTCCCTTTATAGCCGCGCAGTTGATGCGCGCTCGAGAAGTTGCGCTCGATCATTACTTCAAATAGTCCCTTATTATTCGTCATCTATTATCACGTCAATTGAACTGGAAAGCATTCATTTCAATTGAAAATCCACTCTAGTCATCAGCACCTAGATACACTTCGCCGTTGGCATAGACTAAGCCAAGTTTCACTCGATCCAACCAGCCAGAACGGCCCAATACATTACGCGTAAAACCTTCGGCAGCGGCAAAGTAAACAACTGCCTCGAAATCAAATCTCAGGACTGAAACCGTAACTGTATGACCGTAGGTGGTGAACGACCCGGTCACAGTATTAATCTCCTGTCGAAATCCGCTTTCCACATCCAACCCGAGGCCTTCACCAAGACCGCGCCCAAAGATGCAGCAGCTTGCACCAGTGTCAACTTGTGCTTCGAATTGTGAGCTTTGTGTACCACACTGCAGTGTTACCGGAAGAAAGATTCCATCTCGCCTAAGGTCATCCCGAAAGATGCGAACGAAGTCCAGTTGATAGGCCATTAACTACCAACCTCCCCAAGTGCCGCCCTCTCGGGGTGGAACGTGCACTAAGAGCGCCTGAGGATATCCCTTATCCTTTGCGGCTGTCTGCGCATCGCGGATCGTGCGACCCGAACCTACCAATTGGTCCCCATCCAACGCAACGTACTGTCCGGCATGTTCTTCGCCGTGGCTCTTCAACCAGGCCACCGACAATTGACCCTTGCGATGATCGGGCTGTCGTTTTTGCGCAGAGACGCTGTCTTCGTCTCCGTTGCCATTCTTCACTTGCTCCGACAGATATTGAGCTAAGCGTTGCTTTTCTTCCATTGTGAGTTCGGACGATCGCGCCATCAGATCGCGCAAGAGTTCGGTAGCCATAATCAACAACCTCTTTCCTGGCCGCATTATCCCGCGACTGCATGCTTGACGGCAAATACTTCAGCCAACTCATCAACGTTTGAAGTCACACGACACTGCGGCAAGCTCTTCAAAAACAATCTTCCATAACTCTTTGTTTTCAGTCGCGGATCGAGCACGGCCAACACGCCACGATCCGTCGTGCTTCGTATCAGCCGCCCCAGTCCCTGCTTCAAACTAATAATCGCTTGCGGCACGCTGTACTCAAAAAAACTCGAGCCGCCTTCATCTTCAATGTAGCGCTGACGCGCCGCGACAATCGGATCAGTCGGCACCGCGAACGGCAACTTGTCGATGATCACGCACGACAATTGCTCCCCGCGCACATCCACGCCCTGCCAGAAACTCGACGTGGCAAACAGCACGCAATTCGGCGTCTGGCGAAACCTCTCCAGCAGACGTCCTTTTGACGCGCTGCCTTGCAACAGGCAGGGAAAATCGAGCTCCGGCATCGCCAAATCGTAAAGCGATTGCATGCCCGCGAGGCTGGTCGAGAGCACAAACGCGCGACCATTCGTCGCATTCACAATCTTGATCACTTCTTCGGCGGCCGCACCGGCCCATTCGTGCGAACGCGGATCAGGCATTTTCGCCGGCAAGTATAAAAGCGCCTGGCTCTGATAATCGAAAGACGATTCAGCGATCAAATCATCGGCTGCAGCCAAACCCAGCCGCTCGCGAATAAAGGAAAAGTTGCCGGCGCTGGAAAGCGTTGCCGACGTCAATACCACCGTATCGATCTTGTCGAACAGTTTATCTTCGAGAATTCCCGAAACATCGATTGGCGACGCGCGCACGAAAATTCCCCGGCCGCGACGTTCAAGCCAGTAAACAAATTTCTTGTCGTCTCCAGTGACTATGAACTGCAAATCGAACCTGGTTTGCCGAATGCGGCGGACGAGGTTCTCGACTTCCGCCGGTTTCTCTTTCAGCGCATCCAGTGTGGTTTCCAATCTCGCCAGCGCGCCATCGAGCGAAACATAAAGATCGCCAAGCGGCGTCGATTGCATCTCGCCGTCTTCGTCTCGCCGGGCGAAGGTGCCGGGAATAATCGGATAACGACCTTCGTTGCCACGGCCATCGCGAAAACCCATCCAGAAATTATCAGCAAAGCGCATCACGCGCGACGAGGTCTTGGTTATCTCGCGATCCGCCTCCGCATCTTGATAAGGCACGTTACCAACCTCGCGAATGAGATCGTCGATTTGATAAGTGGAAACCTGGGAACCGAAGTATTCCGAGGCGACGTCTTCGATCAGGTGAGCTTCGTCCAGGATGACTGCGGAATAATCGGGCAGCACGCTGCCGTACATGCTGTTACGCAAAGCCAGGTCGGCAAAGAAAAGATGATGGTTGACTACCACGATGTCGGCGTTTTGCGCGCGCTCGCGCATGCGCGTTATGAAGCATGGGTTAAAGTCGACGCACTTCTGGCCCAGACAAGTTTCGGAACGCGCATCGATGTGACGCCAGAATGAAAGCGACTCAGGCAGATTCGATAGCTCCCCGCGATCGCCCGTTTCTGACGACTTGGACCAATGCGTCACCTCGTCGAAGTAATCAACTTCATCGAGCCCGTCGAGGACCGGCGAACCTTCCGCCCGGTTCAGCCGATGCAGGCAGACGTAGTTGTTCCTTCCCTTCATGTACGCGGCGTCGAAACTCTTCGGCAGCACGCGCTGAAGAAAAGGAATGTCTTTCTCCATCAACTGTTCCTGAAGATTTTTGGTGCCGGTGGAAATAATGACGCGCCCGCGTCCGCCCAGCGCCGCTGCAACTGCCGGCACAAGATAAGCCAGCGTCTTGCCCGTTCCCGTTCCGGCTTCGACGATCAGATGCCGGCGCTCTTCAAACGCACGCATCACCGCCCGCGCCATATCAATCTGGCCGGGCCGATGTTCGTAATCAGGATGTGCCTGCGCGATTAGGCCGTCAGGGCCAAAGATTTCATCCATGTGTTAGCAACTATCAAAAACGATCTATCCCGTGCTGCCATTCCGGCGATGTGTGAACCTCCGCTATAGTATGGCGGCGGGAGACAAGAATTTTCATCTGCACAGCGACTGAGCTTAGTTCAAAAAATCAATTTAGAACAACTGAGGGTTTTCATAAACAACCTGGCCAAACAAGTCGGCATGTCTCGTTTGCTATATAAGCGGTATTGGCTTCAGGTCGTTGCCATAGGTTTATTCGGTTCTCTTGCCTTGTACCTGTATGGCGTTCCTTATGGATTAGATTTGCCTCACCACTATCGGATGGCCCAAGGCTTTTTTGAGTCGATTAAAGGCGGCGATTTATATCCCTCCTGGCTTTCTTCCACTAACGGCGGTTACGGCGATCCGAGCGTGCGATTTTACCCTCCCGCGCTCTATTACACATTATCCTTCTTTCGCTTGCTAACGGGCGATTGGTACTTTGCCACTCTGTTGACGCTTTCACTGCTGACAGTGATCGGCGGCACGGGCATGTATCTATGGGCGAGCGCTTTGACCGATCAGCGTTATGCAGTTCTGGCCGCATTGCTGTACATGCTGGCGCCTTTCCACACGAACGAGATATATCAGGCCGGCATGTATCCTCAGTATGCTGCGGCCAGTGTGCTGCCGTTTGTTTTTGCTTTCACTGAGCGAGTCATTGCGGGAAATCGTTGGCGCGACGCAGGGGGACTGGGCCTCAGTTACGGCCTGCTGATTCTATTTCATCTTCCATTAGCATTGCTTGGTTCCGTTGCGATCAGCGTCTACGCCCTCATCAGACTTGTGCAATCGTTTAGCAGGCGCGCGGCTTACCAACTCATTGCCGGCGCCCTGAGCGGCCTGGCTATGAGTTGTGGTTACTGGCTTCCGATGTTACTTGAATTGAAATGGAAGAGTCCGAGCGGAAGCGGTCAATCTCAGTGGTTCGATTACAAGCACAATTTTATCTTTCGGCCTTCGCCTAACGAAATGGGAGATTGGTGGATACCAATAATTACAACCACTACCTTGCTGATGGCGGTGCCGGCGGTCGTTCTTTTTGCAAAGCGTAATCGCAAAGCTCTGGCTCCTGCGCTGGTCGCCTTACTGACGTTTTTAATGGCTACCGCTCTAAGCAAGCCAATCTGGGATGCGCTGCCCGCGCTACAGGAGACTCAATTCCCCTGGCGTTGGCTGACTATCACATCGGCATGTCTCTCGATGCTTGTAACCATCAGCCTGCCCGAACTGGTTCAAATTGGGCGCACCAGATTGCGGCCTCTCGCACTCTTGCTGTTAGGGATCACAGCAATAGCTCTCAGTTTTACAGTCTTCCAAGTAATCAGAGCAGCGAAATTCCAGAACCGGTCGACTTTTGATCAGATGGTTGCTGCTCTGCAGGGGTCAGATACCAATAAAGATTTTCTTCCGATTTGGGTTTCCGACAGGCCAGCGATTATGGCCCAACCAGTCGAGGCTCCCGGTCGTGATGTCCGGGTGACTGAATGGTCGGCGACGCAGAGAGAATTCGAAATCGGGGCAGGAGTCTCAACCGAAGTACGCCTTAGAACATTCTACTATCCGTATTGGAAAGCGACCGCCGAGGGAAAGCCGTTATCAACCGGGCCCGCAAATGACGGCGCTCTGCTCGTTAGTGTTCCTGCAACCGCAACTACGGTTCACGTAAATTTTGTCGAGCCAACAAGTACTTATCTTGCCGGAGCGTTAAGTACTCTCGGCTTGTTGGCAATTGCGCTTTCGTTCGCCGAAGGGTCTCGCAAACGCAATAAGGAAATCGCTGTTTGATAAATATTAGTATTTAGTTTTCAGCGCCGTACTGTCAGTCGCCGCTATTCACCCGGGACTTCCGCTGTGCCAGTCGCTTGGCATAAAGCGGAAAGCGCGCGCTGAGTTCGCTAACGGCGCGCAATACCTGCTTTCGCACTTCTTCTGATTCCGGCGCGTGAATGACTTCTGCGATCAAGCGCCCGATCTCCTGCATCTCCGGTTCTTTCATGCCGCGCGTGGTGACAGCGGGTGTGCCGATGCGCAAGCCCGAAGCGACGAACGGTTTGTTTTGATCGAAAGGGATCGTGTTCTTGTTAACGGTGATATTCGCAGCTTCGAGAGCCTTCTCAGCATCTTTGCCGGTAATGCCCTTGCCGTCCATCCAGACGTCAACCAGCATAAGATGATTGTCGGTGCCACCGGAAACCAAACGCAGCCCGTGCTGTTGCAGTTCACCTGCCAGCGCTTTTGCATTGGCCAGAATCTGGCGCTGATATTCCTTGAAGTCATCGCGCAACGCCTCGCCAAACGCGACTGCTTTAGCGGCGATGATGTGCACCAAGGGACCGCCTTGCACACCGGGAAATAACTTTCGATCAATCTCTTTCGCGTGTTCCTCTTTACAAAGTATTAAGCCGCCGCGCGGGCCGCGCAAAGTTTTGTGCGTAGTTGTGGTCACGTAATCAGCGTGCGGCACCGGCGATGGATGGAGGTCAGCGACAACCGGTCCGGCAATGTGCGCGATGTCGGCGAACATACGTGCGCCGACACTCTTGGCGATTTCGCCGATGCGTTTGAAATCGATGATGCGCGGATAAGCCGACGCGCCGCAGACGAGCAGCTTTGGCTTGTGCTCTTCGGCGATGCGTTGCAGTTCGTCATAGTCGATCTGCTCAGTTTCCTTTGACACGCCGTAATCGGCGACCTTGTAACTTATTCCGGAAAAATTCATCGGATGACCGTGCGTTAGGTGCCCGCCGTGCGACAAGTTCATTCCCAAAATCTGATCGCCATACTGAATCGCGGCCAGGTAAACGGACATGTTTGCCTGTGCGCCGCTGTGTGGCTGCACGTTCGCGTGGTCGGCGCCGAATAATTGCTTGGCACGATCGATGGCGGCTTGCTCGACGACGTCGGTCCATTCACAGCCGCCGTAGTACCGCTTCTTTGGATAACCTTCGGCGTACTTGTTTGTGAAAACAGACCCGGCCGCTTCGAGCACGGCTTCGCTGACAAAGTTTTCCGAAGCGATCAACTCGAGGCCGTTGGCCTGGCGCGCGACTTCGTTGTCGATGGCTTCAGAAATCAATGGATCGACTTCGGCAAGAGATGCGTTTCGTAGATCTGTCATGCATTGGTCCTTATGAATTGTTTCTGGTCTTCGGGGCTCTGGTCTTCGAGGCTTTGGCCTTCGGCCTTTGGTCTTTGGTCTTTGGCCTTTGGTCTTTAGCCTTTGGCCTTTAGTCTTTGGTCTTTGGCCTTTGGTCTTTAGCCTTTGGCCTTTAGTCTTTGGT
>DNND01000020.1 GCA_003488005.1 Blastocatellia bacterium | reverse complement strand
CGTACGGACGCTACGCGTCGAAAGACTGATACCGATGAAATTCGCTTACTTAATCAGAGCTTTCTTTAGTCGGTGGACTCTTGGCAACCACAGGCTGACGTCTGGGCCACTCCACGAACCACAGGCTAAAGTCTATGCCACCGAAGGGGTAATCTGCGCGTCATGCATTTACATGATCTGAATATTTCGGCTTAATGGAAGCATCATGAAAACAATAATTCTTTTGGTTGCCGCCGCGCTTCTTTGCGGCGCTTGTGATAAAAATTCCGCAGTGACTGCCCCTGGCAACGCCGCTTCTCAAACAAGTGGCGAGTTACGCTACAAGGCGCCCGATGGTTGGCAGGAGGAAAAACCAAACTCCAACATGCGCGTGGCGCAATACAAATTACCAAAAGCCGAAGGCGACGGCGCCGATGCGGAACTCGTGGTTTATTACTTTGGTCAGGGTCAGGGCGGTTCAAAAGAGGCCAACATCGATCGCTGGGTGAATCAAATGCAACAGGCGGATGGCACTCCCTCAAAGGAAAAGGCAAAGGTCGAACACACGACCGTCAACGGCCTGCCGGTCACCAGCGTTGATGTTCTCGGTAAATACAACGGCGGCATGGCCTCCCCTGGAGCTTCGCCGGGCGCGGCTCCGGCCGACATGTCCAATTACCGCATGCGCGCGGCGATTATTGAAACGCCAAAAGGTTCGTACTTTGTTAAATTGACTGGACCGCAAAACACTGTCGGCCACTGGGACCAGGCTTACACTGACTACATCAAATCTTTCGAGTTCAAATAACGCGCAGATCAAGAGAATTTCAGTTTTCTTTCAAACTAAGACACAATCAAGTAACAACTCGAGCCTGCGATGACGTCATCGCTGCTGTCGGTCCATTTACCTTGTCCGAAACAAATTCCAATCCAATCATTTTCTACGATGGGGTTTGCGGCCTGTGCAATCGACTGGTCCAATTTGTCTTGAAGCATGACAAGCGGGATTACTTTCGTTTTGCAGCGCTGCAAAGCGACCTCGCCAGTGCGACATTGCGGCGGCACAACCGAGATCCGCACGACCTCGATACCGTTTACGTGGTAGTTGAATATAAGCAGCCGACGGAGCGGTTATTAGCTCGTTCAGATGCAATCTTGTTCTTGCTTAAACACCTGGGCGGCGTTTGGAAGTTGGCAGCGGTGGGGAAGATACTGCCGCGAACAATTCGCGACGGGATTTACGGATTGGTTGCGCGCAATCGCTACCGAGTATTCGGCAAATTTGAATCCTGCATGTTGCCGGAACCAAAACATCGCGCGAAATTTCTGGATGATTAAAAAGAAAAGGGGCCACGTGTCAGGTAGCCCCAATAGACAAGTGGTGATATGCGCTATCGATGCTTGCGAGCTGCGCGCAACTGCCTAACTTGTCCTTTCAGTTGCTCAATCTCTTTCTGTTGTTCCTTGATGGCGTTGAGCATGGTCCACAGAATTGGATCGTTATTGATCATCAAGTAGCCCTGGCTGTTGCTGGTTACTGCTTCCGGAATGACCTTCTGCACTGCATGTGCTCCGAAGCCGACGTGTTCTCCTGCTGAGTGAATGCCCAGCGCATTGATCTCGTTGTACTCATAGCGAAGCGGCTGCAACTGCATGACTGCTTTTAGTCCGCTGTTGAAGCGTCCCTTAATCGTCTTCAAACGCTCATCCGAAAAACTCTGCCAGGATCCGCCGCCAAGTTTGCTGGCGTCTCCGTTGACCGACAGAAGCTGATCGGGTGTAGTTGTCCCGATGCCGACGCGTCCGGTAGTTTGCAACACACTCATTCGGATTGAGTTGTCGGTGCCAAAGTGAAGGGGTTTCGCCGTCGCAGTGCCGACGAAAAGATTCTCCGCGCCAGTCGTGTTATTCCATTGAACAAAACCGCCGCTCGCTCCTGCGAACCCGCCGTTCATATATAAACCAGCAAAGCCGGCGGCGTTAGTATTATCTACTCTAACTTCCGTGCCGGTGGCCTGGTTTTTCGAAATATTTAGTTCGGCTGCTGGACTCGCTGTTCCCATGCCCACATCGCCAGTTGCCGAGATGTCAATACTGCTCGTCGGCGCCCCGGGCCGAATGCGGAACGGCAAGCGGGAGCCGCCGGTTACGTCGCGGACGAAAAAGTTCGCTTCGTTGCCGGCAATGTCCCAAGTCTGCGCGGTAAAACCGCTGGCATTTGTTTGCTCAAGGCGGTGAGCGGGCGTATCGCCAGTCGTAATATGCAAATCCAGTACTGGCGTTGCCGTCCTGAACCCGACCCTGCCCGTGCTGCCTACCTTGAGCGCGTTGGCCGGTGCACCGGCGTCGACTTCAAACACAATCGTGCCGGTCTCGGAATTACCGCCTGTGCCTTGATCCACAAACGCAAGAAAGCTGGCGCCGCCGCCGGCTGAACTGTTTGCTCTTATTTGCCAGTTATTAGTGGGGAAGCCGGCCGCGCTGGTGTCGTCAAACTGGAGGCGCGTGTTGTTCTCCTTCAGTCTGACGGTGTCAAATCCGAAGGCTTCGTTATTGACGCAATCAAGGCCGACGCAGGCGCTGCCCTGCACGATCAGATCGTCCGGGATTACCTGGTCAGGCATAAACAGCGGAGAAAAATGATGTAGTCTGAAACCTGATCGTTTGGCGGAAAATTCGCCGGGAAGTTTCTGCTGTTCGGATATTTTGTTCGCCGGTCTGGCACCACTTTCTTCGCTGGAGCCGGCGACTACGACTGCGCCGTTTACAATTGAGAAACTGCCCGACTCGACGGGTTGCAACGGCGGGCTTTTGCGGGCGGCCCGTACGCTTTCGGGCTCGTCCTCTTTACCGCGTCCGTTCGACGTTGAATCTTTGCGCAGTGAGGACACCGTCGTTAGGCGCAACTCATAAGTGTATTGCCCGTCCGGCAACCTTTCGCCCTGAGCGTCGGCGATCGAAAAATCAGCCGAAGAGCCGCCCTTGAAGTTTTTAGTGAACACCCGGCCATCGGGCGCCGAGATGACAAGAGTTACTCCGGCATTCGGAGCGTTGACGTCCCACCTCACGCTCGATCCCGTTCCGTTGATGGTTGCAAGTTTGCCTCTGTCTTCGGCCATCTGGGCCGACGCAGAGACGTGCAAGCAGGCGACGACGAACATTATGCTAAGTATGTAAGACACGAATTTTAGGTTCTTCACTGAGGCCTCCTATTGGTTTGGTTGCGAGTAACTGTCAAGGGTGATTAAGGCCTGACTTTCTGAAAGGAAGTTTTAGAAAGGTGGACTTAAGCTTGCGAGGAAATCTGAGGAGTTAATCTTACAACCGTCAGGCGCTGTGTCAAGGAAAAGTGTCGTCGACAACGTCGAACGAAGCTTTGCCGCAGCCGAGGCCTGATTTGCACACATGTCCTAAACGTCGGACCCAAAATTGATGATGTTTGTGCGAGATGAAGAGGTGGTGCCCCCGGCGCGATTCCAACGCGCGACCTTCCGCTTAGGAGGCGGACGCTCTATGCAACTGAGCTACGGGAGCGAGAACTGGTGAATCGTAAATCGTAAATCGTGAATGGTAAAGGCTGCGTCAGTTGTCCGTTGTCCGTGGTCCGTCGCGATTGTGTTACTAACAACTGACAACTGGCTACTGACAATGCTCAGGATTGATACTTGATCAGCGATCTCACGTCGTAGCCGTCAAGCTTGGCGCGGCCCGGCAGAAATTCCAGTTCGACTACAAACACCAAACCAACGACGGTTCCGCCGAGCTGTTCTACCAAATTGCAGACTGCCTTGGCTGTGCCGCCGGTGGCCAGGAGATCATCGGCAATTATGACCCGATGCCCATTGCCAACGGCGTCGCGATGAATCTCGAGCGTGTCCTGTCCGTATTCCAAATCATAAGAAATGGACGCGCATTCCGCCGGCAACTTTTTCGGTTTGCGCACCGGAACAAATCCCGCGCCGAGGTGATAGGCGAGCGCTGGAGCAAAGATGAAGCCACGCGCTTCGACACCAATCACCGTGTCGACCTTTGCGCCTTCATACTCCGCGGCAAGCGCATCGACGGTCTTGCGTAGACCCTCAGGATGCTTTAGCAGCGTGGTGATGTCGTAAAAATTAATGCCGGGTTTTGGAAAATCCGGCACTTCGCGAATTAGTTTTTTAAGGTCATCCATATATCGGTTAGTGGTCCGTTGTCAGTTGTTAGTTGTAGACATCAGTAGTCACGGCGACGTTCTTAGCAACGAACAACGGACAACGGACTACTGACCATTCATCGTTCAATCCTAAAACTCGAATAGCGACCTGTGGGTTCAAGACTGATTTCTTCGACGTGTTCGACGCGCGACCATTGCGGCCCAGTCACCAAATCATTCCTAAACTCATCGACATTAACGGCCGGCCCTTCGGCCAGCGCTTCGACTGTTCCGTCCGCGCAATTCCGCACATAACCCAGGACCTGGTGTTGGGCCGCGGCACGTTGCGCAAAGAATCTAAAACCAACCCCTTGCACGTCGCCTCTTATCAAAAACTTTCGCGCTACGTTTGCCATTTGCTAGTGAATCGTAAATCGTGAGTCGTAGGACTCGCTACGTCTCTTGACCCATTTCCTTGCGCTTCACGCGCCGGGTACCCGGCGCCATCAATCCGCCGCTCCGGCAAAAGTCATTTGCACTTCCGCACTCTTCCCACGGTATCACGCGCGAGCGTATATGTTTGTGGCGCGAGAGTCGAATTCTCAAATCTTACCGTAAGTTGCATCGTGTTGCCGTTAAGCGTGCCGGAATAAGTCACCCCTTGATCCTGAGCCCTTTGTCCCAGTCGAATTGGCCCACCGCGTTCCCTCGTGTACGTGCCGCGCCAACTGAATCGGCCCTGACGATCAACTGTTAAAGGGCCCGTGATCGTGCCATGCGCGCAGTCGTACTGAATGTCGACCGAGCCATCGCTGATCTCGAATTGAATGTGTTGACCACCCCAGGTCCCGTTGCCTAATTTTTGCATTTTGCGTGCACCGATGCCTATTGAGGCGAGCAGCAAAATCAAACTGCTCGCGGCAAGAACTTTATTTTGCGTTTTGAACTTCATCTTAAACTACTGTGCCTCCCTCGGCCCGAGCCGTTGTTGTGCCAGCCAACGATCTTCCGGGAGAGCGCGAACGGCGTCAGCTGCCCGTTGCTCCGATGCGTCAATGCGTCGATGCGTGCGTTTCAACATTGTAGCAACCGGGCGGATGATGCCCAACCGGCGAGATGACCGCCGCAGCTACTGGCGCTGCAGGCGCATCGCGGCTGTCTTTCGCCTGGAAAAGAGAGAAAAATCTCGCATTTTCTGTAGAAGAAATCGACGAATCGGACTATCTTTATTTATAGTCTTGCGCAGTTAGTAAACCAAGGGGGCCAGTTTGTCTTCTGCAAAACCAAAGTCAAAGTCGTCTGTGAAGGCAGCGCTGGGAGCCGTGCGCGATTTTATTGGTGGGCACCAGGAGGATGAAGAAGCCGTGTCGGAAAATCTTGTTGCTCGGAATGCCGCGGAGCCCATGCCGCCAGACCAGCTTGCCAGCACCCCAGTAGACATGCCCGACCGGGAGCCCCGCACTGCTGAAGAAGTGAAAATGGAAACAGAAAATCCCGACAAAAATACGACTCAGCCTCAGCCTCAATCCGAGACAGTCGAACCGGCGACCTCGGCGACAACTGAAAAGAAACCTGCACAGACGACTGACCAGGCGTCGCGCGAGTTTGCGCCTTCGGCGGGTTTTGATCAGGCTGTGCGCGATTTACGCGCCGGCGAATCGGCGGAGACGCGCGCAGCTGCTGCTCGCATTCTTGCGGGAGCAGGCAGCCAGCGCGCCACACCTCATTTGATCGCCGCACTCTTCGACGCTGATGCCACGGTGCGGGCGACGGCTAATGAAGTATTGGCCCAGTTTGGAAATTCGAGCCTGCCGAACAATGCAGCCTCGCAGGGAATTGCAAAAGCGCCCACACCGAAACCTCCGGCGGTAAAGGAATCACAAGCACAGGTTGAAACTGCACAAGTGAGCAAGACGCAATCAACCGAAACTAAGGTTCCGGAACCGATTGCGGCTGTTTCGCAAGCAGTTGCGCCAGAGACCGGTGCCATGAAAGACCCGCAACAACTGCTGGTCGAAGAAAACGAAGTCAGAACCAGATTGCACGAACTTGAAAGCCAAATTCTGGAAACGATCTCGGCTCGCAAGGAAGCTGAAAAAGAAATCCGGCGTCACATTGAAAGCGAAGCGAAACTAAGAACGGAAGTCGCTGCTCGTCGTGACGAAGAAGAACAGTTGCGCCGGCAAGCCCATGAAGAAGCTCAGCGACGAATAGTTGAAGATGCAAAAAGCGTAGCCGCCGAACAGAAGACGCGCGTGGCTGCGGAAAAAGAAGCGCGCCGTCTCGCCGATGACGAAACTCGCATCCGGCTTGAGGCTGTGCGCCGCCGGCAGACCGCCCAGGAATTGCTTCGTGAGCGAGTGAAAGTCGAAACCGCCCGAGCTGAAGCAGCAGAAGCGGCCCAACTGCTCGAAGCCAAAGGCTTGCGCCAGGAGGCTGCCGAACAACATCAGTCGGAGTTGGATAAGCTTCGCCGCGACGAAGAAGCTTTGCGCTCCGCCTTCGAAAAAGTGGCCCATCGCCGCGCTGAAGTTGAGACTGCCAGGGCGAAAGCCGAGAAAGAAGCCGAGCTGCTTGTCGAAGCGCGGGCACGCATGCGCGCGGCCGAAGAAACTCGCAATCAGACCGAGGCCGAACGCCTGCAACTAGAATCGGAGATTAATGAACGGCTGGCCACCGAGCGCCGTCAACTGGAGGAAACCCGGCGGCGCGGGATCGAAGAACAGGAGCGCCTAACGGAGGAGACTCAACGCGTTGCGCACGAAGAGCAAGCACGGTTGAAAGAGCTCGCAGAAATGCGCCAGAAGGCAGAAGCCGATGGCAAACAACGGGCCCAGCAGGAACAGCAACTTGTGGCCCAGCTTGAAAGCTTGCGAATTTCTGACGCCGAAACTCGCAAGCGTATCTCGGAAGCCGAGATGCGCCGGCACACGTCGGACGAGGCTTATAAGCTGGCCGCTGAAAAGTTGCAACGCATCGAGGCAGAGGCGCACGCGCGCAGCCTTGAAGAAGAACAGATGTTGGCAAGGCTGGAAGCTTCGCGCCGCACGGTGGCAGTAGAAGCCCAGGCGAGATCGGAACAAGAGAAGCGCATTAAAGAAGAGATCGAAATGTTCCGGCGCCTTGAAGAAGAGGAGCGGCCGCGTCTGGAAGCAGCAGTGCTACAGCGCACGGAAGTTGAAACCCGCTTCCGGCAATTACGGGAACGCTATGAAGTTGAGCAACAGGCGCTCGCCTCGGCCGAGCAGTTTTCAGCCAGCGAGAGTGGCGAGGCACCCGAAGCTTTTTCCGGTTCGAATGATTCAGTTGCGGCGCCCGCTTTACTCGAACCAACTTCTGAGAACGATGTTGCCGGTTCTGCGCCGACAGCACGACGAGAAGATGTACCGCCGGCTATCGCGGCCTATCTGTCCAGCATCGATCCTTATAAGCGCGCCGCTGCCGTGGCGGAGTTAGGACGTTCCGGATCAAAAGACGCATTTAATATTATCGCCAACTCTTTTGACGACTCGTCGTCACATGTGCGCAACGCAGCGGCCCGAGCGCTGCGAAAGTTGGAACCCAGTCGCACCGTCGACTTGTTTAATCGGGCCCTGGAAGAAGGTTCTGACGAACGGCGACAACACATTGGAGCGGCAATCGCGGCTTCCGGTGTGGCCGCTGAAGCGATCGAGAACCTGGTGAGTGAAAGCCGCGAAGAGACTTACAATTCGCTTTCGATTCTTTTCGTGATGGCCAAAACCGGCGAGGTGCAACCTTTAATAAAGGCGATCGAGGAACATGCAAGTGATGAGGTGCGACGCGCTGTGGTCAAACTTTTGAACCTAAGTGGTCAGTCGGACGTCGCTGATGCAGCCTTGCAGCGCCATGTTTTGGGAGTGCCGGCGGCGCGACAGAATGGCGTTGCCAAAGAACCGGAAGTGGGGACCGACTTGCGTGTGGCGGTGGCGGGATCAGAAGTTAAGCGGGCCGTAAGAAAACATAATGGCGGCAACGGCCATTAATCGTGCCGCGCTGCGTTTTGTTTGCGTAGAGCGGCGTTTTCAGTTGCGCAACTTGAGTTGCACTACCGCAATGCCGCCCGGTGGAATGCTAATGCGGATCACGCTTCCGGGTGGTTGATTCTTCACCTCAAGACTCTCTTCACTAATCCAATCAGTCGCAGTTTTGATTTCCGGTGAAGTCATAGTGATTGTTGCAATGACCACCGCACTGCGATCTACCTGAGCCATGCCTTGTTGTGGTTTGTAGACGCCGTTGTTGTTAATTAGCGTGACCAGCCAACCTTCCGCATTGCGGTTGATTAGATATTCCACGTCGCCATTTATTTTGATGGGCGCAGCCTCGGCGAAAACGTGCGTCAGCATGTGCGCCGCGAAAGGCGTGATCCGTTCGTCTTCGCCCAGCAGATCAGGCAACGCCGCAAAGACGATGCTGCCGTTACCGATTCTGTTTACGGTTACGAGCGGATCGCCGCTGTCGGAAATGATCAGCGCGGTCGCGCCTTTTAATTCCAGTCTTTCATAGCGAAACATTTGGCCGCTCAGATTTTGTGCTGCCTCGCCAGTGGACAAGCAGCGCGCGTTGTCGGCTTCCGCGGTCACGCCGGTAAGTCGTAACCCGAGCAGTTCGGCGGGGAAGTCTTTGACTTGAGCGGCGTTCAGAACGACGGTACCGCCGGATTTCACATACGCAGTTAGTCGTTGGATCCAGGGCGTGGTCCAGTCGAGTCGGCCGCCGACAACCACCGCCCGATACGAACCCAACAGCGCTGCGTAGTTAATCGGCGAAGCCGGAGCTCGGGTGCTACGCGTCACCGTTGGTGATGGGGACGGCGACGCGCCGCCGTTCTGATTACCACCTTGATACACCCATGGCTCGGTCGGGGTCGTCTTACTCTGCCGCGCCTTTTCGGCTGCGATCTTTGGTTCAGCCTTAACTGTGACGCCGGGCCGAGCAGATGGACTTTGAACCATGGACTTACCGTCCGGATTATTCGACGCGACCAGGACATCAAAAATATCGCCGAAAGCGCCGTTGACGAACGCCTGACGATCGCCGGTGGCGGGTTCACCCTCGACAACGGTGCCGGGAAAGTACGCGACACTAAATAATTCGCGTAGCGCGCGGTCACTGCGGTTGATCTGGGACACTCCGAAGGGCCATTGCGGATAGTCAGTCATCTCCCAGCCGTGGGCCGGATCGAGCAGAAAAGCGATGGGCGTGTAAGGCGTGCCGCGATCCGGATGCTTTTCGGCGAAGCGCACAAACTCATCAGTAATGCGACCCAACGGGTTCAACTGAAATTCATGTTCGCCCGGACCAGGTTTGAAATACTGATCGCCGCCTTGCTCGAGATAGATCGCCGCTGCGCCGGACATGTAATAGAAGTAATAACTCTTGCGATACCACGAGAGCGATGGGCCCATGGTCACGCCATAGCGCGAGTGGAAGAAATTATCCGGACCCGCAAAGTTTTGCGCTCTTGTAAATGTGGTGGCCGTGTCCCCAAAGTTTGGCGCGTGATAATAAAGAAAATTTGCGCCGTACTGCCGCGCGGCGCCGCGCGTGAACGCCGTGCGCATCGCAAACATCGGTTGCACCGCCGCCGTCTCAATGCCCAACAGTCGCACGCCCCAATTAGTTAGCGCGTGAGCAAATGAAGTGCTGGAAGTAGACTGCGCGGGAATCAATTTGTCCCACATCGCACCGGTCTCAACGTGGAATGTGGCAGCCCACTTGCGCGCAATAGCATTGTAGTAAAAGTTGCGATACGCCTCGAGCAAGTCGCGCCGCGACATTGCGTCTGAAACTTTCAATTCGGCCGCAGCCGATTCCCAGACGTAGCCAACGCTTTCGCCTGAAATCCAGCCGATAAACTGATCCTTAAGTTCACCATTCAGGAGATTCCAGACCGCCTGGCCATCTGCGTCCGACATGCCCGCCGAACCGTAGTTGATTAGCACGGCGAAAGGGCTCTTCGTTTCCCGCAGGTAACGCAGGAAAGGACTTCCTTCTTTCAAATACTCAGGCAGCTTGGGGATATAGATCACCGGCACGACTAGTTTGGAACCAAAGATAGGCACCTCACGAGCGCCTTTATACTTTTGCACAAACTGATCGATCGGTTCCGAGTTGAATGGATAAAGCGGGCGCTCCGACGGCGGCTTGTCGTAGAGGCTCCAGAAGTCCGGCGCAATGTTCCAGGGCATCAGAAAATCGCGGCCCGCAATAGTTGGCCGTTGCCAGGTGGCCGGAATTTCGCCGGAAGTATTTTGACTGAGAAGCGAAGTCAGCGGTGCGCGGTTGGTGGACCAGTCACGCAGGTAACGCATGGCTGCAAAGTCGGGCTTAACACGCGCGTTGGGCGCATAAGCAAGATCGTTGGTTACGAGAGTGACATCGATGTGACGGCGCGCTTGCGCAGATTTCTCGATCACGATGGAAATGCGCGCCGGGCCTTTTTCCAATTGCGCAGTTGCGTTGTCCCAGGTAAATGCCCAACGCCAGTACATGCTGACTTCATCATGGACATCAATCAGATCTTTCGTACCAAACTCATGCCGGAATACTTCATGTTCTCGTTGACTGACAGTGATCACAAAGTTTTCAGTCTTGTTGGCCCAGTCCGCATAACGAGCCCAGACGCGGTATTGACCGGCGCGGGGAATTTCTATGTTCTGATAGATGGTCGCCTGCGTTTCATCTGCGCTCGCGGCTGCGGAGTTCCAGCCGCTTTCTCCGCCTTGTGTCCACTCGGCTGAGGTGCCCGTGCCATTCATGCCCCAACCCGGCGCTTCGGCGCGGGACAAGTCACGCCACGAGGGATTCAAAACCGGCTCGCCGTTTGGCTGCGTGGCAAAGCCGCGCATGTCTTCGGTTTCGGACCAGAGGTACTCAAGACCCGAAGATGGGGAGATGGGGAGATTGGGGGACGGGGCGACCGGGAGATGGAAACCCGGAACCCGAGGCAATAATGGACCAATGGAGCGAGGAGTCGACGAGACAGGAACGCAAAGAGGAGTTATGAAAGTGGCAAGTAGGATTAAAGCAATCTTGCCAAACGCACGCGATCTCACCTTGTTTATTTTCCAGTTCCCGCGTGGGCTGCGTGAGTCGAGACTAGCCATTGATCCGGACGATCAATCATTCGTACCAATTGGCCAATGATTTGGTCGTACTCCTTATCGAGTGAAACGGCGTCGCTTTGTGACCAGGAAAACTCCAGCCAGACACGTGTCTCCTCAGCCTCTCCCTCGGAATCACTCAGTTTGCTGACGAAGTGGGCAGGATATCGACGCTTCCGCCAAGCCTCACCGATATTGGAGCATACCGATCGTGAACAGCGCCGTATCTGATCGGTTAAAGAATATCGTTCTTCAATTGGGAAATTTTTGGTGAGTTCGAAGATCCGCATTGCGGCGGTCATGGCCGCCTGGTAAACGCGAAGCTCTTTGTAACTCGAAATGTGGGCCATTCGCTTTCGAAGAGCGATCTCCTCGTCGCCCCTTCTCCCCATCTCGCCGTCACGGCGTTAGCCAAGGGCATCGAGACATTCAGCCAGCGTTCGTTGGCGGCAGGTAAACATGGGGGTATCGCGTAGAGTGTAGGAGCTCGCCTTTGTTTCGCGCAGTTCCTGAACAAGGTCAAGAAAGTCGGCGGGATTGTCAGTCTCAAACGCAACCACGAATTCCTGATCGTCTAAACCAAAAGAATAAGTCGTGTGAAGCTTGACCGAGCGATACTTGGAACCAATGCGAATGTGTTCATCCATCATTTCCTGGCGCTGGTCCGCAGTGCGCGAATACCACTCGCGAGTTTTCACAAAGGGATAAACAAACAGATAGTCCGACTTGCCCGGAACAATATGCAGGCGATCTTCTGCGTGCTCAGGATTGTCTTTGTCGATATACATCGATCGTTTCGTCATTGAGAGAAACGACTGCGTTGGCTCGATGTATTTCGCCATCTCGGTGTGATTCAACTCCGAGGTCATCTCCTGGATCGGATCCAACTCGTAGCCTATGCGCCAGATCATAAAATCGACATTAGTACGCAGGCCGATGGTCGAGTAACTGTGAAGCAGCAGCGGCGGATGAAACTTTTGCACGGTGCCGACGAACTCATCCTTGCATCGTTGCTTCTCGTCTGACGCCAGCATGCGCCATTCGGGCCGGGCGCTATAGAACGTGAAGTTAACGAATTGCCTCGGCAGCTTGGCTTTTTGTTCCTCCAGCTCGACGCAATTGGGCGCGAGGCGTAAAGAGCCTCTGGTTGCGTTGCCTTGTTCTTTGTCCGAACCCATTTTTCGCTTGACCTCTGCTGCTAGTGAGAAATTCGATCTCTGTCGTGGCCCGACTTGATGCGAAAGTATTCTGCCGAGTCTGCCAGCCGTTTGCAACCGGCCACGCGCTGTCCGATAAGCTTTAGCTTGTCGTAACGCCGCAACAAACTAAAGGAACGTCCGATCAAGTGCCTTTGACGCGTAGCGTCCGTACGAGTTTAGCCCGGCGTTTCAACGCCGGGATCAGGTGCGTTCCTTTGTTCTCGTCGCGTAGCGACGA
>DNND01000045.1:67902-111549 GCA_003488005.1 Blastocatellia bacterium | reverse complement strand
TGCACTTCCAAATTGAATTCGCCTTTGGTAATTGAAAAATGACAAATGGAATTCTTCCTCTTTCCCAATCATTAAGAGCGCCAGCCACAGGGGACAGGCAGGAATGCCTGTCTTACTTAAACGTCGAGGTTGCGCACGTCGAGCGCGTTGTCTTCGATGAACTTCCGTCGCGGTTCGACAGCATCACCCATCAGGATTGAAAAGATGTCGTCAGTCTCAACCGCATCGTCAATCCTGACTTGTAACAGCGTGCGCTTTTCCGGGTCCATGGTTGTTTCCCAAAGCTGCTCCGGGTTCATCTCGCCCAGACCTTTGTAGCGCTGAATCGACAAGTCCTTCTTGGCCGCGCCGAGCACCTTTTCCAGCAGCTCTTCGCGCGTTGCGATCTCCTGGCTCGTTCCGTTCGTGCCGGTAATAAACGGCGGCGCCAGCCTATCTTCCAGCACCATGTAAAGCTCAACTGCTTTTTGAAACTCAACAAAGCTGGCAAAGTTCCAGTCGATTGCCACGTTCAAGCCTGCAGTCGTTGTCGTTTCAATCTCCCAGAGCCCATGCTCTTCATCCGAGGAGAGTTCGGTTTTGAAGCCGGCTTTGGCAAGTGCACCTTCAACTTTCGCCATCAGGTCGCTACTCTGAAAGACCTTGCGCAATGTAGTTCCTTCTTTACGCAACACGCCTTTCTTTCCGGCAAAAGCTTCCAACAATGTATCGAGCATGTGCGCATCGCCGCCCAGCCGGCGCGCCGCGCGTTCGCAGAAGTGTTTCAGGTCGACAAGTTTTTCCAGCGAGCGCGCCAGCTCTTTACCCTCGATATCCTGGTTGGCGCCGACAGACTTTACTGTCATGTCCGCAGTCGCCATCCGCATCAGATAACGGACCATCAGGCTTTCGTCCTTGATGTACTCTTCTTTCTTGCCGCGCTTCACCTTGAACAACGGCGGTTGGGCAATATAGACGTAGCCGCGCTCGATCAGCTCGGCCATCTGACGATAGAAGAAAGTAAGCAGCAACGTCCGGATGTGCGAACCGTCAACGTCGGCGTCGGTCATCAAAATGATCTTGTGATAACGAAGCTTGGTCGCGTCAAAATCTTCTTTGCCGATACCGGTCCCCAACGCTGTGATCAAGGCTTTGATTTCGCTGTGGCCCAGCATCTTGTCGAAACGCGCTTTTTCAACGTTAAGTATTTTGCCTTTGAGCGGCAGGATTGCCTGGTTCTTGCGATCCCTGCCCTGCTTTGCTGACCCGCCGGCAGAGTCGCCCTCAACAATGTAGATTTCAGAAAGCGCCGGATCTTTTTCCTGGCAGTCGGCGAGTTTCCCCGGCAGCATCGATCCGCCGAGCGCGCCTTTACGCACTATTTCTCTGGCTTTCCTGGCCGCCTCGCGAGCTCGCGCGGCGTCGACAGATTTGCCGACGATCCTGCGCGCCACCGTCGGATTCTGCTCGAGGTATTCAGTCAGCCGCTCGTTAAGAAACGACTCGACGGCGCCCTTCACGTCTGAATTCAGCTTGCCCTTGGTCTGACCTTCAAACTGAGGCTGCGGCAGCTTTACCGAAATAACTGCAACCAGACCCTCGCGCACGTCATCGCCGGTGAGCGAGGTTTTGAAGTTTTTTGCCAGCCCGGACGACTGGGCATAAGAATTAATCGTTCTGGTAAACGCCGATCGAAAGCCTGACAAGTGCGTGCCGCCATCTACGGTGTTGATGTTATTCGCGAACGAATACACCTTCTCGTCATAGCCGTCGTTGTACTGAATAGCCACTTCAATAGAGAGCGCGTCGCCTTCCTTCTCGAAATAAAGAGGCTTGTCGTGCAACGTCGTCTTGTTCTTATTGAGATGTTTGACGAACTCAGCGATGCCGCCTTTGTAATAAAATTCGTGCGAGCGCTCTGGCTCTTCGCGTTCATCCTTGATGGTGATGCGAATGCCCTTGTTGAGAAACGCTTTCTCTCGCAGCCGCTCTGACAGTTTGTCGAAACTGAAAACTGTGTGATCGAAGATTTGAGCGTCGGGCTTAAAAGTGATTTTGGTCCCGCGTTTCCTGGTCTTCCCAGTCTGCTGCAGGCTGGCAACGGCAATCCCTCGCAGATATTCTTGCTCGTAAGTTTTTGAGTCGCGCCAAATTTCAAGGTGTAATGTTTCGGATAGGAAATTGACAACGGAAACTCCGACACCGTGCAGACCGCCGGAGACTTTGTAAGCGTTAGAGTCAAACTTGCCGCCGGCATGAAGTTTTGTCATCACGACTTCCGCCGCCGATTTCTTTTCCTTTTTCATCAAGTCGACCGGAATCCCACGACCGTTGTCGATCACGGTTATAGAATCGTCAAGATGAATCGTAACCTCGACCGTGTCGCAGTAGCCGGCGAGTGCTTCGTCGATAGAGTTATCAACGATCTCGTAAACCAGGTGATGTAGACCCAGTTCCCCGGTCGAGCCGATGTACATTGCCGGACGCTTGCGCACTGCTTCGCGTCCTTCCAAAACGGCGATTGAGGATGAATCGTAAGCCTGGCTTTTCTTACCCGTAATAGTTCCTGCTGTTGACAATTGCTTCTCCTTATTACTCTTCAACAAATCGTCTTTGTCGCCTTCATCCATGGCAAACCGTATGTCCTGACCTTGCGCCTGGCCAAACTCAGTCCCTGGCCGCAACAGCCGAGAAAGTGCTTCGGTTCAACTCTGGCGGCACTGCCTCGCCTGCGACGATCTCGTAAACGTTTGCTTTGGAAATGAACCCTTCAACGTGGCTTCGTTTCGAGGTGGTGATGAATGTCTGCGTGCGACCTTCAAGGTATTCCAAAAGACGTCTTATCCGATTTTCGTCCAGCTCTGCGTCGACATCGTCGACCAAAAAAAGTGGGCGATCATCATGCCATGAATTATACACTGAAATAGCCGCTAAGTCTAAGAGCAGCAAGGCGCTACGTTGCTGTCCAGAGCTGCCAAAAACGCGCAATTCCCGGCCCGCTAAATGCACCGCCAAATCGTCCCGATGCGGACCCAACAAAGCGCGCCCAGCGGCAGCTTCAGCGGGCAATCTTAGTTGCAGCCGTTCGCTTAAGAGCGCCTCGTAATCGCCCAAATCACCCTTGCCGTCCAGCGACGATGAATATCGAATATGAAGCTCGGCCGGCTCGAATAGGGACCGTTCGAGCTCAGCATTCAGCCGTTCAGTGTAATCAACCCGCGCTTCATGAATTTCCGCCGCCAACTGGACCAGTTGTTGGTTCCAGGGGGCTAAGAGATCCTGCAATTCCGCCAGGCCGCGATCACGCTCAAGGTTGTCCTGAAGAATGCGGTTCTTTTGTTTCATGACGCGGTTGTAATCGGAAACTGTCCGCACGTATGCAGGACGCAACGAAGCGACGCCACGATCGATGAAATGCCGGCGAGCCTCAGGCATTCCGCGCACTACTTCAAGCTGGTCAGCGGTGAATGAAAACACCTGCAACTGGCCCAGGTACCTGGTGAGTTGTTCGCGCTTGCCATTGACCGCGATCGCCTTGGTGTTCTCTTTCAGCGTAATTCGCAGGTCGCGCTGAAGGTTGTCGCCACTTGAGACTTGGCCGGCGACAAACGCGCTGTCTTGTCCAAACTTGATCGTTTCCTGAAGGCGTTGCGTACGAAAGGATTTTGTTCTGGAGAGGAGGTGGATGGCCTCAAGCCAGTTTGTCTTACCCTGGCCATTATTGCCGTGAATGATATTTAGTCCCGGACCCCAGGAGATCTTTCCGCTGAGGTTGCGGAAATTTTCTACTTCAACAAAGTCCAGGATCATCAATGGATTTTAGCATGAGCTGCAGCAATCAGTTGTAGTGGGCCTTTTTTCGTCTTATTTTCTCTTTGCGTCACTGTTGAAGACTTGGCTAGATTATTGGCTGACCACAATCGCGAACTACCGGCCGCCACTTTCGCGCGAACTATGAGTTTAGCCTCGAAGAAAACGAGATGCCGAACGGCATCTCGTTGTTCGGTAGTCCCAGCGTTGGCCAGGCAAACTTAGAAAATTTTTTGACTAGTCTCGGAAGAAGAGGTTCTAAGACTATCGACTACCTCTTGTCATGAATTGTGTTTGAGAAGAGCCTGTAACTGCATTCGATTGAAGTTTGTAGGCACCGCTAATTTCAAGTCGACCTTTCCAGTTTTCGTCCGTGGGTGTAGTCGTTCTTTTCACCGAGGATAGTCCAGAAGATGCCGGTTGGTCAGAATTCAAACAGGTTACGGACTCGGTAGATTAGCGTTTGAGAGTCGCTGCAGCAGCGTTTTGTTCGAAGCGTGTCCTATCTGCATCATTGCACCGAACTTATGCAACACGGCTTCACCCCGTCACTGGTCAAACTCGGAGCGTACGCGCCGAGTGGGCTTTTCTTTAGTGCCTGCGTCCATTAATCGGCCGGCAAACCCAAGACATTTATCGCGAATTCACACTTGAAGACCGTTTCGATAGCCCAGTCGAGTTCAGGAAACAGAAACCGGAGTAATTGAGTAGAACTTCCAACCTCTGCCGACCTTGCTCATAACGACGTGATACCACTCCTCAGCAAGTTGTCCTCGGTTTATATATAACTCAACGAGCACCTTATCTTTAGTACCATTAAAGGCCACAAGACGGGACTTTGTGCGTTTCCGATCCGCGGGGTAAATAAAAAACGCATTCTCAAGAACCACCTTCGCAGCATCTTTCCCCGACATAAGCATTTTTGGTCTCGCTATTTGTAGTTGCTTGATTGCGAGTCCAATGGTGGTGTTTTCTTTTACTGACGCGCCCTTATTCAGCAATGAATCCAATGCTTTTTTACTTCGCTCAGAGCCGTCGATGGCTAGCGCATAAATATATCGGACGCCAATCTCCCTCCAGGTCTCAGGAGGTTTTGGCATCAGATTTCTTTCGATGAATTCGTAATCCCAGTCAGTTAGAGGCAAGGGAACGGGACCAGCGATGGAATATTCGGTTGGACGTTTGCTGTACCACTCGACCAGATGCTTCATCCCCTCCCGATTTCCCAAATAGCGGATCACAATCTGAGCACGGAGACTGATGTCATTGTCACCATCGTCTAATGCCCGAATCAAGTCTTGAATTCTCTGATCCCCGGCGTTGAACAACACTGCGAGCTTATCACTGTCGTTCTTAACATCATCCATGGCCACGAGAAGTTTACGTGTATTCTGAAGGGTCTTTCCGTGAGGCCTGCAGAACGTAACTCTCTCACCAAACACGGAGAAAAGCAGAAGCAGCAACAGGCAACTTGTAATTTGACGCAATTTAGTCTTTCACCTTTCCTCCCACGACATCATTCCGCCAACGAATTACTTTCTGCTTTCCGTTTAGCTTGAAATCTATTTGCTGTCCGCCCCCCGGAAAAGAGTTCTTAAGTCCGTCGCTTACAGAATGCGATCCATAGTTGACACGCTCTGGCAGACCGAGCTCTCGCCTAATTGGATTCATATAAGTTGTCTCGAGTGGTCCCGGATTCGAGCCCCCATTGGGATCGTCGGTAATGTTGTAAATCTTGTGATCGAACTCGTGGATCGCTACGAGGCCGACGCTAAAGGCGTCCTTCGCCGAATCACTACCTCCTGCTCGCTTGAAATCATCGAAGTCAATGCTCACAGTGTAGTCGTAGCGGGTTGCTTTAGTCTGCATATTCTGGGCCATACCGCCATCAGTGACATCGGCAAAAGCGACGGAGAGGGTGTCAACTGCTTTGAGGTTGAACCGGATATCGGTTGAATCAACCGCGGCAGAAAGCTGCTCACGGGCACTGGCTGAGCCGCCTGAAAAACCGGCAGCCGTGTTAATTACAAGTTGATTGTTTTTGTCGAAGTAGACATCTTTGTAGCCAGTCTTCTTCTTCCAGTCATCGATCAGCGCCTGTTTTTGCTTATCTGTGAGATTAGTGCTGCGGACGTCTTCACCCAATGGGTCGACGTAACGCAACGGATTGTTTCGAACATAAGTATAAAGATTCCAACTTCCCGGACTATTCGCATGTGTGTCATTGAGAAAGTTGTCTGGTGAAGTGAATCGGCCTTGGGAATTCGCAAAATATCTAGCCAGGAAATAATCCAATCCCGTCTCGCTATCCCGTTCCTTGGAGGTGAATTTCTGGCGGACGCTATCGCTGCTGTAACCTTTCGTGGGGGTGCGACCTCCAGTATAAGCCATCAGTTCTTCGCCGAAAGGCAAATAGTCATGACGCTTTAGGCTCGCGAGCGAGCCGCTCTTGTTTGCGATCATCCGCGGCGTGCCGAGATGATCGCTGACTAACCAATTGGCTTCGCGATAGAGGGTTCCCGAAAGATCTCTAAACGCGGTGCAGCCGGCAAACGCGTTCAATACATTCTGTCGTCCTTGCCCGACACTGGCTTGTCCAGACCACCAGCCCAATCCACCGGCATCTGGCCCCCGTTGTAAGAATGCTTCGTAAAGGTTGGTCACATACTGCGTATCGGAAATTGAACTGTCGTTGACCTGTCCGACAAACAGACTGCGGCCGAATGTCTCAGCCTGCGCCTGTACCGTAGCCTGGCTCTGCGCCGCTGCTGCATTCAAAGCATCTCTCTGCTGTTGGATTTGCGTTGAGGTGGCATCGAGGCCGTAAGCGCCGCGATAGAAGTTGTTGACGAAGTGGTCCGTGCGCTCGTCGTCTGAAGCAGCCGTACCGTAGAGGTTCGCAACGAGTGTCTGAAACTCGCCGCTGGCTTCGAACGCGTTGCAGACATTAGTTCTGTTAGTAACTCCACCCGCAGCTTGATTGGCCCAGTAGCCCAAGCCGCCGCCGTCCGGACCGCGCTGAAGATACGCGTAATAAAGA
Organism: Blastocatellia bacterium; assembly: GCA_003488005.1. Taxonomy (GTDB): domain Bacteria; phylum Acidobacteriota; class Blastocatellia; order Pyrinomonadales; family Pyrinomonadaceae; genus PSRF01. The sequence continues at coordinate 104,720 of DNND01000045.1, read as the reverse complement.
TCCGTCGTGTATTGCAGATCAGAACTCCCCGGCGCATTAGTTTCGTAATTAGTTTGGGTGAACAACGAACGCGCGAGATGGCTGGCTACCGTAAACAATTGCGCCTGGCTCGTGGCTCCTGCTGCTGCCAGTTGGTTCATCCCATCCATCAGTTGTTGGGGCGTCGGATCGCTGTGACGCGCGCCGTAATATAGGTTTGTAACAAAACGAGTCAAGCGCTGGGTGTCGCCATTCATAATTGTGACCAGCAACTCACTGCCGCGATAGCCGTATTCGGTGCTGGGCAAGAAGGGCGCTGCGCCAGACGCATATTCGGCTAGCAGCTCTCCGTCGATGTCGTAGATTTGCCAGGTCTCTACGCCATTCACATTGCGTTTGATGCGCCGGCCATCGGCATCGTAGGTATACGATGCGGGAGAGACGCCCGCGCTCCCAGTCATGCGGTTCTCACCATCGTACGTGCGCTGTCCCTGACCCGGTGTGTAGCTGTCGTTCGTCTGGTTGCCGGCTTTGTCGTATCGGATTCGTCGCTGGTTCACATCCGGTATAGCCGTGTCGCCCGGCGCGTACAGCCGGTTCGTGTTCTGCGCGTCGGCAATGTCGAATTGGGTATTGGATATGCTCGAGCTGGGATTAATAGTGCGATTGCCCCAGCGATCATATTCGTATGTCTGCACAAAACTCTGCGTCGTGCCATTTGCATACTCGGTTACCGAGGTTAACCGATTGAGAAAATCGTAGGAGTAGTTCTGTCGTTGATAGCTATTGCTGGAAATCTGATCGTTGTCGGGCACAAAAACGGATTGCCTTAACAGATTGCCATTATTGTTCGTACCGCTGTTGGGATCCTGAAAGGGAAAACCACTGGTCGAGTCGTACCAATTCACGATAGCGCCCCGGTTCCAGTTCCATTCGTCAGTCGCCCAAGAACTGGTGCTTAGCCGCAAGTCGTACAACTGTCCGCGCACGTTGTAATGCAGCTTGTGATAGAGCGGTGTCTGCGTACCAAACTGTTCCTGTTGCAACCCACCAAACTCGCTGTAGGTAAGTCCCGTTGAATAGGTGCGACTTACGCCGTCGCCAAGGTTGCCGCCATCGCTATTGAGCCTCCCGGCAATGTCGTAGCCGTAGTTCACGGTGCGACCGGAAGGGTAAGTCTGCGTCAAGACGTGGCCCGTCTTATCGTAGGTTCGCGTGAGGTTGAATTGCGGACTGGCGACGCCATTAGTCAGGAAATGTTGCCGGTAATTAAGGGGGCGGCCCATCGCATCGTACTGGTCGATAGCTAAATGCGTATCGAAGCGCGTGTTGTTGTTAGGATCCCAATTGAAATACCAGAACCGACCCAGGCCATTTTTATTAGCCGTCGGGTTGTCGTAATGGCGATCGATGTCTTTGGTGCCATCGGTATAGCGCACGGTCGTGTTGCGGTTGAGCGCGTCATAACCGTAAGTCGTGGTGATGTTTCGCGCATCCACTCGTGCCGTAAGGTTACCGTTTTCGTCATAGCCATAGGCCATAGACCACTGGCTGTTGCCCGTTATGCTGTCGGTGATGTTGGAAGCCACTGAACCGGTAGCCTGCTCAGGATTCTTTGCACGAATCAAACGCGACAGCGAGTCGTACATGAAAAAACGTTGCTGCGAACCTTGATCAACCCGGCGTAGATTGCCGAGTACGTCATAGATGTAGCTCGTCGGTTGCGAAGGTGTACTGGCTAGTCCCAGGGTCCCGTTGTTGTCCGATTCATCAACGCGGACGAGCCGCCCTAATGCATCAATAATACTGCGTCGTGGTTTGAGCGCTTGGTCGGTGACGGTCACCGTATTTGCGTTGAAACTTGTGGTAAAGACTGCACCGTAACTCGTTATTACCACGGCGGAATCGGGAGTAGTAACCGATGTAACTCGGCCGAGGGGATCAAAGCCCGTGGTGGTCCACCGGTCCGTCGGATTTGGCGTTGAGGTGCAGCCAGCCGTTCGGTAAGGATTTGACACCCGGTACGCACGTCCCATTGAATCGTATTTCGTGTCTACTCGGAGATAAGGATTGGCTGGGTCGTGACTGTCTAGGGTCTCAACGAGATAGGGTCTACCAAGCGGATCCAGAAACTGCCACGAATCTGTCTCGCGTCCCGTGTCAAGCAGGGTCTTCGTTTCCACGTAAGGACCACACTGGTGCGTGTCCACATAGTTGTACGTGGTGCGTCCGCCATCCGGGAGACTTACCTGCGTTAGTCGTGCTTTTGAATCGTAAGTGTAGTTCGTGGTTTGTCCGTTAGCGTCTGTGCTAGAAAGTACCAGACCTGTATCGGCGTTATAAGTTGTCGTGGTTGAAAATGCGGAAGTTGAACCGTACTGCCCCGATGGATCCGGCACAGCAGTCGTTGCGGTCGTCGGATAGGCGTACTGATAGTTCCCAGAATAATCGATGTGCGACTCCTTGCCTTTTGCGTCAACTGTGGTTCGTACATTTCCGAATTGATCGTAATAGGCATGCTGCTGCAAGTATGCGCCTGTTGTGTCCAACCACCGACTTGCAGTCGTCGTATTGCCGCGGTAAGGCCCTGGATCGGTCCAAGAACTGACGGTACCGACTGTGGTCACTGAATATTCGTCATACGCAACGCTGGATTGCGCGACAGGGACAGTTTCCCCGGGCTTTTTTACGCGGGTCGAAGTTGGCAAGCTAATCAGGTTTCGAGCGCGATAAGCAGCTCGCGTTCCAGAATCAATGGCGCTGTCATTCACTAGGTACGTTGTTTCGTCAGTGCGTAGTAGCGTACCGTTAGCGATCGAAGAGTAATCAGCGGATCGAGCGGTGGTTTGACTTATCGAGACGTAGTCATATTGACGCGTGCTAATGACGTTGAGATCAGAGTCGTAATCCATCTCAGTCGCCGAAGCAAGCGCTGAATCCGGGCCGGTGTCCAGAATAATGTCGATCTTTCTAAAGACGCGCGCATTACGCGTAGCCACATAGGCCGGACTGAAATCTGTCAGATCTCGAAAGAGCTGGTAAACCGTGCGCCGTAGCATCGTCGTATTTGTCGAATCATAGACGCGCTCTTCCCGCACCATACCCGTGCGTGCATCGTCAAAGCCGTACTTAATCTGGTTATTGCGGCTTACGTAGTACCACGTTTTGGTGATTGTCCCGTCCGGCGATTTAACCCATCGCATGTCTGTGCCTGGATCAACTCCGGTTTCGTAATAGTTTCCGCCGCTGTTGTAATACCAAATTTGAGAGGTAGTGCCGTCGCTGATGACGCGGGAGCAAACACCTCGATTTGCCTGGCTATAAGTGCCGTCGTCAAGTTGGCCGCCGAGCGGCGTGAGCGGGCCATAAGTGAGTGTTTCAGTTCCCCCAGTCGGATAAATAATCTTGTTCATTTCGCCGTACACGTTGTAAGTGAAGGTGTAGCTGGTGCCGTTCGGCAAAATAATTTGACTCAAGACCACCGGATTAAAAATGGTCTGCCGGAGTATTTTGTGTTGCTGATCTGTAGTGCTGAACAGCGTATTCGGTTGTGCACTACTCATGGTGCAATCCTGGTTCAACGCGTCACCCTGATATTGAAGCGCTTGATTCGGATCGGTCCGGACATTGGCAAGCTCGCTCCATACCAAGGTGTAACTCAGGTCGCCAGGCAGCGTGTATGTAGATTGGCCCGCAACAGCCGGTTTCGTTCCCGGAATGGGCACGCCAAACGGCCGTCCTATGGTGTCGTACCAAGTGGAAGAGTTGCTGGGTAGCGACAAGTAGTTGCCGTTGCGGTCCATGTATTGGCGCGAACCATTCGTCATTACAATGCGGGAACCGTTTGGCAGGTAAAGCGTGCTATTGCCGGGATCGCTCCAGTCCCACTTCAAACGCGATCCGTCCACCGAGTAGTACGTTCCACTTTGATTAGCTCCAAAACTATGCATTGAATCGTCAAGGCGGAGTTCATGTTGGGACCCGTCCGGCAAAGTTACAAACTTCCGCATTATGCGATCAGAGTTGTTAGGGTATTGTGCGATGTGGCCGGCTGTATCGTACGTTTCGTCTGGGCGATCCGGGTTTGGCAGGAACCAGCCCAGCGTCGAGGTCCAGCCTGACGCTGAATCCTTGGCATATTCGGATTTGTATGAGGAGACCGGCTCCCCACCACTACAACTGCTTAGATACTTGATGGTCCATAGTTTTGAAGAATAGTTCAGACTAATCGGCAAACTCGCCTCGCCACGGCCGCGATAGACACCGAGCGGAATCTGCAGCTGCATCGCTCCCGTTGAAGGATCGACGTGCAGACTACTGCGCATCGTGTTGTCGACCGAGCTTTGTGGGTTTTTGTTGTTCTGTGCCACCGCAGAAGCAGCCAGGAATAGAATGACCATAGTGAGTTTAAATACGGACTGGGAGGTAAGGGGCATTTGAGCCACTCCTTTTTGAGTTAGGTTCGAAGAACTGAAACAACGAGTTTTGTGAAACGGAAACTACGCCGGTCCAACATGAGGCGTCAATAGCACTCTACGCTTGGGTGAATTGAAATTTATGCCATCGCGGCCTTGGGCGCCCAGTTCGAGGACTTTACGTTCTAGTCTTAATTTCAGATTTTCAGTGAAGATGTCTCTATCTGCGCCTGAACGCTCGATGATGAGTAAAGCACTGGAAGTATCCATCTCCTCGTTGCGAGGGAGAAGCTTATCGATGAGTTTTTGGACTTGTGCTTTGGAAGGCAGTGGTGTTTCTTCGGAGATAACATCCATTGAGATTGAAGCGTCAGGCAACTGCTGAAGTGCCCTTATTGAGCCACTCAAATCTCAAGATGTTTCCCGCTTGTTTTCTTCATCTCCAGTCGAATTCATTGTTGAAATAAAGTTGCAGACTTTAAAAGCAAGTTGCAGACTTTAAAAGTTCGTTGCGGACTTTTAAGTTTTGAGGTTTAGCGCCAAAATCAAAGACGCATAGGCATGACGACGTATTTGTAGTCGTAGTCCCCGCCTTCGGCTGGTCGTAGTTGTGCTTGGGAATTGCCATCCTTGAATTCAAAGGCTACGGCGCCATCGCCAATTACGTTCAGAAATTCCAGCAGGTACTGCGCGTTGAAGCCGATGTCAGTTTCCTCGCCGCTGTAATCGGCCTGAATTGTTTCGCTTGCTTCACCTTCTTCGGCGTTCTGCGAACTGATCACCAATTGGTTCGGCTCGAGATGGAAGCGAATTGCATGCGAGCGTTCATCCGACATAAGCGCTACACGTCTTACCGCCGAATTCAACAAACCACAGTCGAACTGCACCGATTTGTCGTTATTCTTCGGCATCACCATGTCGTAATTTGGAAACTGGCCATACAGCATGCGCGAAACAAGTAACCGCGGTCCGACTTCGAAAAAGATGTGATTATTATCGAGGCCCAGGTTGATGTCTCCTTCAAAGCCAGCAGTGAGTTTTGTTAATTCTGCTAAGGTTTTTCGCGGGATCAGCGTGTCAATGGCTTCACTTCCGTCCTTTGAAACTCCTTTTCGCTCGACGTAGGCCAACCGGTGTCCGTCGGTTGTAACCATCTTGGCTCCGGTGTCGTCCATGATGAATTTTGCGCCGGAGAGCGTGTAGCGCGACTCTTCCTGAGTGATGGCGAAGATTGTCTTATCGATGAACGACTTGATGATCTCGGCCGACAACTTCGTCGGGGTTGACTTCGACGAAGGCACTTCCGGAAACGCATCGCGCGCAACGCCTACCATCTTGAATTTTGTCTTATCACAAGTAACCGTGACCCAATCGTTGCTTTCCTTTTTGAAGGTTACGGGCGCGTCTGGCAGCAAACGCGCTATCTCAAAAAGTTTTCTTGCTTGCACGCAGATGGAGCCGGCAGTTGAAACCTCAGCGTCCATGTCGCAACGAATTGTGACGTCGAGATCCGTCCCCGTAAGCCGAATGTTGTTTTCGCCAACAGACTCGATGAGAATGTTCGACAGCACCGGGATCGTGTTTTTCTTTTCCACCACGCCCTGCACGTACGCCAGTTCTCTTTGCAGATTCTGTTTGCTGACCACGAATTGCATGTTCGACTCCTTAAGCTTTGCACCTTCACTCACAGCCATAAATTTCTCCTCGACATTTTCTGTCTCTACCTAACACAAACATTCTATATATTTCCAGTAGTAGCAGTAGGGCCTGTTGATTTGTGGAAAACAACTTTCTAAATCAATTGATAACTGCCCGAAGCGATGTTGATAAAGACGTGGAAGCTTTCCAGAAATTAACCAACGCTGTAGAAAAGTTTTCGTGCGACGAACTTATTCTAGTCTTTCACAACCACGTTCTCAAACAACCTGAGGAATGCAAGACTATAGGTAAAAGTGCTAAGTCTTTTACGACTAAACCAATTAGCCGATTTGTGGAAAACTATTTTTGTAAACTCTCAGCCAGGTCGAGCAGCAGTCTTTGAAAAGTCGAGTCACTCGCCGCCATTGACTGAATCTTTTCGAAAGAATGAATAACAGTTGTATGGTGCTTGCCGCCGAACGCTCTGCCAATTTCCGGATAGCTTCGGTTCGTCAGTCGCTTGCAAAGATACATAGCAATCTGACGCGGAAAAGAGAATTGGCGTGAATTGTTTTTCGAAACTAATTGCTCCACCGACAGCTTGTAAGCCGCGGCCACAGCCTTTTGAATTTGAGGGATTGTTACCAAGCCAGGTTCCTCATCGCTGGCTATATTTCTTATGGCGTCCCGAGCCAAATCCTCGTTTATCGCGGTTCCACGCAGCGAAGATATGGCCAACAACCTGATCAACGACCCTTCCAATTCCCGAACGTTGTTCTTAACTCGAGTGGCGATGAAAAGGGCGACCTCATCGGGAATCGCCACGCCCATGGTTTCGGCTTTTCGTTTTAGAATCGCCACCTTTGTCTCTAAATCGGGCGGCTCAAGGTCGGCAATCAGGCCCCATTCGAAACGCGAATGTAGTCTCTCTTCGAGCGTGGGTATTTCGCGCGGCGGACAATCCGAGCTGATAACGATCTGCTTCTGTTTTTCATACAGAGCGTTGAAAGTATGAAAAAACTCTTCCTGCGTACGTTCTTTGCCGGCCATGAACTGGATGTCGTCAATTAACAAGACATCGACTGAACGATATTTTTCCCTGAAGCTGGGAGTCTTATCGAATCGAATCGCATTGATCAGTTCGTTCATGAACCGCTCAGACGACAGATAAAGTAGCGTCAGATGCGGACTACGCTGTTTGATTGCGTGACCGCAAGCGTGCATCAGATGTGTCTTGCCAAGACCTACACCGCCGTAAAGGTAAAGCGGGTTATAGGTTTTGCCAGGGGCTTGGGCCACAGCCAGTGATGCCGCATGCGCAAACTGATTGCAGGAACCGACCACAAAAGTTTCAAACGTGTATTTTGAATTCAACGCGGGGTCGAGCGCTGGGTCTGGCGTCCGCGGAAAAGTATCTCGAACAGTTTGCGGTATCGGTGCTGTTTGAACTGCCCTAGCGACAGCGGTGCCGGTGCCAAACGAATTAGGATTCGTCCCGTGCGCCGGCGTGCTGGAACCCTCGTCCGGCAAAATCCAGTCAACCGAATAACCCCGCAGATTTACTTCGCCGAATGATTGATCAATCAGGTTTGCATAATGAACCGTGACCCAATCGCGAACCGGATTCGGGGCGCGGAGTCGAACAACGTGGCGATTGTTGTCTATGCCTTCAAAGCGAATGGGATTGAACCAGGTATCAAAACTCTCGCCTTGTAGTTTCGTCTTGATAGAGCCGAGGATGTCGTCCCACAGGCTGGTTTGCTGGAGGTCAAGCATTGGAGCACTTAAAGGAATAGGCAGACTAGAAACATACGAATGGCCCGATCCTCGAACCCTTTGTTCTGGATTGAATTCAGATCACTTTACGGTGTCGAGGCATCCGCAAAGCGACACCACGCTGGTTTTTATCCACAGGGTTTTCCTCACTTTGTGGAAAACCAACTCCGGTTAAAGTAAAGCTTTAAGCTTATTCGTATCAATGACTTACGGGGCAAATCAGAACCGGGCGGAGACTAACATAGAGAGTCGCCGAGAGGCAAGAAAGCGGACATTATAAAACACCGACCGATTCTAAACCGTGAGTGACTCTGCTTTTAGCGCAGCTTCACCTGGCGACGGAATACTTCTGCGGAAGTTGTGCTTTCGGCAAAACCCGCGAGATACCTGAGGTCAGCCACATCAGGTTTAGTGCTCCTTTCTTGACAGAGTGTCTTTCCGAAAGCTAGTCTTACCCTTTTCTTTAGGCGGGAGAATTTGTAACTATGTCGAAGCGAACGTTTCAACCGAACAACCGGCGGCGTGCAAAAACGCACGGGTTCCGCGCGAGAATGGCCACTAAGGCCGGCAGGCTAGTCTTAAAGCGCCGCCGCGCCAAAGGCCGTCGTCGTCTGACTCCTTCACATTACTAAGATCGTTCATGACCGAGTATCTGCGGAGCAGTCGCGATTTCCAAAAGGTTTATCGCAACGGTAAGCGCTACGACGGCACATTGATGACAGCCTTTGTATTGCCAAACAAGCTGTCGCAAGACAGGTTTGGAATCACTGCTTCGCGTAAAGCTGTAGGCAATGCGGTTCAGAGAAACAGAGCCCGACGCTTGCTCAGAGAAACATTTCGCTTGAAGCAGCCTTCGTTATCGAATTTGCAGGAACGATACGATTGGGTAGTGAATGCCAAGCGCAGACTGCCATCGTTTAAGTTGAACGCAACGGTTGAAGAATTCGAGAAGTTACTATCAAGAATCGCGCAGCAGGAAAGCGATAAGTCGTAATACGGAACGCTGACGTGAAGTCGTTATTAATCGCATTACTTAGGTTTTATAAAAACTTCGTTTCTCCATTTCTTCCGCCCGCTTGCAGATTCTTCCCAACATGTTCCGAATATGCAGCCGAAGCGATTGGCCGGTATGGCGCGATATGTGGGACCGGACTCGCTTTGCGCAGATTGCTGCGTTGTCACCCTTTTAGCGCCGGCGGCTATGATCCAGTCAAATAACCGGACCTGAGCCAGAGCAATAATGCGTTCCTAATTCAATGCAACAAAAACGACTAGTAATCGCGCTGCTGATTTCGACGGCAATACTTTTTTTGTGGACTTATCTTGTTCCCGTAAAGCCGCCCCAGCAAACGACGCCCGCTCCTCAGCCGAGTTCATCTGCCAGTCCTTCGCCCACTAGTTCTGCGACGCCGGCGCCAAGTGGAGTCGTTGCGACGAACACACCAGCTAACACCGCCCCCCATCGAATAGTTTCGGTGAAGACTCCGCTTTATGAGGCAAAAATCGATAGCGAGGGCGCGGCGGCTGTCAGTTGGATAATCAAAAAGAATAAGGATAGCGGCCGCGACATCTATTCGGTGGCTGGCGACCAAAAAGGGCGCATCCCGCTGCAACTTATCTCCCCAAAGGGGTTGGAACGGCAACCGCGTGAAGCACCGCTGCAATTAATTACCGGTGACCCGGCGATTGATGCACTTTTAGTTTCCGCAAACTATTCGATAACCGGAGACAATTCTGCGAACACCGAGACGGAGATTCTTTTGCAGCCCGGTGAAAAAAGACGGCTTGAGTTTGGGCTTGTAGATCCAGGCACCGGCTTAAATGTTTCCAAGGTAATGATCTTCGATGGCGACGATTACAGCGTCGACCTGCAGGTAACTATCAAGCGCGGCGATCAAGTTGTGCCGCAGGCAAAATTAAGAGTAGGACCAAGCATCGGTGACCAGGGAGTCAAAAAATATTCGTTTTATTCTGTGGCCCCCGAAGCGGTAGTGGCCCAAGCCGACAAAGTGATGCGTCACCAGGCCAGCGCAATAAACGAAAACAAGAATAGTCCCGATCGCATGGCGATTGCGGGTCCTGTCGATTGGGCCGGCGTCGGCGATACCTACTTTGCAATGGTTGCGGTTCCTTCGAAGCGGCTCGAAGGGCTCGAACTTCATACTTCGCAATACGACTACACCGCCAACGGCAAACCGGAAAAGCGATACCTGACGTCAGCATGGGTGCCAGTTCCCGCCGATGGCTCGCGCACAATCGTTTACACAGGTCCGAAAGATCATTACCTGCTGACGCAGGCCAGTACAAACATCAGTCAACTGGTAGCACGCAATACGGATCTCGAAGGGTTGATTGACTACGGCTGGTTTAGTTGGCTGTCCCGACCGCTTGCTGTCCCAATTCTCAGATCAATTAAATGGTTAAGACAGCTAACCAACAGCTACGGCATTGCCATCATTCTCTTTACGATCGTGATTTACTCGCTGTTCTTTCCGCTGAAGTGGCGCTCGTCCAAGTCGATGAAAAAGGCGCAGAAATTGGCGCCGAAGATGAAGGAGCTTCAGGAAAAGATCAAGGGGATGAAGCAGAATGACCCGCGACTAAAAGAGTTGCAGGTCGAGCAACTACGTTTGATGAAGGAGGGTAATCCGCTCGGCGGTTGTCTGCCTTTGCTGATCCAGATGCCGTTCCTGTTTGCTCTTTATCGCGCAATCACAATCTCGCTTGATTTCCGCCAGGCGACGTTTTTGTGGTTGCCGGATCTTTCCGCAGGGGATCCTTACCACATCCTCGAAGTAATGATGGCCGGCACGATGATCACCTTGCAACTGATTACGCCAGCCCCGTCCGCGGATCCATTGCAACGAAAAATGATGGCGATCGGCATGCCGGTGTTCATGCTTTACGTGCTTTGGGGCGCGCCTTCGGGCCTGTTACTCTACTGGCTGGTCGGCAACATTGTAGGCTTTGCGCAACAGTTCATTATTAATCGCATGACCAAAGAGGACGACGAACCACCGGTTAGCTTTACAGCTAAGAAGCAGGCCACACCTAAGCCGTCACAAGCTTAGTCGACTGAAAGTTTTATGGAAGAAAACTGCACTAACGCCGCTAGATTCCTCGAGTCGCTCTTCGAGAGTGCTGGTTTAAGCCTTCGTGTGACGTCTCAGGAAAACCCCGCGGAATGTTTAATGGACATAAGCGGGGCAGACTCGGAGTTGCTGCAAACCGAGGGCGGCGAGCTGCTTTTAGCTCTTCAGCATTTGCTGAACCAGGCATTTGGCCGCACCGCGCCTGAGGGACAACGGATCGTTTGCGATGTCGAAGGTTTTCGAGCGACGCGCGAGGCTGAGCTCCGCGCCATGGCCAATCTAGCTGCCGCGCGCGTGCGTGAGAGTCGAGTCCCCTTCGTTTTCGGTGAGATGAATGCCAGCGAACGGCGCGTAATTCATCTCACTCTCGCAGAGTCTGAAGACCTCTACACCGAATCAGTGGGCGAAGGCTATGCTCGCAAGCTAAGAGTTGCGCTAAAATCCTCCTAACAATTTCTTAGCAGTCCCCTCTTATTCGCCGCTGGTGGTAAACGCGATGGATACGATAGTCGCATTGTCTACTCCACCCGGTCGCAGTGCGATCGGAGTGGTCCGGTTGAGTGGCCCAGGGTCATTACAAATCTTGCGCGCCCTCATTCAACAAGATCAATTTGCGCCAGAGCCGAACCGTGTAGTCTTGAAAAGCTTGTTGGTTAATGAAGGCGTGCTGGATCAGTGCCTCGTGACTTACTTCCGAGCGCCGCAGTCGTTCACTGGCGAAGACATGATCGAGATCAGTTGCCATGGTTCGCCCGTCGTGCTCCGTCAGTTAATCGATCTAATCCAAAGTCATGAAGCACGTCTGGCCGAACCAGGTGAATTCACTTTACGTTCATGCCGAAACGGAAAGATGAACCTTAGTCAGGCTGAGGCGATTCGCGATCTGATAAATGCGCAGACACAAGCGGCAGCGGTCCAGGCAACGCGACAACTGAGCGGCGAGTTGGCCCAGGCGCTGCAATCCACCAAGCACGAGTTGATCCGAATCATCGTCATCATGGAATCGGCAATAGAGTTTGTCGAAGATGACTTGCCAAAGATTCAACTGAATGAGATCAAAGAAACAATTGACCGTCTCATCGTGGACGTCTCGAACCTCGCTGAGACTTACCAGGCCGGACATCTTCTTCACGATGGGATAAGAGTGGCCATAATTGGTCGGCCAAATGTCGGTAAGTCTAGTCTCTTCAATAAGTTACTGAGATTTGAGCGGGCGATTGTAACGGACGTCGCGGGCACTACGCGCGACAGTTTAACCGAAACTATTAGCCTTCAAGGCATCCCGGTTTCGTTGACCGATACGGCGGGCTTTAGAGAAGCTGGCGACAGAATTGAGGCGTTCGGTATTGAACGCACCCGCCGCGCAATGGCCGATGCAGATCTGCTGCTGCTGGTTATTGATGGATCTTGTCCGCTGCAAGATGAAGACGAGGAAATATTGAAGTCAGCCGGAGCGCAACCGTTCGTAGTCGCGATAAACAAGACTGACTTGCCACAAGTGACACGCGTAAACAATTTAAATGGCGCAAAGGTGGTCCATGTATCCGCGTTGACGGACGAAGGAATTCCAGAGTTGACGGCTGCTATAATGGAGCCATTCGCTTCGCTGGATTCCGCGAACGTGGGCCTGCTAATAACCGATAGTAGGCACCATGACTTGCTGACCAGGGCAAAGGGTTCGTTGGCAGGAGCATGTCGCTCAATGGCGCAGGGAGCGGGCGAAGAGATCGTTGTCGCCGATCTGCATAACGCGCTGAAATTCCTGGGCGCTATAACCGGCGAGACTACCAGTGAACAGATCCTTGGCGAGATTTTTAGCACCTTCTGTATAGGTAAATGATCATGGTTTTCGACGAAAGATTTGACGTGCTGGTTATCGGTGGCGGGCATGCCGGCTGTGAAGCCGCTTCCGCTTCGGCGCGCCTGGGTGCGACCACAGCGTTGCTAACATTGAATCTCGATCTCATCGGGCAGATGTCATGTAATCCGGCGATTGGTGGAATAGCCAAGGGACACCTGGTTCGAGAGATAGACGCGTTGGGCGGAATCATGGGTCGCGTAATCGACCGTACCGGCATTCAGTTTCGGCTGTTGAATCGATCGCGAGGGCCCGCCGTTCAGTCACCGCGTGCGCAAGCCGACCGCGCACTCTATCGTTTGGAAATGCGCAATACCTTAGAAAACACGCCGAACCTGTCTTTGCGACAAGGCATGGTAGTGGACCTGTTGACTCCGAATGACAAGGTGAGCGGCGTGGTAATGCAGGACGGACGAAGGATTGGCGCTAAAGCCGTAGTTATTGCCGCGGGGACGTTTCTAAACGGGTTAATTCACACGGGACGACGGACGTATAGCGCGGGCCGGGCAGGTGAGCCCGCTTCGGTAGAACTCGCCGAAACTTTGAAGCGATTAGGCTTGCCGGTCGGTCGCTTGAAGACCGGTACGCCACCCAGGCTGGACGGCAGAACGATAAACTGGGACGCATTTCAAAGCCAGCAGGCTGATGAGCGACCCGTCGCCTTTTCGTTTTCGACTGACAAGATTGAGCAGCCGCAAATCGATTGTTACATCGGCTACACCACCAGCGAGCTGCACGAAAGCATCAGAAAGAATTTGCACCAGTCGCCTCTCTATTCGGGTCAGATTAAAGGGGTCGGTCCCCGCTACTGTCCGTCTATAGAAGACAAGGTCGTTAAATTCGCCGAGAAAGATCGTCATCAATTATTCCTGGAACCAGAAGGCCACGACACCAATGAAGTTTACTTAAACGGATTTTCGACGTCGCTACCGGCGGGGTTGCAACAAGAGTTGGTGCGGATGATCCCAGGTTTGGAAAATGCAAACATCATCCGGCCCGGCTATGCGATCGAGTACGACTACGTCGATCCACGCGAATTAGGCCCGGATCTACAAGTCCGGCGTATTGCAGGGCTGTTTCATGCCGGCCAGATCAACGGGACAACGGGATACGAAGAAGCAGCATGTCAGGGCTTGCTCGCTGGAATCAACGCCGCATTCCTGTCGCAAGGCCGCTCGCGTTTCGGACTGCGTCGAGAGGAATCGTATATCGGAGTGCTGGTCGATGATTTGATTACCCAGGGAGTCGACGAACCGTACAGAATCTTTACCTCCCGAGCGGAATATCGCTTGGCTTTCCGTCACGACAACGCCGACGAACGGCTGTCAACGTACGGTCGCGAAGCCGGTCTAGTTGGAGACGGCGAGTGGGATCGATTCAACCAGCGCCGGGACCGGATTACCAAAATAAAAAAGGCGTTGAATACGACCCGCATCCGGAAGAGCGAGCCCGCTTACTTGGGACTGGCGGAGAAGACGCCCCTAAATGGCGTAGACTCAATAACTTTGGAGGACTTGGCGAAGCGCCCGGGTATGACATCCGTTATCATCTCGCAACTACTTCCCGCGGAAGCGCGGTCAGCCGGCAGCCTGGCTGACATTGAATTCGCGCTCTCCGACAATCTCTATTCCGGCTACATCAAGTCGCAGGAAAATGCGATTCAGCGCCTTCACAGTCATGACACGCTCCCGATACCGAGGGGGCTGGATTTCCGTGCACTGAGCGGCTTATCGCATGAAATGGCCGAACGACTCGAGCGGGCGCAGCCAGTCACTTTTGGAGCCGCCCGCCGCATCCCCGGTTTAACTCCGGCGGCGCTAGCGACTTTGCTGGTGACTGTAAGCGTTACTGCCTGATTCCTCGATGTTTCACGTGTCCCCTGGTTTCCGTGGGACACGTGAAACATTTGGGCAATAAAACGAGAGAATCCACAAATAACCCGAATCCCTCACCCCGTTTTATGCTAATTTACCGGCCTGACCCTGTTGAATTGGGATTTTCGCACCTCGATGGCAAGAATAATAGCTGTAGCAAATCAAAAGGGTGGCGTCGGCAAGACCACCACAGCCGTTAATCTGGCTGCCGTGCTGGCCGCATCCCAACACTCCGTGCTGCTTGTAGATGCGGATCCGCAGGGTAACGCTACTTCGGGGGTTGGCATTCAGCGCGGCAGTTTTCGTAAGAGCATCTACCAGTCCATCGTTCTTGGTGAGCCGGTCGCCGACGCGATTCTCCAGACCGAAACTGCGGGCCTAAGAGTATTGCCCGCTAACAAGGACTTGGCTGGCGCGGAGGTGGAATTGGTCGAAATGGAAAATCGGGAGTTTCGACTTCGAGAAGCCCTAGCTCCAGTTACGCCCGACTACGAATTCATCATCATCGACTGCCCACCTTCCCTCGGCTTGTTGACGCTCAATGCCTTAACGGCCGCCAAAGCACTCTTGGTTCCCATCCAATGCGAATACTACGCTTTGGAAGGCGTGACGGAATTGTTTGACACACTCGCGCGCATTCGGCGCCTGCACAATCCCGGGTTAACCATTGAAGGTTTGTTGTTGACGATGTTCGACGAGCGAACCAATCTGTCGGCAGCAGTTGCGTCTGATCTTCGAGACTTTTACGGCCA
Organism: Blastocatellia bacterium; assembly: GCA_003488005.1. Classification (GTDB taxonomy): domain Bacteria; phylum Acidobacteriota; class Blastocatellia; order Pyrinomonadales; family Pyrinomonadaceae; genus PSRF01. Next base: position 89,336 of record DNND01000045.1, on the reverse strand, counting down.
GCAGGTTTTCGAAACAATGATTCCACGCAATGTCCGTCTCGCCGAAGCCCCAAGTTACGGAAAACCCATTACGCTCTACGACGGTCATTCAAAGGGCGCAGAAGCCTATTTTCAGCTCGGTAAGGAGATAATTGCCCATGGCTCGAAAGGCATTGGGACGGGGGCTGGGGGCACTACTCTCAGCTGAAGGAACCGCGACCGCTACTGAAGACTCCAACACCATCGCGATCGACCTAATAGATCCCAGTCCGCTTCAGCCGCGCGGGATCTTCGATGACGCAAAACTGGATGAGCTGGCCCAATCGATAATGGCGAACGGCGTGGTTCAGCCCTTAATAGTTCGTCCCAAGCAAGATCGTTTCGAGTTGATTGCCGGTGAGCGACGCTGGCGGGCGGCTCAACGTGCCGGGCTGACGCGCGTTCCGGCTGTTGTTCGCGATGTCTCCGACGACAAAGTGCTCGAGCTGGCGCTGATAGAGAATATCCAGCGCGAGGACCTAAATCCGATCGAGGAGGCGCGCGCCTACAGGAAGTTGATCGACACCGTAGGGCTGACTCAAGAGCTAGTCGCCGAGCGTGTGGGCCGCGACCGATCCTACGTTACGAACTTCTTAAGGCTGTTGCGACTGCCGGAAGATCTGCAGGAGCTGGTTCAATCGGGACGACTCAGCACTGGGCATGCGAGGACTCTGCTCGGACTGCCGGATGTAGCGGCGCAACGTCGGTTGGCTAGGAAGATCATTGAAGGCGACTTGTCCGTACGCGCGACTGAACAGGCAGTGCGGCACTTGATGGAACCAAAGGAAGGCCGGAGCACCAAGCCACCGAAAGCAACTGTCGCCGATCCAAACGTGCGCGCGGCTGAAACCCGGTTGCGGCGACACTTCGGCACCCAGGTTCGAATCGTGCAAGCGAGCGGCTCAGCGGCCGGGAAGGTCGAGCTTGAGTATTACAATCAAGCAGATCTTGATCGTATCTATGGCCTGTTGATTAGAAAACTAAACGCGCGACTGTATTAGATATAGCAGGTCTAGTATAAAGTACAATCACCCTGCGGCTGGACGTGGGGTTGAGCGCGGTGCTGGCGTGCGCGGGTTCCTGGCAGGAGCGTCCTCATTTGCTGGCCACCCGATTATGGCGTGGCGGCTAATCGAGGCAAGCTTGCTTGACCCCTTTTCTAGCCGGGTGTTAGACTCCGACGCTTTTGCGGCACGCGTAGTTTGAGGACGTGAGATGGTCTTGGCACTCGCAGAAAACTCGATTCAATTGGTGCCTGATGGCACGCTGCTCTTTCACTTAGTGCTGATCGTGATGATGGTAACGTTGCTCAATGCCACCTTGCTCAAGCCGATCAATCGCATACTCGAAGAACGCGACCGCAGAACGAAGGGCAGGCTGAGCGAGGCCAATCAGACCTTGCGGATCGTGGATGAAAAGCTACGCAGTTACGAGTCGCAGTTACGAGAAGCGCGCGCCGCGGGTTACGCGGCAATGGAACGGGAGCGAGCTGCTTTATCTAAGGAGCGTGAACGCAGGATTGGGGAAGTTAAGAGCGAGGCTGCAGCTTTGGTAGCTCACGAAAAGGAACGAATTAAGGCAGAAGCCGGCGAAGTTCGAAAGACCCTGGGTATTACGGCCCAGGAACGAGCACGTGAGATCAGTGAGCAAATCCTCCGCGCCTAATTCATAAACGACTGCGTTTGGAAGACCGGATTGTTTCTTCAAAATTTCATTTTGTTTGCAATGATGGAGGGTTCCGACGGAATTCCCTGGTGGAATTATCCGGGCTTGGAGATCTGGAAGTTTGTCAACCTCCTCTTGTTCATTTTGCTTGGTTTTTACCTGCACAGGCGTTTAGGGAAACCGATAAAAGAGGGGTTGCGCTTGCGACGCGAGGCCATAAAGAGGGAGCTGAAGCAAGCTAAAGAGGAGCGTGATGCGGCGCTGGCAAAACTTTCGGAGGTTGAGACTCGTTTTGCAAACCTCGATGCTGAAGTTTCCAAAGTGAGCGAGCGAAACGCTGCTGAGATCGAAGCTGAGAAGGAAAGAATCAAGTCGGCCACAGATGGCGAGCTCACACGCATGCGAGACCAGGCAAAACGCGAGATCGAAAGCGCGGGCAAGATTGCGCGTCAAGAGTTGCGACAGTTTGCGGCCCGGGAGAGCATTCGCATGGCTGAGGATATTTTGAAGAAAGAAATCGGGCCGGCCGAGCACGCGCGCCTGACAGCTCGCAGTATTGAAGAACTCAGGGGGTCACAAGGTTGAGTTCGCAAACTATTGCACGTCGCTATGCAACCGCCCTGGCGGACGTCATCAGCGAGCAGCGCGAGGAGGCTGAGGTCCGCGACGAGTTAAGTAAATGGGAACAGATGGTCGCGTCAAACCCATCGCTGTTGGAGATTTTCAGCAATCCCACCATCGGCTACGAACAAAAGCAAAAGGTGCTAAGCGAGTTAATTGACCGCACCAGGGTTAGACCTACGACGGCAAATTTCCTTCGAGTCCTTTTAAGAAACCAACGAATGGCAGACCTGCCTCAGGTCACCGCCAAGCTTTCGCAAATTCTGGATGAACGGGCCGGAGTGATTAGCGCGGAGGTTACTTCGGCGCAGCCGTTGCCCGCTGCAACTACGTCGGCGTTGGCGTCAAGGCTCGGCGAAATCACAGGTAAAAAAGTAAATTTGAATTTCGCGACGGATGAGTCGTTGCTTGGCGGCATTGTGACGCGGATCGGTTCGACGGTCTACGATGGTTCAGTTCGAAATCAACTTGAGCGGCTGGGCGAGGAACTCGCGGGTTAGTCGTTAGTATTTAGAGGAAAACCATGGAACCCATTAGAGCAGATGAAATCAACGAAATTATTCGTAAGCAGATTGTGAACTTCCAGTCGGGTGTGACTGTAATGGAAGTCGGCACTGTCATCAAGGTTGGTGACGGCATCGCTGAAATTCATGGTTTGGAAAAAGTCATGGCTGGCGAACTGCTCGAATTTCCGCATGACGTGCGCGGTCTCGCACTCAACCTTGAAGAAGACAAAGTTGGCGCGGTGCTGTTTGGAGATTATCAAGCGATCAAAGAGGGTGACCTGGTAAAACGCACTGGTCGCATCATGCAGGTGCCGGTTGGCGATGCAATGGTCGGACGGGTGGTAGATGCTTTGGGTAACGCCATCGACGATCGTGGTCCAATCATTACCGAAACATTCAACCCCATCGAGCGCATTGCCCCCGGCGTCGTCGATCGGCAGCCTGTTAAAGAATCACTACAAACCGGACTTAAGGCGATCGACGCGATGGTTCCAATCGGCCGCGGTCAGCGCGAACTAATTATCGGCGATCGACAAACCGGTAAGACGGCAGTGGCCGTTGACACAATCATCAATCAAAAGGGCAAAGACGTAATTTGCATCTACGTCGCGATTGGTCAAAAAGCATCTACGGTGGCGCAGGTCGTTAAGACGTTGGAAGACTTTGGCGCGCTTGAATACACAATTGTTGTTAAAGCCACAGCATCGGATCCGGCGGCAATGCAGTTTCTCGCTCCTTATTCGGGTGCGGCAATGGGCGAATACTTTCGGGACAATGGCCGTCACGCTTTAACAATCTACGACGATTTATCGAAGCAGGCTGCTGCGTATCGAGAGATATCGCTACTGCTGCGCCGGCCGCCCGGTCGTGAAGCCTATCCTGGCGACGTGTTCTACCTGCACTCGCGTTTGCTGGAGCGCGCCGCCAAGTTGTCCGATCTGAAAGGTGGGGGCTCGATGACCAGCCTGCCCATCATTGAAACTCAGGCGGGCGATATCTCGGCTTACATTCCGACAAATGTAATCTCGATTACCGACGGGCAGATATTTCTCGAGGCCGACCTTTTCAATAGCGGTATTCGTCCCGCAATCAACGTCGGCAACAGCGTTTCGCGCGTAGGTGGCTCGGCTCAGATCAAAGCGATGAGGCAGGTCGCGGGCACGCTGCGAATCGACCTGGCACAGTTCAGGGAACTGCAGGCGTTCGCGCAGTTTGGATCTGATTTAGATAAAGCGACCCAGGCACAGCTTGCTCGCGGTCAGCGCCTGGTTGAGATTCTCAAACAACCTCAGTATCAACCTATGAATGTCGAGAACCAGGTGCTGGTGATTTGGGCGGCAAGTAACGGTTACGCTGACGACGTTGCAGTCGACGATGTGCGACGCTTCGAAGCCGAGCTCTTGAAGTTCGTTGATAATTCACATCCGGGATTACTGAGCAGCATTCGCGAAAAGAAAAGCCTGACCGACGATATTATTTCCGATTTGAAACAAGCGCTGGCTGATTTCAAGGACCGTTGGGCGGAAGCAGCCAGTACTGCTGCTGCGTCGTCAACGGCAGCAGCTACAGCGGCTTCTATGCAGCCTGCACCAGCCGGCGTTTAGTAATCGCTATTCATGCCTAACCTGTTAGACATTCGCCGGCGTATCAAGTCGGTCAAGAACACGCAGCAGATCACCAAGGCCATGAAAATGGTTTCGGCGGCGAAGCTCAAACGCGCACAGGATCGGGTCGTCACCGCCCGGCCCTTCGCGAACAAGATGTCGGAAGTGCTGGCCGGGCTGGCCGACCGCACCGATGAGAATTTTCATCATCCTTTGTTGGATCCTCGCGGGGACGAGCGCTACCTCGTTGTACTTATTACAGCCGACAAGGGACTCTGCGGCGCTTTCAATACTAACCTGACCAAAGCCGCGCAGACGTTTATCACCTCGAATCCTGGGAAACAGATCGAGATTTTGGCGGTGGGCCGCAAAGGGCGCGACTTCTTTCGCCGGCGCGGCGCGACACTCGCTGGAGAATATATAGGACTTACCGGCAAGGGGCGGGTGGATTTTTCCGAAGCCCTGGAAGTCGCGCGCGATGTAATCAAGCGCTTCACTGAAGACGAAGGGATCGACAAAGTTTTTCTCATCTACAACGAATTCAAGTCGGTGATGCAACAGCGGGTGGCCACCGAGCAACTCCTGCCAGTTGCGCGGAAGGTGCCGTCCGTCGGCGACGAAGCTGCTTCAAGTGAAGCGGTAACATTAATTGACTACATTTACGAACAACCGCCGGCCGAGATTTTCGCCAAGCTGCTCCCGCAGCAAATCGAAACCCAAATATTCCGGGCGCTGCTGGAATCGATAGCTTCGGAACAGGGCGCACGCATGACAGCAATGGACTCGGCGTCCAAGAACGCTCGGGAACTGATCGACTCGCTGACATTGAACATGAACCGCATTCGTCAAGCCGCCATTACAAACGAGATTATCGAAGTCGTCTCCGGCGCCGCCGCACTCTAGCCCGTCAGCAAAATTTCGGTTTTTGAAGGGAAGCGGCAGGGCAGCTTCCCTTTGTTATTTTAGAGACAATGAATTCAGCTCGCGTCGATAGTCAAAAGACGAAAACGTTTCAGCGGATCTGGAGATACGGACCGCTGTTGTTGTGGATGGCTCTAATTTCATTTGCCTCGAGCAGTGAATTTTCGGCTCTCAACACCTCGCAGATTTTCCGACCGCTCATTCTCTGGATTTTTCCGAACCTCAGTGAAGAGCGGGTGGCGGCTATACATTTCCTCACGCGCAAGGTTGCTCATTTCAGCGAGTACGCCGTGTTGGGAATGCTTTCTGCGCGCGCCTTCGCCGGTTCGGCAAACGACTTCATCCAGCGGCATTGGTTTCAGGTAGCGCTGCTCTTAATCGTCTGCTACGCATTGCTTGATGAGTTTCACCAGAGTTTTGTGCCCAGCAGAACTGCTTCTGTTTATGACAGTGCACTCGACGTGGTTGGAGGCTTAACCGCGTTGGTTGTTCTCAAACTTTGGCGCGAGCGTCACTAAAAGCGGCTCTTCTTAGTTTGGCTCCAATCGTTTCATGCAGTCCATGCGAGCTACTGCCATAGTGTCCGAGATTGCTTGAGGATTATGAGCTTTTGAATTATTTTTTGGTGGGTTGCGAACAATTTTGTTTCGGGAGGAGTAAGATGAACAAGCGGTACGAAGTCGCGCGATATGATGAAAATTACTTCGTCGTTAGGAATGCCAGGACTGAGGAGCCAGTAACCAAGCCGGTTAGCGAAGTGATTGCTCGAGAGATAGCGCGCTCGCTTAACAGGCCTCAATTGTTGCTTGAAAGAGTGTGCTCTGATCAGAAATTTGAGTGGGTAGGATGAACATATCGAATACCGACGCGTGTGAATGTCTAACGCCGGATTGTCGTAAGGATTAAGGAGAAACAAATGGGAATCTTTGATGCCATCCGTTCACAGTTTATCGAAGTCATTGAATGGCTGGATGATTCAGGCAACACGATCCTTTACCGATTTCCGGTCCAGGGTCAGGAAATTAAGAATGGCGCTCAATTGACGGTGCGCGAATCACAGTCGGCGGTCTTTGTTTTCCAGGGGCAAATTGCTGACGTGTTCGGACCCGGCCGTTATTCGATTGACGGTGGCAACACGCCAGTTTTGACGAAGCTCGGCGCGTGGAAATTTGGCTTTAACTCTCCGTTCAAAGCTGAAGTTTATTTCGTCAACACGAAACAGTTCACGGATTTGAAGTGGGGAACTTCGAATCCGGTAATGATGCGCGATACGGATTTTGGCATGGTACGTTTGCGCGCTTTTGGCATCTATTCGATTCGCGTCAACGACCCCCGCGCGTTGATTAAAGAAGTCGCTGGGACCAACGCGCATTTCGTAACCGAAGACATTGAGGGCCAACTCAAACGAACATTAGTGAGTGGCTTTAGCGACGCGTTGGCCGAATCAAAGATCGCCGCGTTAGATCTCGCGTCAAACTATGAGGAGTTGAGCAAGTTCATTCGCGGCAAGCTTAGCGGTGATTTCAATACTTATGGGTTGGAACTGACCAAGTTTGTGATCGAAAACATTTCGCTGCCGGCGGAAGTTGAAGCGGCGATGGACAAGCGAACATCGATGGGAGTAATCGGCGATGTTGGTCGCTATGCCCAATTCCAGGCTGCGGATGCGATGCGCGACGCAGCGCAAAACACCGGTGGTGGCGCGGGCACTGGCGCCGGGTTGGGCGCCGGATTCGCGATTGGCAATGCAATGGCGGGCGCGATGACGAATGCCATGAACCAATCAAAAAACGACAGCCCCAGCGGCCAAACTGCGGCTTGTCCAAAATGCGGCGCGGCAAATTTGGCCAATGCAAAGTTCTGCACCGAGTGTGGCGCGAAAATGGAAACAGGCGGGCAAACCGTACCCTGCGTGAAATGTGGCGCGGCGCTACCGGCAGGTTCGAAGTTTTGCAATGACTGCGGCACGAAACAAGGCGAATAACTTTCGCTTCTCATTAGCATGCTGCAAAAGGCCCGACGTCACACGCCGGGCCTTTTCTTCTCTGCAACTCCTTAGCGGTTAGGTAGAGGCAGTGTTATTCTGACAAGCAAATCGGAACTCCTTTTCTGTTCTAGTAATCAATTCGCATGCTCAATCAGTTCAAGCAACCTCGCCGCGTCGTCATCACCGGCATGGGCTGTGTCACGCCACTCGGCATTGGGCGGGAAGTGTTCTGGAACGCGCTAATCAAAGGCGAAAGCGGCGTGCGGCAGATTGATTCGTTTGATGTTTCTGCCTCGCCGGTAAAAATTGCTGCACAGGTTCAGGACTTTGATTGGGAAGCCCAACTGAATCCCAAGGATCGCAAACACGTGCCGCGAACAGTTCCGCTCGCCTTGGCCGCGGCGCGCGAAGCGTTAGCGGATACGAATCTCAAACCGGACGACTTTTCACTTGAGCAGCGCCGCGCTTTTGGTGTGGTCTTGGGAACCGGCGGCGGCGGTCTCGCGTTTACCGAACAGCAGTACGCTTACTGGTTTAATGGCTCTTCGATGAAAGCCAGTGTCTACACAATTCCTTCGTCGACGCACGGCGGTCTATCCAGCGAGTTGTCGATGGCGTTTGGCCTGCGCGGACTGTCGCACATCGTCTCGACCGGTTGCACCAGTTCGACTGATGCGCTTGCCTACGCCGCGCAACACATTGCGCTGGGCCGCCAGGATTTAATGTTGGCGGGCGGCGTTGATGCGCCGATCGCGCCGGGAATTTTGGCCGGCTTCAATTTGATGACGGTCTTAACGACGGACTGGAATGATGAACCGGCGCGGGCTTCGCGGCCATTCTCTTTGAATCGTTCCGGGATCGTGCTCGGTGAAGGCGCCTGGATTTACGTGCTCGAGGAATTCGAGCACGCACAAGATCGCGGCGCCAAGGTTTACGCAGAGATTACCGGTTATGGCGCGACCTGTGACGCTTATCATCGTGTTCGTCTTGAAGAGTCGGGCGACGAACCCGCGCGCGCAATGAAGCTGGCGCTTGACGATGCGGGACGAGATGCGGCGGAGATTGATTACGTAAACCTGCACGGAACCTCAACTGTTCTTAACGATCGAATTGAAACGAGCGCGCTGAAAATTGCACTGAACGGACGGGCTATCGCTACGCCGATGTCGGCGACCAAGTCACAAATCGGCCATCCGCAAGGCGCGAGTGGAGCAGCGGGCGTCAGCGCGGCTTTGTGCGCGATGCACACCGGCATCATTCCGCCGACAATAAATCTGGACCAGGCTGATCCCGCCTGCGATTTAGATTATGTTGCTAACCACGCAAGGAAAGCTGACGTGAGGGTTGCGCTGTGCAACTGCATTGGTTTTGGATCAAAGAACAGCGCCCTGGTGATTGAAAAGTTGTAGACCTTGGCAACACTCAAGAAGTTCAGAGTCTAACCTTCAGGTTGCTCGTTGCGTAAGCACGCAAGCTAAGCTTGGACTCTGAACTTCTTGAGCTTGGCGAAACGCAAACTACCCGTTTGCGTTACAACTTTCAATCAGCTACGCTTTCAAAACAATAATTCACAAAAAGCTTGGTTCTAAATCCCTATGTCACAAGTAACTGAACAGCAAGTACTCGACGCTCTGCACCAAATCAAAGACCCCGATCTGCACAAAGACATCGTTACGCTCGGCTTTATTAAAGACTTGAAGATCGACGGCGGCAATGTTTCGTTTCGTATTGTGCTGACAACGCCCGCCTGCCCGGTCAAAGCAGAGATGGAAAGTGCGGCGCAGGAACTTGTAAGCGCGCTGCCTGGCGTTACCGCAGTCGCCGTAACAATGGATGCTGAGGTGCCGAAGGGTCGCGGTATCGGCGACAAGATCGCTGTCGAAGGCGTGCGCAACATCATCGCGGTTTCATCTGGAAAAGGCGGCGTAGGCAAATCAACGGTCGCAGTAAACCTGGCGGTTTCGCTGGCGCTCGATGGCGCGCGAGTGGGCGTCATGGATATCGACGTTTATGGACCAAACGTTCCTATCATGTTAGGAGCTAGCGAAGCGCGGCCGGAAGTTGAAGGCAACAAGTTAGTTCCGATCGAGGCCTACGGCGTTAAGTTGATGTCGATGGCCTTGCTGCAGCCGGGCGATAAACCGATGATCGTACGTGGTCCAATTCTGCATGGTCTGGTCAAGCAGTTCTTATCGGATGTGAAATGGGGCGAGCTGGATTATTTGATCGTCGATATGCCGCCGGGCACGGGCGATGTTCAGTTATCGCTGGCCCAACTCGTTCCCGTTCAGGGTGCCGTGTTGGTGACGACTCCGCAAGACGTTGCCGTTGCCGACGTGCGACGCGCGCTGCGCATGTTTGAAACGGTTGCGATCCCGGTGCTGGGAATCATTGAGAACATGAGCTACTTCGTCGCGCCCGACACCGGCATTCGCTACAACATTTTTGGCGAAGGCGGGGGCGCACGGTTGGCTGAGATGTATCACGTGCCGTTGCTGGGTACGATTCCGCTTGGCATGGAAGTCAGGGAAGGCGGCGACAAGGGCGTTCCCGTCGTGGTTAGCCATCCTGAGTCACCGCAGGCCGTCGCTTTTCGGCGCGTAGCCGAGGAAGTGGCGCGCTATGTCTCGATTGAGGCGATGAAACCTGAACTTGTTGTTTTAGGCAAAGGACAGTAAACTGAATTTGTGGCTTTTACTTGGCTGTTTTTGAGTTTTTTAGACAGCGAAAACATCGAATAATTGAACTAATTAACCGGATTTTACTTTAGGAGAAGAAAAGAAATGTCTACACAAACCGCCTCAACTGGGACAACCGGCATGACGCCGAATGCTCCTGCGATGACTCTCGACGTCACCGAAGCTGCGATAGGCGAGATTAAAAAGTTTATGACCAGCGAAGAGGGTCTACCGGAAACTGCCGGCCTGCGTGTGCGCGTGGTCCCCGGCGGCTGCTCGGGATTTCAGTACAGCTTGAACATTGAAGAAGAATCACGACAGGGCGATTTTGTGCTCGATCAAAGCGGCGTGAAACTCTTCGTCGATATGTTCAGCGGCCAGTATTTAAACGGCGTCAGAATCGACTACGTCACTGGAGTGATGGGGTCGGGCTTTACGTTTACGAATCCGAACGCGACGGGCAGCTGCGGCTGCGGTACGTCGTTTACTGCATAAGCAGTAGGACAGTCTGTCCAACATATGACGCGGTGCTGGAGAGCGGCTCGTTTGTCTTGCAAAAGACGCGAGCCGCTTTCACGTGCCGCGTCATTATTCTAGTGAGAACAAACTAAGACACTACTGGAACCGAATGAATGGAAACGGTGTCTGAGTCATTACCCACTCCTTCGAGAGATAACTCTGGAGACGTTTGTGAATCGCCGCGTTCATATTCTGCTTATCTTTACGACCTTGACGGCGGTTGGCTTAGCCACTGTTGTGTTCAAAGATAAGTGGGATTACAGAATGGCGGATCCGGAGATACCACAGTCTGCCCAAGGTCTGATTACAGAAATATCGATGAACGTATATAACGATTGGTGCGGCGGTCTTAAATGTCCCGATTACGAAATCACCTTTCGTAGAGAGGGTAGCGAAAAATACTATTCAAGCGCTATGCGCACTGCCACCAGAAGTGGAGAAACCAGGCAGGGCGATTTATCAAGCTTCGAGTTTGACCAACTAGCTCAGCTGCTCGAGGCGCAAGGTTTCTTTAAGCTGCAAAGAGTGTATCCCGAGAATAGCGGCTGTGCAGACTGTGTGATTGTAAGAGTAAGCGCGATTCGCGACGGACACCGCAAGACCGTAACCCATCTTTATGGAGAGACTCCTTTGGAGCTTTGGACTATTCAAAAGGCCATCGACGGCACGACCGCAGATGTCCAGTGGTTAGATCATTAGCACCCAAAGTAACAATGCCACAAAATGAGAATTCGACAGGCTTTGACTGCACCAGACATTCAGCGAGCGCGTGAATTGTTTGAAGAATACGCCGCTTGGCTGGGGATAAACCTCTGTTTTCAAAATTTCGACAAAGAGCTGGCGGGGTTACCTGGTGACTATGCGCCGCCAAGCGGTCGCTTATTTCTTGCTGACGATGGCGATCAGGTGATGGGCTGCATTGCCCTGCGGAAAATTGGCGATGGCGTCGGCGAGATCAAACGGCTGTATGTGCGGCCTGAATTTCGTGACCACGGATTGGGCCGAAGTTTGATTGAGAAGTTGATTGCTGCTGCTAAGCAGATCGGCTACGCGAGTCTGCGGCTCGACACCTTGTCTGGCAAGATGGACCAGGCTATGGCAATGTACCGCTCGTTTGGTTTTCAGGAGATTGCGCCTTACTACAATAATCCGGTTGCAGGCGCGACCTTCATGGAACTGCTCCTGGATCAAAAAGAGCGGGAGTAAACCCGCCTTCCCGACCCTGAGACAATCAGAGTCGCTTTTGGATTCATGGATCGAAAGCCTTTCCGGAAGTTGAGTCGAAGCAGGCGCTGGATTAGCTCAAGGTCGGGAAAGTGGGTTTACCCCCGCTCTTCTTACGCGCCGACTTGCTCAACCTTTTTAGTTGTGACACATTCATTCGCAATCAAATACAAAGCCGGGAGTCGAACTGATGCCGAAGATTGAAGCCGAAACTGCGACTGGAACACAGGTTATTGAAGCGCCCGAAGGTAAGAAACTGGTGCTCGCTATCGAGGATGCGGGCATTGACATTCTGCATCGCTGCGGCGGCAACGCTCGCTGCACGACGTGCCGCGTCGAAGTGCTCGATGGTGATCCCGGCGAGATGGGCGAGTTGGAGCGAAATCGGCTGGCGATGGAAGCTGAACTCGCTGATCACATCCGCCTCTCTTGCCAAATTCACATTAAGGATGATCTGAAAGTCAAAGTGATCAACCAGGCGAGCGTCAGAGGGATGGATGCCGGCCCGCGGCCGTTAGACGAATAGCCCGTAGTTTAGAGTACAAGCTTTAGCTTGCTGCGTAGCCCCTACCAACGACCGCAACCTGAAGGTTGTACTCTGAACTGCTTGTCGCTAGCCGGAGATGTTATTGCGCACAACCAGTCTCAGGGTGTAATCTGCGCGCGTATTCAATAAAAGTAGGACAGACCTTCCTGTCTGTCCCTCGCTGAGAGAGAGAGAGAGAGAGAGAGTCAATGCACAGACGTTCCTGTCTGTGTGTTGTTAACAAAGAAACTTGGACAGGCAGGAATGCCTGTCTTACTCCGGAGGTCATATGCTAATCGAGTCGACTGTTCATCTCCCCGTCAGTTTGGCCATGTTTCAGGATCTCTTTCATCCGCCGGATAGTGTTGCGCTGACGCGCATCATCTTGCGTTGGGCCCACTTCGTGGCCGGCATTACCTGGATTGGTTTGCTCTACTTTTTCAATCTTGTGAATGTGCCGGTTCAAAAAGCGCTGGACCCCGATACGAAGAAGAAAGTTAACCCCGACCTACTTGGGCGAGCTCTTTGGTATTTCCGCTGGGGTGCCGTGGTAACCGTGCTTGCTGGCCTTGGGTATTTTGCGATGTACACCCTTAAAACCGACATCACCAACGCCAACAACATCGGCGGTGGCAGCATCAATCTTTGGTGGGTTTTATTCGCATGGCTGACTTATCCGATTGTTTTGTTCATCGTCGAATTTGTGATTATTAAGAAAGTCCCAGCGCTAATTAAGGACGGACGTGTCTTCGCGATCGTGATGTTCATTTTGGTTGCGTTCATCTCGTGGGGCTTGCTGAAATTTTTCGATGGGATGCTCACTGTCGGCGCCGAAAGTTATGCCAGTAACAAGACATACTCGATTGGGATTGGGGGCGCGTATGGCATCCTCATGATGCTGAATGTTTGGGGCATTATTTGGCCCAACAATAAACGAATCATTGCGGCGACCGCCGGCACCGGGCCCGCAGCACCGCCCGAGCTCGCGCGCCAGGCTTTCCTGGCGTCGAGAACTAACGCCTGGCTATCACTTCCGCTGCTGCTCTTTATGGCGACAGCACACGGCGACTGGGTAATCTTCGGTAAGTAACTGAAATCAGGAGGCAGGTGCAGGAGGCAGTAGGCAGGAAACGTTCCTGCTTCTGCCTCTCTTGCTTTCCTGCTCCTGCCGTCTGCTACTGCCTCCTGAGCAGCCGTCACACTAATTCCTCAGCATCTCCACGCATTCGGCACATCCGCGAGCAATAGTTCTCTCTCCCAACTTTATTTGGTGGTAACTCTGCGCATGTTGCGTCGAGTTTTGAGCGGCAACTGGAGGTCGACATGAGTTCAATTGGTTCTTATACGGCAAGACAATTTGATTTGAGCGCGCTGAAAGGCATTTCGGACGAAACCCTGGAGATGCATTTCAAGCTTTACGAAGGCTACGTCAAAGAAACAAACAAACTGACTGAGAGGATTACTGAGTTCATCAGCGACGGCAACGTGGATCAGGAAGAGATGCCGGCATACTCTGAATTAACTCGGCGGCTGGGTTTTGAGTACAACGGCATGGTGCTGCATGAATATTACTTCGAGAATCTAAAGAAGGGCGGCGGCACCGGCGACCCGGCAACGACGACGCAATTTGCGAAGGCGGCCGCAGCTACGTTCGGCACTTACGAAATTTGGAAAGCCGACTTTGTAGGCATCGGCAAAATGCGCGGCGTCGGTTGGGCCATCTGTAATCAAAATCCGAAGAACGGGCGGCTGTCCAACCATTGGATTACGCTTCACGAAACCGGAAACGTGGCAGGCTTTAATCCCATATTGGTGATGGATGTTTGGGAGCACGCATATCTGCTCGACTACAAACCAGCCGAGCGTCCGAAGTACATCGAAGCATTTTTCTCAAACATTGATTGGTCCGCGACCGAGGAACGCCTGCAAAAGCAAACCGGCGTGCGCGGCGCCGGAGCTTAGCGCGAAGTCCCCTCAGCGGACGAATGCCAATAGCCCAGAGGTTCATCGCTGGGTATGTTAGACCTTCGCAATTTAGTCCGTGAACGGATGACTGAAAAAGCAATTATCTCTTGCATCAGTCGTCCGCTTCTCGGACTGACACTCTCCCTGCACCGATCCCAGTGCCGGGCTATTGTCGAACGTCCGCCAACACGGACTCATCGTCTTTACTACCTACTGCTGAATTCTCGTTGGCTTACCATCTCGCTCCGCAGTACACTTGCCCGAAACCATTTCATTCGTTCTGCGTTGGAGGAAATCATGAATCGGCATCGAAACATTTTTCTAGTGGCCTTCAGCCTGTTGGCCGCGGCTTTACTTTTTGCATCGTGCGCAACTTCGACTGACGATAAGAGCACGACCGCGACCACGACAGTGACGCCGCCGGCGACGCAAACGCTCGCGCTGGTACCGCGGCCGCAAAAAATCGCGGACTTGATGAAGAGCCGCGGTGAACAAGATCAAGCCATGCCGACGTTAAAGATCGTTTCGCCGGCAAAAGACGCTGTTATTAACGGATCGACCGTGGACGTCAAACTCGATCTCGGCGGCGATCTGAAAGGTTACATGCCGCACAAAGATCCCAACACCGGCAAGGGTAATCACATTCACGTCATTCTTGATAACCAACCCTACGAAGCTTATTACGAAATCAATGAGCCGTTCGAACTGCGCAACGTCATCGCCGGCAAGCACACCTTGCGCGTGTTTCCCTCCCGACCGTGGCACGAGAGCTACAAAAACGACGGGGCTTTTCAGCTGGTGGAGTTCACTGTAAAAGGTGGGGGCGATACAGCCAAACCCACCACAACGAACTCGGGCCAAACCATGGCAAACAACAATTCTTCTCCCGCGCCGAAACCAACGCGCGAAGGTAAAGATATGGCTTCGAGCACCGCGGGTGCGCTCGACGCAACCAAACCGTTGTTGACTTACAGCCGTCCAAAGGGCGAGTACAAGACTGAAGACGCCGATCCAATCATGATTGATTTCTGGTTGACCGGCGCGAAACTGAAAAGTGACGGGGGCGACTATCGCGTTCGTTACATTGTTGACGACGACGATGCGAAATACATCGACAAGTGGGAAGCGATTTGGTTGTCAGGTTGGATAAACGGCAAACATTCGGTGCGCCTCGAGCTGGTCGACAAGGACAATAAGCCGGTTGACAACGGCGGCTACAATACGACGACGCGCGAGATCACGGTGATGAAGTAAAGCAAATGTTAGTTTGCGATGTTGGAGACAGTTAGCGCTCAACGAGATGAAAGTCTATCGCACTGGGTTGAATGATGGGCGGTGAATGATGGGCCTTTGCGGCTTTGCCGCCTTCCGTGCGGTAAGGCTTTGCCTTACCGGGAGTGCTTTTTATTTTTCAGGGAGGCTATGCCTCCAATTCGGAGGCGAAGCCTCAAATTTCGAGGAATGGTTTTCGGTAAGGCTGAGCCTTACCGCACGGAAGGCGGCAAAGCCGCGTCTTTCCGAAGCGACAAACTAGTAGTTTAGAGTACAAGCTTTAGCTTGCCGCTTCCCAAAATTTTCAACCTAAAGGTTGGACTCTGAACTTCTTGACCGGAGTTAATGAATAGTGCGACGACGCAAAATTGATGGTTGCCCGATCGCCGGCGCGCTGCAAATGATTGGCGACAAATGGACCTTGCTGGTGGCGAGAGATCTCGCCGCCGGGGCCAAGCGCACGATGGAACTCCACACCGGCTTGTTTCCTATCAGCAGCCGCACCCTCGTGGCGCGTCTTCGCGACATGGAAAAGGACAAGCTGGTTGAGCGCATCGACTTTGGCGGCAATCCACCACACATCGAATACCGACTGACTGAACGCGGCCAGGTGTTGTTGCCGTTAGTTGATGCTTTGAGAAGAGTGGGCCAGGCGCTGGACTGCAACGACTGTGAAGAACGGAAAGAGCAATTAGGGTTTTATTGTGAAGCCTGTCCGAAGAACTTTGAGTCAACCCAAGCAGATCGGTTTGAAGTACAACAGCCTCTATCAGGCCCCACCCCGCGCCCACGCCGTCAAAAAGATGATTCGATCGTACTGCTCTAGTCCTAATTCAAAGCCAGGTTAGCCGTGTTATGCATAACGCCTGCGCCCGAGCGTTCGGTCAAGTCGGCTTAGCTGCGGACGTGCTGGCGCTCGATATGCATCTGGATTCAGGATTTGTAGTTCATTAAGATCGGGTAGCTCGTTAGAAAGCACCCTCGTTCTTGTACAGGATAGGGCTATTAATTGATTGTTCTCAGCCCAACGCGCATACACCAAATATTTTTCGCCAACTTTGAAGCTGTAATCGCAACTCGAGCTGCGGTACAAATCCTCGCCGAGTTTCACGGTCCCGGTGGACATCGTGAACTCTTCAAGAGCATCACCCTTCCACATCGTTATTACTCGGAACTTAACCGTTAATATATCCAGGGCGACTACTTCGCCAGAGAAGACACTGGCCGATTCGTTGAACTCCTTCGCAATCGCGGTGTTGATCTCGGCACTACTCCGCTTCCCCGGCTCAAATACGCAGCTACACGCAAAGGCGGTTTGAAAACTGCCAAGCGAAATGATCGCGATAAACAGTAATGGCAGTACGCTTCTCATCTTGTTCTCTATTCGAAAAAGAAACACTTGAATTACTTATTCTTTCGCCAACACTTTGTCCGGCTGATTCGGAATCATCGAACCATCCGGCTCGATGATGACGCGGTGGTCCGGGGTGATGTGTTCACCTTCGATTGTTACTTCTTCGCCACTCGGCATAGCCACCGGCAGATGGTCCAAAAATCTTTCCGCATCAAGGGCGGACATACAGCCGGTGCCCGCAGCGGTTACCGCCTGACGATAAACTGAATCCTGCACGTCACCGCAGGCAAACACTCCCGGAATATTTGTCGCAGTTGAGTGGCCCGATGTCTTCAAATAGCCAACTTCATCCATGTCTAGCTGGCCGCGGAAGAGATCGGTATTGGGTTTATGGCCGATGGCTATGAAAACGCCGGCGCACGGCAGCACTCGTTCTTTGTTTGTTTTCAGGTTTCGCAAACGCACGCCGGTTACGCCGCAATCGTCCTGCCCGACAATCTCCTCGACGCCTGTGTCCCAGATGAATTCGATTTTTGCGTTGTGAAGGGCCTTGTCCTGCATGATTTTTGAGGCGCGCAATTTGTCGCGGCGATGGACCACATAAACCTTCGCAGCATAGCGCGTCAAAAACGTCGCCTCTTCCATAGCAGTGTCGCCGCCGCCGACGACGACCAGCGTCTGGTTGCGAAACGCAGGCAATGGACCATCACAGGTCGCGCAGGCTGAAACGCCATTGCCGCCAAATCCATTTGGCACTTTGGCTTCACCGGGAATTCCCAGCCATTTTGCCGAAGCCCCGGTGGCGATGATCAACGTCTGCGCGTTAACAAAATAATTCTCAGTACGCAGCATGAATGGCCGTTCGCTGAGATCGACTTCCGTAATCCACTCCTCGAGAAAATCTGTGCCGAAGCGTTCCGCCTGCTTGCGAAACTCGACCATCAAGTCAGGTCCCTGGATGCCCTCGGAAAATCCCGGATAGTTTTCCACGTCAGTCGTGATCATCAATTGGCCCCCGGGCGCGGTCTGTTTGTGCGCATCAACCGGAGCGTCAATCAACAGCGGCTTCAGATTGGCCCGCGCCGAATAAATCGCCGCCGTTAATCCGGCCGGGCCGGACCCAATAATTACCACTTCTTTGTCGAGTGTTTGTATGGCCATCTATGCCTCGCCAACTGTCTTTGGTGAAGTGAAAAATCTGGACTAAACGCCCGAAAGTATAGCCTTTTCGGTTAGGCGTATAGTATAACTAGCCATACTGGAGTAGTCGAACGCGAGCCGACGCGCCGCAGGTAAACGCACGGTTGGGACAAACGATTGAAATCTGGCATCGCCCCGCAAACAATTAAGACTATCGGTATCATAGGCGCCGGCACTATGGGCCACGGAATTGCGCAGGTCGCCGCCGCCGCTGGGTATCAGGCAGTGCTGCGCGACGTCGATCGCGATTCGCTGGCGCGCGGTATCCAGGCAATCGAGCGTAACCTGGTTAAGGGAATTCAACTTGCGAAACTCACCGAGGCCGATCGCGATTCCATCCTGCAACACATTCACGGCACTACCGATCTCGGAGAAATTGCCAAAGCTGATCTGATAATTGAAGCGGCGCCGGAAAAAATCGAGCTCAAACAACAGTTGCTGCGGGAGGTGGAAAAGTTAGCGAGCCAGCCTTTTATTTTCGCCAGTAACACTTCATCATTATCGATAACCGAGCTGGCAAAAGTTTCAGAACAGCCCGGTAACGTGGTGGGCATGCATTTTTTTAACCCGGTCCACATCATGCGTTTGATCGAAATTGTGGTTGGTAAGGCCACCAGTGATGATACAGTTGAGCTTGTTCGACAGGTGGCCCAGCGACTGCGGAAAGAGCCTATCGTTGTTCAGGATGTTCCTGGCTTCGCCTCCAGTCGCCTGGGAGTAGCACTGGGACTTGAAGCAATGCGCATGGTCGAGCAGGGCGTGGCGAGCGCGAAAGATATCGACACCGCAATGGAGCTTGGCTACAACCATCCGATGGGGCCGCTGAAACTTACCGACCATGTGGGTCTGGACATTCGCCTGAATATTGCCGAGTATCTTTACCGCGAGCTTGGTTCGGAAACATTTCGGCCACCGGAACTTTTGCGCCGCATGGTGCAAGAGGGCAAACTGGGGAAGAAAACAGGTACGGGCTTTTACGATTGGACCGCGCCCGCAGAGGATCGGCGCAGTGCGCATTCTTCCTGAGAGCATAAGCAAACTGTGTTGCCTACAATGAGTACGCCCTACAACAACGAAGAGCGACGCTTTGCTTTACGCATGGCGCTGCGGCTTCCGATCGTCGTTTCAGGACGAGCTGAAGATGGCTCGGCCTGGAGCGAGCCAACTGAAACCGACGACATTTCCACTACCGGCGCGCTGTTTCATCTCAATCAGAAGGTCAGTCGCGGCGAGCGACTGTACCTGCGCGCGCATCGTCCTGACGGCGCGCCGATTGAAGTGACCGCCGTCGTGATTCGCATGGCGCCCGCGATCTACGGTACCGCTCGCGTCGGCGTGCAAATTGCGGAGTCCATGGAAAACTGGCTGCGACTATTCGTCTCCTGGGTCGCCGACGACCAGCCTGCCGAGCCGGATGCCGATACTTCCACTCCGGCTGAATGAAACCTTCACACTAATTCAGCCGCGGATTAACGCGAATAAACGCGAATCTGAAAATGAAGTACTCAGAAAAGCAATCCTTTCGAAACGAGACTAAAAATAATTCAAAGCAGTGGACTTGCTGATCTGCTTAAATGGTTCTTCAGATTCGCGTCTATCCGCGTTCATCCGCGGCTAAATCCGAAATTGAGCACCACCCACGCTCGCGTTGACGGAACACATCCCAAGCCTTACGATCTGTTCGCAAATCCAACCTACATTCGGAGATCAATTTAATGTCGCAAGCAAAGCCCGGAGGCTATGAAACCCTGCTCCTTGAGCGTCGTGAACGCGTCGCCATTGTTACCATCAATCGTCCCGACAAGCGCAATGCGCTGAACATCAAGACGCGGGAAGAAGGCGCGGCGCTGCTTGAAGAGCTGCGCACCGACGATTCTGTCGGCGTCGTGGTTTTTACGGGGGCGGGCGACAAAGCATTCATTGCCGGCGCCGACATCGGCGAGTTTGCCGGGCGCACGGCGATGATGCAGCGCGAAGTGATGACCTCGCGTTCGCTGTTCACTGCGTTCGATACTTTTCCCAAACCAGTGATTGCCATGATCAATGGTTACTGTCTGGGCGGTGGCTGTGAACTGGCGCTCGCTTGCGATATTCGCGTTGCGAGTGAAACAGCATCGTTTGGCCAACCGGAAATCAATCTTGGAATAATTCCCGGCGGTGGCGGGACCCAGCGTTTGACGCGACTGGTTGGCGAAGGCAAAGCGATGGAGCTGATTTTGTCTGGCGACATCATCGACGCAAAAACGGCCTACGAGATCGGGCTGGTGAATCACGTCTTTCCGGCCGATCAACTGCAAGCCAAGACAATGGAGATTGCGAATCGCATTGCCGGCAAGAGTCCGATCGCCTTGAGCTTGGCGAAAGAAGCGGTGAAGCTGGCATCGCGTTCGAATCTGGACGAGGGCCTGCGCCGAGAAGTTGATTTGTTTGCGCTCTGCTTTTCAACCGCCGACAAGGACGAAGGTGTCAGTGCGTTTTTGGAAAAGCGGAAACCAGTTTGGAAGGGAAAGTAATTCAATTACGGAAATGAAAAAGTGGATTCAAGTTTGAAGTGCAACGTCCTGAGCGCCAAGGGCGCGGACTGGAATAGCCAGGGGCAAGTGCTGAGCCCAGCGAAGCACGTCGCCCCTGGGACAGTACAACAAAAGTCGGAGAGCGCTGAAAGTGCGCAATAGGTTCTATCGGTGAGACGTTATGGCGCTCCTTTCAGAGCTTGGATATTATCCGCTTCGTTTCCAGGGGCGTCGTGCCTCGCTGCGCTCAGCACTTTGCCCCTGGCTATTGCATTCCTGCGCCTTTGGCGCTCAAGAAAACAATTCCGCGACTTCAACTCATGGCACTTCCAAATTGAATTCGCGAATGATAAAAATGGAAAATCTTCTTTCTCTATAAAATGTAATTGATTGCGCATTTCGATGAGGACAGTCAGGAATGCCCATCCTACTAAATATGCTAAGAGCCATTGCCATCATTCTGGGAATCGTGCTCGCTGCCGTTGGTGGTGTGATTGCTTATCGCGCGTATTTTCTTGAACCAGCAGCCGCTGTCATAATTTCCGAGCACGGCGTTCGCGAACTGCCCGACACCTATCGCACGATTGAAGGCATTGTGTTGTTGATTCTCGGCGCAGTAATGGCGTTCTTTGCAGCCCGCCGGAAGAAAAATAAATAAGCGGATTTGATGTCCGATACGCTTGAGCTTGTCGTACGCGGCGACAAACCAAAGTTTATCGGACATGCGCAACGAATCTGACGCGCTTGACGCTCGTTTGAACGCCGCGATACTCTTGCTTGCCCACAGTTTTCAACGAATTCATTTGGGGCCGTAGCTCAGCTGGGAGAGCGCATGACTGGCAGTCATGAGGTCAGGGGTTC
>DNND01000045.1:27482-67581 GCA_003488005.1 Blastocatellia bacterium | reverse complement strand
GGTCAGGGGTTCGATCCCCCTCGGCTCCACCAATTTTCAGACCTTTCTTATTTCTCACCTTCGACCGCACACACTTTCACCCACGAAAGCCGCTTAAACAGTAAGTCTATTCATGCCAAGCCCAATAGTCAGGCACGAGAGGTCCTATCGCCTGGACAGTGACGCCTCTTATTTTTGAGCGCACCCCAACCGTACCGCCTTCGTTGAGTGTGCCGCAAAAACGCCACCTAAAGAGGACGAGGCGTGGGGGTCGGGCATGTCCTCCCAACCTGCCGGTCCTTATTTAATAGAGGGCGAGTCGTCTTGAACCGGCGATGCAAGAGTCTTTGCATTGCAAATAATAAAGGAATAGGCGGCCGAACTTGCAGACCCTGTTTCAGCGGGTACATAGTCTGCTGGACTAAACTTGAAACGTCTTTCTAGCTGGTATCGCTTCCTTGTTTTCGCGTGAGAGTCGCCTGAGCTCGTCTAAAGGTCTAAGGCGATCCCACTGGCGTACCTAACTCGGGAGATTCCTCATGTTGCTTCGATTCTTGGTCGCTCGTAAGCTTTCGAAATTTATTCCAGTACTGGTATGTTTCTCCTTACTCATGGCAACGCTCACACCGTTCGCTGTCGCTAGTGGAGGTGGCGCATCATTCTTGCGAAGCCGGGCTCAAGAGAATGGTGCGATTCCAATTGCCGGTGCTCCTGAAGGAACACTACCCAATCTCGATGACATAAAGGCGCGGGAACCGCCGATCGCGCGTGCGCCCTATTCGGTTGCTTCAACCCTGCGTTCACGGCGCAACCCGCTGGCACCACGCACGCGGCGCGTAGGAGATCCTTTGCCAACTCCTTCCGCTTTGCCAACACCAACCAATTTACCGACTCCTCCT
The DNA here is from genome assembly GCA_003488005.1 of Blastocatellia bacterium. Taxonomy (GTDB): domain Bacteria; phylum Acidobacteriota; class Blastocatellia; order Pyrinomonadales; family Pyrinomonadaceae; genus PSRF01. The sequence goes on along the minus strand of DNND01000045.1, from coordinate 66,703 downwards.
CCATTACCCAGTCCGTCAGTTCCCCCACCACATATCGGGGCTGCAATTAACTCGAACGAAAACCTTTGGGCCACACCAGACAATGTTGGATTACTTCAATACCTGCTCGCTTGGAACGCTCCAACCTCGGTGACTCCAACCGCTTTTCAAACCGATTCGTTATCAGATTTATCAGATCTTCAACCGAACTACGCATTCGATTTGTTCTTGTTGCCGGTACCACAGGCAGGCAATTCAAAAACAGTATTTGCCAGCAACCGTGACGGTAACGTTCAAATTTATTCAATGAACACTGATGGCAGCGGCCTCGCTCGACTGACGATTAATTCCAGCAACGATGATCACCCAAGATGGTCGCCCAACGGCACAAAAATTCTTTTCCAGAGCGATCGCGATTCGACACCGCCCGAGCCCGACAATCCTGGACCAGCTAAACAAGATATTTATGTGATGAATCCGGACGGGTCCGGCCAAACTCGATTGACGACGAATTCTGCGGATGATTGCAACGCTGAATGGTCTCCCGACGGCAGTAAGATCGTTTTTCAGAGCTTACGCAATGGTTCTTATTTTCAAGTTTATTCGATGAACGCTGATGGCAGCGGACAAATGAATCTTAGTAACAGCACTGCTGCTGATACGCAACCTTCGTGGTCGGCAAACGGCGCAAAAATCGCTTTCGCCAGTGAGCGTGATCATGCGGGAGTTCCAGCCATCTATGTAATGAACAGCAATGGCTCGAATCAAACCAAGCTTACCTTTACAGGCGAACCGTTCAAAGATGAACAGCCTATTTGGTCCCGCGACGCACTGAAGATTGCGTTTGTCAGTACGCGCGATAGTGTCATTGAAACGTGGCAGGAGACTGACGATGATGGAAACGTGATTCAAAAATCGGCCCTGCACATTAATAAAGAAGTCTATTTGATGAATGCCGATGGCAGTAATCAGGTCAGGTTAACTAATACATTGGAGAACGACGATTCACCCTCCTGGTCACCCGATAATACGAAGATCATTTTTCATAGCGATCGCGAACGCGACACTTCCGACCCGACGCAACAACTATGGACGATGAATGTAGACGGCACTAATCAAAGTCTCATTGCAAGCAATGAGTTTCGCGATTACAGCCCCAGTTGGAGTAATAACGTTGCCAATCAACCGCCGATCGCGAACTCGGGCGGACCCTACAGCGGCGTCATTGCCCAGAACATTGCATTTAGTGCCAGCGGCTCGTTCGATTCGGACGGCACTATAAGTAGCTATGCCTGGACTTTTGGCGATGGTGGTACGGGTTCCGGCGTCACGCCGACTCATTCATATGCTTCAGCCGGAACCTACAATATTTGCCTAACAGTCACAGACAATCTCGGTGCGCAAGCATCGGCGAACACCAGCACCACTGTCACGACGGCCGGTAGCGAACAGTATCTTGCGAGCTTCAATCTCGCTGCACTGGCACGTCAGCCTTATACGAATGAATCCTCTTACTGGAACGACATCCTCCGTTCTGCCTATCCAAACGGGCAGAGCTCGATGCTGTTGGCGGTGCGTGAGCTGGGAAAAACACTTTTCGAATCAAGTGACTATGCCTCACGCAGTCGGAACAATCATTGGTACGTCTACGATCTCTACAAGACCTATCTGATGCGCGAGCCGGATGCGCCAGGTTGGGCATTCTGGGAGAATGAACTAACGCTCAATCATGTGAACCGAGAGCAATTGCGCGGTGCTTTCGACGAATGTGGAGAGTTTGCCGGAATCGTTGCGACCTTGACGCCCAGCGGTTCTCCGTCAAGCAGCGTGTCGTCGCTCGCCTCTGCGCGCGTCGATCCATTTAATCAGCCGGGAAATGGCTTAGTCTCTCGAGATGCCGAGTGGAGCGTATCGCTCTTAAGTTTACCGGGAAGGTCCGGCCTTGATTTGGGTTTGAGTTTGTCTTACTCGTCGATGGTTTGGACCCATTCAGGTCCATACCTCTACTTTGACGAAGACAGCGGTTGGCCCAGCCCCGGATTTCGGCTCGGCTTTCCCACAGTTCAACAAAAGTCCTTCGACGCCCAGGCAGGCCGCAACGTCTATCTGCTGATCTCCGGAGGAAGCCGTGTCTCATTAAGACAACTTGGAACATCGAATGTGTATGAAGCAGCCGACTCGTCCTACTTACAACTCATCGACAACGGCGGAAGTTTGCTGGTGCGCACTACAGATGGGACGCAGCTCAACTATCAAGCCTTCAACAATGAATGGCGCTGCACTCAGATAAAGGACCGCAACGGCAACTACATTGCTGTGAATTATGATTGGCTCGGTCACATCACAACAATCATCGACACGCTCGCGCGCACGATTACGTTCAATTACGACGGCAACGCCAATCTTACTTCGATAACCCAAAGCTGGGCTGGTCAAAGCCCACCGCATACTTGGGCCAGCTTTGGGTGGACCACAAAAACAGTACAGCCAAGCTTCTCCGGCGTCATGGTTGTCGGCGCAAGTCCTTCGACAATCCCCGTGCTCAATCAAGTTGGTTTAAACGACGGCACGCGGTACACATTTGAATACAACGCGACTGGGCAATTGAGTCCCCTCAGGAGTTATCGATCGGATAACGTACAGCGCTCTTACACGGCTTACGATTACGATTCACCCGCGAATGATTGTCCTCGCTTAATTGACACACACGTTTGGGCTGAAAACTGGACAGGGATCAATGGCGTTCCTCAGGAAGTGGCAACGAACTATGAAGCTCCTAATGATGGCTTACATACCGTGGCCACTCCGGACGGTACGCTATATAAAGAATTCTACGGCACAGGTTGGCAGCGCGGACTCACAACACAAACCGAAGTCTGGTCCGGCGGCATCAGACAGAAGTGGACTATGAGTAACTGGACGCAGGACAACACCGGCCCTGGCGTCAGCTATCAAACCAATCCCCGCGTTACCGAGACAATCGTCTTCGATTCTGCCACGCCACAAAATCATCGCCGCGCAACTGTTAGTTATGCTGCTTTTGTATTGCCGAGTGGCGCAAGCTGCTCCTTGGCAACCGACACGCGTGAATATACAGGCGATGCAACCACAGTCCTGCGGCATTCACACGCCGACTATCGCATGGATATAACCGCCGACTCTGCTTACTTGGACCGGCACATCATTGGACTGGTAAAAGAACAAACACTGTACGAAGTCAATGGCAGTGCTGAAACTCTGATGTCCAAAACTGGTTATCAATACGATGAAACGGGATCGATTCAAGGAAACGATGCGCCGGTGCGCCATGACAATGACAATTACGCGGCAAACTTTGTGACCGGCCGCGCGAATCTAAGCAGTGTGAAGCGCTACGATGTGATGAACGCTGGGCAGTGGATCGTAAACGGTGTGCAGTTCAACACCGCCGGTTCAGCCGTGAAAAGCACTGATCCGCTTGGGCATCAAAACTCGATTAATTACTCAGATTCGTTCTCTGATGGCAACAACAGCCGCAATACACTCGCTTATCCGAAAACGATTACTAATCCGGACGGCTATTCGTCAACCTTGATCTACAACTTTGATTTTGGCGCGGTCACGAGTAAACAAACCCCACAGCCAAATACCACGGCCAACCTACCCGGGCCGATCCAAACATTTGCCTACGACTCAGCTGAACGAATTGAGAGGGTCACCTCAACGACCAACGGCGCTTATAGCCGTTACGTATATGGGCCGAACTACGTGCAACAGTATTCGACGATCAACACGATCGCCGATGAGGCATATTCCATTCAAACATTTGATGGACTTGGCAGAACGATTGGCGCGGCAAGCAATCATCCGGGAAGCACGGGCGGGTACAGTGCCGTGAACACGATTTACGATTCAATGGGTCGTGTATTCAAACAATCAAATCCAACTGAGATTACAAGTTCCTGGTTGCCTGCTGGCGACGACGTGGCCGGTTGGTTCTATACACAGCACACTTATGATTGGAAAGGCCGGCCGCTAGTCACCACGAACACGGATGGCACCACGAAAGAAGCGAGCTACGCGGGTTGCGGATGCGCTGGCGGTGAACTTACGACGTTAACGGACGAGGGCACGATCTCTGGAGGCGTGGCGAAAAAGCGCCAGCAGAAGATTTACTCGGATGTACTGGGCCGTACGGTGAAAACTGAGATTTTGAATTGGGACGGCGCCGGACCCTCCGGCACAGGCGGCAGTGTGTATGCGACGACCGCGTCCACGTACAACGCTCGCGATCAGGTTACTCAGGTGCGCCAGTTTCAAGGCAATGATCAAAGCGGCGTTTATCAGGACGCGACGATGAGTTATGACGGTTACGGACGCTTAAAAACGAGGCATGATCCCGAACAACAGATCGATCCCAACAACGGTGCTTCAACAGATCATTCGACTTGGGTCTACAACACCGACGACAGCGTTGCTTCAATAACTGATGCTCGCGGAGCTTTGCAAACTTTCACGTACAACGCGCGGCGTCTGGTGATTGGCATCAGTTACGGTGCGCCTTCGGGCGTTACCGCCACGCCAAATGTTTCCTACTCGTATGACGCAGCCGGCAATCGCATTTTAATGACCGACGGCCTAGGCGGCACCGGCTACAATTACGATCAACTTTCGCACCTGTCCTCGGAGACACGAACTTACACCGATGTTGGTTCGTTTGCGATCAACTACGCTTACAACCTCGCTAATCAATTAACCAGCGTTACCGATCCTGTTGGAGCAGTAGTGAGTTATTCACACGACGCGGCGGGACGCTTCAATGGCGCAAGTGGCTCGGGCTATGGCAGTGTGACCCAGTTTGCTTCCAATCTTCAATATCGTGCCTGGGGTGGATTGAAGCATATGAGCTATGGCAACAATCTGAATCTCGACCAGCAATACAACTCGCGTTTACAGATCACCCGCTACGCGCTATCGCCGGTGACCTACTCCGGCACTTGGCAAGTTAATCGCGCTCAGGACTATCAGTACTACAACGACGGGCGCATCAAGTTCATGCAAGACGAAGCCAACAACCTCTTTGACCGCAGCTATTCATTCGACCAGACAGGCCGGATAGCGCAAGCGCTCACCGGTCATGAAGCTCGTGGTGAGGAGTTTGGCCCATTGAGTGCTTACAATGAAACCTACATTTACGATGCCTGGAACAATACGACTGGGCGCAATACCCGGTGGTGGAACCATCAGTACAACTCGGGATTATTTACGTATCAAAACAACCGGCGGTCGGGCTACCTCTACGACAGCGACGGCCGAGTGACGGCTGATCACGGCAATCCGAATCTTGCAGCCACGATTAACTACACGTACGACGTGCGCGGCGCGAAGACTTCAGCGCGCCAGGGGGACAACAGCAACCTTTCCGTTCATGAGTTCGACGGTGATGGCCGGCTGGCGAAGACTGTTACGACAACAGTCGAGCAATCGGTCACTACTACTTACACTAACTATGAAGTGAACAGCACGGCATTAGGCGGGGTCGTGATCCAAGACGTTAATGCACAGGGAGTGAAGACACAGCAACATGTTTACACTAGTGGTGGAACCGAGTTAGCGCTCGGCAACCCGGAAACGACCATGGTCTTCAAACACATTGATCCGGTAACCAGTACGGAACAAGGAAGTTGGACCAATGCGGCCGACAGCTATCGAACGGAGCTTGATCCGGTTGGCGGAGACGTTGGCACCTATCAACCGCTTGAAGACGATCCGGGTCAGGATTTTCCGTTGCATCATGGCAGCCTCAGCCAGCCTTTTGATCATTGCTCTGCGGCTGGTCTTCCCGATGTATGCAGTGGCAGCGCCTATGCATTCTGGGGCAGCCGCATCGCCGACCTGCCGGGATTTGGCACAAACTGGGGGAGCATGGTTGAGTTGGGAGAACGGGAACACGGGAGGCGAGTGGCCGAAAACCTCTTCTGGGTCATTTGGGCAAGACGCGAAGGAAATCTACATCCCACCGACTTGTTGATGGTCAGGACCCTGGTCGAAAACTCAGAGCCTAGTGGCGAGCAATTCCAACATGCTAGGCGAAGGCGATCGAAAAAGAAAAACAAGCAAGTCGATTCGCGTTCAGCCTGTGAGAAGTTTGCAGACGAGTTGGGTGACAGATTGTATAACGCCGTAGTCCTGGAAGGAGGCTATAATCCAGACTCGAGACACGATCTAGCAAACGCGATGAATGACCAAGCGTATAGGGATGTAGACCTTAATGGGGTTCCGTATGAAAAAAACACTTACCCAATCGACGGATTCAAAAATGAACTCACGGCCAAGAGGCAACGCGCTGATGTTTACCACCATATTTTATTTACGGCTGGAGATGGGTTGCATGGGACGCCCGCGGCCGATGCCGAAAACCAGGCTTTTAGGGCCTACGACTGGTACCAATCAGTTGTTCTCGGAAGAGCCGAGTCGGATACTGAGCTATTGGATGACGATGCCGGAATGGCGGTTGGCTCTTTAATGCTGAATACTGCTCTCTCGGGAAGGAGCGGTGATTATAACGCCCTAAAAACCAGGATCAGGGGCATTCTATGTAACCATTAAGGAGGTAAGGCGCTGATGTTGGAAAGGCCATTATCAATAATCAAGAGGTTCAATGGCGGTCTCATCCTTATCGCTTTGGTGCCATCTATCCTGTGCATAGCCTCCGCCGGGTGCGTCAAGGGCTTGAAGCGTGGACCTATTCCAGGTGTACGCGAAACTCTTTTGTTTAGGGCATCGGCAAAGGGCGACGTAAATCAGGTGAGGAACTTGTTGGACTCGGGCACAAATGTTGATGCCCGAGAAGGAAACGGTGAAACGCCACTCATGTACGCCGCAGTCGAGGATAGAACGGAAGTGGTTAAGTTGCTTCTTGACCGAGGTGCAGCTGTCAATGCTGTCTCACTTAACGGCGAGACAGCATTAGTCAGGGCGGTGGGAGTCAGCCACTATGAAACGGTCACTCTACTATTGAATCGGGGAGCTGACATCGAAAAGGGTGTCCCTTTGATGGCAGCAGCGGGAGAAGGGGATCTAGAAATGATCAAACTGCTATTGAACAGGGGAGCTAGGATAAATGCTGTGGACAATGAAGGCTACACCGCTCTGGCGGCCGCAGTCTCACGTCGTGCTTCACCTGAGGCAGTCCGCTTGCTTCTTTCTGCCGGGGCAAATGTGAATGTCAAAAATAAGAGAGGTGAAACGCCATTGAGCGTTGCCGAGCGGAACGGCGATGAGGCGCTCGTTAGTCTTTTGAAAGAAGCTCGTAACGCCAAGCACACCCCCCGCACCTAGAACCCTTCAGCGCATCAAGCTGCTCAGTTGATTTGCCAATTTCACCTCATGGATAGCTGGTCTGGGAGACCCAAAGAGCACTTTACACTTTGGGGAACGGTGAACTCCCATGGACGCGCAACGACAAGGCCTCGAGGCAAGCTATGATTAGGTCCCACCCTGGTTTCAGAGCTTCTTCGATTGCTACAGGCGTTAACTGACTGGCACAATTCTGCTAACTCACTAGCGCCCGAGGTAGGTAATGATTAAACACAATTACGTGGTGACATTTGTTTGTATTTTGCAACTCATGGTTGCTCAACTCACTCTTTCTTGCAGTTTCTTGGATACCAAGGGCAGCAGGGGCGGAAACTCCAACAATATGAGATCCGAAAATCAGCGAGACAGTTCTTCGTCGTCAGGAACAAACAATTCACCATCACAAGTGTTGCCTGGTAAATCTGAGAAGCAGTCAAGTGCTATTCGAGACATTGACTTTAAGAATTTTACTTACGCTTGGTATCCGAGTTATCTGAAAATTCCAGATGGTCCTAGCGAAGTAAAACTACAGGATGGAAAGTTCGAGATGAGAGAAGATCAGAAGAAGGGGATCAGGTATCTCTTACTCGAGTTAGATGATGTGTCATACGCAGATCTAATGTCAGATGGACGGGAAGAAGCAATAGTGCACCTCGGAGGGATCTCAGTAACTAATAGGTTCGTGGGGTGTATATTTGTTTACGTTTTGGAAAACACTGTTCCTAAACTCGTGTGGCAATACGAAACCGGCGACAGAGCTGATGGTGGGTTGAGGAGGATGGACGTTGAAGATGGGGCGCTCGTGATTGAACAGTATACCCTTGAGGGGGGGGCTGGGCTTTGCTGTCCCAAGAAGTTCATCCGTCGGCACTTCAAATGGGATGGCAAAGATTTCCGAAACATTAGATCGGAGACGTTAGTTGACGATAAGATGAAATAGCGTCTTAGTCTCACAGCTGCGACCATGGTGAAAGCGGTAACGCTTTGGCTTTGGCGTCTCGACTGGGAAACCCATAAGTCTTGGGGGACGGGAGCGCCCATCTGCGACGATCCAAGTATTAGAACGAATCGAAACTCAACCTTCTCGAAAGGGATTTCATTCAGTATCATCATTGCCGCCGGTTTGGGGTTGGGAGCGGTCGATCATTTGGATAGACAGAACACAAAAAAATGACTGCTAGTGACTTTATTTATTCCGAAGACTTGCGTAATCGTCTAATGGACGTTATCAAGTGCGCCAATGACGAATATTCGGGCCTAATCAAAGACCTTCCCAAAAATCTCCCAACGCCCAAAGACGGAATTAAAGACTGCGAAGATATTCTTCGCCGAAGGCTGTATTCAGTTTTCCTAGATGCTTTCGGATTGGAGAATGGACAGCGGGTTGATGACGACTTTACGAAGCGCGTTAGTTCATTCGCAAGACCCTTGGCTCCCTTGATAGGAACATTGGAGATAAATGCTGAGGGAAAAACAGCTCTCGCTGCTTGCCTCGCGGTCTGCGTCGCGGCCGCAGTAGAGGATGCACGAGACATGAGATATCGATAGTTATCTTCGCCGGAAGGTTGCAAAATCATGGTGTGACTATAGTGTGACAACAGACCCGATCCGATGCGATCAACGCGATACTCAAAGTAACACCAGTAGAGCAACAGACTAACGAAACCCGGTTCAAAAAGCTGGAACGAACTCAGCGAAACAATCGGAAAGTGTCCGGCAGTCATGAGGTCAGGGGTTCGATCCCCCTCGGCTCCACCAATATTTCGCACCTTCTCAATCTCTCTCACTTTCAACCGCACCCTTTCACAAACGAAAGCCGCTTAACAGTAAGTCCATTCATGCCAAGCCCAATGGTCAGGCACGAGAAGGTCTCTGACCAGTTCGCCTACCGTGTTTCAATTCGACGATACAAGAAACCTTGCATAAATTTTCTGGCGACTCCAGGTTCCAATCAATCGTCAAAAAAAGAGCACAGCTCTATTGAGCCTTCGAATGGGTGCGTGTTAGAGGTGTCACACCAACGCATTGGGTCAAAGAGAGCGAGCTTGCCGAGCGATTCAATGCGGCTCGTATCAGCCAAAAAATATGGAGTTGGGCGTGCCTCAATTACAATTCGCGCCTACAGGCAAGCACCTATAACATTCCCGGAACGATGAGCAAGAGCTATCAGTATTATGCCGATGCCACCTTAAAGTCGTCACATGACTTGCTGACTCAGCACTATGATCGGGCTTACAGCTACGACCATGGCGGCAGAATGACCAAAGCCCTCTCGGGAGCTGAAGCCCGGGGCGAAGCGCCTACTAATGATCGGCCTTACTATTTAGGGTTCTCATATGACGCCTTTGATCATTCTGTTTATGAGGACGGCAGATTCTGGACTTCGGCCTCGGCGCTGAGCTTCTCTTACCAAAACAATCGCCGCGCGGATGCAACCTACGATGCAGACGGAAACGTGCTGAACGACTCGCTGGTGGGCAACTATGGATACGATGCGGCCGGCAATGTGGCGAATAGCTTCTCGGCTGCCGGTTTGGCGGTGCAGAACTTCGACGGTGATGGCAGATCGGCTAAGAGCACGGTCACCAGTTACTTCGGAGAAGACAATCAATCGGAGACTACTACGAAATATTACGTGCGCTCATCAGTGCTCAATGGCAAGGTGCTGAGTGAAGTAAACGAAACCGGCGCCAAGTTGCGCACCTTCATCTACCTCGGCAATCAAGTATTGGCCTGGCAAAGGATTGGCATCAACAACTATGAGCGAGTGGTTTGGGAGCATCGCGATCCCAGCGGTGCCAGTTATCGTGTGTCGGACGAAACGCAAAGTACTGCGGGCGCCTTTGACGGTGAATTTGCCGCAGAGTTGGATCCAAGTGGCGCGAATGAGGGCATAGCGAACCCTAATGTAGCGCCGCCACCAAATCCACCGAACGAAGCTCTGCTCGGATATCCCGGCAACGGCAATCCAAGCCAGCCCGGTGTCAGCTACACCTACAACGGCGTGCCCATGAGTCGCAACGAAGTAATGGATCTTACGAGCAAAGAAGGAGGTGAAGTTGATGGCAAAACCTCGCCGGAAGCCGCTGCTAGCGTGGGTCTGCTGCCGATTTATGGTCGCTATCGAGTTTGTGTCGAGGGTGATTGTGACCCCTGGCAAGTCGAAATTACCGGTTACTCGTCCGACGGAGTCGGGTCGGCAACACTAAATTTTCAGCCCATCACTCTGCAGAAGCCTGATGTAGTAACGAGACCGATAGGTGGTTTAAATAAGCTCCAGGCTGAGTTTGAAAAAGCCCTAAAATATAGTGATTGCAGAGAAGCCATGAGCAAGATATTGGCCCAAATGGGTTCGGATACGAAGTTTGCACCCAGTCACACTGACATTTTGGATTTATTCAACGCATTGAAAAACCAAACCGGCGGTGGGGGTATTTTCGTTGACGTGCCTGGGGAGCGAATAAATGACTTCCTACCAGAGCGGGCACGAGGGCAATCCGTTTCGGGTGGAGGCGGTTTGTCTAATTTCTACTATACTGATCCTAGGAACTGGCGGACTCGACAACGTTGGAGCGCCGTATTTCTTAAAAGTTCATATGCCAACACTACGCAATCGAGCATTGAGCGACAGCCTTATGAGTACGTAGTGACTCTGATTCATGAAATCACCCATAATGCTCCGAACGATTCGAGTTGGATGGGATTAACATACACTCACAATCAAATGAACGCTGCCGCGGAAAAACTTGGCTCGAAGGGTTTTGATCAGTATGTGAAGGAACATTGTATTCCGAAGAAGTACCGGTGAAATATGCGAGTATTCGTTTGTCTTTATATTTTCGCTGGGACGCTACTGGCCGGAAATCCGCAGGGTTTCTGGGAAAACCCATTCGGCATTGTACCTTTGCATTCAACGCGCGCCGATGTTGAGCGTCTCTACGGCGACCCCGTCCCCGACTCGTGCCGCTGTAACTTTCGAAGATCGAAAGAAACCATTCATGTTGCGTTTGCCATATCTCGCTGCGTAGGGCCTGAATACGGTTGGAATGTCCCAAAGGACACTGTCCAGTCGTTTTGGGTGACGCCGTACGAACCGCTCCGGCTGGCGGAATTAGCGCCAGACCTTACTGGATTTGTCGAGCGTTATAGTCCAGAGGATATTAGGACAACTTATTATACTAACGTAGAGAAGGGCATTGCGTTTTCTGTGCAAGATGGTCACGTAATTGGCCTAGAGTATTTCCCACCGAGCCGCGAAAATGGAAAGCGATGCCAGGGATTCCCGGCCTATAACGGCGTCCCTCCACCGCGTCCGTTCGACGTGGTCTTAAACCCAAATAATGTACATGGTATTCTGGATACACTCGGGGCTGAACTGGCAAGGATTCCTCAACTTCAAGGATACATCATTGCTTACGCTGGTAGAAAATCTCGTCGCGGAGAAGCTAAACAAATGGCAGAAGAGGCCAGGCATTATCTCATCGAAACAAGAATGATCCCGCCAGATCGCATCATCGCGCTCGATGGTGGATATCGAGAGACTGCCCAGTATGATTTATTTACGCTCAGCCTAGAAATGCCGCCTCCGACACCAACACCAACGCTGCCTTCTAACGAAGTGCAAATCGTCAAACCTGCCCCGCGCAATAAACGTCATTCGTCTAAGGTGCGCTACAAGTACGGTAACAGAACATAACACCACCTGGCGTAAGATGATGAATAATGAGTCAGCTCAAACCGCTTAGAAGACTTGGCCTTTGCTTCATGGCAATCTTGGTCGCTGCTTTCTTTGGATTAACCCGAACGAGTAAATCACAACGTGAGGTAGATGCTCCACGCCCCTTTCTTGAATTTCTCTGTCCCTCCTATCCCGTGCCGGCCAGACGAAAGATGTCTCTGCAAGCCGAAATCGAAGGCGCAAGAGAAACGATCGGTGAGGAAGGCGCAAACCGCATAGGCTACAAGTGGAGTACTTCAGGCGCTCGAATAGTTTCGGGGCTGACAGATCGAATCGTAACCATCGAACCGCAGATTAAACCTTCAAAGCAAAAGCTCTTCAACGTCGACGTGACAGTAAGAATCTCGGGAGTACCTCCAGTCGTGGAAAACGAGAGAACTTGTTCAATCAGGATCGATCCTGCTTGCAAACCACCACGAGTCTTCGCCCGCTACCACGAAATTTCCCTTAAGAACGAAGATGTCATCCTTGAGTCTTTGGCCAAACACTTAATGGGTTATGGTTCGGGTGAAGCTGCCTATATCGTGGTGTACTCGGGACTGTCAGCCTGCGCGCGAGAAGCTGAATGGCGGGCCGATCGCGCTCAAAAGCATCTGGTCGCTACTAATAAGATCGATCCAAACAGAATAGTTGCGGTCGATGGCGGCTATCGCGATAGGCTAACTGTTGAGATATTCACGGCACCAGTCGATTCGTGTGGGCCTTTCCCGATGCCAACTCGTTTGCCAAGCAGTGCACGTATTCGCGGATTCTGCGAAGACAAATACGCCAGCAAGAATTACAAGACTGCAAACAATGCACTTGAAGCAGCGCGCAAACCAAGGAAGTAAACATGACGCACGTGCGCTCATCAGTGCTCAACGGCAAGGTGCTGAGTGAAGTAAGCGAAACCAGCGCCGAAGTTACGCTGCCCGAACTGAATGACGCCGCTGACACCCGCTGGGTCGGGATCGCGATCGTACCTGTAAACATCAAAGAAGAAGTTTGTGTCCTGCGGCAACAGTCTATTGCGAGTTGAGAATGCGACGGAATGTCCATTCGCGCTGATTCCGGCGTTGGTGATGACGGAAGGAAAGGCGTTGAACAACACACCTTGTGTGGTGATATTGGTTGTCGTGAGGGAAGCGAAGTCTCCGAGGAAGAGTGCTTCGCTACCAAAATTCCCGATGGCCGTCTGTGCGAAGGTGACGAAGCGCCCATCGGCGCTGACGAAAGGTTGGAAGGTGTTAACGATGCACAGGCGTGGGCCGTTGTTGCAGATACCGCTGTCGGGGAGCAGAGCGAACGCGCCAGTCACAGTGTCGAAGCGTGCCACATTGCTCTTGGGCACTTCGCCCGCCAAAGGATCGAAGAGGCTGTAAAAGTAAGCGAAGACAAAGTAGCGCCCGTCGGCGCTGCAGGTCCCGGACCCCGTGCTTTTGAAAACCAGCGGGAACTCCAGAAACGGGCCCGGACTTTGAGAACCTAAGGTGCACACGTCGGCGCTGTTGTTGCTGACGAGAGTCGTCGTGTCGGTTTGCGTGTCGCGAATAAAGGAGTCCAACCCGTTGCCGTTCGTGTCGTTATCAACCAGGTCACTGGAGGTGCTGGAGAAAGTCACGAAGCGGCCGTCGGCGCTAATGGACGCCGCGAACGATGTGCCGTTGCCGCTGCCCGTGCCATCGCGGTTGATGCTGACGAGTTTCGTCGTGCCGCTTTGCATATCGCGTATAAAAATATTCTGAATGATGCCTTGACCGGGTTGGGCGCCGCTACCGCTGGTCGGGAAGGCGACGAGGTTTGTGGCCTGACTTGCGAAGGCAATAAAGCGACCGTCGGCGCTGATGACCGGCGAGAATGAGTGCTGGTCGCTGCTTTGCCCCCCGGAGAATGCAGCGCTAACAAGCTTGTAGTGAGCATCCTGAGCGGACGCTGTCCCACAAAGGCAGATTGCAAGCAGGGCGAACGCGAGTATGAAAACCAGCGGGAGAACCATTAGACGGTGCGGCAGGATGCGGTGAGAAAAATACTTCATGAGCTTTCTCCTAAGCGGATGAGACGCCGAGCTATGCGAATGTTATCGCATCAGCCTCAATGTAAAAAGAAGACCGGTTAAATCCCTCCGGTTCGGCGGTCTGGTAGATGCTCGCGTGCGGAAGCGAGGCGTCACCTTTTCACTGAAATTTTCAAAGGGGGTGAAGACTGACTAGTCAGGTAACCAACGCCAACATTTCCGGTCTTGCTGTGCGCAGATATACGCTCGGTGAAGGAGTTTGTCAATGCAATCTGCAACCCGATTTTACAGGTCATATGATCGGCCTTTTGAGACGAGTGCTTGGGTCGCACGACTCAGTTGCAACAAGCTCCTGGACAATGAATAAAGTTTCGCCTCCTATTCCGTAATTCGGAACGAGAATGGCGGGCACGTGCCCTTCGCCTTTGTGGCCAGCTTTGTCACGGTTTTTCAATTCGACGATACAAGATGTCTTGCATAAATTTTCTGTTGGTTCCAAGTTCCGATCAATTGTCAAAAAAAGGAGCACAGATCTATAAACCCTTCGAATGGGCGGGTGCTAGAGGTGTCCGCCAACGCATTGGATCAAAGAGAAATCTTGCTAAGCGATTCGACCGGCTCGTATCACCCAAAAGATATGAGTTGGGCCTTGCTGAGAGGACAGTGACGCCCTCTTATTTTGGAGCACACCCCAACCCCACCGCCTTCCAAGGCGGTCATTTTCGGTTTCGATTGGCGCGAATCCAGCTTTAACGAACGGTGAGACTGATGATCGTAAGCATCAGTGTCAGCACATCGCCCGTTGGGATGTTCCCCACAACTTGCGAATCGGTACTCGGAATCTGGCCCGCCACTTGTGCGTCGGTTGTTGGAATATTTCCCGAGCTTTGCGGTGCTGGCACTGCCTTATCCGTAGACGGTACGTCTCCGGCCAATGCTCTTCCCGACAGCGCACACGCAAGTGCAACTACCATTACAAAGCGTTTCATTTATGTTCTCCTTTGGATTGAGGATGCAAGACAGCTTGCAATAATACAGAAAAGTACGGGTATTAAACTTCTTGCAGGCCGGGGCTGTTGAGATTAATATCCTGCCCACAAGCAAGGCTTGTTACTACTCACTGCAAAAGGGTTTATCTGTTGAAGATAGCCTCACGAAAACTCCACACGTCCCACCTGACGGCGAACGATGAAGCGCTACTTAGGTGTGAGACTGCCTTGGGACAAAAAGACAAGGCTTATTGCGAAGGTGCGCAGGAGACAATGCGGCCTTTATGGCGGGGCATTGGCGAGCTACCAAAGACGTCGGGACTTCATGCGTCCGTTGCCGCCAGAGTCTTTCTTTGTGTAGGCATCTTGACTGGATGGATCGGGAGCAGGAATCAAATCAAAGGCGCTCAGGAAACAGCGAAGAACCTCATAAGCAAAAGCATCACTTATTTTGAATCGGTAGGAGACCAAAGGCAGGTTGCCGCCGCGCGGGTTGAACTAGCTTACTGCTATTGGCGGGACGGTGAACTAAACGAAGCTCGGACTATGCTGTCAGAGGCATTGAAGAAGCTGCCTAGCGAAGGACTTACAAGAGCACGAGCATTACTTAAATTAACAACCGTCGAGTTTTCAGCCTCGAGATACGAGCAAGCTTTAGCAATCCTCACGGAAAACGCACCGACTTTTGCGAGGATAACTAATCACACAACAAAGGGAGTCTATCACGGTCAAATTGCCATTACCTTTAGGAACCTAGCTAGAAACTCTGAACAGAAAAATGAATACCTTCAACGGGCAGTTAATGAATTCGAGAAAGCTGATCAAGAGTTCAAGAGGGCCCGCAATCCGGTCTTTCGCGCCGATGTTAAGAATAATGTCGGCCTAGTCCTTTCCAACTTGTCGCGTTTCAAAGAAGCGCACAAATACCTGGACGAAGCCCGACGATTATCCGTTAGTTTCAAGGACAAAGCTCGCACCGCACAATATGACGAATCGTCGGCACAAGTCTTCATTGCCGAAGGTAAGTTCAAAGAAGCCGAAAGCGTCGCACGAAGAGCTGCCAGGGCCTTAGAGAAAGTTGGGCATCAATGCCTGGTAGCTGACGCGTTGATCACACAGGGCATCGCTCTGGCTCGATTACATCAGACAGAGCGAGCCCAATTTATCTTTCAACGCGCAATTGAAGTGGCCTACCAAATTGACGCTCTGGACAAAGCGGGTATCGCAGCCCTGACGATGATTGAAGAAATAAGCGAATTATCGCCGGCAACTTTGCAGGCGGCATACGAGCGGGCGCGCGCATGGCTCGCTGAATCTCCGAGTCAGGAACTGATATTAAGACTGGGTGACGCCGCCGGAAAACTCGCCGCCAGTGTTCACCTAGAGATAAGCGCTGAAGAAGCAATGGGGATTCTTTTAACGAAGCCGGGCGACTTGCAGCAAAAAATATTAGAGTACGAGGGCGCGCTAATCAGGCGAGCACTGACACAAGCCAATGGCTCCGTCACGCGCGCGGCTTCCTTGCTTGGTACTTCGTATCAGGCATTGTGTTACATGATCGAGTCAAGACACAAAGACTTACTCAAAGATCGTTCTCCCGTTCGCCGCCGCCGATCGCGAAAAGAGTCCACTGGAAAACCGAATGAAGAATCGGCTTAGCCACTTTGGTAACGTCACTAGAAATCGATTTTGATATTGAAGACCTTATTCTGTGGCAGAGTAATCGTCCTTGAAAGTTGCTTACCTCCTCTTGAAACCAGTAGTTCATACTCGCCGTTGCCTAGATTATTGATGTAGTAGGAGCCGTCGTCGCCGGTAAGCGAGCGGCCTCTTTCCTGGCCGTTTTGTTTGATAATCACCCAAACCGAAGTAGCGGGCATATCTGAGGCAGAGGTAATCCTACCGGTCACGTAATCGGATGCCTGGAAAGCCATCGTGCTATTCGGGAACTTCGTTTGGCAGGCAGCAAACAATAGGCAAAGAATAGCCGCAGCAGTTAGTTGAGTAAGACGCTGTTTCATGATTGAGGCCTCTTTCTTTATGAGAACGTTTGAGGGGACCACCCGATATAACGTGGTGCTTGTCCTGTGATCTCAAACAGGGTCATTCTTTTCGTTTATCAATCTTATAACTGATGAATGTCTTCGGCCGGCCTTTTTGATCGGGAGCTTCACCTATCAGAATATCGCTTCCATCCTCTCGCTTTTGCGGAAACATTATTCTGCTTCCTCCGCCTGGTTCTCTAACGATGAGAGCGTAGGTTCCCTCAGGCACGCCCGAAAGCTCAAATGAACCGTCGTTGCCGGTACTCGAAATGTTTTGTCCAGTCATAGGAACCAAAACAACATCGGCGTTTTTCACCGGAGTCTTGCTTTCGCTGTCTACAACCGCTCCGCGAATACTCCATTTTTCCGTGGGCAGAATCTTGTCCGCAGTAGTGATCGCGGCTTTTTCCGGATTGATCGTTCGTGCTTGTAATTGCGGGAAGATGCCGACGACCGACACCCCGATAGATGTGACAGCGGTAATCAAAGCTGTAATCACCACCAATTTGGGATTTTGAAAGACTGTGCCGTCGCTCATGAAGTTTTCCTCCGTTCGGAAAGGGATACGCAAGAAATCTCAGGGAAAAGAAAACGGTAATCTGAGCAAATCTGAACTGCTTAATCTGCACAGCAACGATGAGTTTAAAGACCTAAGATTGTTGCGAGATGGTCCGGCCTCACAAAATCGATGAGGCGTGAGAACGGTATCGTTGTTCAATCGAAGTCAAGGCAATCGGGATGCCCGAGCGGTTTGCCGAATCAACAGAATCAAATCTGTATTGAAGGAGTTGATGTGCCTTCCAGTATTTCCCACAAAGCAATAGAGTTCGCGCGCTTAATAAGGTAAATCTGGGCGGCGAAAGGTGACCCGATCCACCAGGAACGTTTGGTCAAACCGCTATCCATTTAGATATTGAGTATAGCTTTGCGGATAGGGAAACCGGGCTATGTCGCCAGCGACCCAAGAGCAAAACAATTTCAACACCCAAAAAAGGCTGAAGCTCGATCGCGCGTGTAATAATCCATAGGCCTATTCAAAAAATCGCACAGCTCGGCGGAAACCTTCGCTTCCAATTCCCCGTACTAAACCGAACGATTCGTAGTACATTGAACAAGTTCCCGCTGTTCCGTCATCACCGAGGAGAAAATCATGCGTAGAGTCCTGCTTATGCTGGCCGCATTGGCCCTGCTCGCCACGACCGCATCGGCGCAAACTGCCGATGAGATCGTAGCCAAGTACATCAAGACCGTCGGCGGCGCCGATAAGATTCAGTCCGTCAAAACGCTGCGCAAGCTTGGCACCTTCAACGGCGGCGGCGGTTTTGAAGCGCCAATCGTTGAAGAGAACAAGCGCAACAACATGGTGCGCCAGGAATTTTCGCTCCAGGGATTGACTGCGGTTAACGCTTACGACGGCCACACTGGCTGGAAGATTGAGCCGTGGCAGGGCAAGAAAGACGCGGAACCGCTCGGCGAAGAAGAGATGAAACAGATCATCGAGGATTCTGATTTCGATGGTCCACTCGTCAACTATCAGCAAAAAGGAAACAAGGTTGAGTATGTCGGCATGGAGCCGGTCGAAGGCACGGACGCTTTCAAATTGAAAGTGACACTGGCTAGCGGCGACGTTCGTTACTACTTTATGGACACCGACTACTACGTTCCGATCAAAATTGAAACTAAGCGAATGATCCGTGGCGCCGAGCGCGAATACGAAACATCGTTGGGCGATTATAAAGAAGTGAGTGGCTGGTACATGCCGTTCTCAGTTGAGAGCAATGTTAAGGGCAACCCCAACCGCGCCAAGGTTACTTACGAAAAGATCGAAGCCAACGTGCCGATTGATGACATGCGTTTTCGCATGCCGGTGGTTGCCCCAAGCTCGCAACCGGGGACCAAACCGCCCGACGCTGCCGACACTTTGCCCAAGAAAGCTGACGACAAGAAACCGGCTGTGAAACCGCCAACCAAGCCGTAACAAATATTCGAATCTGTTTCACTGAAAAAGATCCCCAACCAGAAAAGGCCCGATAGCGATGAAAACTATTACCAGCTGTGCAGCGACAATTGTTTGTTTTTGCTTGTGTGCGTTTAGTGCGATTGCCCAAACCCCGCAACCGACGCCGGTCAAGGTGGACTCGGAAACGATTTCCGGACTGGGCGCGCGCAATATTGGTTCAGCGGCGATGAGCGGACGCATTGCCGCAGTCGATGCGGTTCGCGAGGGCCAGCGGCTGACTGTCTATGTCGGCGCTGCGAGTGGCGGCGTTTGGAAGTCGGTTAACGGCGGCACTAGTTTCAAACCGGTCTTTGATAAGCAGCCGGTGCAATCGATCGGCGCGGTCACTATCGATCCAAAGAACCCCAAAGTGATCTGGGTGGGCACCGGCGAATCATGGACGCGTAACAGCGTGTCTGTCGGCGATGGCGTTTACAAATCCGTCGACGGCGGCGACAACTGGACCAACGTCGGCCTGAACAACTCCGAGCGCATCGCAAAAATCCTGGTCGATCCCAGCAACACGAACACTGTTTATGTTTGCACGCCTGGCAAGCTGTGGAGCGACAGCGATGATCGGGGCGTTTACAAAACTACCGACGGCGGAAAAACCTGGACCAAAGTTCTGAAAGGCGCGAACGCCTCGACTGGTTGCTCGATGATGTCGATGGACGAGTCAAACCCGCAAACGATCTATGCGGGCATGTGGGACTTTCGCCGCAAGGGCTGGACGTTCCGTTCCGGTGGCGACGGTCCAAATGCAGCGAGCAGCAGCGGTTTGTTCAAGAGTACCGACGGCGGCGCGAACTGGACTGAACTCGATGGAAACTCGGCGAAAGGCTTGCCGGCTAAACCGTGGGGCCGCATAGCCGTTACCGTTGCTCCTTCAAAGCCAAATGTTGTTTACGCCTTTATTGAAGCCGAAATGCCGAAGGGTGGTTTGTACCGGTCGGACGACAACGGCGCGACCTGGACGGCGTTGGATCGCAGCGCCAACATGGTCTGGCGTCCCTTCTACTACGCAAACCTGATAGTTGATCCGAAAGATGAGAACAAAATTTACAAGCCGGACGGGCCGCTGATTGTTAGCAACGACGGCGGCAAAAGTTTCAGCAACATCTCGGGTGGCGCGCACGGCGACTTTCATGACGTTTGGATCGATCCAAACAATAGCGATCACCTTATCACCGGCGACGATGGCGGCCTTTGGTATTCATATGACGGCGGCAATCGCTGGTGGAAAGCGGACAACTTGCCGGTTTCGCAGTTCTATCACGTCAGTCTCGACATGGACCTGCCTTACCACGTCTATGGCGGTTTGCAGGACAACAGTTCCTGGGTCGGCGATTCCGCTTATCCCGGTGGCATCACCAGCAGCCGTTGGGAAAACATGTACGGCGGTGACGGTTTCTGGATGTTTGCCGATCCTTCCGATCCAAATTACATCTATGCCGAATATCAGGGCGGCGAAATTTCGCGCATCAATCGCAAGACGCACGAGTCCCGCAACATCAAACCACTGCCGCTCTACAAAGAAGGCAAGCTGCGTTACAACTGGAACACGCCCATCCATTTAAGTCCGACAGGCGACGGCACCATCTACATTGGCGCGCAGTTTCTTTATCGTTCGCGCGATCACGGACAGACCTGGGAACGCATCTCGCCTGATCTCACGACCAACGATCCGGAAAAACAGAAGCAGGAACAGTCAGGCGGAATAACTGTCGATAACTCCGCCGCGGAAATGCACACGACGATCTACGCCATCGCGGAATCGCCCAAGGATCCGAATCTGGTTTGGGTGGGAACAGACGACGGCAACGTGCAAGTCACGCGCGACAGTGGCAAGACCTGGACAAACGTTATTGGAAATATTCCGGGCGTCCCGAAAAATGCCTGGGTCTCGTCAGTTGAAGCCGGCCATTTTGATCCGGGAACTGCTTATGCGACCTTCGATGCGCACACCTTCGGTGACATGCGGCCGTACGTTTACCGAACCGCTGACTTTGGCAAGACCTGGACGCCGGTTGTGAATGAAGCAGCCCCGGTGCACGGCTACGCGCACGTCGTAAAAGAGGATTTGGTCAACAAGGATTTGTTGTTTGTTGGCACGGAAATGGGTTTGTGGGTTTCGCTCGACGGCGGCAAGCAGTGGGCGCAGTACAAGGGCGACGAAATGCCCAACGTTGCGGTGCGCGACGTGGCAATCCATCCGCGCGATAACGCGCTGGTGATTGCGACGCACGGGCGGGGCATCTGGATCGTGGACGACATAACGCCGCTACGCTCGTTGACTGCGGACACGCTTGCGAAAGAGGCACTCTTCTTACAAGCAAAGCCCAGCGTGCAGGCCATCCCCGCCGGCGGCGGTTGGGCCAACGGCGATGCCGCGTTTGTAGGTTCCAATCCGACCGACGAAGCAGTTTTTGTTTACTACCAAAAGAAGCGCCACATTTTTGGTGACTTGAAAATCGAAGTGCTCGACGCGAGCGGCAAAGTGGTGGGCACAATTCCCAGCAGCAAGCGTCGTGGTTTGAATCGTTCAACCTGGCCCATGCGACTCAAAGCGCCACAAGTTCCTCGCGCTGCCAGTGCGGCCTTTGGCGCCTCGATTGGCCCACGTCTGCTGCCCGGCACTTACACGGTGAGGATGACCAAAGACAAGCAGGCCTACACGACGGAGTTGCGGGTCGTCCCGGATCCACGTTCGAAACATACGGCGGACGATCGACGCGCTCAGTTTGATCTGGCGATGAAGCTCTACACTCTCCTGGGCAACATGACTTATTCGGTCGAGCGCATCAACAATGTGCGTCTGGCCCTGGAAGAACGCGCGGCAAAGCTGCCCGCCACCGATCCTTTAGCGGTTCGACTAAGGGCAGCCTCCGCCGCCGTCGATGACCTGCGGCGCAAGATCGTAGCGACGAAGGAAGGCGGCGCGATCACCGGCGAAGAGCGCTTGCGCGAGAATCTGGCCGATCTCTACGGCAATGTTAACGGTTACGAAGGGCGCCCTTCAGCGACGCAAGTCGCGCGGACGGACGTTCTGGCGCATGAGCTTGGCGATGTTGAAAAAGATTTCGACGCCTGGTTGGCGAAGGAACTAGCTGGAGTCAATGCCGAGTTAACGCGCAAGAAGTTGGAAACAATCAAGCTGTTAACTCGCGAAGAGTGGGAAGCGAAGAACCCGCAGAAGTAGAGCCGCCCATGCGAGTACAAAAAGTAGGACAGGCATTGCTGCCTGTCCTCTTTTTTCGCGATCCACGTGAGGCGTGTCTCGCCCGTACTCTTGTTAGTTAGTAGCCCCTCCGGTTACGGCGGCGGTGCCGTCGATATTCGGTCGCAACTCCCCAATAAACTTATCGCTATTTACGATGCTGCGCAGGACAATCTTAATTGCCTCTTCGGGAAAACCTGATTCCAACGTAAATGTGTAACCCGTAAAAATGTCGCCCGACTCGTCGGCTCCCCAAAAGAGAAACGCGCGATCACTCAGTCGGAGCAACTGCCGCATCATGCCGGCGCTGTTCTTCACATTATCAACGTTGATGTATCCGTTTTTGTAGTGCGGGTAAATGCGGAAACCGATCGTTTCGTTTGACGTGACACTGATCACTATTTCAAAACTTTCGGCGTTGACCAGGCCCTGCTTCAACACGCCTACGTAGTTGAAAGGCTGCTTGCTACTCTGCCGAAACGCGACGTTAATTCCCGGCCCCGCCTTATCCAGCAAGGCCGCGAGCGATTCTCTGGTGCGATTACGCGATGCTTCGTTGGTCTGCGCAAATACCGCTGACGCGCTGGTTATCATGAGGCTGAATATGGCAATCAAAAAAGTTCTTTTCATTAGGTCCTCCATGGCTAGGGTCAAAACAGCAAGCCTTCTAAGTGAATTCCGCGCGGAAGTCAAACATTATTATCGCAGGTGTTTCAGAAAGCGGAACATTGGATAACTCACCGCCAACAGTAGCAGCGCGTAGATGCTGACGCGAGTGTCGCTAAGAATTGCCCCCGCCAGAAAGAGTATTGAACCAAGCAGCGCTGCGGCCGTAGTCCATGGATAGCCCCAGGCTCGATAGGGCCGCTCCTTTTCGGGCTCGCGGTATCGCAACACGAAAACCGAAATGAATGACAGCGTATAGTTTGCAACGAAGAAGAAAGCCAACACCGCCAGCACGCGTTCGAATGTTTGCCCGAACACTATAAACAGCACCGCGACGATTACGCTTATAAGCAATGCAAAGGCGGGCGTGCCGCCCTTATTGACTGTCGCGCCCCTGGCTGTAAACAAACCATCGCGGCTCATGGCAAATAAAACGCGCGAGGCCATCAGGTGGTAGGCATTGAGCGCGCTCAGCATCGACAGAATCGTTAGCGAGCGAAAGACTGTATCGCCGTGTTTGCCGAAGATCTCATTTGCCGCTAAGCCTACGGCAAAGTCCTGGCCGGCAATCTTTCCAATGGGCAACACATAAAGTAATGCGATGTTAACCAACAAATAGATGGCAATGATTGAGAGAATCCCGATAAACAACGAGCGTGGAATATTTTTTCCCGGTTGTTCTACTTCTTCCGAGAAATAAACCACCCCCGTCCAACCGTCATAAGTGAAAATGACCGCCTGAAGTGAGATCACGAATGCGCCGATGAGCGCAAACCCGGTGGGCACGGGCATGATTGCAGTTGCCCCAGCCGTTCCCTTACCAAAGATGAAGCACGCAACGATGAGAGCAACGAAGGCGAGCGCTTTGATTGAGCTGGTGATGTTTTGCGAACTGCTGCCCCAGGCAATCCCGCGCCATTGCAGTGCGGCAAAGAGGACGGTAATCGTGATGCCGAGCGCTATCCCCCAGCCACGAAAAACGGGAAACAGCACCCGGGAAAACTCGCCAATCACAATTGCTACGGCCGCAGTGCTGCCGCAAGTCGAAATCCAATCGCTCCAGCCGGAAATGAAACCGGCGTATTCACCCAACGCATGACGAGCGAAAACGTATTGGCCGCCTGAGCGCGGCAGCATTGTACCCAGTTCCGCAATCTGCAACGCGCCCAACAGTGCGTACATTCCGCCGATGACCCACACAGCCAGGAACAACCACACGTTCGGCAAATGCGCCGCAATCTGTCCCGGTGTGCGAAAGATTCCCGAGCCGATGGTGTTACCAATAATTACCGCGAGGCCGAAGCCGACACCAAGCACGCGAAACAAATGGCCGCGTACGGCGTCACTGGAAATTGTTTTTGTCATCTGCTTAGGCGAAGGCAGCCGAGACGCATGGGCCGTGTTTCACTTTATCATTAGCCAACGGTTTTGAGTTATAGTACGCCTCCTTAGTTCGATCCAATCTCTTGTGCCTCGTCTGTTTACTATGTGTCTCGGTAGTGAGCCATCGCTAATAAAAACTCACCACAGAGACACTAAGAACACAAAGGTTACACAGAGCAAGAGTGAAACTAATAGTCTTACCCCGACAACTACTGAGGAGTTTCCGCTCATGAAAAAATTAATCAGCGTCTTGCTAGCGACCAGTCTAACCGGTGTCCTTTTTGTTGGTACCAGAGCGCAAGGCGGGATGGTTACGCCGGGAGAGAATTTGGTGGTTGAGGGGATTCCGGCAATTCCTGCGAGCCTGGCTGACGAAGTAGGTCGGTATGCCGAGTTTCGCAGCGCGGGCATTTCCAGTTGGCATCCATCGCGGCGGGAGATGCTGATCAGCACCCGGTTCGGCGACACCAACCAAGTTCATCTTTTGAAAATGCCGGGCGGCGCGCGCACGCAACTCACTTTTTCGCAGGAGCGTTCGGGCGGAGCTTCATATCGTCCAAAAACCGGTGACTCTTTTGTTTTTAACAAAGACGTCGGCGGCAACGAGTTCTATCAATACTACCGCTATGACTTTGCTGATGGCGGCATTACGTTGCTGACGGATGGCAAGTCGCGCAACACTGGCTGGAACTGGTCCAACGCTGGGGACCGCGCCGTCTACAACTCAACGCGTCGTAGCGGCGGCGACACCGATCTCTACATTATCAACCCATCGGAACCCAAAACCGATCGCCTGTTGCTGCAGTTGAGCGGCGGCGGTTGGGGCGTTTCCGATTGGTCGCCCGACGATCGCAAACTGCTGCTCAACGAGAATGTTTCCGCCAACGAGTCCTACATTTGGATCGTCGACGTAACCACGGGTGAAAAGACTCTGTTGACGCCGAAAGGTAACGTCGACAAAGTCAATTATGGTCCGGTTCGATTTAGTCACGACGGACGCGGAGTTTATTTGACCACCGACAAAGACTCAGAATTTCTTCGCCTGGCTTACATGGACCTGGCGACCAAACAGCAAACGTTTCTCGGCAGTCAAATCCATTGGGACGTTGACTCGTTTGCGCTCTCGCCGGATGGCAAGACGATCGCGTATGTCACAAACGAGGACGGCGTCAGCCGGCTGCACTTGCTCGACACCAGGTCAAGCAAGGAAAAGAACGTGCCCTCGTTGCCGGTGGGGATTATCGGGGGGCTTAGGTGGCACGAAAACAACAAAGACCTAGGCTTCAACTTTTCTTCAGCGCGCACGCCTGCAGACATCTATTCGCTCGACGTGCGTAGCGGGAAAGTTGAACGTTGGACTGAAAGCGAAACTGGCGGCCTGAATACAAATCAATTTGCCCAGGCCGAATTAGTTAAGTGGAACAGCTTTGATGGCAGAAGCATTAGCGGGTTTCTATACCAGCCGCCGGCAAGGTTTACCGGACCGCGTCCGGTCGTCATAAATATTCATGGTGGACCGGAGGGCCAGTCGCGACCGAGCTTCCTGGGCCGCAGTAATTATTATTTGAATGAGCTCGGCGTGGCGATGATTTTCCCTAACGTGCGCGGCTCGACCGGCTTCGGTAAAACTTTTCTGAAACTGGATAACGGATTTCTAAGGGAAGATACCTACAAAGACATTGGCGCGCTACTCGACTGGATCAAGACGCAACCAACACTCGACGCAAACCGCGTGATGGTAACCGGCGGCTCCTATGGCGGCCATATGACTTTTGCGGTGGCCCAACGTTACAACAACAAGATTCGCGCCTCGTTGCCCGTGGTTGGCATCTCGAGCCTGGTTTCTTTTCTTGAACGCACCGAATCGTACCGGCGGGATTTGCGTCGGGTTGAATATGGCGATGAACGGGATCCAAAAATGCGCGAGTTTATGCTGCGCATTGCGCCATTAAATAATGCCGTATACATAACCAAACCAATGTTCGTTGTCGCCGGCGGCAATGATCCGCGGGTGCCGGTAAATGAGGCCCAACAAATGGTGAAGACGGTACGGGAGAACAAGACGCCGGTCTGGTACCTGATGGCAAAAGATGAAGGTCACGGCTTCGCAAGAAAGAAGAACCAGGACTTTCAGTTTTACGCGACCGTGATGTTTGTGCGCGAGTATTTGCTTAAGTGAGAAACAGACGAGGCGCCTGGCCGGAACAGGTGTTAGGCCCTCAAGTCGGCGGCGAGCAATCGATGAAAGAGGTGTTCGCCCGCTTCGCGGCGTACCGAGAGGCGGCCGGCGTCGTACGCGCGCGAATTAAGTCCGCGCTGAACTGATTTACATATCTCGGTATCTTCATCTTGTATTCGTTGGCCGACGGCAATACTCCTGAGGTTGCGCTCGCGCGCCGGCTCGGAGACGTCCGCAAAGTAAAAATCGAAAATTACTTCAGTCTTATCCACGCCACGCGGAATGACGAGATTAGTGTCCATGGCGCCTTCATACCAGTTGATCATGAAGTTCGGATAGAGCCAGTAATAAAGCGCGCGTTGGCCCTTGCGCACCGCGCCTGTCTCGGGTTCAGCGCCCTCGGTGACTATCGGGCTCGACTGCAAACAAAAGCGCGCACCGTTTTCAATTTTATAATTGCTGTAGTCGAGCACGCTGTCCAGGCCTTTGTGTAAATGCGGCACGTGATAACCGCCGTCGAGATAGTTGTCGACAAAAACTTTCCAGTTGCAATCGAAGTGGTAATGGCGGCGCTCGAACCAGTGAAGGTTTTCCAACCGCAACGGCTGAATTTGTGCGATCAGATCGGCGCCCAGAAAATCATTAAACGAGTCCGCCGCTTTATCCTTCTCTCCTGTTCTTACAAAAACCCACTGCTCCCAAACTGCGGTTTGCACCGGCAACAAACCATTCTGTGATCGCTCGAAATCGCATACGCCTGTGAAATCCGGCGCGCCTTTTAGTTCACCAGCAAGCGTGTAAGTCCAGCCGTGGTAGGGACAACGAAGCTGTGCGGCCGTGCCTTCAGTTTCAGTCATTACCGCCGCCGCATGATGCCGGCAGACGTTAAAGAAACCACGCAAGACGTTGTCGGTGCCGCGGACGATGACGATCGGTTCGCCGGCAACGTCAGCGGTGACATATTGGCCGGCGCTTTCAACTTGCTTGAGACGGCAACCGAATTGCCACGAAGGCGCGAAGACGTTTTTCAATTCCAGTTGATAAAGCTCGTCGCTGGTGTACCACGATGCGGGTATGGTAAACGCCTGGTCCAGCGCTGCGTTTGAATCATAACTGTCGATGATTTGTTTGAGACCTGGATTCATGGATGGGGAAAAGGACAGCGGCTCAGACGCGGCTTTGCCGCCATCCTTGCGGTAAGGCTTCGCCTTACCGTTCGACACGATTCAAATTAGAGGCTGCGCCTCTGCGATCGAGAGGCGCAGCCTCTCAAGATAAAAAAACGATTTCGGAAAGGCACAGCCTTTCCGCACGGGAGGCGGCACAGCCGCTTTTCAAGTTTTAACCTCAGTTTCAAGTCACAGGCGTGGCAATCTTACGCTTCGGATTAAAGAACGGCGTTTTCACAACCGTTGCCGGCACGCGATGGCGCACGGCCTCGACTGTGATCTCGAATTGGAGTTTTGTGCCGGCGCGCGTGTGCTGCCGATTGAGCGTGGCTAGCGCAATCATCTTCTTCAATGTTGGCGACCAGGTACTGGAAGTCGCTTTGCCAACTTGTGCGCCGTCCTTGAACACCGGTACTGCTACCCGGGAAGCGATCGCAGAAACTGCGGGCGGCAGACCAACATTCTCGTAAAGGCTCTCAACGGCAGGCCAATCAATCTCGAGGCCAACGATCTCGCGAGCGTGCCCACCCTTTTGTTCTGCCAGCAGCGCCGCCTGGCCGATGAAACGGTTCTTGTCGAGATGGACCAGCCGGCCGAGACCCATTTCAAAAGGCGAGTATTTTTGCTCGTCGATCAGCGCTTTCTTGCTGCTGTTGAAATCGACTTCGATTAACAGCAGCCCTGCTTCTATCCTAGAAACATCCAGCGCCAGCATCCCGGTCGGATGAATATCAAAAGCGCGCCCGGCCGTCATCAGTTCATCCCAAACTCTCAATGCCTGGTCGCTTGATACCCATATTTCATAACCAAGATCGCCGGTGTAGCCGGTGCGCGAAATCTCAACGGGAGTTCCGGCTATCGTTGCTTTGGTGACGCGGAAATATTTCAGGTTGGCAATGTCTGCGTCGCTTACCAGGCTCTTAAGCAAACGCCCGGAGGTCGGACCCTGCAAGGCTAGTGCTGAAACAGTTTCCGAAATGTCTTCAATCTCGACTTTCATGCCGCTGGCGATTTGTCTGAACCAACGCAGACTGGGATCGGCTGCGGTCCAGCGATAAGTATTTTCTTCAAGACGCGACACAGTGCCGTCGTCGATTACTTTTCCGTTCTCGTCGCACCACGGTGTGTAGATGACCTGGCCCACAGAAACCTTGCGCATGTCGCGCGTGATGACGCGGTCAACGAGCTTGGTCGCATCAGGACCAGTGAGCCGATATTTGAAGAGCGGAGAAATATCGATCAGCGCCGCGGCATTGCGAATCGCGTTGTACTCATGCTCGTGATGCGGTTCATACGAGCTGACCGCGTAGTATCCCGACCATTCGCGATAGTTCAAACTTTCGCAAAGTGAAAACGTTCGTTCGTGAAAAGCAGTTCCGACAGGCATGCGGCAGGAGTCTAAACTATGTGGACGAAAAGGTTCAGTCAAATTCACTATCAGGATCAGGCACAAGTATTTCCTGAGCGATCAGTTCGCGCCAGGTTTGCATCACGTCCTCATTGGCATCGAGAACGCGCAGTGCATTTAATACTGGGCCCGACTCGGTTTTTAGTTCCGGGAAAGCTAGAAACAACACTGCGAGGTCGCGCATGTCCGAGAATCCCTTTGGTTGTCCTCGGCGAGCGTGATACGAAAAGACTTTCTGAGCGATCAGCTCTGGCGGAGAGGCAATGGAAATCTCCTGTATAAGGTTGGCTTTCGGGAGTTCTGCGACGCTGCGCACGTCAACCAAGTGCCGATTGCCGCTCTTCTGAATCTGAAACAGGCGGTAACCTTTTGCCTTGGCGACCTCGCGAACCCGCACGGCAATCGTGAATCGTGTGCTCAGGTGTTCACGTAACTCTTCCGCTAGTTCTGCGGCACGTGTCGACATGAGATCGATGTCTTGAGTCATGCGTGGTTCATCAACGTAGGCATTGACCGCCGTTGCGCCAAAGACGACTACGTCATCGCGCCCGCGCAAAAACTCCAGAACCGCATCATGAATCGTCGCCAGCGGTAATGGTTCGCGCATGGCAAACTCCTTGAATGTTAGCGCTCCGGCGTTCAGCATTATTCGAATGATACGCTGTCCAGTTGTCAGCGCCAAGATTGTTTATGAGCGGATGAAAAAAGCGCGTGTTTGTGGGCAGTCGTTGTCAGGGCGGGTGATAATAAGTATGCTTGCGAATTCGTAGCAAGCCGAACAAGTGTCCGAGGACAATGTTTGACCAAAAAGCGAGATAGAATAAAACCCTGGAGGCGACAGTTCCTATGGGTACCGCAAAGCAAGAAGTCGAATCGTTACTAAGCAAATTACCAGACGACTGTTCCCTTGAAGATATTCAATATCACTTATACGTGATAGAGAAAGTTCGCCAGGGGCTTGACGCTGCCGACAGTCAGGCCACAGTTTCGCAAGATGAAGTTGAACGGCGTTTGGACAAATGGCTCACAAAGTAGTGTGGTCCCCCACCGCCATCGAAGATATCGAGGCGATTGCAAGCTACATATCCCGCGATTCCATTTCCTATGCCGGCACTGTCGTCAGAAGAGTAATTAATTCCACGCGTAATTTGGAAAACTTCCCTTTCGCTGGCAGGATTGTGCCTGAATTTGGGGTGGAAACTATTAGAGAAATCTTTGCATATAGCTACCGCATTATCTACCGCATCGAGAACGAGACTGTGACAGTGGCCGCCGTAATTCATGGCAGGCGTGAATTGTAATAGCACTGTTTGAGCGGTCTATCTAAAGATTGAATGAACAAATACGACGTAATCGTGATTGGTGGCGGACATAACGGACTGGTCAACGCTGCGTATCTTGCGCGCGCGGGCAAAAAGGTTTTAGTCCTTGAACGCCGTCACGTGCTCGGTGGTGCTGCTGTCACCGAAGAAGTGTTTCCCGGTTTCAAGTTCTCAGTCTGTTCGTATGTGGTCTCCCTGTTGCGCCCGGAGATCATTCGCGAGCTGGACCTGCCGCGTCATGGATTGGAAATATTACCGTTGGACGGCACCTTCACGCCGATGCCGAATGGCGACCATCTCTGGCGCGTCAACGATCACGCCAAAACCCGCCGCGAGATCGCACGCCATTCCCGAGTTGATGCCGAAGCCTACGACGAATACGGCAAAGCAATGATCGAAATGGCTCACTTTGTGAAGCCGATCATGAACATGACCCCGCCCGATCCGACGTCGCTTAATCCAAAAGGCTTGAAGGACCTGCATTTCCTCGGTAAACGATTTCAGAAATTGTCGGCAGACGATAAGTACAACCAGGTTCAGTTGATGACGATGAGCGCAGTCGACTTTCTCGATCAGTGGTTTGAGACTGACGTGCTGAAAGCGACGATGTCGGCATCGGGAATCATAGGCACGTTTCTCGGCGTGCGTTCACCCGGCACTGCTTACGTACTGTTGCATCATTACATGGGCGAGATTGACGGAGCGTTTCGCTCGTGGGGACTTTCGCGTGGCGGCACCGGCGCGATTTCCAATGCGATCGCTGACGCCGGCAGGGAAGCAGGCGTCGAAATTCGTACCGAAGCGCCGATTGCGAAAATCATTCTCAAAAACGGCGCCGCCAAAGGGGTGTTACTTCAGAACGGAGACGAGATTTATGCGGATGTCGTTTCTTCGAGCGTCGATCCGCGCCTGACGTTTATGAAAATGGTGGGCGAAGAACATTTGCCGGATGACTTTACCGACGACCTCAAGCGTTACAAGTATCGCGGCTCTTCGGGAAAAGTAAATCTCGCGCTTGATGGTCTGCCGGACTTCAAATGTTTGCCCGGCGCTGGTCCACATCTGCGCGGAGCGGTGTCAATCTCGCCGAGTGTCGAATATATGGAACGCGCTTACGACGAAGCGAAGTACGGCCGCTTCTCGCGGCGCCCGTACATCGATATGGTCATTCCGAGTTTGACCGATCCGTCCGTTGCCCCACCGGGCAAGCACGTCATGTCCTGCTTTGTGCAGTACGCGCCTTACAACTTGAAAGAAGGAAACTGGGACGACAAGCGCGACGAGTTTGGCGACACGGTTATCGACACGATCGCCGAGCACGCGCCAAACATCAAGGATCTAATTCTGCATCGCCAGGTGCTGACGCCATTGGATATCGAGCGCGACTTTGGTTTGTCGGAAGGGAATATCTTTCAGGGCGAGCTAACACTCGAGCAGCTTTTCTTTTTACGACCGGCGCCGGGTTGGGCACAGTATCGAACACCAATTCGCAATCTCTACATGTGCGGATCGGCCACGCACCCCGGCGGCGGGATCATGGGCGCGCCTGGGCGCAACGCAGCGATGCAGATGCTAAAAGATCTGAAGTAGCCGCGGATTTTCGCGGATAAACGCGAATCTGAAAGAAATCAAATGTACCAATATGAGCGCTGTCTCTTCAGTTCGTTGGATTTGTCAGATCGGCGTTTATCCGCGTGAATCCGCGGCTAATTAATCTCAAGCGAATGGCAACTCACGACATCATCATCATCGGCGCCGGCCACAACGGCCTGGTGGCGGCTAATTACCTTGCGAAAGCAGGACTGAAAACGCTGGTGCTCGAACGTCGCGAGGTAGTTGGCGGCGGATCAATCACCGAAGAATTCCATTCGGGCTTTCGCTGTTCGACACTAGCCGGCAGTCCCGGCCCACTGCTGCCGCAAATCGTAAAAGACTTCCAACTGAAACGCCGTGGGGTCGAGTTCATTACGCCGGCAGCGCGCGTGTGGGCGCCTAACATAAACGGTAATTCGATTTGCATTTATGAAGACGCAAAACGCACGGCCGACGAATTAACCAAGACAAATCGGGCAGACGCCGAAAGGTATCCGAAGTTTATTTCTACGTTTGCACGCATCGGCGGAGCGCTGGCGCCAATGCTGACGATGACACCGCCTGACATCGAAGATCTTTCCGCCGGCGAGATGTGGCAGCTTGGCAAACTTGGCTGGGCCATACGCGGTCTCGGTAAAAAAGACGAGTATCGTCTGCTGCGTTATGGACCAATGGCGGTAGCGGACCTTGCCGCCGAGTGGTTTGAGAACGAAGGCCTGCGCGCTCTCGTCGCGGCGCGTGGAATCAGTGGCGCGTTTGCTGGTCCATGGTCGGCGGGCACAAGCGCCGCTGTTTTGCTGCAGGTGGCAAACGGCGGTAGTCCATTTGCGCCCGCGACGATGGTCAAGGGAGGAATGGGCGCGCTCACACATGCTTTTACCGAGGCGGCTACAGAAGCAGGCGCCGAGATTCGCACCGGCGCCGAGGTTGTAAACATTCAAGTCAAAGACGGGAAAGCAGTTGGTGTGGTCCTGAGAAACGGTGAAGACGTCCCAGCCCGGGCGACGCTGTCTGGTCACGATCCAGGCATTACGCTTTTAGAATTGGTTGACCCTGGTGAGCTTGAACCAAGCTATCGCAATCACATGCAAAACTATCGTGCCGTTGGCACGGTCGCAAAAGTTCAGCTTGCGCTTTCTGCTCTGCCGGAATTCGTTGGCTTGACTGACAGCGGCGCGAACGAAAAGCTGTCCGGCCGCATTCATATCGGACCGGAGATTGACTATCTCGAGCGCGCGTTTGACGCGGCTAAATATGGTGACATTTCGCCGCAACCGTACCTGGACATTCGCATTCCGTCGTTGAGCGATCCAACGCTGGCGCCAAGCGGCGCGCACGTAATGTCGATTCATGCGCAATTCGCGCCTTATCATCTAAAGAATGGCGACTGGAATTCGCGACGTGAAGAACTTGGCGACATTGTGGTGAACACCTTAGCGGACTATGCGCCGAATATCCGAAGTCTTATCATCGGTCGACAGGTAATCACGCCACTCGACCTCGAACGGAACTATGGCCTACGGAACGGTCACATTCATCATGGAGAACAAGCGCTCGATCAGTTCTTTGCTTTTAGACCGTTAATCGGATGGGCCCAATATCGCACGCCGATCAAAGGACTCTATTTATGCAGCGCCGGCACGCATCCCGGCGGCGGCATAACCGGTGGGCCAGGGGCGAATGCGGCGCGCGAAGTAATCAAAGATTTCAAGAAATAGTAAGGCCATACGGTATCTCCTGATTGCTTCTTCCTTCTCAACCAGCAGTGTTATTGTAAGGCTGCAGGAGTAAAACAAATGGCACTATCAACCGAAGACGAAAAGTTCAAGGAACTGGTAAAAGCGGCTCTGATCGACGTGCTTGAAGAGCGACGGGATCTCGTGAAGGATATTTTAGTAGAGGCGATTGAGGACATGGCTCTTGGCAAGGCTATCACTCAAGGACTCGGTAGCGATCCCATTCCACGCAACGAGATCCTTGAACTGTTGGAAAAGACGCCGTGAATGTCTCCTTCCGAAGTAGCTTTGCCAAGGATCTAAACCACATCACCGACAAGAGCTTATTGAGGCGCGTTAGAGAGGTTGTCGACACCGTTGAGCACGCCCAATCAGTTAACGACCTCCCGAATCTGAAGAAACTCAAAAGCAGCAAGAATTATTATCGTCTTCGAATTGGTGACTATCGTATTGGTTTGGCCCTCGAAGATGACATCCTCGTGTTTGTGCGATTCTTGAACCGGAAAGAAATCTACAGATACTTTCCGTAAACTCGCCGCCAGGGAGTGGCATGTCAAAAGTTTCAAAGCGCAGTTTTGCCAGTGACAACAACGCCGGTGTTCATCCGCGCGTGATGCAGGCGATCGCCGCCGCCAATGATGGCCATGTGATTGCCTATGGAGACGATCCCTACACAGCGCGGGCGGTGGAGAAGTTTCACGAGCACCTCGGCAAAGACACAGAAGTCTTCTTCGTCTTCGGCGGCACCGGCGCGAACGTTCTGGGACTTAAGTCAATGACGCAGTCGCATCACGCGATCATTTGTGCTGAGACGGCGCACGTTAACGTCGACGAATGTGGGGCGCCGGAAAAATTCACAGGCTGCAAACTGCTTCCAGTCACAACGGCTGATGGGAAAGTTACAATCGATCACATCAAGCCGCTGTTGCACGAGGTTGGCTTTGAACATCACGTTCAGCCGCGGGTCATTTCAATTTCGCAAGCAACCGAAATGGGCACTGTCTACACTCCACGCGAAATGAAAACGCTGTCGGCGTTCGCACACGATCACGACATGCTGCTGCACGTTGATGGGGCCCGCATCGCAAATGCGGCTGCCAGTCTGAAAGTTAAACTAAAAGCAATAACGAAAGATGTTGGTGTGGACGTGCTTTCGTTTGGCGGCGCGAAAAACGGAATGATGTATGGCGAGGCGGTTGTCTTTTTCGATAAGACACTGGCGCTGGATTTCAAATATACGCGCAAGCAGGGCACGCACCTGCCTTCAAAAATGCGCTACATTTCCGCGCAATTTGAAGCATTGTTAACGGGCAATCTATGGCGCGAGAATGCCGCCCACGCCAATCGCATGGGCCAACTGCTGGCTGGAGAGCTTGGGAAAATTCCGCAGATAAGGATCACGCAGAAGGTCGAAGCAAATGGTGTCTTTGCTATTGTGCCAAAAAAATATATCGCGAAACTTCAGAAGAAATATTTTTTCTATGTTTGGAACGAACAGACTTCTGAAGTGAGATTTATGACTTCATTTGACACGACAGAAGCGGACATCGCGGATTTTGTTGGTTTGGTTAAGAGAACCCTGAAGTGATTGATTATTCCAATAAGAATTTCAATAGCCCTTTTGTGGATACAATCGCGGGAATTCGATGATCATCAACGTCGCGCCCGGTAAGCAGCGACCGACGCGCCGCAATTCTTTGCTCCTCGAGCAGTTTCAGCCGCTCTTCTTTAATTTCTTCCTTCTCACGGTTGCGTGCCTCTTCCAAACCCCCACCGCGAATGAACTCGACGATGCGACTAAGCTCGTCGCGATCGAACCAGGTGCCGTGGCCTTTGCAAATATCCACGATAACGCCCGAGCAGCGCGCGAAATTAATTCGATTCATTAACTGGGAACACTGCGGGCAGGGCACGTAATTCACCTTGCTCGTTTCCCGCACAGTGCTGCTCGGCGCCGGCGAGGCGCTCCCCAAGACCGCCGATTGCTGCTCGCGATCGGCGCAAATCTTTTCAAAGGCGGCGACGTTGAGCCAAAGGCCGAGGCACTGCTCGCATTCGCTAACCTTGGTCGAGCCGATAGCGACAGATTTCATTCGCTCCTTGCAACGCGGACACTTGATTTCTTCGGCGGCGTTTGTGGTTGGAACTACTGCCGCTGCGCCACAACGCGGACAGTGCTTACTGCCAACGAAGATCATGCCAAAGCACGAAGGACAGGCGACAGTTGCGAGTCGCGAACCGCAGAAGCGGCATAGCGGTTCATCTGTTGCCGTCGCGGCGCCACAGTTTGGACAGTTAAGTGTTTCGGCTTGCATCGGCACGCATTCTAACAGCAGCGATCGGCCTAGACTATGAAGATTGCTTGTGACATCCTCAGCGGCATATAGGACAGGCATTCCCGCCTGTCCCTTTAACTGAGAACACGACTAAGGGAGAGACAGACATTCATGTCTGCCCTACTTCGATGAGCCAGGTCCTGGATGAAGTCGTTGAAGTATTCGAGCCGGCAACCGAATTTGTTTCGGTGATGGCTGGATCAAGAATGCCGGCTCTGCTGGGCCTCGACATTGGCACGTCCGGCGTGCGCGCGACGTTGTTCGATGAAAAAGGCGACGAGATAAGCGACGCGAGTATTCGCATCAACTGTCGGACGTTGACGCTTGGTGCGGGTGGCTTTATCGATGCTGACTTGTTGTTAGAGCAAGTTGCGCAAGCGGTCGATGCGCTATTCGCAAGACTCTACCAACCAATCCTGCGGATCGAGTTCATCTCCATAGCTTGTTTTTGGCATAGTCTGGTCGGCATCGACGATACGGAACGTCCGACGACTCCCGTGCTTGGTTGGTCAGATACGCGCGCTGCGAAAGCAACGGAGGTTTTAAGAACAACGCTGGATGAAGCGCGGTTTCACCAGCGCACCGGCTGCCGTTTTCATCCTAGTTACTGGCCCGCCAAACTGCTGCGGTTGAAGACGGAAGAACCCGACAGCTGGCAGCGCACGACGCGCTGGCTTTCTTTCTCGGAATACCTCACGCTCAAATTTTTTGGTGAAACAGCGATCAGTGTCTCGATGGCTTCGGGCACCGGATTACTCGATCAACGCACGTGCGAATGGGACGCGGAATTGTTGCTTGCGCTTAGTGTTCCCGCCGAGACACTTCCCGAGATCGCCACGACCACGCAAACTTTTCAAAAGCTAAATAACAACTACGCCGCGCGTTGGCCGCAATTGAGCGACGCGCGTTTGTTTCCCGCCATCGCGGACGGGGCTGCAAACAACATCGGCGAGGGTTGCGTCACCGCCGACAGCGTCGCCTTAATGATCGGCACGTCGGGCGCGATACGCGTGCTCATGGAAGACATCCCGCCCGCGCAGCTTCCCTCGCCACTGTGGTGCTATCGAGCGGATCGCAATCGAGTGGTGATTGGCGGAGCCTTGTCTGACGGCGGCGGCTTGTACAACCTGATTAGAGACTCGTTACTTTACGGCGATGATTCCGAGTCAATCGAAATTGAGTTAGCGCGTTTGCAGCCGGACAGTCATGGCTTAACGGTCTTGCCGTTTTGGTTGGGAGAGAGAAGTCCGGGCTGGAACCCAAACGCGCGCGGAGGAGTTTTTGGGATGACTCTTACTACGCGCCCAATCGAAATTTTGCGTGCCGCGATGGAAGCCATAGCCTATCGTTTTGCTTTGGTGGCCCGCGCGCTCGATCGTTTTGCGCCGCAAGCAAAACTGGTCGCGTCCGGTCAGGCACTGCGGTCTTCACCCGCCTGGACGCAGATTGTTGCCGACGTGTTGGGACGGCCTTTGGTGCTGTCGGAGCGCACCGAAGCGTCCACCCGCGGCGCCGCCTTGCTTGCGCTGGAAGCGGCGGGCAAAATAGACAGCATCAGCGACTTTCCTGTTTCCGTAGCCACTACTTTTGAGCCCGACATGTCGTGCCACGAGCGATATCAGGAAGGTTTCAAACGCCAACAGCAACTGTACGAGCGAGTGTTCGCAAAAACCTAGAATGCAGGATGGTGAAATGAGCGCGACTGTGCAAAAGGAAAACAACCTACCGACACCCGAACTTGACCAGCTATGCATCAACACCATTCGAGCGCTTTCGCTGGATGCAGTGCAAAAAGCGAATTCCGGCCATCCGGGTTTGCCGTTGGGCGCGGCGCCGATGGCCTATGTGCTTTGGACGCGTTTCCTGCGGCACAATCCAAAGAATCCGAAATGGGAAAATCGCGATCGATTTCTGCTTTCAGCGGGACACGGGTCGATGTTGCTTTATTCGCTGTTGTACCTGACTGGTTACGATCTGTCTTTGGATGAAATCAAAAATTTTCGCCAGTTCGGATCGAAAACTCCCGGCCATCCAGAATACGGTCTGACGCCCGGAGTTGAAATTACCACTGGTCCATTGGGGCAGGGTTTCGCGAACGGCGTCGGCATGGCGATGGGCGCGGCGCATCTGGGGGCGAAGTTCAATAAAGAAAAGTTTTCCCTCATCGATCATTACGTTTACGCAATCGTTTCCGATGGCGACCTGATGGAAGGCGTGGCTTCGGAAGCCGCATCGCTCGCCGGCCATCTCAAACTCGGCAAATTAATCTATCTCTACGACGACAACCATGTGACCATCGAAGGTTTTACTGACCTGGCGTTCAGCGAGGATGTTCCGAAACGCTTTGAAGCTTATGGCTGGCACACGTTGACAGTTGAAGACGGGAATGATCTCGGCGCAATTGAGCAGGCGATTCGCGATGCGCAGTCAGTTGGACAAAAACCGTCACTGATTTCGGTGAAGACGACCATCGGTTATGGCATGCCGACCGCCGGAACGCGCAAAGCCCACAGCGACGCGCCCGGCGAGGACGCGGTGCGCGAGACTAAGCGACATTTGGGTTGGCCGGAAGACAAACAGTTTTATGTTCCTGAAGAAGCGCTCGCGCATTTTCGTGAAGCAGTCGAGCGCGGCGCAAAGCAGGAAGCCGGCTGGCGATCGTTGGTGGAGAGTTTTGTGCAGGAGCACGCCGACCTGGGTCAGATTTGGACCACCACGATGAAGGGTGAGTTGCCGGCGGACTGGGAAAGTCACCTGCCGGATTTCAAAGACGCCAAGCCGATGGCGACGCGCGTTGCGAGCGGAGAGGTAATCAACGCCCTCGCGCCGCACCTGCCGATGCTAATTGGCGGTTCAGCCGACCTGGGCGTTTCAAACAATACCGACATCAAGGACGGCGGCAGTTTCGAAGCGGGCCAATATGACGGCCGCATTATTCATTTCGGCGTGCGCGAGCATGCGATGGGTTCGACGTTAACTGGAATTTCATTGAACGGTGGCTTGATTCCGTATGGCGGCACGTTCATGACGTTTTCGGATTACATGCGACCGGCGATTCGGCTGGCAGCGCTTTCCGAAGTCCAGGTGATTTACGTTTTCACGCACGATTCGATCGGCCTCGGCGAAGACGG
>DNND01000045.1:26907-27190 GCA_003488005.1 Blastocatellia bacterium | reverse complement strand
GATTCGATCGGCCTCGGCGAAGATGGACCAACGCATCAACCGATCGAACACCTGGCTGCACTGCGCGCCATTCCGCATCTATTCGTAATTCGTCCTGCTGATCCGGCGGAGGTTGCTGAGGCTTGGCGCATTGCGATTCTGCGACGCAACGCGCCGACAGCGCTGGCGCTGACCCGTCAGAAAGTTGGCTTAATCGATCGGACGCGCTTTGCAAAGGCTGAAGGAACGCGCCGCGGTGGGTATATTCTTGCTGAAGCAAGCGAAGTCCAAAGTCCAAAGTCCA
>DNND01000045.1:25912-26539 GCA_003488005.1 Blastocatellia bacterium | reverse complement strand
CGCCCTCGAAGCGCGCGAGAAACTGCAAAGCGACGGCATCGCCACTCGCGTCGTTTCCATGCCCTGTGTAGAACTATTCGAAGAGCAACCGCAAGCGTACCGCGATGAACTGTTGCCGCCATCCGTTACCGCTCGACTGGCGATTGAAGCCGGCGTGCGACAAGGTTGGGATCGTTATGTTGGCCCACAAGGCGACGTGATTTGTCTCGATCGTTTTGGCGCATCAGCGCCGGGCGACGTGGCCCTGCGCGAGTTGGGATTCAATCTGGAAAATGTCTTGCAGCACGCGCGAGCACTAATCTAATCAATGCGAATTGCTATCGGCGCCGACCACGGAGGTTATCCACTTAACGAGCGCGTGATTGAAGAATTGCGCGGTGCGGGACATGAGATAACTGATTTCGGCACGCACGTTGGCTCGCGTCCTGACGATTATCCCGATTATGCCGTGAAGGTTGGGCAGGTGGTGCAAAGCGGCGAAGCGGAGATTGGTATTCTAATTTGCGGCAGCGGCGTCGGCGCGGCGGTTGCCGCCAACAAACTCCACGGCATTCGCGCCGCGCTCTGCGGCGACACCTACTCCGGCCACCAATCACGCGAACATGACGACTGCAACGTGCTTTGTTT
>DNND01000045.1:25474-25628 GCA_003488005.1 Blastocatellia bacterium | reverse complement strand
GACGACTGCAACGTGCTTTGTTTAGGAGCGCGGGTAGTTGGTGAAGAGCTGGCGCTTGATATTGTGCGTGCGTTTGTGGCGGCGCGCTTCAGCGGCGAGGAGCGACATCGGCGAAGATTGGAAAAGATTGTGGCGATTGAAAAGAAAGAGCGGG
>DNND01000045.1:2118-25169 GCA_003488005.1 Blastocatellia bacterium | reverse complement strand
AAAGAGCGGGGGTAAACCCGCCTTCCCAACCTCGAGCTAATCAAGTTCAATCTTGTGAGGCTTTCAGATTTACCTGGTTAGACTTTCAAAATTGATTTTGCGCGAAGATGCAGAGTCTCGTGGTCGGGAAGGCGGGCATGCCCCCGCTCTTTCTTTATCCTAGACTACAAACTTAAGCGCGCCAGGCATCACGCGAAACTCGACCGGCGTAAAGCCACGCACATTCCCATCCGCTTCAATCGGCATCGCATCTTCAGGTTTGAAGGTTTCAATGCGCACTCGCGTTCCCTGCAGGATGCGCACCTTCGGATTCACCACATGTCCGCCTTTATGGATTCGCGCCAGCTCGCGCATTACTTGCGCGCGCGACAGACCCGAGGCGGAGACAACATCGAGTTTGCCGTCATCGATTTCAGCCTGCGGCGAAAGCATCATGCCGCCACCCGCGTAGAGCCCATTAACTACCGCCGCCAGATTCATCTCGCCTGCAAATGTTTCTTCGTCAACGGTAATGCGTACCCGTCGTTCCCGCCAGGCAAGTAGACCCGCAAGCGCCGCCGCTGCAAATCGCGCTTCGCCGGAAAACGAACGCATTAGTTTTCCCTGTCGAGCGACGCGCCCGGCGGTCTCGCCACCAATGCCCATCGTGGACGCATTAAGACAAATGAATGGCGTTCGGTAATTGTCGCAAGTGCCATAAAGCACATCAGTCTGTCGTGTGGTTTCGGCGTTCTCGTTGCGGCAATGCGCCATTAGAACATCGATCCAGTGACGCAGAGTTTCCCGCCGGCCCATCAAGCCGCGCGCAAAATCATCGCCGGTGCCGGCCGGGAGAATGGCCAGCGAAGCCGCGGGATTTATCAACGCCGGCAGTCGTTCCGGATTTTCTGCAAACTGAAAAAAGCCTTGTGCAGCCTCGCTCAAAGTGCCATCGCCGCCGACGGTGGCAATCGTAGTTACCCCCGTCTTCAGTGCTGCTTGCGCTTTCGCAGTGGCATCGCCCGCATGAGTTGTTTCGTGAACGTCAAATTCAACTCCCCCGGCCAGCAATTGATCTTTGACGTTGGGCCATGCGTGTCGCGCCTTGGCAGCGGCATTGTTAACGATGATCAGCAGGGGCTTCATTCGCGTCGAATGGTAAGTGAGAAATGGAAAATGGGATATGGAAAATCTTACGGTTGAAGCCCAAATATTTGGTTAAGGCCTTTAGTTTTGAGACAAACCGAAAATATGCACGATCTTTGCGAAGTAAGGGCCCCTCTCTTTACGATTTACGATTCACGACTTACGATTAACGAATATGAAAGCTGTAACCATAACCGCTGCCGGTGGTCCTGAAGTTTTACAGATTAGCGAGGTGCAAACGCCGCCTCTGCCGACAGCCGATCGCGTGCGTGTCCGCGTGCGCGCAGCCGGCCTGAATCGTGCCGATGTCTATCAGCGCCGCGGCTATTATCCCGCCCCTCCAGGCTATCCGCAGAACATCCCCGGCCTCGAGTTTGCCGGCGAAGTGGAAGCAGTCGGCGATGAGGTGCGCACCTGGAAGATTGGTCAGCGAGTCTTTGGTATTACTGCCGGAGGCGCGCAGGCCGAGTACCTCGTCGTGCCGGAAAACCATCTTGCAGAAATTCCCGAAAACCTGGACTGGCCGGAAGCGGCGGCCGTGCCGGAAGTTTTCATTACGGCACACGACGCGTTGTTCACGCGCGCGAATTTACGTGCCGGTGAATCCATGCTGGTCCATGCCGCCGGTTCAGGC
Source organism: Blastocatellia bacterium (assembly GCA_003488005.1). GTDB lineage: Bacteria > Acidobacteriota > Blastocatellia > Pyrinomonadales > Pyrinomonadaceae > PSRF01. The sequence continues at coordinate 23,410 of DNND01000045.1, read as the reverse complement.
GTGGGCACCGCGGCAATTCAACTTGCGAGTGTCGCCGGCGCAACCACGTTTGGCACGTCGCGCACCGCAGAAAAGCTTGAACGGGCGAAGGAGTTTGGACTCAGCAAAGCTGTCGCGGTCGCCGCAGATCCGCAAACGATGGTCGCGCCGGTGATGGAATGGACGCGCGGTCGCGGCGTGAACGTGATAATCGATCTGGTCGGCGCCGCTTATCTGGAAGCCAACCTGCACGCATTGGCCAACCAGGGCCGCCTGGTGTTAGTGGGAACTACCGCCGGCGCGAACGCGACGTTCGATATTTCGCTGGCGATGGGCAAGCGACTGACGATTATTGGAACGATGTTGCGCGGCCGCTCGCTGGAAGAGAAGGCCACGGCTACCAGACTGTTTGCGGAGCAAGTCGTGCCGCTGTTGGCGGCCGGAACAATGCGGCCGGTCGTCGATCGGGTTTATAAAATGGAAGAAATTCGCGACGCGCACGCGCGCATGGAAGGGAACGAAAGCTTTGGCAAGATAGTTTTACTAATGTAGAGTTTTGGGTTCTCACCAAGAGAAGAAGATTCTCCATTAATCATAGGAATGCGATTTCAAGTTGTTGAGTTACTCAAAAGCCGGGCCAATGAGGTCAGTACCGCCTGCGGTAGCGGGTGGATGTTGTGATTTTCGAATAATGATTCTGAGTGATCGCGGTCGACCCACCCGGCATTGTGCAATTCATAACTGCAATCAAGCATCCACCCGCTACCGCAGGCGGTACTGACCTCATCGCTCTGCTGGAATGGCCGCAAACGCAAGACCAACCCACTGCAGCAGGCGGTAATCCTCATTTCCAAAATAGAAAAAAGGACAAGCACGAATGCCTGTCCTTAAGTCAAAACAATGCAATCCTAACTATCCTACCCGCGGGCGCGAGCGCGTCTGGCAGCGAGCGCAAGTTCACGCGCTTTCGGCATGGCCGCTACCGCATGAGCGATTTGCGGGTCGGTTTCGTTGAAGACTTGCAGCGCAGCGATCGAACCGAACGCAGCGGTAGTCAACTCAAAACGCAGTTGGCGGTCAACAAATGAGCGCCCTCGATCCAGTTGTTCCGGAGTCACCTTGAGAATGGGCTTGCCCGCAACGTACTGCTTGAATTGTTTGAAAAGGGCGTCCGTCACCGGATAGTCAGTTGTCAGTAAATCATGCTCAAACTCGATTGGCCGTTGCACCTTGTAGTTTTCAAAACCAGCGACGCGGCCCATCGTCAGCTCAAGCGCGAAGCCGAAAATCGCATCGCTTAGGCGTGCTTCCGACGCGGTGATCTTGCCCGGCTTCACCATTTCATCAGGCGAGATGCCGCCGCCGCCGTAGACCGCGCGGCCAGTGTCGGTATGGCTCTCAGCGCCGGTTGGCAATGCCGGTTCTTTGTTGCCGGCCACACCGCCGTGGGTGTAGTAATCGTAGACACCGCTATTCGAATAATCGCGTTGGATCAGACGGCCTGAAGGCGTGTAATACTTCGCCACCGTCAAGAGCAGCGCCGAGTCGTATTCGAGTTGGATGGGAAGTTGGACCAGGCCTTTGCCAAAAGTGTTCTCGCCGACAATTAAGGCGCGATCGTGATCCTGCAGGGCGCCGGCAACGATCTCGGCAGCCGAAGCAGTATCGTTGTTTACTAGTACGACCAGCGGCGTTTGATCCGGAACGTCGTTAACACCGCGGAATTCTTCCATGCTACCCCTGATTCGACCTTGTTGCTTAACAATCATCTGGCCGCGCTGAAGGAAAGTGTTGGCCACGCGCACTGCTTGAATCAGCAGGCCGCCGCGATTTCCGCGCAGGTCCAGCACCAACATGTTCATGCCTTTCGAGTGCAGGCTTTCGAGCGCGGCCGAAAACTCGTCGGCAGTCGTTAGGTTAAAGCCGCCGGTCATCGCCACATAACCGATGCCGGGCTTGATCATGTATGCCTGCGGTATCGAGGGCAGCGACACAGCGTCGCGCGTAATCGTCACCGTCTCAGTCTTTCCTGTTGCCAGATGCTCAACGGTAACTTTGACTACCGTGCCGCGTGGTCCAAGCAGGAATTTTCTAACTTCGGGAAAGGTTTTGCCTCTCATCGACTGATCGTCGACGGCCACGATGCGATCGCCAAAACGCAAACCTGCACGGTTGGCCGGCGCGTCTGCGAAGGTGGCGCGAATGTAAGTATTAACGTCGTCGCCCTGGCGCAGGTCGCCGATGGTTGCGCCTATGCCAAAGTATTCTGATCGTTGTTCAGTCCTGAAGGTGGCGTAGTCAGCTGCATCGAAATAAGTTGAGTGCGGATCGAGCACATTCAGCATGCCGCTGATCGATGACTTGAAGATCGAGTTGTAATCAAGTTTCTTCCCATCGATGTAATTGTCCTGGATTACCGAGAGCGCTTCCGAGAGATCGGTTTTTACGACGGCGGCGCTAACCGGAGCGCGCGAGGTCGGGGCTTTGGCCAGTGAAGCTTCGGGCGCAGCAGCCGGCTGGCGGCGCGCCGCTCCCGTCTGTTGCGAGAAAACGTTCGCAGCCATGCAAACAGCCAAAATAAGGATTGCCACGCCCGGCAGGTAAAATCTTGTTCTCACAAAAGCCTCCTAAAACCCTGTAGATCCACTCGATAATGAAAAGTCGCCGTTCGCAACAGCGATAAGCGGGTTGCCAGAATAACACGAAGATCCTGCGTAAATGAACTCGCGCTTGTTACTAAATCGGGATCACGGAAAGGGGACAAAAGCTTCCGCAAATTCAGCGCCCGGCGCCAGGGGTTTAGTGGTTTGCCAATTGCAAAGAGTTGCCCTCAGAAGTTCGGTTTGATGTAAAGCTTTGGGCACTATAAACTGCTAAGCCCGAAAACGAACTGTTACCGTAAATACGTTATTCCACCGGAGGAAGCCTGCATGGCGAGCGCCCTGGATCGCAACCAACTTTTTTTATTTGCCAAAAGTCATCGTAAGGAATACGAGACGCTGCTCAAGACTTTTGTTGAAACTCCGACCGTATCTTCGGATCCTGCCCACGCTGAAGACATTCGCGCCGGAGTGGATCTGACGGTCGCTACGTTCCGGCAATTTGGCGGGAAAGTGGATGTCTACAAGGCCGACCGCGGCAATCCGACCGTGCATGCGGTATTCGATTCAGCAAAAAATGCGCCCACGGTTACGGTTTACAACCATATGGATGTGCAGCCGGCCTCGAAGGAAACCGAGCCCTGGGACACCGAGCCGTTTGTTATGACGACCAGGGGCGACAGCTACTTTGGTCGCGGCACGACGGACGACAAGGGCCCGGCACTGGCGGCGCTCTATGGCGCGCGCGCGGCGCAAGAGGCAGGCGTGCCAATCAATATTCGTTTCCTTTGGGAGTTTGAAGAGGAAATCGGTTCGCCGAATTTCGAAAAGATCATTTCCAAAAATAAGCGAGACCTGCGAACCGATTCGGTCGTTGTTTCAGACACAGTCTGGGTTTCGCGAGATCGGCCGGCAAGTTCGGCGGGGCTGCGCGGCTTGTTGGGATTTATTCTCACGCTCGAAACCGGAGCGACCGATACGCATTCAGGTGAAACAGGCGGCGCCTCGCGCAATCCGATTGCCGAGTTGATGCGCTTGGTTTGCGATCTTTACGATCCGGTGACCGGTAAAATCAAGATCAAAGGTTTCTATGACGATGTGATCCCGCCATCAAAGAGTGAACTAAACGATTGGGTCAACTCCGGCTTTACGGTTAAGGGTTTCAAAAAAGCACATCATCTGAAATTGATGCGCAGCGAGGATCAGCTCGAAGTGATGAAACGCATCTGGGGCATGCCCACGATGGAAATTCACGGAGTGGTCGGCGGCTATCAAGGCCCGGGCGTGAAATCAATTGTGCCGCCGCGCGCCGAGGTTAAGGCTTCGTTTCGCCTGGTGCCCGGTCAGGATCCGGAAAAGATCAAGAAGCAGTTGCGGGCAGCAATTAAGGAAAGAAATCCGGACGTGAAGGTTCAGTTTGAATCAGCCGCGCCGGCGTTTCGCACTGTGCTCACTGGTCCATTGCCTCAAGCCCTAAAGCGAGCGATCAAATTTGCCTTTGGACGCGAGGCAGTCTTTGTTCGCGATGGCGGAACTATTGGAGCGATGACCAGTATTGAAAAAGTTTTGCAGTGCCCGGTCTTATTTCTGGGACTGTCGCTTCCCGAGCACGGTTATCACGCGCCGAATGAAAACTTCGATTGGCAGCAGGCGTCGGGTGGGATGGTTGCGTTTGCGAAATACTTTGAAGAGATCGCGAACCTTGGGAAAGAATAATTAGCCGCAGATGAACGCGGATAAAACGCGGATCTGAGTAAGACCAAAGAAGCCAAAAACTAAAAATATTTTGTGACTTCTTCTTTTTTCAGATCCGCGTTGCTCCGCGAAAATCCGCGGCTAGTCTTGCTACAAAATCAGATAACGCAGGCCATTCGTTCTTCATTCAGCGCCATAAACCCCAGCTTTTCATAAAACCGGCGCGCTTCCGGATTCTCCAGGTGGACGGCGACATCGATGCGCGTCACTGCCTCTTTTCGCAGTTGCGCTTTCAATTGTTCCAATAACGCAGTTCCGATTCCGCCACCGCGGCGGTCTGCTTTCACTGACACGTCATCGAGCTTTGCCACCACCGCCCCCATCGACGTCGAGATGGCATAACAAACTACGCAGACTGCCGCAGCGCCTTTTTGGTCATAGGCTATCCAGACGAACCCAAGTTCCGGTTGTTCCAGAAAAAGATCGAGCGCGTCGTTAAGTCCCTGGAAGCCACGGTCGCCGTAGGCTTCGCTGCTGGCGAGGTAGTGTTCGTCTTCGCGCAGAAAAACGCGCAGCATTTCAAAAGCGTCAGCGACATCCGCGGCGGTCATCTTGCGACAGGTAATCAAGCAACACTCCTCTCGTCATTCACATCGATCAAGACGCTGCCTCGAGCTGAAGAATCTTTTTGCAACCTGGATTGTAACAAGAGCCGTCAGACCGCAAAAGTGCACCGTCGCTGATTGCCAGGTTCATAAAACGCAAAAGCGGGCCACTCGAAAAGCGGCCCGCCTGTGTTAGTTCTTTTGGATAGGTTGTTACTCTTCAGGACCAGCGCAGGTTGGTCCATGCAGCGCCGGTATTTTTTGGCTGATGACCGGATAGTTTGGAGCTTCGTCAATATTGATCTGCGTCCAATGAGCGTAGTTCTCAGGAACATTAGTGTCGGCGAAGATTGCCTCTACCGGACATTCAGGAACGCAAGCATCGCAATCGATACAAGTGTCGGCGTTGATGTACAGACGATCGGTGAGTTCATGAAAAGCTTCCACCGGACAGACAGCCGCGCAGTCGGTATATTTGCAATCAACACATAACTCAACAACTACATAGGTCATTGGCGCAATAAGCTCCTTTTCGAATGATGGCAAATAGTCAGGCAGCAGGCAGTCGAATGTCAACAGGAAAAACGCAAATCGTGAATCGTCTACGAAGTGAAACAGTCAACAGCAAACAGTAAACAGCAGGAGGTTTCCGCAGATTGCGCAGAGGAGAGAGATGCTGTGGGCAATTGCCGCGGTGCCGAAGTCACCAGCGCGTGAGACAAAAGCAGCGGACGCTCTATTTATGATTCACGATTCACGATTTACGACTCCGGTCAGCTTACCTCTGCTTCTTTTTTCTCGACGCTGCCTGGTCCATGGACAGTCTTATTCAAAACTGGATCGCCGCGGTAGGTTACGTGCGATGGTCCGGAAACAGTTACATCCAATTGTTCAGCAACGTTCACATCCACCCGCGCTACGCCTTTCGCCTGAACAACACCGCGCGCCGCACGCAGTTTGTGCGCATCGATTTTTCCGGCGCCGTTGCTATCAATATCAATAAGCTTTGTTTCTCCAGCCAGCCTGATGGTGGTGGCGCCATTTGCATCAATTTCAAACTTTTCGTTTTTTATCCCGGTGATGTCGCACTTGCCGGCGCCTTTGGCTGAAATGCCTTCGAGTTCAGGCACCGAAATTGTGATTTTGATGGAATCGCTAGCCGAAAAACTGCGATTGCTTCTGATGTGCAGCACGTTGTTGGAAACCTCCGTAGTGATCAGTGGCAGCAGATTGTCGTCAGCTTCTACTTCGATGCTCTGCGGTTTTTGGCAAACAACCTCGATGTCGAAAGCGCCCTCAGTGGCGATCGAATTAAATGAGGGAACGTCGCGCTTTTGTTTCAGGCGCACGCCCGAGCCTTTAATCTCGTCGTGAATTTGAAAATGGCAGCCGGCAAACAATGAAAGCAGCGCCAACAGCAAATACGTTTTTCGATTGGTGAAAATGTGCATGATGTTCCGGTTACCTCATTCCGTTCGCCGCCTTTGTTAACGCGGTGGTTCTTTGCGTTGGTACTCGAGTGTCCGAGTTGTATTCTCCGTCACGCTCGGCATTGCTTCCGGTAAACCGCGCGCCTGAGCGGCTGACGCAGGATGCAACTCGAGGGGTACTGCGGACGGTTGCGGCAGCGACGCGCGTTTCGGTGCCGGATTGCTGATAAGTTTTGACAACTGTCTGACCAAAAAGAATTCGATTAGGCCGACGATGATGAAGGTGAAGAACATGAACATGCCGACCACGTCTTCACCAAGCACGGCATCTCGCTTCAACGTAACCGCGCCGCCCAGCATCATGCCCAGCCCGCTGATGCCGATAATGGCGATGGCTATTAAGAATGCGACGATGGCGCCTGTCCTCACGGTTGACCCAGTGGGTTCCTCTTTCAAGCTCGCGCCGCAGCGATTACAAAAGCTCAAACCCGGCGTGATCGTAGTGCCACAACTGGAACAGAACATAAATGGTCCTTCCTGCGAATCCTGAAGAGAGTTTCCCCGCTAAGAGAAACGGTTGCTGCAGTTGGTAAGTTTCAGATTTTAGCCCGTTTTAGTTAACTCTCAGGCTAGCGTCCGCCAAACTCAACGCTGGCGCCGCAGCCTATAACAGAATCCGAGCAAAGGGAAAGTGTAGGAGCCGCGGGTCGTGTCTTAGTTTGAAATCTTCTTTGTGCGTCCTTTGTGTTCTCAGTGCCTCAGTGGTGAATTCTTATTAGGGATTGTTCACCGCAGAGGCACAGAGGACACAAAGGACGCACAGACAAAACGAAATTAAGACACTACTGAGCAGCCCATCGCCTTTGTCCTTTGCTGTGTGCGAATTACAATTTCAGGTGATGACTTTGATCCGAAATATTTCCGATACCGCCTTGCTCGCTGCGATTTATCGCGCACGCGAGTCTGAACGTGAGGACCCCCTCTTCCGCGATCCGTTTGCGCGCCGCCTTGCCGGCGAGCGTGGCGAACAGATCGCCCGGTCGCTAACCTTCAGCGAAAAGAATGCCTGGGCCTGGTTTGCCCGCACCTACGTTTTCGATCAGTTCATCAACGAACAGATTGCCGCGGGTTGCGATGTGGTAGTCAACCTCGCCGCAGGCCTCGATGCGCGCCCTTATCGCCTGACGCTGCCGCCTGCCTTGAAATGGATTGAAGTCGATTTGCCCGAGATAACCGATTATAAGGAAGAACTATTAAAGGACGAGCAGCCACGTTGTGCGCTGGAACGCGTGCGACTCGATCTTGCGGACGTGGCGGCGCGGCGGGATCTGTTTAGCCGGCTCGGCGCCAACACGCGGCAAGCGCTGATTATCAGCGAGGGGTTGATAATCTACTTCACCACCGAAGCGGTGGGCGAGCTTGCGAAAGATCTGTCGCAGCAGTCATCGTTCAAGTACTGGCTGCTTGACCTGGCTTCGCCGGGTTTGCTCAAGATGATGCAGAAGAAGATGGGCCAGCCGCTGGCACAGGCGTCAGCGCCGCTGAAATTTGCGCCGCCTGAAGGCCCGGAGTTTTTCAAGGCCCACGGTTGGCTGACGCGTGAGGTGCGCTCAATGTTTCAAACTGCGGGCAGTTTGAAACGCCTGCCGCTCATGTTAAGTTTCTTTTATCGCCTGCAAAAGTCCGACGCGTTTCAGGCCAACCGTCCCTGGAGCGGCGCCTGCTTGCTCGAAAATGTCTCAAGCGCTAATAACTAATAATTGACTCTTTTATGCCGCTGATAATCGTACTCGTTCGCGTCGCTCTCAGCGTTGTGTTCAGCCTGGCTGGCATTACCAAACTGATGGACCAGGACGGCACGCGGGAAGCCGTGAAGAATTTCGGTGCGCCCAAAGCATTCGCGCCTGCTGTCGCCCTTATCCTTCCTTTCGTCGAACTGGCAATTGCGATCGGTTTACTTTTCAGTGCGACCACAGCCGTTAGTTCCCTCAGCGGGCTCTTGTTGCTCGGCGTTTTCATTGTGGCGATCGGTGTGAACCTGGCCCGTGGCCAAACGCATGATTGCCATTGTTTTGGCCAACTCTATTCGCGCCCGCTTGGCTGGCCCACGCTGGTGCGCAATATAATTTTCGCGCTCGGCGCCGCGTTTGTTTTCTGGCAAGCAACTCTTAGCGCCAGTCCGGACATTGTTTCTACTCTGGGGACGCTGAGCGGCATTGGGTGGGCGTTACTGGCCTCGGCTGTGGCAGTCATTGTCGCTGTGTTTATTTTTTTCCAGCTGCGCCATCGCAAAGCACTTGCGGCGAGGGTTGGGCCCGAGGGCTTGCCGATCGACTCCGTCGCTCCCGACTTTGAGTTGCCCGCTTATCACGGCGGCTCCCGATCGCTCATGTCGTTGCTGGAACATGGCAAACCTTTGTTGCTGCTTTTCACCAGTCCACACTGCGGGCCATGCATCGTGATCTTCAAGGAGATCAAAGAATGGCAGGAGGCGCATCAGGATCAACTGACAATTGCGGTAATTACGCGCGGCACGATCAAGGACAACTTTGTGAATGTGGCACGCAACAGCCTGGGCGAGGTGCTTTTACAAAAGGAACGCGAGGTTGGCGAAAAATACGGCGGACTGGCCACACCAACCGGAGTGGTGGTTAGTCCTGACGGTCGAATCGCAAGCCGGGTTGCTACCGGCGGTGACGAGATACGGGCGCTCTTGAGCAACGTGTTGGGAAACGCTAACGGCGGACGGGAAAAGGCAGAAGGCAGTAGGCAGTAGGCGGAAGGCAAGATTCCAGATTCCAGATTCACGATTCCAGATTCCAGATTCAAGATTCGAGATTCCAGATTCAAGATTCCAGATTCAAGATTCAAGATTCCAGATTCACGATTTACGATTTACGATTTACGATTCACCGGAGACGCATATGATTGGACGTCCTGAAGCAAACGAAGCAGCTCCCTCGTACTCTCTCTACATCGATCGCATAAGCAGCGACGACATTGAGGCTGTACTGGAAAGCCAACTGATAGACACAGTCAACTTTCTGCAGGCTATTTCCGAGGAACAGTCCCATTACCGCTACGCACCGGACAAGTGGTCCATGCGCCAGTTGCTGAATCATGTGAACGACGGCGAGCGCGTCTTTCTTTTTCGCGCGGTTTGGTTCGCACGCGGTTTTCCCGATGAGCTGCCGGGATACGATCAGGAAGTAGCTGCTGCGACCGCCAATGCTGATGACTATTCGTGGGCGAGTCATGTTCAGGACTTTCGCGCCGTTCGCGAAAGCACGCTCACTTTCTTCCGGAACTTGCCTGACGATGCCTGGTTGCGCAGCGGAATCGCCAGCGGCAATCGAGTTACCGTGCGCGCGCTCGCCTACATCCTCGCCGGGCACGTTGCGCATCACACAGCGGTGCTCGAGGAGAAGTACCTGACGAAAGTGGCATAGATTTTAGCTTCCGACGCGTAGCGTCAACCCGAATTTAGCCCCGGCCTTTCAAGGCCGGGAAAGGCCAACGAAGTGTTCAAGTCGCGTAGCGACGGCTGAAAACCGGGCCAATTCAAATGTCGCTACGCGACACGGCCGGCTAACCGCTCGTTCCCGGCGTTGAAACGCCGGGCTAAACTCGTACCGACGCCACGCGTCGAAGAAACTTGATCAGAAATTACTAAAAACTGCGGTACTGGCCGAAAGAGTCTTGGTGAATAAATGAACGACGATTCGCAAGCCACGCGCATTCTCAGCCGCGACGCTGTCGTCAACAGCGCCATCGTGCCGGGATCAATACTGCGCGAGCGCTATCGCCTCGACAGTGAAATCGGTCGCGGCGGCATGGGCATCGTCTATCGCGCCACCGACCTGGAGTTGCACCGCGAAGTGGCAGTGAAAGTCTTGCCGACTGCTACCTCTTCGGTTGAAGCTCGCCAGCGCTTAATGCGTGAAGCTCGCGCTGCCGCCGCGCTCAATCATCCCCATATCATCTCAGTTCACGACGTCGGCGAAGCGAATGGCGCGCCCTTCTTCGTGATGGAGTTGGCGCAAGGTCCCAGTCTCGCGAAGTCGCGGCCGGCGGAATTGTCCCGCGTCATCGAGATAGCCGGCCAGCTCTGCGCCGCACTGGGGCACGCGCACGCCAATAACATCGTTCATCGCGATCTGAAACCTGACAATGTGTTGCTGTCATCAAGTCTCGACGGCAGTGTAAAGCTCGCCGATCTCGGGCTTGCTTTGCCTGCCGATGCCGCGCGCATTTCACGCGCGGGTCTGATTGTGGGCACGGCCTCCTACATGGCGCCCGAGCAGGCATTGGGCCAGACCGTCGATGGCCGCACCGATCTGTATGCGCTGGGCGTCCTGCTTTATGAAATGACGACGGGGCGGCTGCCATTTATTGGCGACGATCCGCTTTCAGTAGTTTCGCAACACGTTCACGCTTCAGTCGTGCCGCCGCGTGTGTTGCGTCCCGATCTGCCGCGCGCGCTTGAGGCCATTATCCTGCGGCTGCTGTCGAAAGATCCGGCGCAACGTTTTGCCACGGCCGCGGAAACAGGGATCGCATTGCGTGATTCGTTAACTGCCGAGGAATTCGCCACCGATGAGGAAGCAGTTGCCACCGTCGCGATCCTTGATGCCCTTTCGCGCGGACGTTTGGTGGGCCGTAGCGTTGAACTGACCGAGGCGATCGAGTTGTGGCATCGCGCGCGTGAAGGCCATGGCCATGCTGTGCTTTTCAGTGGTGAGCCAGGCGCCGGCAAGACGCGGCTGGCGCGCGAAGTCACAATCCGTGCTTCCGTCGACGGCGCCGTCGTTTTGTCAGGCGGCTGCTACGAATACGAAGCCACCACGCCCTATCTTCCTTTCGTCGAAGCCTTTCGTCGTCTGGTCCGCGAAGAAAAAGACGATGCTGCCCTGCGTGCGAAACTGGGCGACACGGCGCCGCAGATTGCGAAGCTCGCCCCCGAAATTCAAACCCGGCTTGGGCCATTTCCGGAACGAGCGGAACTGCCGGCGCATGAAGAGCGCCTGCTTTTCTTCGATGCGGTGGTAAAAGTTTTTGTGAATCTCGCCGGTGCCAAAGGCCTGCTTTTCTACGCCGACGATTTGCACTGGGCCGACCGCAGCACGCTTTGGCTGTTGGGGCATCTGCTGCGCCAACTCCGCGAGGAACGCGTGCTAATCCTTGGCGCTTATCGTGAAACTGAATTGGATCGCGCGCATCCGTTGGCTAAATCTTTGGTTGACTGGAACCGCGAACGGCTGGTGACGCGCATCATGCTCAAGCGTTTTGATGCGGCAGAAACTTCGGCGCAACTAGGCGCTTTGCTCGGCGAAAATGTTAGCGGAGATTTCACCGACGCCGTGTTTCGCGAGACGGAGGGCAACCCTTTCTTCGTTGAAGAAGTGCTGAAGGCGCTAATCGAAAAGGGCTCAGTGCGCCGCGAGAGTGGCCGCTGGCAACGTTGCGACGTCGACGAACTGGTTATTCCCCAAAGCATGAAGGAAGCCATTGGCAGTCGACTCGATCGCGTCAGCCCTGAAGCCAACGAAGTCTTGCGCGCGGGCGCCGTGCTGGGAAAGACTTTCACTTTTGGCGAGTTGCAGTCGGCATCCGGAGAGCAGAGTGAAGATGCGCTGCTTGATGCCCTGGATGAAGCCGTGGGCGCGCAACTGATCACCGCCAATCGCAGCGACTCGTTTACTTTTACTCACGACAAAATTCGCGAAGTGCTTTATGAAGAACTGAACCCTATTCGCCGGCGCCGCTTGCATCGGCAGGCTGCCGAAGGTCTGGGGCGCACCGCCACAACTTCACACTGCGCCGTCGAAAAGTTGGCCCATCATTATATTCAAGCCGCCGATTATGAAAGCGGTTTGAAATATGCGAAACGGGCCGCCGCCGATGCCGAACGCGTTTCCGCATTTGACGAAGCAATTGTGGCGTTGGGGCGAGCGCGCGATTGTGCCGAAGCGCTCGATTTGGTTGATGAACAACTGGCGATGGAGGAAGAGATAGGCAAAGTTTATTTGCTTCAGGGAGAAATGATGCCGGCCGGCGAACATTTCGAGCGCGCACTGGCGTTAACAACTGATCCACAGGTACGCGCGCGCCTGCAATGTCAGGCTGCCAGTTCTTTAGTAACGCTTGGTGATCAGCGCGGCTTAGATCTTTTAGGGGAAGCATTGACCGTGCTCGACCCGGCGACCCATCCATTGGAGACTGCCAACGCACTGGCGAACGAAGGACGCTTTCATCATCTCGCCGGACATCACAAGAAAGCGATTGAGTTGCTGACGCGCGCTGCTGACCTGGTGGCGCCCGCAGCGGCGGCGGAAACAGTGACGACCCAGGCGGGTTCAATCATCTCGATGCTGTATAGCTATCTCGCCGGTGCTTACCAGCATTCGGGACTGTTCAGTGACGGCGATGTCTGGGCGCGCAAGGTCATCGAATTTGGCACCAGACACAACTTACCCGTTGCTCAGGCACTGGGCTGGGAATACCTGGGCGAAAATGCGATGAACCGCGGCGAGGTTGCGGAAGGACTGAAATATTCGCTGCGCGAACGCGAGATAGCCGAGCGAATTCATTCGCGCGAGCGCCGCGCCTGGACCCACATGTGCGCCTCGTTGTGTGCAACCTACCTCGACAGTGAAAAAGCGGAGCGCGAGTTTGTTGACGGCATCGCGCTTGGAGAATCTATCGGCGAACTTCGACTGGTGGCCTTGATGAAAGGCAACTACGCGGTCTTTCTTTCCAGGCGCGGCGGTAGCTTTCTGGATCAGGCTTTGCGACTGGCACTGGAAAACTTTACTCAGGCTGAATCGTTGGGCCTGCTTTACACGCGGGCCGAAGGCCGCCGTACGTTGGCGCAGGTGCGACTCGCTCGCGGTGAAACGGAAGAAGCCGAACGGCTATGTGTTGAAGCGTTGGAGTTGGTTTCCAGTACCGAGTCGGCGGTGAGCCGGCTTTGGCTCGGTCCGGTCTACATTGAATCGCTGCTTGCGGTGGGTCGGGAAGCAGTTGCGAATGGCGATACTGAGAAAGCGAACGCGAAAGGCGCGCGGGCGGAAGAACATCTGAAGGTTTATCAGGAGCTGGTGGCCGCGTGCCAGTCGCCGATGTTCAAGGCGGAAGCCCTGCGTTTGGCCGACTTGGTCGGCGTCCTGCAAAACCGTTGACTTCGCTTCCAGTTGAGAATAGATTGCCGCTATTCCCCCGACACACATAAGTTAATTCTTGAGGAGCAAAAATATGAAAAGGTTTTTCTTTGTTCTGGCGCTAATGGTCACAGTTGGTTTGGGCGGGCTGGCAATTGAAAGTGCTTCGGCACAAAATTCAAACAGCAGCACTACCATGGAACGGCACGAGAATGAGATGCATGGCAGGCACGGCCGTCGCCATCGTCGCGGACAATGGCGCCGCCATCGCCGGCATCGTCGCGGCGGCATGCACAAAGCGAATGGCAACCACAACATGTAATCGGCAGCTATCGGTTATTTGTTGTGACTGGTTAGTCGGTCAGGATTTGTTAGAGGCGGGCACTGCTCGCCTGTTTTTCCTTATTGTGGGTCGACAAATACAGAACCGGAAGCGGTGGCGACCGGGTCCGCGCGGTGTTGAGTTCACCGTGATTGGAAGCGAGTGTTCTCGGCGATTCAGGAAATGGATGTATTGTTTATCGCTTGTCCGACCCGGTCGCTACCGCTTCCGGTTCTGTATTCGTCGACCCACAATGCAAATACACGCACTCGGCAAATTCTGAGGCTTAACGATTGCTAGTTTGTCGTCCACTCCCGTAAGCTAGGTTCACCCAATCCCCCGAATTCAATTGCCGATAAGGCTGTCCTGATTGGTCCAGGGCAGTTGCAAACCGAACTATGTGCGAACAAAAATCAAAGAGCTCGGAGTTACTTCGCATCGCCGGCGCCGCTTTGTTCGTTTCAATATTGCTGTTGCCAGGTTGGTCCAATGTGCACGCACAGACTGCGGCTGATCGCTCGGAGTCCGAACGTTCAGATAGACTCACCGGCGGACATATTGAAACCGCGGACTTTGAGCCGAACCAGCCCGACATTCGTCTGACCTTGAATGTCCCTTCCTTTCGCTTGACTCTTTGGCAGAACGGCAAAGAGGTGAAGTCTTACTACGTCGGCGTCGGTATGAAGGAGTATCCCATCTACATCGGCGAACGTGAGGCGACGGAAGTAATTTGGAACCCGGCCTGGATTCCGCCGGACAGCGACTGGGTAAGCAGCCATAAAGGAGTACGACCCGGCGAAGTAATAAAGGCCAGCGACCCGCGCAACCCGCTTGGCAAAATCAAAATTCCGCTCGGTAACAGCTACCTAATTCACCAGGCGGCCGGCGCAAACGACGTCGGTAATTTGGTTTCCCACGGGTGTGTCCGGGTGCTGCGTTCAGAGCTTTACGATCTCTCGGAAAAAATAATTGCGGCCCGCGCGGTACCCATTTCGGCGAAGCGCATTGCAGCTGCAAAGCACAGTTTTAGAACACTCTACGCAAAGCTAGATGAACCACTGCCGGTTGATATCAACTACGACACGCTGGTGGTCGAAGGCGGCGTGCTACACATTTATCCTGACGTTTATGATCGTGGCCTGAATCGCCCAGCGCGTTTGCGCGCTGAACTTGTATCGTCGGGAGTGGATGTTTCAAAACTCGACGACAAGACGATCAAGAAAATGCTCTCGCAAGTTACACGGCGCACGCAATTCGTTGTGGATACGCACAGCATCGAAGAGGGTCGTGCCCTTGAAGACGGTCAATTGCTGCCGCTGATCCCGAAGAAGCAGAAGGCAGCAAAATCGTGAATCGTGAATCGTAAATCGTTAAGACGGACAGCAGTCAGTACTCAGCACTCAGTCACTCAGTACTCAGCATTTCCTCACCACCCAGGTCGTCATCGCGCGCAGGTTCTCGACCACGGTCGTCTTAATGGGCTCAATAAACTCACCGCCGAGCGCGGCGGTCACGTTTTTCAACATCGCTTGGTCCACCAGAAAACGATCTGACCCGTCAGGAAGGTGATAACGTCGACCGCTGATCAGTTTGATCTTACCTTCCATGCCTATTGTAGAGGCGAGGCGCGCAAAGAAAATTCCACTGGGCTTGAGCACGCGCCACATCTCATCCACCATCGCCTGCCACTGTTCTTCATCGCGCGCAAAGTGGAGGACGGCGCTACTTAGCACACAATCAAAGCCACCACCAGACTTTTCCATCAGATTGTGCGTACCAGACGTTGCCTTGCTGTTTACTGTTTGCTGGCTGCTGTTTGCTTCTATCCCAAACGACATTCGTTCCACCGGCTCGACCCGAAAGTTGTCCGCCGGTAAATGCGGCGCGAGAACAGAAGCAAGCTTACGAACCTCTCGTATCGACTCTTCCGATTGATCGACCGCGAAAACCTCATAGCCGTTGCGGAGGAAATAAACGAGATTCCGACCCGTTCCACAACCGGCATCCAGCACGCGCATCCCGCGGATGAATCGTCCCTTCAAGAGTTGATCAAACAGGTAGATATCAATGTTTCCAAATAACTGCTGGACATTGCTTTCGCTCATCAAATCCCCTTCATCTTTTTGGAGTGCGGCGGCCCGGCGCCGCTTTGGCCGGTGACTGCTTGATGAAACCTTAGTGGATTAGGCGGTGCTTCGGCCAAAGCGCTGCCAGGTCAGCGCACTCCAAGGTCTAACCATTGCACTGTTCGATCCCGACCCGCTGCATAAAGTCTTTCATAAACTGAAAACCCAACACCTCACCTCCGCTCTGGACGACAGCCAAAGTCTGTGCAGAATTAGGTTTTGCCTGTCACCCTAGCGTTTAGATCCTGAGAGGCGCCGCCCGTGATTTCTGGTTCCTTTAAGCCGAGCGATATTGAACTGTTTGATATTGCAAAATGCAACATCAAGAGAGCGAGAGGCACCAGGCGAAACTTCCGTTGAGCAATTTGTGATCTCCCAAAAGCTTCTCATGAATAAATCATTAGCAGCGATTCCCGTTGAGCGAGTTGAACAGGCGATTCTTCGCATTCGCGGCGAGAGGGTCATTCTTGATGCTGAACTCGCGAAACTTTACGGTGTCCCGACCAAGCGTTTGAACGAACAAGTAAAACGCAACCGCGAGCGATTTCCTGAGGACTTCATGTTTCAGCTAACGAGTGAGGAGGCCAGATCTACTGAGCGTTCAAGGTCGCAAATTGCGACCTTGAAGCGGGGTCAGAATTTGAAGTATCGACCTCTGGCATTCACCGAACATGGTGCACTTATGGCGGCTAATGTCTTAGCTAGTAAAACCGCAATTGCCGCAAGTGTGGAAGTTGTTCGCGCATTCGTGCGTTTGCGCCAGATATTGGCCGCGAATGATGAATGGGCCCGAGCACTTAACGAACTCGAAAAGAAATACGATCACCAGTTCAAGATAGTCTTCGATGCGATTCGTGGACTCACTACTCCGCCACCAGTGAAGATCAAGCCGATTGGGTTTCGACCGAAGCGCTGAAAAAGTGAAAAAAGCGATAGGAGACTGGGCCAGTCATCCGGGACGTTCTACCTAGGAAGCGGCATTTTCAGTCAACGTTTGTTCGATTCAATTGAATTCGTGACTGTCAACTCACAACTTCTAAACGAAAGGCACGCTCATGAGCGAAGTCAAACTCAACCTTGTCGACGCAGAACGAGTTCTTCACGGCACCATTCATGGCTCATTCGTCGATGCTTTTGTGGCCGCGCTGTCGGCCGAACCGGAAACGATTGGAGAACTGGAAGCTGCTCTCGCGCGTTATCACAAACCGCGCGATGCAAACGGATATTTTAGCTGGTTCTATTCAACTCAATGTCCAACAAACTTTTTGCCAAATCGTGGTTCATCATCTGACAGTCCCGAATCCGCGGATGACTTGCGCACCGCGCTTGATGCTGAACCCTGGGATGCCGGTATTGTGGTCATCGATCTGGCGGCCCGGATCGTTGCGATTGATTCTTTGTATTCACAGCCTGGTCCAGAGGGCGAAGTGTTCTATCACGACGGCCACGCCCTGACTGATATTCCTATTTTGTACCGCTTGCCGGACGACTGGTTGTTTGTTAATTCGGTTGATGCCTATCGATGGTCTCGCGAGCGACATCTTCGTGAGCGCGCGGCCAGGCCCGCCTGCGACTTTCGCCCGATATTGTTTGGCCGTCCTCTGCTCGAGTTTCTTGTCAACGCTTACCTCTCGTTGCCGATGGAAACTGCGAGCGCAGCAATCGCCAGGGCGTTGACCTCAGATGATGATGAGGCCGGGCATGAAGCTTTGGCGAAAGAGATCAGCACCATTCACGCGCGCTGGTTGCTGACGGTACGTGCCGATCTGCGCGGCGAGTCACCGCGAGATGTGCTGCTCGCGCATCAGGACTTCATCGACTTTGATTTGCACACGCGTTCGCTGCAATGGAGTTTGCAGAACGAGGGGCCACCTTGTTTAGCCAAAAATTCTTTTGCCTACCGCTCTGCAGGTTTTGGCACGCACGAGTGGATTCTTTACTACGACCTTGTGCGGCACTTGCTTCACAGCCTTTTCGAGCTGCAACCAATTGGCGCGGCGCGACGCGTCGAGGACGCAAACGAATTGCTTGCGACGCTTGACCAGCTCAAAATCGATTGGCTCGAAAGTCCACAGCCGGATCTCGACGGACGCATTCCCGCCATCCTAATCGACAACGAGCGCAAGCGTCTTCCCCAAGCGCTGCGTCCTCGAGACATGATCGTTGACGAAGATTGTCCCATGTGCCAGTTGTTTGGAGACGAAACCAGCCCGCTTGGTATGGGCGTAGGTTTTTGGCATCTCGATGGATGCAACATGGACGACGACTTTGCATTCTCGTTTTACAAAACGCGCCAGGAGTGGGAAGTCGAGAATCGCCGCCGCGAGGAATTCAATAAAGAGTTCAATCGGAAGTGGGTGGAACGCGAGCAGCGGATTGCTAGCGGCGAACCGCTCGAGCCTGATCCATTTTTTGATCCCGAACCCTTCGATTTCGAGGCTGGTTAGACTTGCGTGTATTGGTTTGCGAGCAAAGCCAGGGCGTTTGGAAGCCGCTTAGTTTTCACTGATTTCCAGTCTGGATTGCAGCTTTTCACTTGCCTATTTACTCTGCGTCGCCATCTATGTAATCTGTAAGCAACGGATCTCACCTACTTGGTCGACGTCGACCGCAATTCCGTTCGTGCCCCAACTTACAATTCCGATTTCGAGGAGGGACGCGATGAAGCTGTGTTCACAATGCGAGTTTATTTATGAGGATGACCAGGAACACTGTGACATGGACGGGGCGCAACTCGTCTACGAGCCCACGCTGGAACACGTTTTCCCAAACAACGCATTGCCGGCGAGGACAGAACTGGAGCGCCGCGGGCCTACGCGTTTAGTCATTCCCTTATCAAGATCGCCGCACCCGGAAACTCCAATCGCGCACTCGCCTGTCTTTGCCCGCCCGCGCAGGTTGGCGTTACAAATCGCGGCGCTCGCGGTGTTAGCGGCTGTCTCCTTCGTGGCCTTTTACGCGACACCGCGTCTGTTCCGAACAAACCCCCAAATTTCGGAAAGCCCGACCGAAACTCAGAAGCCGAAGCTGCAAACGTCCCAGCCATTACCTGTCGTGTCGAAGGTGGCCGCGACTTCTGAGAACTCCCCAATTCGGAACGCGAAACTCGAAACTTCTCTTCCGGCGGACAGGTTCGAAATTGCAGAATCGAAACCCGCAGGTCCAATCCCGGCCTTGCCCGGGTTGAAACCCTTGCCGCGCTTGAAACCGCTGCCAACTCTAAAGCCAATACCCAGGCTGTCCGACCGCAGCCGGTCATTAAGCTCCAGCAGGAAAACCATCGTTGTGAACACAAGCGGCAACACCAAAAAGGTATCGGGTTTTGGTTCGTTTCTGAAAAGGACCGGACGAATATTAACGAAGCCGTTCAAGTCGTGAGTTATAAAAGCGCTTCCGCTCTTTTTGGAGTGCGGCGGCCCGGCGCCGCTTTGGTCGTTTTCCTGGCCACACTCTCCTTCCTAAAAATAAGAACGGAAATTATTTTGGTAGTGTCCCGACTCGTCGGAAGAGCGAGTGGTGGTTTCGATCGCCGGGCCAAAGTGGCGCCAGGCCGCCGCACTCCAAATAAGATTTACGGCCTCCTCGTCTTGCCATCATTGGACTCAAGCAGCTCTGCCTTTTCCATCTTCCCACTGTTCCCGGTTCTCGGTTCACGGTTCTCGATTTGCGCTTCCCGGTTCAGGGCCGCCGTCGGATGAAGAGCAGCGCGCGTAACTCTGTAAGTAATCATCGCCGGGAAGGCAAAGGGCCGCACCGCCTCGATTGTGACTTTCACTGGAACAGAGACTAGCGACAATGACGAAAGCGATGGTCGCGGCTCAAGCGTCGCGAAAGGAAACAGAAAACTGCCGTTGAGGAAACCGGAGATTTCTTTGCTGTAGATCGCCTGATTATCGCTATCGAGAAACGTCACCTGAAAGTTGCTACCATTGTTCCGGCCGTTGGCCCACCGCAACTCCAACGAAACAGGCTGACAATCTTCAACGCTGATGGGGATGTCAAAGCTTTCGCCTTGTTGACGGAAACTATGGGAGCCGGAAGTTTGCGGCGGCGGATCAGGACAAGCCTGCGCGTGCGCACTCGAGACGCATAGAAGGAAAAGCGCCGACCAAAGTAAAGCTGAAAATGTGAACCGGGAACCGTAGACAACTCCGGCTGTTTGCTGCTGGCTGTTTACTGTTTGCTTTTCCATAACACACCTCTCCAAGAAAATTGCGAGACTGCGTTTGGGACAAGGGTGAATGAGGAGTTTGGGGCTAGGCCTACATCCTAGCGATTACGTGCGGCGATACGCAACAAAATCAGCGGGTGGGTAGTGCTACGTTTGAGATCTTCCTTTTGCCTCCCTTGTGTCCTCTGGGCCTCAGTGGCGGATTTTTATTAGGGATTGCTCGCCAACGATACGTTCGTAGTCATAGACATCTCGCTCCGCTGGAGCGAAAGCTAATCCGAGGTTGCACTTGGAAGTCTAAACAATTGGGCTTTAATTTGGCGCTTTAAGAGAAGTACTGTTTTTTCGTTGTCCCTTGCGGTCGATGTATGTATCTTATACTTGCGGCTTTCATTACGGTTCCAAATCCCCGACGCGAACCGCTTTCCCTCCGCGAAACGCCCTGACAATTTAGTTCTTCGAGGAGCCTGGCTATGAAGCGCTGCTCACAGTGTGAGTTTACCTTTGACGACGAGCAGGAGTCTTGCGACTTCGATGGCACGGAACTAGTTCCTGTCATCGAGCCACCGGCGATCCGCGCCTCACGCAGCCGAAGTTTGCTGCATTCCTCTTTTCCCCTGGCGCTGGTGATGGTTGTCGCGGTGTTATCAAGCGCCCTGCTGATCGGCTATTACGATTCTGCGGAACAATCCAGCAACAATGTCAGTTCAAACGCGGAAACTCGCGGGTCCGACACCACTCTAATTCCACCGGTGCCGGTTGATAGGCGCAGTCAGGCTGTGACATCACCTGACAGACCGAAAAGCATCTCGACGCAGCGGCGTATTTCAACTGTCCGCGGGGCTGCCCCGATGCCGGGTTCAATCATCAAGTGGCCGTCAGAAAAACTTCACTCACAACCTGCGCGATCGGGACATGGTCCAACGAGCTCGCAATTGACTGCTGCGAACGCGAAGCACAGAAAAGCAGTGCCCGAGCTTGCCCAACAGCGCCACACTGTCGCGCGGATAGCCAATAACAAATGCGGATCAGGCCGGCTGGGATGCAACGGTGCGAGCAGTAATGTTGAATCCATGCACCATGCAAAGGACTCAAAGCTTGTTGCGTTCCTGAAGGGGACTGGCCGCCTACTGAAGAGGCCTTTTGCCTTCTGACCCCAGGTCAGAGGTCAGAGGTCAGGGAATCAGAGGTCAGAGGTCAGAGG
>DNND01000045.1:0-1806 GCA_003488005.1 Blastocatellia bacterium | reverse complement strand
AGGTCAGAAGTCAGAGGTCAGGGATCAGAGGTAGCCATGTTTTCAATTTCTGATCCGTGCGAATCCGAGCTAATCTGCGGCTAATATTCCTTGTCTATTTACCACTCACGATTTGACCCTCGATGGGTCGGCGATTGTTTTCTGCGTTCCGTGTGGTTCTGACGGTTTACTTTTCACAGTTCCCAATTATCGTTCTGTGTAATCTGTGTAATCTGTGTAATCTGCGGATTACTTTTTTGTCATCAGCTTTCTGCTTTCTGCTTTCTGCCTTCTGCCTTGATCCGCGCTTATCCGCGAAAATCCGCGGCTAAGAAACCGCCTTATCCGTTATCTCCAAACCTCGATCAATAATCGCGAACGCCTCGCGCAGCTCGGCTTCAGTGATGCACAGCGGCGGATTCGTAAAGAACGTATTCCAACGAACAAAAGTGTAAAGACCTTCCGCACGAAAGAAGTTCCCAAGCGCCTGCATCTCTGGCGAACTACCGTTGAAAGGCGCCATCGGCTCGCGCGTCTCGCGGTTCCGCACCACTTCGACAATTCCAAACAGCCCAATGTTGCGGGTCGCGCCCACCGATGGGTGCCGGCTCTGTAGATCCTCAAGCATGCCGCGCATTACTTCACCCATGCGCCGCGCGTTTTCAATCAATTTATCTTCTTCATAGACGGCAATGGTTGCCAGCGCGGCCGCGCAGGCGAGCGGATGGCTGTTATAGGTAAGCCCGCCGTAGAAAACATTCTTTTCAAAGTGATCGGCGATCTGCCGCCGCATGCCCACCGCACCAAGTTGCACGTACGCGCTCGTCAGTCCCTTGGCCATCGAAATCAGATCAGGCACAACTTTCCAGTGGTCCACCGAGAACCATTCGCCGGTGCGGCCAAAGCCGGCCATCACTTCGTCGGCAATCAACAGGATGCCGTACTTGTCGCACAGCGCGCGCAATCCCTGCATGTAACCGTCGGGCGGAATCAAGATGCCATTCGTCCCAACAACGGGTTCTACAATTATTGCCGCGACTGTCTTCACGCCTTCGAGTTCAAGAATCTCTTCGGTGCGTGCCAGGACATCTTCAACCGTGTCCGAACCTTTTTGAATGCCATGATAAAAGTCGGGAATGCGAAACACGCCGGGGATGCCGGGTTCTGCGGCCCAGCGGCGCGGATCTCCGGTCAGCGTCAGCGCGCCTGCCGTCCCGCCGTGGTACGAGCGATAGCGCGCGCCAATTTTATGACGCCCGCTAAACATGCGTGCGATGCGGATCGCGTTCTCGTTTGCTTCAGCGCCGCCGTTGGTAAAGAAAAAACAATCGATGTCACCGGGCGTGATCTGTGCGAGCTTCACACTCAGGCGCGCGCGCACCTCGGTGGCCATGAACGGATTCGCATAAGGAAGCACTGCCGCTTGTTCCTGGATCGCGCGCACCACTCGCTCATCGCCATGGCCGATGTTGACGCACATCAGTTGGCTGTTGAAGTCGATGAAGCGCTTGCCTTCCGGCGTCCAGAAGTAGATGCCCTTCGCGCGCGCCACCGGAATCGGATCGACCGCGGCTTGCGCAGACCATTCAAACAAAGTATGCCGCCGGCACAGTTCGACAATCTCGTCGCCGGTCATGGATTCAGTAGTTGTAGTCATATTCCAAGATGTTACTCGTTGGCGTAATCCTATTCAATTGGTGCTACGGACGATTCACGATTTACTTTGTAGTCCGGCTCGACACCGCTCTTGTCTTTCGAATGAGATCACCCACCCGCTATCGCAGTCGGTAATGACAAGACAGATTTACGATTTACTTTGGAGTGCGG
>DNND01000130.1:48049-53656 GCA_003488005.1 Blastocatellia bacterium | reverse complement strand
CTCCGCGGGCTATGGGCAACTACCCATAAGAAAATTAAATCAGAGCCTCCCAAAGTCTTGCCACTTCAACCACCGAGTTTCGATTTTACGATCTCGCTTAACATTCGCCCGTCGGCATTCTTGCCGGCCAGTGCGACTTGTACCGCCTTCATCACCTTGCCCATGTCTTTCATCGAGCTGGCGCCACTTTCAGCGATCGCAACCGCCAGTGCTGCTTCAATCTCTTCGGGCGAGGCAGCTTGCGGCAGGTAAGCTTCGATTACCTGGATTTCCGACTTTTCCTTGTCAGCTAAATCCTGGCGACCGCCTTTTTCATACTGCTCAACTGAATCGCGTCGTTGCTTGACTAATGAATTAAGGAGTTTCGTCAGGTCTTCATCGTCCAGCTTGCCGCCTTTTTCGATCTGCCGATTCATCATCGCCGCCTTGACCATTCGCAGCGT
Organism: Blastocatellia bacterium; assembly: GCA_003488005.1. Taxonomy (GTDB): domain Bacteria; phylum Acidobacteriota; class Blastocatellia; order Pyrinomonadales; family Pyrinomonadaceae; genus PSRF01. Next base: position 53,213 of record DNND01000130.1, on the reverse strand, counting down.
TGAAGTGCGCGGCGCGTCCTGGGCTTTCATCGAGGCCGTCAGGTCGGAAATAATCTGTTCGCTCAAAGTCATTGCTTCCTCCGCTCTCAATCATAAAGCATACCGGCTAAGACGTCAGCGACGGTATTTTCAAATCCCCGAGCGCCCGAGTTTGCCTTATTAGCTTGAGCAATTCCAAAGTGATCAGTCGATGGCCCATGTCATTGGGATGTATCAGCTCGCCAAACCAGCCTTCGTTTGTAGGATAAGCAGCTTCGGTCAGCTCAGGTAACTCAAGAAAAGCCAAACTATTTTGACTGCTGACTGAACGCAGGCCCGCACGATATCGCTGCATCAAACCGGCCTCGGATGGATTGGTCACCTGATCCCGGTAAGGCGCCGCCAGGATAATCACTGCCGCCTGTTTTTGTTTGGCGAGTTGAGCCATGGCCATCATGTTGTTTAGATAATCCTGCTCGGAAACGCGTGGTGCCGGACGTACAACTCTGGCGCCGGGCGTTTGCCTCGCGCGCAGCCAATGCGTTGCATGCGCAAACGCCTGACTGTGATCAACCAGCCAACGCACGGTGACGGCACTCCAATTCGTCTTGATAGCTTCACTGTCTGGCACGTCACTAAGACTCGCATCGTTCCAGCCAAAACTAATGGTGACTAGGTCGGGTTTAAGTCGATCGATGTCGCGCCGCAGCCAGGCGAGACCCTGATGACTGGTGTAACCCGGGACCGCCATCGTCACTACTTCAATTTGTTTATTGGGATTGGCCGCGCGCAATTCTTTTTCCAGCAACATCGGATACGGCAGCGCTTGACGGTCATAGTCATTCGGCTTGTCGGGCCAAACAGTTGGGACGCGATAACCAAACGTTACCGAATCGCCAAGACAAACAATGCGTATGGCGCCTGGTTGTTTTTTTTGCAATGAACGATCGGAGCGAAGATGCTGGGCGTTCGTCGACAGCACAGTGAAATCCCAAACGACGTGATCGAGGTTCGGTTTCAAACGCCACAGCAGTAAAGGATCGCCTTCGAAGATTGTCGCGTGGCTGGCATCAGCAACCTGTGCTTGTTGCTGCGGAGTGACTACAAAGAGGTCAAGACTGTTGATGTGGGCCATCTTCAGCCGTGTTCCAACCTCGACACCGGCCAGAATCAGAAGGAAGGGCAGGTAAACAATTAAGGCATAAATTAAGCGGCGCTTGACGGCAATCCGTGGAGGCGGCGGGGCAGTTGTCATTGTCTAATCATGATATTTCAGTTGTGGTCAGCGGCGACAAAATCCGGTAACATCCGATCAACTTAAGAGAGACTGGAATGACTACAGCAACCGAACACCATTACGTGATTACCGATGACCAGATTCTGGGCGGTGAACCCATAATCCGGGGCACTCGAACTCCTGTTCGGGCAATCGTCGAACTGTGGCGACAGGGAATTAACGCCGAAGAGATCGAGAGCCATTTGCCCCATCTTACCTTAGCTCAAGTGTTTGATGCCCTTAGTTATTACAGTGACCACACGCCAGAGATCAATTCTTTTATTGAAGCCAATCGCGTTCCCGACGAACTGATTGAGGGATATTTGACGAAATAGTGAAACGCCTCTTCATTGAGCTCTACCTTGATGAGGACGTCAGCGTCCTTTTGGCTGATCTGGTTCGAGCGAGGGGTTTCGAAGTAATCACGACGCAGGATGCAAAGCAAATTGGGCAAAGTGACGCGGTGCAACTCGCCTATGCCGTTAGTCATGAGCGGACTTTGCTTACTCACAATCGCGCGGATTTTGAATTACTCGCAAAAGAGTTCTTTTCATCAGGCAATAAGCATTTTGGTCTGATTATTGCGGTTCGCCGGCCCGTGCCGGAAATCGCAAAGCGACTCCTTGTAGTTTTGAATAAATTGACGGCTGAAGAAATGGAAAATCAGATAGTTTATTTGTGACCGGCCAGATTTCCATTAGTTGCGCCGTGCCCATTTGCCTTTGCTAGATGCTGACGCAGATATTTCCCGGTGTGCGATGCGCGCGTGGCCATGATCTTTGCGGGTGTGCCGGTGACCACAACCTGTCCGCCCGCATCGCCGCCTTCCGGTCCCAGGTCAATGATGTAGTCGGCAGTCTTGATAACGTCAAGATTATGTTCGATCACCAACAACGAACCGCCGGCGGCGATCAAAGCACGAAACGCGGCCAGTAGTTTGTTGATGTCGTCAAAGTGCAAGCCGGTGGTTGGTTCGTCAAAAATGTAAAGTGTCTTTGCCCCGGTTCGTTTCGAAAGTTGAGCCGCCAGCTTGATTCGCTGCGCCTCACCACCAGACAGTGTGGTAGCCGATTGGCCCAGCCGGAGGTAACCCAGCCCAACTTCGTCCAGCACTTTTAACTTATTCGTAATCTTTGCGACTTCGCGAAAGAAACCGATCGCCTCACGCACCGTCATGTTCAAAACGTCGTGCACATTCTTGCCGCGATAGCGCACGTCCAGAATTTGTTGCTTAAAGCGCGTGCCTTTGCATTCTTCACAAACCAGCTCAACGTCAGCGAGGAATTGCATCTCGACGGTCACCGTGCCGTCGCCCTGACAAACGTCGCAGCGTCCGCCCGGCAGGTTGAACGAGAAGTGGGACGGATCGAACCCGCGCGCCTGCGCCTCACGCGTTGAAGCAAACACTTCACGAATGCCGTCGTAGACTTTGATGTAGGTGACCGGGTTCGAGCGCGGGGTTCGTCCAATCGGCGACTGGTCCACCAGTATCACGTCATCGACAAACTGGCCGCCTTCCAGTTTTGCAAACGCGCCGACATGCCCTTGCCAGTCGCCTCGTTGCTTTTTCAAGCCGGCGTAAATGCAATTGTGAATCAAGGTTGACTTGCCTGAGCCACTGACTCCGGTAACGCAGACCAGCATGTCGAGCGGAAACTGTACGTCGATGCTCTTCAGGTTGTGTTCGGACGCGCCGTGCAGATTCAAGCGCCGCGTCTGAAGTACTCGTCGTTGCTTGGGCTCTTTGATTTCCGATTCACCGCGAAGATAACGCGCCGTTAGTGAGTTTTGATCAATTAACAGTCCCGGAAAGTCGCCTTCGTAAATAACGCGTCCGCCCAGTTCGCCCGCCGACGGGCCAATGTCGAGAATATGATCGGCGGCGCGCATCATGTCTTCATCATGTTCGACGACTAGAACTGTATTGCCGATGTCGCGCAAATTGTGGAGCAATTTAATCAGCCGATCGTTGTCGCGCGGATGTAGACCAATCGACGGTTCGTCCAGAACGTATAGCGCGCCAACTAACGAAGAGCCCAGGTTCGTGGCCAGTTGAATGCGCTGCGCTTCGCCGCCGGATAAGGTTGAAGCCAGTCGATCGAGCGTCAGATAGTCAAGACCCACCTCAACCATGAAACGCAGGCGGCGTCGAACCTCAAACAGAATTCTGTCCGCGATTGCGGACTGTTCAGTCGAGAGTTCTAACGCCTCAAAAAAAACCGCCGCGTCCTTAATCGCAAGCGAACAAACTTCCGGCAAGGTAGCGCCGCCGACCTTTACGTCGCGTGCTTCTTGTCTCAACCTTCCGCCGCCACAGTCGGGACACAAAGTGTAGCCGCGGTATTTTGAAAGAAAGACGCGCACGTGCAGCTTGTATTTCTTGGTTTCCAACCAATCAAAAAAGCCGCGCACGCCGCCCCAGCCGCGTTTGCCTTCAATAATCGCCCGTTGTTCCGCGCGCGAAAGTTGGGCAAACGGAACGGTCAGCGAAATCTTTTCGGACTTGCAAAACTGCTTTAGCTCGTCCAGCGCCCATTCATGCTGCGGCTTGGTCCAGGGTTCAATCGCGCCTTCTTTTAAACTCAATGCGGGGTTGGGAATTACCAGATCCAGATCGAGCCCGATCGTATTGCCGAAACCCTGACAGGTGGGGCAGGCGCCGTAGGGATTATTGAAACTAAAGAGACGCGGTTCGGGTTCTGCGTAGACCGTCCCGTCATACTTGCATTCAAACCGATCGGAAAACTTCAGGCGCTTGGGCTCGGTTTCCACGGTTTCGATATTTGCCGTACCGTGGCCTTCCTGAAAACAGATTTCCAGCGAATCAACCAGGCGTTGCCGAATGTCCGGCCGCGCAAGCAACCGGTCGACCATCACAAAAACATTATCGAAACTATCGAGCAGGTAGTCGTCGGGCGAATTCAACTCGATGGTTTCGCCATTGTGAAAAAGTCGCGTGAAACCCCGCTGCATTAAACTCATCACGTGCGCCGTGATTACCTGACGTGGCGTCACCGCGGGAGGGCGTGAAGGGGAGACAGGGCGAGTGGGCGATTTCTTGCGCCGCTTCTCCCCGTCTCCGTTTCTCCGCTTCGCGGCTTCTCCGTTTGCTTCCGTCTCGGCAATCCCAGCCTGCGCCGGAAACAAAACGTAGAAGCGCGTGCCTTCCGGCAACGTTGCCAGGATTTCATCAGCCACTGACTCAGGCGAGTCCTTATAAACCTGGCGGCCGCACACACGGCAATAGGTGATACCGATGCGCGCGTACAGTAGGCGAAGATAGTCGAGCACTTCCGTCTGCGTGCCAACAGTTGAACGGGGATTGCGCGTGGAATTCTTTTGACGAATAGCAATGGCGGGAGCAATGCCGCGCACTTCGTCGACGTCAGGCTTGTCCATCCGCTCGAGAAACTGGCGAGCGTAAGCTGATAAAGATTCAACGTAACGGCGCTGGCCTTCGGCGTAGATCGTGTCGAACGCGAGTGAAGATTTGCCCGAACCGCTGACCCCGGTGACCACCGTCAACTGATTGATGGGGATTGAAAACGAGATGTTCTTGAGATTGTTGACGCGGGCGCCCCGAACTGTGATGGCTTGTTCCGACATAGTTCAAAACCAGCCGCACCCCCACGGTAGGGAATATCGGCAACGTGAAAACCTCAAATGATACCTTGAAATTCAACGGACGCGAAATGCGCTTAGGTAGCTGATGGTGGGTCAGGTGGGATTGGAACTGCGCAGGAAAACGCGAAGCGATCTCATTAGCACCGCGGCTTCAGCCCGGTGGTCAAGTTCAACAAAATGATTCCTTGAACCGTTTCCAACGGTTTCGTGATCCCTTGCCAACAAAAACCGTTAGAAACGGTTCCTTGTCCATTCGGGTTTTCTATCACCGGGCTGAAGCCACGG
>DNND01000130.1:25108-47712 GCA_003488005.1 Blastocatellia bacterium | reverse complement strand
GCTAATGAGATCGCTTCGCGTGACTCGCCCGCTCTTCCAGAAAAGCGGCGAATCATGGCTATTTTCTTGAAATTCTAAACCACCCACTGCACGACAGATGGCGCGCTTAGGATTTGGATAGGCGGGCGACGATCTTGGGTACAGCGTTCAGCGACACAAGGCGCTGGCCGCGGACGGTCAATCGATTCAGGCGGCCGGGAATAACGAGACCACCACCGCTTTCAAGCTTCTTCAAAGTTTCACTGACTACCTCTTCGTGGCGTTGCTCGCGGCCCGGGACCTTCTGTCTTTTCTCATGAGCTTCCGGGTCTTCGGGATCGGCGCGCAGCCGTCCGGGACAAACCGTAACCACCTTCACACCGGTTGGCCGCAGTTCTTCGCGCAGCGCCATCGAGAAGGTGGTAAGAAACGACTTGGTCGCAGAATACATCGCGGCGTAAGGAACGGGCTGGAAGCCGGCCAGCGAAGACACATTGATGATGCCACCGCGGCCCGCTGCGATCATTGCCGGCAAAAATTGATGAGTCAGTTCAACCACCGCCGTGTTGTGCAAATGGATCATTTGCAACTGGCGCTCAAGCGATAGTTCCCAAAACTTTCCCCGCTCACCAAAGCCGGCGTTGTTAACCAGCAATTCAACTTGAAGCTTTCGTTCGCGAAGTTTTAGCGCGAGTTGTAGTCCGGCACCAGGCGAAGCCAAATCAAATTCCACCGACTCAGCCAGAATTGTGTGCGAGTCGCGCAACTCGCTCGCCAACGCCTCAAGCTTATCTTTCGATCTGGCCACCAGGATCAGGTTCTGCTTACGCGCCGCGAGCGCCCGGGCAAAATATTTCCCAAGACCTTTGGAAGCTCCGGTGATGAGGGCATAGGTCAGGCCGCTCGTCACTGCAAGCCCCGGCTATCGACGTTGTTCGCTGCTGTTTTTTGAAGTTGCCGGCCGGATCGCGAGGAACGCGATGGACCAAAAAGTCGTTGGCGAATGTGCGGCGGGTAACGAGTTCCAAATACAACATCCCAAAACGCGTTTGTGATTCCATAGCCGCGATCGATGCCCCGAGAGCTGTGGTGAAATAGATGGGATTTTTTTATGTGCAGGAAATATGAGTTTTGAAAGTAGTAGTAGTGCTCGCAGTGATGAATCCATTCTTCCAGCACATAGCACTGCACCACTCCGGCCAGCAACATCGGCGCTGTATAGATCGGGAAGAGAAGACTCAACGGCAGCGTCACGGCGAAAACGGGAAGCAAATCTTTTAAGTGCCCATTGATGTGTTCCCCGTCGAACGGTCGCTCATGATGTCCAAAATGGGTCGGGTCAAGGTACTTGTAGGACAGGTAAGTAAGATACTTTTTGTACTTCCTGGTGGACCTGGGCCAGTGGCGATGAAATACCCAGCGATGCGAAGTGTATTCGGTGAACGTCCACAGCGGGATGCCGAGCAGCAAGAAAACAAGAGCTTCGTAAGGATGACCGCTGCGTAATCCCAACGCCAGCATAATCACGGCGAACGTCGTATAGAAGGCGGTAACGGGATAAAGTTTACGTCGAGAAATGCCCGCCTGCTCACGTTTGTAAGCGCTGACTGGAAGGATGCCTTGGCGACCGGAGAAATGCATGGGTCCCTCGATGAGAAGTTTGCCTAAGTTATCTGCGGTGCTCTCCCTGGAAAGTTTGCGGATTTTATCATAGCCGGATGTCGTTGCAACATTGACAGTGCCAAAAACCGCTTCTATATTTTCCGCTATGCCAATTCCAAAATTTACCCTGCGCGGATTCAGAAGGCCGCGCGAAGTTGCAGCCCAGGGTTTGGGCAAACTGGAGCGCGAGGTCTTAAACGAGATCTGGCGCCGGGATGAGGCCAGTGTGCGCGACGTCTACCTGGCATTTGGAGAAAGTATCGCCTATACCACGCTGATGACCACGTTGGACCGCCTGTTTAAGAAACGGCTGCTCACGCGACGCAAAGACGGGCGCGCATTTATTTACCTGCCGGCGGTTTCTCCCGGTCAGTTTGAGCAGGGAATCACGGAAGACTTGATCGAAGGACTGCTGGGCCATGGCACTGAATCTGTCCAGCCGGTGCTTGCCTGTATCGTCGCCGCCGTTAGTGAAAGAGATCGCGAGCTGCTCGACGAGCTTGACCGCCTGATAAAAGAGAAACGCAAAGAGCTGAAGAATAGCGAAAGCGAAACTCTCTAAAATTAACCGAAGGCCTGAACGATGTTCGAACTTCTGGGACTCTCATTGCTGCTGGCGGCGCTACTGACCTTTAACAGTTTAGCTTCGCTGGCTATTGCCGGACTCTGGCGCGTCGCCGGCAAGCTGACGCGTGATTGGACCGCAAGTTCGCGCGCGCGTTTGCTCTTCTCTTTAAGAACACTGCCGGCGCTGTTGGCTTTTTTGTCGGTCACGCTTTTGCTGGTCCCGTCTTATCTGGTTTACGAGCCGCGGCATACAACGGAGCGAGTTAGTTTCAAACTCGCCTTGCTGGCGTTTTTCTCGGCAACTGGAATTGCCGTCTCGATCTATCGCGGGGTTGCGACTCATCGCGCCACCGCAAAACTTACTGCCGACTGGCTGCGACAAGGAAAGCCGATCGAGATCACCGGCATTGCCATTAAGGCGTATCAGATCGAACACACCTTTCCGCTGATTGCCATCGTCGGCTTCCTGCGCCCCAAACTTTTTATCGCCCGTCAGGTTCTGGAACTGCTTGCCCCGGAAGAAATCGCAGCCGCCCTGGCCCATGAAAATGGACATCTGACAGCTCGCGACAATTTGAAGCGTGGCCTGTTGCAAGCCTGCCGCGATGCGTTGCTGATCATTCCCAGCGGCCGCTCGCTTGATCGAGCGTGGTCGGAAGCGTCGGAAGAAGCTGCGGATGAGAATGCCGCGCGTCAGGGGAATGGCGCTGCGTTGGATCTTGCATCGGCGCTGGTGAAGATTGCCAAAAAGATTCCGCCAGGCGTGCGGCCGACAATGCCTGCGGGAGTTTTCCTGCTGGGCGACGAGGAAACGAAAGGTGTGAAGTCGCGCGTGCGCCGCCTGATCGCGCTTTCAGCGACTGACTATCGATCCGGGGCCCGCTATGACCTCATCAAGAAGATGCTGGTTTGGACTCCACCAATTATGTTGTTGGCCAGCCTCGCCATTTCAGCAACCAGTCCCGTGCTGCTCTCAAGAGTTCATTTTCTGCTGGAGCAGGTTGTTTCCGCGCTGCGATGATCGGCCCAGTTCTCTTCAAACCTTCTTAACAGCAAACACCGGTTGCAAGCGCCAACTACCTCGAATCATGCTGCCTTCGGTGCCCTTGTGCAGGCCCCGCGTGCTCGGCGCTTGGCAGTAATTCTTTGTTCCTTGCGCACCGCCCACCAATAGATATCCGGTAACTAAAACTTCGACCGGTTTTCGCATAATGCACTGGTCTGTCTTACAACCATCTTTTCTGACGAGCTGCCAAAGGTCGTGGCGCGCCTTGCAGTATTCCGCGCCGGGTGCAAGTTCGAGCAGAACGTGATCGGTATTCCATTCCGGACCGGCCGCGATCTCCGCCTGCATGTCATGGTCCCCGTCCCTTTCGAAGTGTGCTCCCAGCAAGTAACCGCGCAGGGTCACGCGCATCGTCTCAGCGCCTTCGATCGGCGCATCGGCGGGAATCGGATCGGGAACTTTCGCGTCAAGCGAGCAGGTCAGCTTGTACCACTCAGCGATGGTGATGGGCTTGCCGTCGTTATAGTTGACGTAGCTCTTGCCGCTTTCTGCGCTGCGGGTTTTGACTGACCTACGAGCTTTGCTTTTGTTTTCCCAAGAGCAGTCATCGGGTTTTCGTGTGTCCTGAGCCGCCAGCAGAATCGTTGAAAGAATCAAAAGGAAGATTATTGGTTTCATCAAGGCAATTGTACTGGGAGCAGCGCCGAAAATCATCAGCGGCAGCGGCCTTCTTCGTTGTATTACGAGCTTTGGTAGTAATTCTCCCCCGGTCGTACAATCCGTCGTTTCAGAACCCGAGCGATTATCATCGTATCAATCCCCCGACCGATTGGTTTCCGGGCCCGAACCGTTTCGTACGCACGACTTTCAAAAGACGACGAGGTGATCGAGGTGCCAAACAGGAATTTATTCCGCTTGCCGCTGCTGCTGACTGCGGTGTTTGCTTTTATCGCGGCGACCATGATCATTGCCGCCGCGCAGTCTCCTAACACGGCATCGATAATCGTTGTCGTGAACGATCAGAACGGCGCTGCCTTGCCGGGGGCGAGAGTTTCGGTTGTGAACACGGCCACCGGCGCGACGCGTGAGGCCCTTTCCGGAAGCGATGGCAGCGCCACCTTTTCCGCGCTTTCGCTGACGGGAACGTATACGGTCACCGTGTCCAGGGAAGGATTCGGCAGCGAAGAGCGCAAGGACATCACGCTACGTTCGGGTGAGGCTGCGACCATGAAAGTGACGCTTCTCGTCGGCTCTGAAAAGGCGGAGGTCACGGTCTTTGGCACTACCGAAGGCGTGCGCGCTGATGCGCAGATAGGCATTCGGCTCGACAGCCCGACGATCGACGAGACGCCGATTCTCGGCCGCAAGGCGACGACGCTACCGCTGCTCAATTCAGCCTTCCGCCAAGGCAAGGGAACAGGCGATCTCTTCGTCAACGCGACGTACTTCATCACCGGCGTGGGTTCACGCCGTGCGACCACATTCCTGCTTGACGGCGCGAGCAACGACGAGGGCTGGGGCCGCCAGACTTCGATCGCAACTGTGCCGATCGGTGCTATTCAGGAAATGGCGGTGCTGACGAATGCGTTTTCTTCCGAGTTCGGCTGGACCTCTGGCCCGGCGTTGAACATCGTCACCAAGTCAGGTACGAACGAGTTTCACGGCGAGGGGGTGTTCCTGAGCCGGCCCGGCGGCTGGCAAGCAAAGACGTTTTCGACCAGGGGCTTCTGTCCGCCGTCCCTGCCGAGTTGCGTCACGCCCAGCACGCTTACCGCCATCAGTCCGGTGGACATTCCGGATGCGCTCTCGCAGGTGTCGGGCTCCAGCGGCGGGCCGATCGTAAAAGATAAAACTTTCTTCTTCGCGACTGCCGACTACACAAGACAGAATCGAACGACGTTCCTTTCCAGCTCGCTACCCGCCTTCCTACTGCGGGCCGATGGCCATCTCGACTACACCGGCCACTACCGCCAGTTCCTGTTCAACGGGAGGGTGGATCACAAGCTAACGCCGAACCAGACCCTGATGTTTCGAATGAATGTTGATCGGTTCTACGACGATAACCCCCAGGACGCTGTGGGCGGCACCAACGCGCCCAGCGTCGCGCGCCGGTACTCGAGACGATCATGGACAGCCCAGGCCAATCACACGTGGGTGATCGATCACAGCCTGCTTAATGAGGCGCGATTCTCCTACCTGCATGGCGGTCCAGTCACGCTCTGGGAAGCCCAGACGCTGTCGACAACTTACACGCGCGGCAATGCCGGCGGATCGATCCCGTTCACGATTGGACAGTCGCGCGCCTCGAACATTTGGAGTCACCAGTTTCAGTTTTCTGACACGCTGTCGTGGTCGCGTGGGAAACACTACCTCCGCTTTGGTGGAAGCGCGATTCATCACAGGTCAGGCGGCACGGGCAGCGAACCCGGCACCGCGATCCTTGGCACATTCACATTCGTCACCACGGGTGCGTCGCGGACGTTACCGTTCAATCAGTTGACACTTGCTGATGTGCTGAACTACCAGCAGCCGATCAACTTTGGGATCGATCGCTATGACTTGTCGCAGTGGCTGCTTACCGGTTTCGTGCAGGACAGCATCCACGTGCGCTCCGATCTGACCATTGATGTGGGCCTGCGCTATGATCGCCAAACCCTGACCGATGCGACCAGAAACTTTGCGCCGCGCCTCGGCTTTGGCTGGCATCCAGGCGGCGATTCACGCACGTCGATTCGCGGCGGCTACGGCATGTATTACACGCAGATTCGATCCAACGCAGTGGCTGGTTATCTGGTGAACGGGCTGGATGGATTGACGACTTACACCGCGACTCCCGGGACGACCGGTTTCCCTACCTGCCTGACATGCACTCCGGTGAATGTTGATCCTCGGACTATTCCGGCTATCCAATTACCTGCGCGCGACATCACGATCAGGGCAGGTTTGCGGTCGTTCTACCAGACTCAGTTCGCGAGGTACGGACTTAACTTTGACCGCCTGCCGAACTACCCCGACAAGTTAGTGAACCCGCGCAGCCAGGTGATCTCAATTGGCGCTGAGCGCGAGGTAGCAAAGGGATTGTTCGTCGGCGGCGACTATGTGCATCAACACTTGAGCGGCATGGATCGCACGGTTGATCTAAATGCACCAGCGCCCTTTGATCGCACGACTGTTGGACAAACACAGACCGTTGCCTTTGCAAACGGCACGCGTCCCATCCTTCCGGCAAACGGCGGCGTGCGTCAGGTGAACGCGATCATGAACTTCGGAGTTGCTGACTACAACGGACTGCAGACGCTGATCAGTTACCGTGGCCACCCGCGCGCATATGCCTCGATCAGTTACACGTTGTCCAAGGCGACTAACACCAGCGAACCAGACGGAAACGGCATTGGGCCGAATCAGAGCAGCATCTTGCGTCTCGGCGAAGAAGAACGCGGACCGAGTGTGGTTGACCAGCGTCACCGCGCAGTCATGACCTTCAGCTATCGGTTCCCGTTCAATATCACCGCGGGCACGCTGACACAACTTGCGTCGGCGCGTCCATTCAACGGTACGACGAACGCGGACAATAATGGTGACGGACTTTTGAATGATCGGCCGGTCGTAAATGGAGTCGTCATTCCGAAGTCGGCGTTTCGCGGCACGCCCACCTCCGATGTTTCGGCTTTCATTGAAGGTCGAATTAAGACTTCAGAACGCACCACTCTTCTGTTGAGGTTAGAGGGATTCAATCTCTTCAATCACGGGAACTACCTGGGGCGCGGGGTCACTGCCTACGGCAACGGCGCAACTCCGTTGGACACGTTTGGACAATTGGTTACGGTTCCGACCGGCACAGTCGCGCTTCCCGCATTCGCCAACGTTGATCCGCCGCGAATGTTCCAATTGCAAGCGCGGTTTATTTTCTAGTTAAGGAGCGTGGGTGATGCAAACGAAAGAAGAGCGCTGGTTGGGCCAGCGCTCTATTATTTTGTGAGAGGTGCTCAACCACCGTTAAAGAAAAATTAGGCGAAAGCAAACACAGCGGCTCTGCCGCCTTCCGTGCGGAAAGGCTCCGCCTTTCCAGCCCAATCCCTTTTCTTCCGAGGCTGTGCCTCTGACGATTTGCGAGGCCTAGCCTCGCAAAGTGAATAATCAACAGAACCGGAAAGGCTGAGCCTTTCCGCACGGAAGGCGGCAAAGCCGCTGCGTTGGGCGACGTTTTATTGCTATCGCAGGTTGTGTGTCTCGCCGACCGTCGTTGGAAATAGAGGTGGTACCGATTCGAAGGCTTGGTCCAGGCTGAACTGCTTCTTTCTGCCACTCACATAAAGCCGCATTGTCAGCAAGAGGATACCTAGCGAGACTGTGATCCAGACGCTGGCCCAAACCAGCGCCGGAATTCCGGTCGCGTTGGCCATGTTGACGGCGTCGCTTGGCATTCCAGGCGCGAAAGGTGTCGACAGAAAGAATACGGTCTTCAAATCAAGCAACGCGTTGAGCACACATTGCACTGCCAAAAAACTTAAGAAGAAAGTAGCCAAACGCGAGTTGGCTAACTTCGCCACCGCTACCAGGCCGAGCGTTAACAAGGTGCCGGCGAGGAACGTGAAAGGAATGGTCGACATCGCCGCGCCGGAAACTACAGGCTTGTAGACGCCATAGACCATTGTCAGTAGAAAAACGAAAACGGCCGAAGCGATCAGCACAACGCGCGCGGCCACAGCTTTTCGGATCGTTATCAGCAAAGCCACGCCGTAAATCATCGAACCGATGTAGCCTGCGCTGGACACCAGCATCTGCGAAAACAAGCCACCTTGCGTGGTGTAAGTTTCGCCACTCGCATTTGTCGCAATGCTCAGACTTTCGACCGAGTTTCCGGTCACTAAAGCCGCGAGTGCGTGCCCGCCTTCATGTATGAACGTGACAAAAAGACGAAACGGATAAGTAAGAACTTCGGCGAAGGGAATGAACCAAAGCAGAATTGAAAGTGCCGCTGCCGTCAGCAGAAAAGTTGCCTGGGGTCGTGCGTCTCGATGAATGCCGAGTTTGAAGTTTCTCATCGTGTCCTCAATTCCGTGGGCACGAGTGTAAACGATAAGCGGATAGCGGAGGTTCCGGATTTCTGGGTTAAGGGGTACTCGAATCGCAATTGACAGTTCTGAATCATGCGACCGACCCGCGACAGCGTGGTGGTACTGACCTCCGCCACAAAACTTAGCGTGGTCGGCGGTAGTCGCCCGACTTACCGCCGCTTTTCGATTCCAGGCGCACGTCGGAAATTGTTATCGACTTGTCCAGCGCTTTGCACATGTCATAAATCGTCAATGCCGCGATTGAGACTGCGGTTAGCGCTTCCATCTCAACACCGGTCTGCGCATTTGTCGAAACCTGAGATTCGAGATACACGCCAAAGTCTTCGACGCGCGCCTGCACGTCGACGTGTGTCAGCGGCAACGGATGACAGAGCGGGATCAGCTCGGCAGTTCGCTTGGCAGCCATGATCCCGGCCAGCCGCGCTGCTTCCAATGGATCGCCTTTTGGCGTGCGGTGTTCTTTGACGGCCGCGATTGTTTCCGTTGACATTAAGACGCGCGCTGAGGCCACTGCATGCCGCGTAGTCGTCGCCTTATCGCTGGTGTCGACCATTTTGACGCGACCTTCGTTATCGATGTGCGAAAGTTGATTCATATCTATGTTGGTTGAGGGATTACATTCTTTCTACAATCCTGCCTGTCGAATAGACCAAGGAGTTGGTCATTGTGGCAGATAAACAATCTTCACCGGGCTTCCAGCATCGATCTTTTGCGTTCCTGACGGAACGATTATCAGCGCCGTTGCACTCACGAACCCAACGAAATCCGACGAGCCGCCCCACTTCAACGGGTTAGCAAGCAATTGTGCGTCTTGGTTAGTTGAAAGTCGCGCCGGCAGGTAACTCTCGCGGTCCTTCGACGGTTTAATGCCCTGGCTGAGCACAGCCCTTCCTGCTTCCAAATCTGTTTCCGCGGCGCCTTGCATTGCCAGTATTGCCGCGCGCGCGAACAGATTGAAAGTTACTGAAACTGAAACTGGATTTCCTGGTAAACCGAAAACCAACGTGCCGTTCGGCAGGCGCGCAAACACTGCTGGCTTGCCGGGACGCAACGCGATGCGTTCGAAGAAAATCTCCGCGCCCAATTCTTTTAAGACCGTCTTGGTGAAATCATAACGGCCAACCGAAACGCCGCCGGAAGTTACGATGATGTCGCTGCGCTCGGCGGCGTCCGCAATCTGTTGCTTGACTTGTGCTATGTCGTCACCAGCGAGCGGCAGCCGTTCTATCGCCGCACCCGCCAACGACGCATAAGCAGCGATGGAGAAATTATTTGAGTCGCGAATTTGATCCTGGCCGGGTGTCTGGTCCACTGGGACCAATTCGCTTCCGGTTGCGAGGATAGCAACGCGCGGACGTTTGCCCACCTTTACTTGGGCGTAACCAAAAGAAGCGAGCACGGCAACGGCGCCGGGATTAATTCTTTCGCCGGCACGCAGCACAGTTTCACCTTTTTGGATTTCACTGCCCCTCCTGACGATTGATCGACCGAGCGTTACCGGTTCGAGAATTTCAACTGCTTCACCGCCGTCATGTTCGCGAGTGAGTTCAACCTGCTGCACGCTGTCTGCTCCAATTGGAACCGGCGCGCCGGTCATGATACGCACCGCTTCGCCAGTTTTCATTTCATTGTGCCAGCCGCGTCCTGCCGCTGACTCGCCAACGATTTTTAGTTTCGCCGGCGCCGGCGCAGTGTCAGCCGCGCGCACGCCATAGCCATCCATTTGCGAACGATCAAACGGCGGCAGATCTGTATCCGCGATGATGTCTTCGGCGAGATAACGATCCAACGCCTGCGACAGCGCCACTCGTTCGGCCTCCAAAGCGCGAGTCTGGTCCTTAACAATTTGAATGGCGTCGGCTACGGGAATCATGATTAAAGCTGATCGCACAAGGTAGCTATAGCTCAAGAAGTTCAGAGTACAAGATTTAGCTTGCATCCACCCATCGCAGCACCCTGAGTGTTGTACTCTAAACTTGGAACTCAACAAAGCAAAAGCGGTTGCACTTCATTACTGAAGAGCAACCGCTTTAAAGTGGCGGAGCCGACGGGATTCGAACCCGCGACCTCCGACGTGACAGGCCGGCGTTCTAACCAACTGAACTACGACTCCGCGAGAACAGAGTTCGGAAGTCAGAGATCAGAGGTCAGCTCGGGATTCGATGCTGACCTCTGATCTCTGACTTCTGACTTCTGCTTTTGGTGGGCGCGGAGGGACTCGAACCCCCAACCTCTTCCTTGTAAGGGAAGCCGTCTACCATTGACATACGTGCCCGCGAGTTTCCAAAGATCATGTCATCGTTAACTGCAATACGATGAGCCGTCATGCTAAGAGAAGCGCTGCAACACTGTCAAGGTGAGCAAGAACCGAGGTCGGAAGCTCTGAGGTCAGAGGTCAGAGGTCAGAGGTCAGAGGTCAGAAGTCGGACGTCAGGAGCCAGACGCTTAGAGGGCCAGAGAAAAAGAGATGGCGGCGGTCTCTTATGCCGCCCCCTCCGACCTCTGACTTCTGACCTCCGACCTCTGACCTCTGACTTCTGACCTCTGCTTTTCCTCCTCCTGGTTTTGCTGCTTCGCGTTTTGGGTTATAGTTTCCTGCAAAGTTCGTTCTAACTCCCCGGCTAATCCTGGCGAAACTCCAATGCGATCACTCCTAAGATTCGCGGCGCTGTCTTTGGTATTCGTTGGCTTCTTGATCATCGCCAACGTTGCCTTATCGACTCATGCACAGGACGGATCAAAACAGCAGCGGCCCAGACGCGTCGGCGCCGAGGAATCAGGGCCCTCCAAAGCAACCGAGAAGTCACAAACCGAGGAAGTTGATGAAGGCGACGTCGTCCGCGTCGAAACGCAGCTCGTATCCGTTCCGGCGGTGGTAACGAATAGCGGCGGCCGCCCTTTGCCAGGTTTGCAAGAGCGAAATTTTCTCGTTTACGAAAATGGCCAGCCACAGAAAATCGCAACCTTCGCGACTACTGAGGTGCCTTTTGAGATAGCCTTGCTGCTCGATACTTCCGGTTCCACGCGCTCTGACGTTGCGCTGATCCGCCAGGCCGCAAACGCTTTCGTCGCGGCGCTCCGTCCCGGCGACCGCGTGGCCATAGTTGCTTTTAACACGGCGCGTCGGGGGCAGTCGCTAGCCGCGAAAGTCGACGTGCTCACCACTCTCACCGACGACCGCAAGATGCTGGGCAAGGCGATAGAGAATTTGGGAACGAGCAACGGCACGCCCTTCTACGATGCGTTGGGAAAAATCGCGACGGATGTTTTTCGCGAAAAGCCAACTCAAGAGTTGCGTGGCCGCCGTGCCGTGGTGGCGTTGACGGACGGCGTTGATTCGACCAGCGATTCAGATTTCGCTTCGGTGCGCTCGACCCTGCTGCGAGCGACAGTCGCTTCTTACTTTATCCAAGTGAACACTGAAGATTTTGTCGAGGACCGTTTACTTAAAGACTGCGAGGACGACGGCCGTCTGTCGCTTTCAGCCAAGCAACTGCAGCGTTACCGGCGCATTTTCTACCCGCGCGCAAAGGCGGAAGACTACATGGACTTTTGCGCGATGGGACCGTTTGAAAGAATGACGATCAGCCGGGATCTTTACAACGTGGCGCGGCAAGAGATGAACGATCTGGCAAAGGACAGTGGCGGCAGAAACTTTATTGCCAACAGTCTTCAGGACGCGCGCGCTGCCTTTGCGCGCGTCGCCACTGAGATCGGGACGCAATACAGTTTGGGTTACTATCCGACGAACAAGAGCCGCGACGGAAAGTTTCGCGCGATCCGCGTTGAGCTGCGCGGCGTGCCGGATAAGCCTTTAGTCAGGGCTAGAGAAGGCTACTACGCTCCGAAGAGTTGACGACATTAAGGCCCTACTAATTTACTGAATGACAATGTACTGCAATGGCTTAGAGCCCACGCTTGAACGATGAAGGACAGGGAGCTACACTTCGGTTATGGAACGAGAGCAAGTCATCCACTCTGATCCGGATATCCTTGGAGGCACTCCAGTTTTTAATGGAACGCGCGTACCAATTCGAAGTCTTTTTGATCACCTCGA
This sequence comes from Blastocatellia bacterium, assembly GCA_003488005.1. Classification (GTDB taxonomy): domain Bacteria; phylum Acidobacteriota; class Blastocatellia; order Pyrinomonadales; family Pyrinomonadaceae; genus PSRF01. Next base: position 35,363 of record DNND01000130.1, on the reverse strand, counting down.
AGCTGGAGAGTCAATAGATGGCTTTCTCGAAGGCTTTCCCAGCGTTCGACGCGATCAGGTAATTGCGCTGCTCGAAATTTCCCAAGCCCGCGTTCTTGAGCCCGCCTAATTTGAGAATACTGCTCGACGAAAATCTTGATTGGCGATTGGCGCGCGACCTTCCAGAGCATACGGTCGAATCGGTGCCGCGCATCGGTTGGGCAGGACTTACAAACGGACAACTTTTCGTTCACGCTGAAGACCGCTTCGATGTGCTGATTACGATGGACGCGGGCGTAACCCATCAACGCAATTTTGGCCAGCACAAAATCGCGGTAGTAATTCTACAAGCACGTTCAAATCGTTTAGCGGATACGCGACCCTTAATGCCGAAGGTTCTGGGCCTCTTGGAAAGTCTCGAGTCAGGCAAAGCAGTCACGGTCTCATATGAACAATAATAATTCGACTTTCAACCGAGTTACGTTGATCGTCCTCGATGGTGCCGGCATCGGCGCAATGCCCGACGCACCAGAATGGGGCGACGCTGGTTCCGATACTTTCGGCCACATTCTGGATTCGCGCAAAGTAAGTCTGCCTAACTTGCAGCGCTACGGGCTCGGCAACGTGCGTCCGCTGGCGAACGTTCCGCCGTTGGACCATGCGGTGGGCTCGTTTGGTAAGTGCGCGCTCCGTTCAAATGGAAAAGACACTACGACCGGTCATTGGGAAATGGCCGGCATCATTCTCAAGGAAGCCTTTCCAACTTATCCCAACGGATTTCCTAAATCGATCCTCGATCGCTTCATAAGCGAGACAGGCGTGCCGGGAATCCTCGGCAACATTCCTGCTTCGGGCACGGAAATAATCAAGCAGCTCGGTGACGAACACGTAAAAACGGGCAAGCCGATTGTTTACACTTCCGCCGACTCGGTTTTCCAGATTGCAGCGCATGAAGAAGTGATTCCGCTCGAACGTCTTTATGTGATTTGCGAGATCGCTCGCCGCATACTTGATGGTGAACACAAAGTGGGTCGAGTTATAGCGCGGCCTTTCCTGGGTCAGACAGGCGCTTTTTATCGCACGGAAAATCGCCACGACTATGCCGTGCCGCCGCCGCGAAGAAATCTGTTACCCGCCTTGCAGGATGAAGACCTCGATGTCGTTTGTATAGGAAAGATTGCTTCGATCTACGATTCAATGGGCGTGACGGAAGACCTGACGGCAAAAAACAATCAGCAATCGATTGACCAAACTATTTATGCGTTGAACCAGAAGACGCGCGGCTTGATCTTTTCCAACCTGGTGGATTTCGACATGCTCTATGGGCACCGCCGCGACACTGAAGGTTATGCGCGCGCTCTGGAACATTTTGATTCGGCGCTACCGGCTATCGAAGCCGCGATGCGCGACGACGACCTGATGGTCATCACAGCGGACCATGGGAACGATCCGACTTTTCCCGGATCGGACCACACGCGCGAATATGCGCCGCTGTTGGTCTACGGCAAGAACGCGACTCAAAACGTCGATCTCGGGACGCGTGACTCGTTGGCTGACATCGGCGAGACAATTGCCGAGAACTTTGGAGTGAAGCTGACCGCGGGCCAAAGTTTCCTGGCGCAAATCTCGCGGACGAATTCCGCTCCGGCAAAAAATCCAGCCTGAATCCCAACTGCTCGGCCAGGATATCCTATCCCGCCGCGTGGGCCTCGATCTCCCGCAGCGCTTCAAACGAGAGTAATGTTTTCACACCATCGCGGCTTTCGATTCCCAACCCGTCTTCAACGCCCGTAATACCAATTAGCGGCGCGATTCTTTCCACATTGCTGATGTGATGGGTCAACTGCCTGTCATCTGCCGCGGTTTCACCCCCGAGAGCGATGTCAATGCTTCCGGCGGTATCTTTAGTATCGAGCGTTACGCCCACAAACGGCAGAAATGCTTCCTGCTCCTGTGCGCCAATGTCACCCACGATCTCAAGGCGAGTTGGCCGCATTTGATTTCGCTTGCTGAACTCGTCTAAGAAAGTTGCCCACTGACTGCGATCGATAAAGCCTGCCATGATTCTTTCCTCCTGCTGAATACTATTAACTTCAAACCGCCCGAGGCTTCTGCCGTTCTTTTTCGGGCGACAACAGGCCTTCGCGTTTATCCTCAGCGCCGGCCGATTCGGAAATTGTTTTATGCGCGTGAAGCAATTCAAAGTAAAGAGTCTGTGCTGATCGTTTTCCGATGAACAACGCAAATCCCAGAAATATGATCGACAGGACCACGAAAGAGACAGCGAGTTTCAGTTTGAAACCAAGCTGCGCGCTGAAGAAGATCAACGCGGAGATGGAAATCAAAGCCAGGTTGAAAACAGTGGCGCGAACCAGGCGATGCTGATTCAATCGTCTCTCGAGCGCTTCGTAAACCTCGGGTTGTTTCGCAAGTATTTCGACCCGCATCGCCAGGGGGCTGGGCGAATCCTCAGACGGCGCCAGCGCGGAACCGCCGATGATCCAGCTATATGGCAGCGTGCTCACCGCCTTGTCGAAAATCAGGCCCAGCATATACGCCACACCAACAAGGCCCACGGAGATTTCTGTGCTCCATTCCTTAAGACCGTCGAGATGGACCCATTCGAAACCGAAAATTGCCAGCACCAACAGCGATACCCAAATCAGCACTTGGAAGCCGATGAGTACTAACTCCAGGATGATGGAAGTGTCTCGAAGATCTTTCATGTTGCGGATATGTTTGGGCCAGAATGTTCGCGCACAGTCTAGACCCACGAATGGCCCTTGTCTCGCTAATGGGTGAATTTTCTGAAAAAGTAATAGAAACGCCATGACCTCGACTGGGGAAAGTCCAGGGTTTCGCCGGACCGGTGAGGAATGTTCGATAAACTTTTGGAAACTCTGATCAAGTTCATCAGGCTTAACTCTCCCAAACCCGCGTAGCGGGTGAAAGCATAGAGCCCGGGGTGGAGCGAAGCGGAACCCCGGGTTAACGTCAGGTAAGAAGACCAAGCGCGCGAAGCGTGCGATAGCGCTAAGTCCAAGATTTATTGATAATTTACCACTGTCGCCCGCTTCGCGGGCTCTTTGCATCACATGGCACCGATCCTGGGGTTACGCTTCGCTACACCCCAGGCTTTATGCTGACGCCCCGCTTCGCGGGCTCAATTCAACCTGGGCTTGAATAGCGGCGATATTTTCTGCATCATCTACCGCCAATCCCGTGATCCACTTTCAGACCGAAGTTGAGGTTGCCATGAACCTGCAAAAATCAACGCTACTGCTGGCCGTGCTTTTCTTGTTTGCCCTTGCGATTGAAGCGACGGCCCAATCCACGCTCATGAACGTGCCGTCGACCGACGTCGTCTCACCTAAGAAGGTTTATCTGGAGATGGACTTCATTACCAACTACGCCTGGGAACGAAATGACCACTTTGAAAACTACATACCGCGCGTGGTTATCGGTGTCGGAAAAAACATTGAGGTTGGGGCGAACGTTTCGTATACACACGTGCGTGGTGGTGGCGAGCCCATCGAATTGCAGCCCAACGCGAAGTGGCAGTTTTACAACAACGAGCAGAATGGGATTGCAGCGGCGCTGGGTTGTATTGGTTATATCCCGATCACGCATCGCAGCGGCACACGCACTATTGCGCAATGCTACGGGGTCGCAAGCAAACAGTTAAAAGGGGATCATGGCCCACGATTCACCGGCGGAGCTTACACGCTGCTGAACGCGCACGACTCCGAGAAAACAAAGACAGGCGCGATCGTCGCCTATGAACAGCCGCTCGTCGAGAATGTAGAATTTATTGTGGATTGGTTCAGCGGCGACAATCGGTTTGGTTACGTGTCTCCAGCACTATCATTCACAACGCCGCACGATGGCTCATTGTCTTTGGGCTACACCATCGCCAACCACGGCCGCGGAAAAAATGCGCTGTTTGCGTATTACGGGATGACGTTTTAGAGTCGACCGGAGGTAGCGATGTGTTCGAGTCAAAGGCTTCGCAGTGGCATTGAGGTCAGTACCGTCCGCGGTAGCGGATGGGTTCCGATCTTGCCAATCGGCAATCACTAGGCACCCATCCGCTACCGCGGACGGTACCGACCTCATGACACTCGGCTCCCTCAAACGCAGCAGCCTTCGAGAAGGCACTCACAGTCTGTTTATTTGGAGACTGCTCTCAGTGCTTCGCGTGTTCCGACAGGCTGGTGTAAACAAGTGCCAGCCACATGTCGGTTTTGATATAACCCGCGCCCCACGCTTTCCATTCTTCAGGCAGTCCTTCAGCCTTTATCTGCGCCAGGGTTTTGTGCGCCTTCATTTTCTTCCGCACAATCGCAGTCGTTTCCACCAGCATGCGGTGAAAGAGTTTCAGGCCATCGAGGTCTGAAAGTGCGCCGTGGCCGGGAATGATTTTCACATCCGCCGGCAGCTTGCTGATGATCTCCGCTACGTTCCTGGTCATACCTTCGACGTCGCCGCCGTTTTCCAGATCGACCACTGGAAATCGGCCCTGAAAAAAGTCGTCACCCATATGGACCACATTGGCGCCGGTAAAGAAGACAACGCTGTCGCCGTCGGTATGACCATGCGGGAAATGGATAACCTTAATCTCTTCGCCGTTGAAAAACACAGACACGGATTGATCGAAAGTAATAACCGGCAAGCCTTCTTTTGGCATTGGGGGAAATTTCCAACCAAAGAATTTCGACTGTTGTTCCGTGGTCAGCCGCTTGCGCGCATTTGTTTGCGAGATGATCGGCGCGTCAGGTCCAAAGATGGGATTACTACCGGTGTGATCGCCGTGGTAGTGAGTGTTTAGAATAAATTTCAGTTTGCCGTCGCCAAGCTTTTTCAGTGCGGCCTTGATTCTGTCCGCCAGCGGCGCGTATTGATCGTCAACAATCAAGATTCCGTCTGGTCCAACTGAAACACCGATGTTTCCACCGGCGCCTTGCAGCATGTAGATGTTGCCGGCCACCTTGATCGTTTTGATTTCAACTTTGGAGAAGTCCTGTGCGAAGGATGGTGCAGTACAGAACCAAAGGAAGACAGGAATCAGGAATAAAAATCTGGTTCTCATTAAGTGACTCCTATGGATTTGGACTGCGGCGTCGAGCCGCCGCACTCCAAAAGACCTGCCGCAAACTAACAGTTTGCTTTACGCTGGGGTGCAGTCTCAGAAATTTCAGGATGTAAGTTCCGGATTTTTTAGCACGGCGATGAATGGCAGGTTGCGATAGCGCTCAGCGAAATCCAATCCATACCCAACAACGAAGTGGTCCGGAATCTGGAAGCCAAGATAGTCAATTTGTACCGGTCGTTCCCGCCGTTCGGCTTTATCAAGCAGGGCTGCAAGTTTTACGCTCGCTGCTCCGCGCGACTCGAGGTTGGCCATCAGATAGCTGAGCGTCAATCCGGTATCGACGATATCTTCAACAACCAGAATGTGGCGGCCTTCAATCGGCACGTCCAGATCCTTCATGATGCGCACTTCGCCTGAAGTTCTCGTGGACGAACCATAACTCGATATGGCCATGAACTCGATACTCAAACGCGTGTCGATGGTGCGCAGCAGATCGCTCAGAAAAAAGCAGGCGCCTTTGAGCACGCCGATCAGCAAAGGATTCATCCCGGCATAATCGCGAGTGATTTCGGCGCCGAGTTCCTTGATGCGCGCCGCAATCGTTTCCTGCGAAAATAGAACGTCGAGATTTGGATTGGAAAATTCTGAAGTCATGTGTGCGGAAGGTGTAGCCAAGTCAGTCATCTCCTGAAAATAAGAATCATGATTGAAACGTGCCGTAAGAAATCCCGGTTGCCTATCGGGCTGATGGTGCGACATACTATTGAAGCTCTCCGTACAGGTCAATCAAGTCCAGAATGTTGGGTTGTTATTTTTTACCTCGAAAAGGAACTATCGACGTGATCCGAGTCAAAACGGCATTGATTACCGGCGTGCTCTTGCTCTTGTCGTTGGCCCTGAGCGGACGATCGGCTAGTGCTCAAGTGGCCGCCCGCCCAGCGCTCGCGCCAACACCACCCGACGTTCATGCGCGCGTGGCTGAAACGGTAGTCGACGCGACCATTCCTGACGACAAAGATGTCGACAAAATGCTGGAAGTCTATGCGCCGAAAGTCCGAGCGCTGGATGTCGTAATCGGCAAACTCAAAGGCGAACTGCGCAAAGGCGGGATCGGCTCAGGTTCATTGGGAAACTTTGTAACTAACGGCATAAAGCAAGAGGCAACTCGAAAACTGGGCAAACCAGTTGACCTGGCCGTAACTAACGGCGGCGGTTTGCGCAAGAGTGTCATTTCTGAAGGGGACATTCGCATCAGAGATATTTTTGAGCTCCTGCCCTTTGAAAATGCATTGGTCGCGGTCGATTTAACCGGCGCGCAGGTTTTGGATTTACTGCGAGTGGTGGTTTCCCACCGCGATGCGCAAGCGGGCGCGCGTATCAAATATAAAACTGGCGCGAATAAGCAACCTGAGTTGGAAACAGCTCGTTTGCTGGTCGCTGGGCAGGAAAAAGAAATCGATCCCGCGAAGATTTATACGGTCGTTAGCATTGACTACCTGATGAATCGTCGCTCGTCAAAACCTTCGGCAACTGAAGGCGACTATTCGATTTTGCGCGCCGGAAAAAATATCAACCCGATTGGACTAACGATTCGCGACGCGATGATTAATTACGTGAAATCCGAAACTGCCGCGGGCCGCGAAATTCGCCCTAACCTCGATGGCCGTTTCATTTTTGATAAATCAAGTACGGATACACCGGAGCAACCGCAATGATTACCAGGCGCAAGTTCTTGAGAAGCTCGATCGCCGGCGGCGCCGCGCTTGCCCTGCCACAATCGCGGGCGCAGTTGTTTTCAACCTCCACGTGGTCTGCACTCTCGGCGCCGTTGCTTGACGTGTCAGCCGGCGGAACTCTGATAACGATCCTGCACACCAACGATACCCACTCGCAGATCGATCCGTTGCCGGATAATGACAAGCAATACGGCGGCAAGGGCGGCGTCGCTCGCCGCGCTACGCTGGTCAAACGCGTGCGCAAGGAAAATCCGAACACGCTGATGATCGATGCCGGCGACGTGTTTCAAGGCACGCCGTATTTCAATTTTTACAAAGGCGAAGTTGAATATAAGTCGATGTCATTGATTGGCTATGACGTCGGCACATTGGGCAACCACGATTTCGATAATGGCGTTGACGCGTTGGTTGCAGCCATGAAGTTTGCCAACTTCGATTTTGTTTCCAGCAACTACGACCTGCGCGGCACACCGCTCGAGGCGCGGGTTAAGCGCTACGTCGTACGCACACTTGGCGGGGTGCGCGTGGGATTGTTTGGGATGGGCATCAGTCCCGACAATTTGATCACGCCGGAGAATTTCAAAGGCGTGAAGTATATGGATCCGGTTAAGTCAGCGCGCGAGGTGGTTGAAATTCTGCGACAGCGCGAACGTTGCACCCTCGTCATCGGCATGTCGCACCTGGGCTATTACCCGAATGCTAAAGAAGCCGAGATCGGCGATACCCAGGTGGCGTCACAGGTTGATGGCATCGATTTTATTGCCAGCGGGCATACGCATACGTTCATGCAGAAACCGGTGCTGACGAAACAACCCTCCGGCAACGACACCATCATCTTCCAGGTCGGCAGGAGCGGCATCTACGTTGGCCGCGTTGATTTCAAATTGCAGGCTGGAAAAGTTGTGGCATCTGCCGGACGGCTACTTGATTTGCGAGAAGTCGGTTAGTTGTCAGTAGTCCGTAGTCAGTTGCAAAACAAGATTGCGAGCGAGCTGCGCGTACTACAACTGACAACTGACAACTGACCACTGACACCTTTAATGGACGACACCACATCACGCGATCGCATCCGGGCCCTGGTTCGCGATGTGCTCGACAAAGCCCTTCCTGAAGAAGCCGCATCCGCTTCCTCAACGACTCCCAGCCGATTTGTTAGCACCGCTCCGGCTGCGTCAGCGCCAACAACCGTCACCGCCGACGAGTCGTCAAAGACAGTTATCACCGAGGACGATGTGCGCGATCTCGCTGCAGGGTCGGTCCTGCGCATAGCCGAAGGCGCGCGTCTGACGCCGCTCGCGGCCGACATCGTCAGCGAAAAGCAGATTCAAATTGTGCGGCGCGTTCCTCGCAGTGGTTCCGACGCGTCTAAGTTAATTGCTGTCGGCGCCGATCATGGCGGCTTCAAGATGAAAGAAGATCTGAAGGCTTTTCTGACTTCGCTGGGCAATCAGGTCCATGACTTTGGCACCAACTCGGAAGAAGCGGTCGACTACCCGGACTTCGCTTATGCGGTCGCGAAGAGCGTTGCGGAAGGCACAGCGGACGTCGGCATTGTCATCGACGGCGCCGGTGTCGGCAGCGCGATGACCGCGAATAAAGTTCCCGGCGTGCGCGCCGCCGCCTGTTATTCAGTCGAAGTTGCGCGCAACTCGCGCGAACACAACGGCGCCAACGTCTTGACGCTTGGCAGCAAGACAATCAACAGTGCGCAGATGCGCGACATCGTGCGGGCTTGGCTCACAACAGAAATGACTGAAGACAGACATCGCAAGCGCGTCGCCAAAATCCAGGCCATCGAACGGCAATACCAGCGCTCAAGCTAGGAGTCCAAGCTTTAGCTTGTTGTCTTCGCAACCGCAACCCAAAGGTTGTAATCTAAACTGCTTGAACGAAGCCCACGCGGCCGCAACCTGAAGGTTGTACTCTAAACTGCTTGAACGAAGCCCACGCCACTTTTGATTTCCAACCTACAAGGATGATGATTCGAAAGATGAGAAATAATTCTGTTTACGGGTCGTTAGTCGTCGCATTGGCGCTGGCCGCGACGATGATCGCAAATGTGGTTTTCGCCCAGGACCAAACTCCAATTAATACTATTCAGTCATCCGAGAAACTTACCGTAGCTCTGAAAGCAAAGCTGCCGGATTACAAAGGACCATCTCGTTTTGTCGGTCGCAAAGCTTTGATCACGTTTAGTCCGGACGGCAGCCTGGCGGCGATGAGCGGCAAGGGCGGGACCATCACTATCTGGGATACAGAAACGGGAGAGTTGAAGGCGACTTTGAAAAACGGGAAAGACGAAGTTAGCGGCTTCTCGTTCAGTCCCGACGGACGCACGGCCGCCACGCGCGATTATCTCGACAAGAGCGTGCGCCTGTGGGACGTGAGTAGCTGGCAATTGAAAGCGACCATTCCGGGGCGCAAACGAAATCTGGAAACGAAGATAAAGTCGGGCATCAGTTTTGAAGAAGAGTTTGGACCAGTTCCTTTTAGTCCGGACGGCGGCTCGGTACTCGTCGAACGAGAAGACGATGTCGTAACGGTTGCGGATGTTCCCTCCGGACAAGAGCGCATGACGCTCAAACACGACACGCGAGACAGCGGCGCCAAAGAAACTGCGAAGGTCATGTTGTTTGCCGGCACGCGACACTTTCTTGCGCTGCAAACTGGATACAGCGCCGATGGCCAATGGATCTTTACGATTAACGGCGACAAGTCGGCGAAGATATGGGACGCGGCAGATGGACGACTAAAAACTACCATTACAAACAATGAGCGAATCTATCGCGCGAGTTTTACTCCCGACAGCGGTGCCTTGTTAACGATTGAACAAGAGGGCGCGATGAAACTCTGGGAAGTTGAAACAGGGATGCGGCTGGGTCAGGTTGCGCCGAAAGGCCTTCTCGAAGGTTACATGAAAGGGTTTGAGTTTTCTCCCGATGGTCACACGATTGCAACCTTCACTGCAGGCGACACCCGTTTGTGGAATGCAAAGACAGCAGAACTTCTTTTCAAACTACCGAAGAGCGAAGGCACCGACGCGAGTTTTAGCCCTGACGGACATTGGCTGGCGACTGCCTCAAACGATAAGCAGACAGCAGGGAAGTTGTGGAACGTGGAAACCGGCGAGTTGAAACTTGCGCTGCCGCCCATTGGTTACAAAACGTCGTCCGTGGTTTTTAATGCGGACGGCTCCATTCTGGCGACGAGCAACGACAAAGGCGTCATGCTTTGGGACGCTCAAACCGGTACGTTGCTGGCGCGCCTGGATGACGCGCGTTACCCAGTCGCATTCAGTCGCGACGGCCGCACGCTTATCACCGGAGGGCGGAATGATACGGCGCTGCTTTGGCGAGTTGAACCCAAGTCGTTGGCGTTTTGGTTGCAGCCCTAAGCGCGGCCTTCCAGGTAATGGACCAATTGAGGTTCGGCTTTGCCGCCTGATGTG
>DNND01000130.1:6071-24799 GCA_003488005.1 Blastocatellia bacterium | reverse complement strand
CGGCGGTGGCTACGCCCCGCCGACAGCAGCCCAATTATTGCCGGGGCTATGCCCCGGGATTGCGACTTAGCCGTTGGCTCCATTCGGCCAAAACGGGCATAGCCGAAAAATCTAAAGGCCCGTCTACGGCGGGGCGTAGCCACCGCCGCACAACAGACGGCGGAGCCGAAGCCACAGCACAACGCCGAGGCCCGAATCTGTAGCTTGGCTGCGCCTTAAACAACCGCAGTTGGCGCGTGTTAGAATGCTTTCGGAGTTCCCACTTCATGCAAAACTCGAACAACGGCGACCTTCAACTCCTGATTGAGCAGATTACCGACGCGATCGTTGCGCGCCTTAACGGCGACGGCGCGGACCAGGAGAAGATGTGTGGCTGCACTTCGGAGTGTTTCAATCGTTGTCCTGAGCGCATGCACCGCATCGTCGATGCTGGAGCCTCGCGCATCGGGCTGGTGCTGGGTGAGACTTCGTCCGCACGCGACTGGGCAAGCCTGATAGACCACACCTTACTCAAGCCGGAAGCAACCGATGACGACATTCGCGTACTTTGTGAAGAAGCCGCACGTTATCGCTTCGCGTCCGTTTGTGTGAATCCAACCTGGGTGCGCGCTGCTGCGTGCAATTTGCAGGGAAGTGGAGTGCCGGTTTGTACCGTTATCGGGTTCCCCCTCGGCGCTACGCTCGCAGACGTTAAAGCATACGAAGCGCGCCGCGCGATCTTTGATGGAGCGCGTGAGGTTGACATGGTCATCAACATCGGCGCGTTAAAGAGTGGCGACGACTGTCTCGTCGAGCACGATATTCACTCAGTAGTTGAAGTGGCCCATGAGTACAACGTCACCTGCAAGGTGATTATTGAAACTGCGTTGCTGACGGATGATGAGAAGGTGCGGGCCTGCCTGGCGGCGAAAAGCGCCGGCGCGGATTTCGTAAAGACCTCGACTGGTTTTTCCAAAGGCGGCGCGACGGTGGCTGACATCGCCTTGATGCGCCGCACTGTCGGCGCGGACCTGGGCGTTAAAGCTTCTGGCGGCGTCAAGGGTCTCGATGATGCTCGCAAGCTGGTCGAAGCGGGCGCCACGCGCATCGGCGCCAGCGTCGGCGTGAAGATTGCGCAGGAAGCGGCCGGCATTAAGTCCAACGGCGGCGCTGCTCTTCAGTACTAAATAGTTTTCTTTCCAGTCTCGCCCCCCATTTCTTAATGACTGAAGTATGGGCTTGAAAGTGATTGCACTTTGCGTCTATGCTCGTTCTCAAGTTCTAACACTTCCATAACGCAACTTAACTAATGCCCGAGAAGCGCAATTTACTTGCAGTAATTCTTGGCGGCGGCGCCGGAACGCGTTTGTTTCCGCTGACGCAGCAACGTTCGAAACCCGCCGTCCCGCTCGGTGGCAAGTACCGGCTGGTCGATGTTCCCATCTCAAACTGCATTAACTCGGACGTCATTCGCATCTTCGTGTTGACGCAGTACAACTCGGCGTCGCTAAACCGGCACATCTCGCAGACCTATCACTTCTCGACTTTTGCTGATGCGTTTGTCGAGATTTTGGCGGCGGAACAAACTCCTGAAAGCGGCCAATGGTTTCAGGGAACTGCGGATGCAGTGCGCCAGGTTCTGCCACACATTCGCGATTGGCGAATCGATACGCTCTTGATTCTGTCCGGCGATCATCTTTATCGCATGGACTATCGCGATTTCCTGAAGCGCCATTACGAGACGAATGCCGACATCACGATCTCCGTGATTCCGGTGCCGGCAGATGCGGCGAGTGAGTTTGGTTTGCTGAAAACCGATAACGCCGGCCGCGTCGTGGAGTTCAGCGAGAAGCCAAAAGGCGACGCGCTTGAAGCAATGCGCGTCGATACGACAACCCTGGGGTTGAACGCCGGCGACGCCCTGGCGCGACCTTATCTGGCGTCGATGGGAATTTACGTTTTCAAATACGATCGGCTCGAACAGTTGCTTGCCGAAGATACACAACACGTGGACTTTGGCCGCGAAGTAATTCCCGGCGCGATTGATCGCTACAACGTGCAGGGCTTTTTGTTTGACGGTTACTGGGAAGACATCGGAACGATTGCCGCGTTCTACAAAGCAAATCTCGATATGACCGCGCCGATTCCGCCGTTTAATCTTTTCGATGCTGAGGCGCCATTGCTTTCGCGCGCGCGTTATTTGCCGCCGTCGAAATTCGATAACTGCGAGATTCGCGATTCGATTGTCAGCGACGGCTGCATCATCAACGGCGCGAAGATCAATCGTTCGGTGATTGGCTTGCGTAGTCGCATCGCCGAAGGAGCGCAGCTCGATAGCGCGTACATGATGGGAGCCGACTATTACCAAACGCTGGAAGAAATGGGCACGGACATTACAAACGATCACCCCCGCATTGGCGTCGGGGCAAATACAATTATTAATCGCGCGATAATCGATAAGAACGCGCGCATCGGCAGCGGTGTGAAGTTGGTGAATGAAGCCAAAGCTCTCGAGGCAGACGGTCCGGACGGTTCTTATTTCATTCGCGACGGTATCATCATCGTTCCCAAGAACGCGGTAATAAAAGACGGTACGTTAGTATGAAGCCGCAAGACTTCGAGTGGAATGGACTTAGTTAAGTGGCATAGACTTTAGGAAGGTCTGATCAAGTAAGACACATATATCTGCTTCTGTCTTTCGACGCGTAGCGTCGTGTGAATTTAGCCCGGCCTTTCAAGGCCGGGAAGGGTTCAAGAAGGTGTTTGCGTCACGTAGTGACGCTTGAAATCAACGCGAACTCAATCGTCGCTACGCGACGAGAGCAAGCAACATCCTAATCCCGGCCTTGAAAGGCAGGGCTAAATTCACACCGACGCTACGCGTCGAAGACACTTAATCAGAGCTTCCTTTAGTCTGTGGTACCGTCGCAGACACAGACTGAAGTCCAGGCCACTCCAGACTAGCAATCGGGACCTGCTTTGAAATAAGCAAGAAGGGAAGAGGACAGAGGAACGTTTGTCCTACAAAAATTTATGGCGCGAGGCTGGGAAAGCAAATCGGTAGAAGCACAGATCGAGGAAGAAGACCGCGCGTATGAAGCTGGGCGCAAACAAGCATCGGATAAGAGTAACGCGCAGGACCTGCAGCTCGAGTCATTGCGACTTTCGCGGGTCAGGATTGAGGCGCAACTTACGAGGGCCGTGCATACCGCGCACCGCGAAATGTTGCTGAAGGCATTGCAGGCGATTGAGAAGGAAACTGAGCAACTTACTCTTGAAACGCAGCGAGACAAGGAATAGGTCCCCCTCCCGGTTTACTCTTAAAGTAAAACCTTAACCAACAGTGTCGACGCTCCTCCGCTAGCATGCCCAAATTATGCCGGTGAAACCTGCAACTAGAGATCATCACCCTGCCCGCATCGAACGCGCGGCGAGTAAAACTAAACGAACCCGCACGCCCGCGAAGCGCCTGGTCCTGCCGCGCAACGAAACCAGTCTGGATTTGGAAGTCGGCGGTCGGGTGGTCAAGCTTACGAATCTTGGCAAGTTGTTTTGGCCGGAGTTGGGAATAACCAAGCGCGACTTATTGCAGTATTACGCCGACGTATCTGAAGTCCTGCTGCCGCACATTGTGGACCGCGCGATGGTGATGAAACGTTACCCCAACGGTGCCGCGGGTGACTTCTTTTTCATGAAGCGCACTCCAAAACCACATCCCGATTGGCTGGACCTATGTCACATCGAGCATTCCTCGGGGAACATTATTGATTTTCCGATGATTCAGGATCTGGCTTCGCTTATGTGGTTAATCAACCTGGGATGCATCGATCTTAATCAATGGTATGCGCGCTGCGACGATGTGGACCGGCCTGATTATTTGCACTTTGATCTCGATCCGGTGCCGGGCGCGAACTTTGGCAAAGTAATTGAGACGGCGCTGCTGTTGCGGGAAGGGCTCGAGTCTTTGAAGATGCCCTGTTACGCAAAGACGACGGGTTCCAAGGGAATTCATATTTACGTTCCCATCCAGCGCGGGCCGACGCAGAAGCAGGTGTGGAAGTTTGCCAAGGAATTCTCGCACGCGATTGCAGCCCAGGCCCCAAAGTTGATAACCGCCATTTACATTGTTGCCAAGCGGCCAAAGGGCAGGGTATTGGTCGACTACAACCAAAACGCCTGGGGGCGCACGCTGGCTTCGATCTACTCCATCCGGCCTCGGCCTAAGGCGACGGTGTCGACGCCGGTGACGTGGAAAGAGCTGGAGCGCGGTGTGAGCATTGAAGACTTTCGCATCGACAACGTGCCGGCGAGAGTTCGTAAGCTCGGAGATTTGTGGGAACCGCTGCTGGCGAAGCGCGGGCGATTCAAACTTGAAGCTTACCTTTAAGTGGCAACATGAACTGTTTTGTTCGTCGGCCCGAGAGACTGAGGTAATCCTTCAAGGGTCGGCAAGCAGACAGTTGAGAGAAAACATTAGCTGAAGCCGCGAGCAAGGTGGGATGCATGACGACGAAAGAGAAGACGAGTAACGCTGCGACGAAAAAAGCAAGTCGCATCTGGACTGTCGGCCACTCAACTCGCTCCGCCGAAGAGTTCAACGAGATCCTCGCCGCCCATCACATCGAAGCGCTCATAGACGTGAGAAGTTTTCCCGGCTCGCGTCGCTATCCGCAGTTCAATAAACAACAACTCGCGACTTCGTTACCCGCAAACAAGATTGCTTATTTCCACCTGCCTCAACTAGGTGGCCGCCGCCCAGCGCGCAAGGATTCTATGAACACGGCCTGGAAGAACTCATCGTTTCGGGGCTACGCGGACCATATGGAAAGCGAAGAGTTTCAGCAGGGCATTGAGCGCTTGTTGGAGATTGCCGGCGAGAAGAGCGCCGCGATTATGTGCGCCGAGGCCTTGTGGTGGCGTTGTCATCGCAGTTTGATTTCTGATTTTCTAAAAGCGCGCGGCGTGGAAGTGATTCATATTCTCGACGCCACTCACGACCAGTCGCACCCCTACACCAGCGCCGCGCGAATCATCGATGGTGAATTATCATATGCTGGATTGTTTGCGGGATGAGGTTCCAGCCCGCGGAGCGGGCGAGGGCATACAGCTTTAGTTGAACTAACCTTAGCTTCCCTTGCTGTGCCAGACCTTTTTCTTGCCGCCCTTCTTTCGCCGCTTCACGCCGGTGCGACGAGGCACCTTTTTTGGATCGCCCGTAGCCGCTTTCTTAACGTCGCCGCCTTCGTCTTCGGCTATCTCGGCCAAGGTGCGACGCGTCAGGATTGAAGCAGGTGCAATCTCAGTTACCTCTTCTTCGGTGGTGTAGTAATCACGATGCTTGAGCAACAGCCATTGTCGATCGCGTGTCCGCACCAACACCCATGAGCCTTTCAGTTTCTCTCCGTTCAGGGAAAACTTTAACTCCCCTTTGCGCAGCGCGGCACTAACGTCGTCCGTATTCTCCGGTTCATACGTACCGATGTCCCAAACCATGACTGTGCCGCCGCCGTACTCACCTTCCGGTATCACTCCTTCAAAGTCCGCGTAGTCGACCGGATGATCCTCGACCTGCATCGCGAGGCGCTTGACGGTTGGATCCAACGAGGGTCCTTTGGGCACCGCCCATGACTTAAGAACGCCATCAGCCTCAAGCCGGAAATCGTAATGAAGTTGGGTGGCGCGATGCTTCTGGACCACGAACAGGCGGCCGCTCTTGGTGCGCTTCTTCTCCGGCCCGGGCTCCGGCGTCTTATTAAACTTTCGTTTCTTCTTGTATTCGGTTAAGGATGCCATTGGAGAAAGCTAACCTAAAGCGTTGCTTTAAGTGTTGCGGAACGGTGAAGGTTTTCTAAGCGGATGCGACAGCAGCGGCCTCAGGTGCGGGTACCGGCTCTTCGAAGAGTTCATTCTGGATCGGATCTAAACCCAGCACTTCGCGCACACGCCCAAAACTGCGACGGTGGATTGGTAGCGCCCCGAGCTCCTTTAGGGTGCGACAATGTTCTGGCGTCGGATAACCTTTATGAGATGCAAAACCGTACCCGGCGTAAAGCGCATCCAGCTCAAGCATGTGAGCGTCGCGCGTGGTCTTCGCAATTATCGAAGCGGCCGCTATGGTGGCGGAAAGAGCGTCGCCGTGGATGATGCCGCGTTGTGGCACGGGGCATTGCGGAATCTTTCGCGCATCGACCAGCACGAAGTTTGGCAGGCAGCTCAAGCCGAGAAGCGCGCGCTGCATTGCCAACAAACCGGCGTGGTAGATGTTAATGCGATCTATTTCCTCGACTTCGGCAAAGCCGACGGCCCAGCACACCGCATCCTGCTTGATCTGAAGCGCGAGCTCTTCACGTCGTTCGTGATCCAGAATCTTTTTGGAATCGTTCAGCCCGCGCAGTTTGTAGTTCTGCGGCAGAATCACCGCTCCGGCCACTACCGGCCCGGCCAACGGCGCCATTCCTGCTTCGTCGACTCCGGCAACCAACGAATAACCCTGAGCCCACAACTCAATTTCAAAGCGCAACAGCGTGTGCAGCCGTTGCCCTTCGGAACGATTGCTGCGATAGCGTTTGCGAATTTGCTTTGCGAGTTGGTGCGCGCCGTTGCGATTGTCACTTTCCAACGCCTCAAGCAAACCCCGGGGCACACGGCGACGGCGCTCGAGAAAGATCTCCCGCAATTCCGGAATGGATTTATGGAGTAAGTCTTCGAGTAATGGCATGTTGCGTGGTAAAAGTCTTCGGTGCCAGTGCCGGCGTAAACAGAAGTGTTATTCTAAAACGAAAGTCGCGCTGCGGCGAGTGTTCCCGGATAAAAAAAACAAATCGGCCCGAGTAAACACATTAGCAACACCTTGCGCATCTCCAACCTTTCCCAGAAACAATTCCGCCTGCTCGGGTTTCTTCCGCTGGTGTTTTTCTTGGCGCAGGCCACCCATTACTGGCAAGTAAACCAACTTGGTCACATGCTCTGGATGTGTAACATCGGAAATCTGCTCTTAGCGTTAGGAATCCTTTTCGAGCAAGCGCTTCTCATCCGAGTCGCAGTAATTTGGAGCATGCCCGGGCTGGTCGTCTGGGGGCTTTACGTGGTGCCGACTTGGGGCATGTTGGTAACCGGGAGGATGAGCCTCTCGGAATTCCATGGTGTCGTCTCTTCAACGCTGGCGCACCTGGGCGGATTGTCTGTCGGCATTCTGGTGCTCAGGAAAGTAAGGATGAATGCCAACGCCTGGGCTTATGCTTTTGCTTGGTACATCATTGTCCAGGGCGCCTCGCGCCTGTTAACGCCGGTGGCAATGAACGTCAATCTGTCGCAACGAATTCAGGATGGTTGGGAAACGACCTTCAGCAGTTACTGGAAATTCTGGTTGGTCTTGAGCGCGCTGGTCGCCGCCTGTCTCTGGCTTCTCGGTTTTCTGCTTAGACGTCTGTGGCCTGCCGCTGCGACTAACTAGTCTCACTTCCTACTTGTGGAACTGAAACTGCTTTAATTTTTTCCGTCATGCAAAAGTCGCGACGCGAGCTGCCTTGGTGGCTGGAAGTCGGTACAGAAGTCTGTCCGGCATGCAATCACCTGTATTTATACGAGACGGAATATCGCTGCATTGACTGCGATGGACCACTCTGTCCGATGTGTGTTGTGGAAACAACGGCAGTGCACATTTCCTGTCCGACCTGTTGTGATGAAGCTAAAGTCGAGGTTGCTTGAGTTATGGCTGGACGCGCGATCTGGAAAGGCGAGTTGAAGATTGGTTCGACGAAAATTCCGGTGAAGCTGTATTCCGCGGTCGCCGATCGCACCGTACGTTTTCATCTGCTCGATGACAAGCACTTGATGCGGGTGAAACAGCACATGGTAGACCCGGACTCAGGTGAGGAAGTCACCAATCAGGAAGTTAAGAAAGGCTACGAGATCGAGCCGGGCAAGTTTGTCATTCTTACCGATGAAGATTTGGAAAGTCTCGAACCGAAGCCTTCGCGCGAGATTGAGGTATCGGAATTTGTGCCGCCGGAATCGATTAACCAGCAATGGTTTGAAAGACCGTACTACCTGGGGCCGGATGGAGACGTCGACGCCTACTTCGCGCTGGCCGAGGCGCTGGAAAATCGCAAGCGCGAAGGAATCGCGCGTTGGGTCATGCGTAACAAGCCATACATCGGCGTACTGCGTGCTCAGGATGGTTACCTTGTCCTGGTTACCTTGAGAAATGTCGCCGAGGTTATCTCGGCGCGCGAATTGCCAAAGCCCGCCGGTCGTGAACCGTCTGCTAAAGAATTAAATATGGCTAAGCAACTCGTCGGCATGCTTGAGGGCGAGTTCGATGCGTCGGAGTTCGAAGACGAATATCGCAAGCGGGTCATGGAATTTATTGAGCGCAAGGCGAAGGGCCACAAACCCAAACTTCAAGCCGTTAAGACAAAACGCAAGACGACATCGCTCGACAGCGTGCTCGCCAAGAGCCTGGCATCGCTAAAGAAGGAGAAACGCGCTGCCTAAGAAAGCCAGAAAAGAAGCTCAGGAGTCAGACGAGCAAACAAGTGTGCGGCCGTTTTGGTCGGGCACACTCACGTTTGGCCTGGTCAGCGTTCCGGTGAATTTGTTTCCGGCGAACAAGTCGAGCCGCACCGCACTGCGCCTGCTTGGTGACGAGGGTGCGCCGTTGGCGCGTCGTTACTATTCACAAAAGACTGAGAAGGATCTGGATGCGGACGAGTTGGTGCGCGGATATGAAATTGAGAAAGGAAAGTACGTTGTTGTCACTGATGAGGAGTTGGACAGGCTTGCACCCGAAAAGAGTCGGGACATCGATCTGAGGCGTTTCGTCAAAGAAGATTCCATTCCGCCCGTCCATTTTGAACGCGGCTATTTTTTGACGCCTGAGGGCGGTTCCGAGAAGGCCTACAAACTGCTCGCGGAAACGATGGAGAAAAACGGACTCGCCGGCCTGGCGACGTTTGTTATGCGCGGCAAGGAATACCTGGTCGCAATTTTTTCGGACCACGGAATTCTACGCGCCGAAACGATGCGCTTCGCCGATGAGCTTCGCTCACCTGAGGACCTGGGCCTGCCAAAGAAGAAAAAGATTCCGGCGGCGACAGTGCGCAAGTTTGAAAAGCTAATCGACAGCAAAGCGAAAAAGAGTTTCGCCGGCGCCAAGCTCCATGACGAACAAGCCGAAGCGTTGTTGAAGCTGGTGAAAAAGAAGGCGAAAAAGCGCGGCAACGTGGTTCAGGTAGAAACGGAAGAGCGCGAGCCTGCAAAGGTAATCGATCTGGTAGCGGTGTTAAAGAAAAGTTTAGCCGGCAAATAGTTCTAAGTGCCGGGGGAAGTTCGCAGGAAGAAATCTTAACAAGGAGATTTGTTATGACTAAGAAGTTGCGCTTGGTAATGCTGTTGCTTTTGGGAATGTGTCTATTAGCGGTTCAGCCTGGCAAGGCAAAGGCTTTGAATTCAGTTCCGGCTGACGAGGATTTTGTGAGGAATGCAGCCAAAGGCGGAAAGATGGAAGTTGACCTCGGGCGTTTGGCATTGAAGCGCGCAAGAAGTTTGGCAGTTAAACGATTTGGGCAGCGGATGGTCACTGATCACACGCGCGCTGGAAATGAGCTGAAACGCCTCGCAATGCGAAAGAAGATTGCGTTAGCCATGGCGATGGATCCTGAAGGTCACGCAGAAATGGAACGGCTCTCGAAGCTGAGAGGCGCGGAATTTGATCGCGCCTACACGGACCTAATGGTAAGCGATCACGAAAAGGACGTTGGCGAGTTTCAAAACGAGGCCGATAACGGAGCAGACGCTGATATCAAGGCTTTCGCTGCCCGGACCTTGCCGACTTTGAAGACGCATCTGAGTTTGGCCCGGGCTGCAGCGGCGAAGGTCAAATAGCGTCCGGTGTTGCCACTTTTGATTTCAGGGAGGCCATCAAAAGCTTGTAAACAAAAAAATAGAGCGGCAACGTCCTCACCCCGCCGCCGCTCTCTCGCATAGCTAAGAATCCGAAGACTCAATTAGCTATACCGGGGTGAGGCATTCAGCCATCACCCAGTTGCGCGACGTTATACAACTTGAGCGAGGCGCTTGCAACTGCAAATTCAGGAAATTTTTCTGACTGGGGCGCTTGGTAATTAATGCCAGGACAGCACGACCTTTTTTGCGGGCGGTTAGGTTCAGACTTGAAGTTCCGATCATCGAAGAGTAACTTGTAGCTCTCGCCTCCCCAATTCCATTTTATGTTGTTGAGACACGGAAGAATTGCGCGCTCCGAGACAGGTGGCGTTCTTATACGACGCAGGACCAGACATCGGCGGCATTGCCCCGACTGCAAAGAGCGTTGGGGCACCTGGACCATGGTTTGTCCACGTTGCGGTAAACGAACCGTCGCGCAAAAACTTCTGATTGCCGCCGGCTTGGCCGTCGTTGCAATAATATTCCTGAAGACGCTGGATGTTTTCTAGTCTTACCACCAAATCCGAACGGCAGCTTTGCATGGTCGAGTTCGCTTAAAACTGACATCAGGGCTTTGCTGCTGCATCACTAAACGCCGCTGCCGGGCCCGGTCCATAACATAGCTGACAAACATCTCGCCTCCTTGATTCACCCGCGATTAATCTCTGAAATGCAATTCGCCGGGAAAAGCTTGCCAAATAACAAGGCAACAGCCTTCCCGTCTGGATTAATGAATTCGTCCGAGAGTAAGAATGATTAAGGACGCGGATGAGAGGCAGCGCAGTGCAGATTCAGATCTAAAAGGTTGAAGGCGGGAAGCGTGCAGCTTTCACTGTACGCTTCCCGCCCTCAATTATTCGGGTGGCTTATGAGCGGCGAACCTTAACGGTTGGCCCTGTTGTTGAAATTCTCGTCTGCAAATTTTCGTTGAAGCACTGGCGCCGTTCGCTGTGCGGTGTCCTGCACATTCGCCGAGGGATTGAACACGTAACTGTCGCGCGTGCGCACCGCCAGGTTTGGTTGATTAACGCGCACTCTAATTTGTCGCCGCTCGCCCGCCTGGGCCGGGCGCTTCGGGTAATAACCCAAACTATACTGTCGCCGCAGCTCCTCTGCCACGTTGCCGAATACGACAGATAGGTTTTGGTTAAAGTCTGCTTCATAGAGTCGTGCGCCCGTTTTGTCAGCGAGGTCGTGCAGATAACGATTGGCAACTTCATATTCTTGTCTGCTGGTTCCTGGTCCACCGCCGCCGTTTCTTCCTGGCCAACCACCACCACCGCCACCCCGACGATTTCGACCGCCGCCCAGGATTTGGCCCAGGATGTCGATAGGTGAACTCGGCACACGACCGGCTCCCGGCCATCCGCCACCACCGCCGCGACTCATGTCCGCGTAGGTGTCGTATTGCACGGGATAAATGAGCGCATCCAACTCTTCAGCGTCACGCACGTTGCTGGCATAAGTAGCGTGCGGACTGGTGGTGTCAACGCCGTCCGTGAAAAGCACGATCGCTTTGCGACCCGAAACATTGTTCAGGTGATGGTTCATTACCAGGTCGACAGCTTCGTAAAGTTTGGTGCCGTCGCCGGGCTCGGTGCGACGGATTGCATCGCGCAGGCGCCCCCGGTCACTGGTGAATTGCGACAGCACACGTATCTGATCGTCAAATGACACTATCATCACTCGATCGTCGGGTCGCAACTGATTTGTGAAAGCGATGGCCGCATCCTGGATGGCATCAAGTCGAAGTCGCGTCGAACCGCTGGTGTCGATCATCAGCACGACGGAAAAAGGTTTATCAACGGACGAGAAAAAGGCCACTTGTTGTTCAGTGCCATCTTCCCAAAGACGAAAGTCTTCCTTGCGCAGGTTGGGAACGTATCGTCCATCGCGATCCATCACGCTAACCGGCAAGGTCACAAGCGTGGTTTCAACCTTGATGACGTCCCCAGCTTCAACTTCTTCGGGACCTTGCGCAGCCGAAGTTTCTCCAGGCGATTGAGAGGTGCCAGTGCGATTCGCGCCTCCCAGAACCGGAGGACGTGACGGCGCGGGTGCACTGGTGCCGCTCCGTGTCGGGCTGTCACCAACCCGGCGCGCGCGCGTTTGGGCACCCACACTTGCCGCAAAAAAAGCGAAAAGCGAGACAAAAAGTAAAGACACCGTAATTCTCTTCATGCTGAACTCCTGAACGATGATAACTGTAGCTGTGCTGCCTGACTTGGATGCGCGCCAACCGGATTAGATGCTTGGAATATTGGCCTCATGGAAGCGGGCCGGAGGAGAGATTGAACGCTGCAAAGATAACGCTAAGGTGCGACCGGGGCAAGCTCAAATGCCAGGAATAAGGTGGAACGCGGTACCAGCCGGTTTCCCGCTAGCTCAATTGTCCGTGGGGAGCGAAAGTATGCGATTATCTGCCGCTCGGAATTCATAATCAGCCGCATGCGCATTTTTCGCCGTCTACATTACTGGTGGTCGCTTTTCGTGGCGGGCGCGCTTTTGCTTTTCCTGGGTCCGCCGGTGCTGCTGGTGGCCTGGGTTACGGATCGGCATGAACTCGTTTATCCCTGGGCCCTATTTGGCGCTCGCAACTGGCTGCGTTTAAGTGGCATGAAAGTCCAGGTTAGGGGAAGCGAGAACATCGATCCCAACCAAACCTACGTCTTCATTTCGAACCATCGTTCCTATCTGGATACTGCCACGCTTTTTGCCTACACCGGCCAGCGCCTTGGAGTACTCGCAAAAAAAGAATTACTGAAAGTGCCGATTCTTGGCTACGGCATGGGCTATGTGAACGTCATGGCTATCGATCGCTCTAATCGCGAACGCGCACTACAAACGACCGAAGCGGCGACAGCGCGGATTCGCTCCGGCAGATCGTTTGGCGTTTTCGCGGAAGGCACGCGCGCCCTGCCGGGTGAGTTTCGTCCGTTTAAGAAGGGCGCGTTCTACATGGCCGCGCAAGCGGGCGTGCCCATCGTGCCGGTCGCGATCAAAAACACCGATTATCTAATGGGCAAGGGAACCGGTGAGGCAAGATTCGGAACGATTGAAATGGTACTTCTGCCACCCGTATCAACCGCCGCTGTTTCGAGTGACGAGGAAGTCAATCAACTGCTGCAACGCGTTCATGCCATGATTGGCGACGAGCTGAATTAACTGAAAACTACGAGGGAACGCCGGGCCTAACCAGCGAGCAATTACCTGATTGATAGCAAGCTCGCTGATTGCGAGTCCGGTTCATTCCCTTGTTTGCTGGTCGCCTTGGTACTCTCCAGCTCAACCTCAGACTTCGCTCCAAGCCACATGGTGGCAAGGGCGGCAAGTACTCCTATTGCAATCCCGTTCGTCGACGTAATCCAATCACCCCAAACAATGTACTTCAGACAAACGACCTGAAGCATCACCGCGGCTGCGGTGACCTGCGCTACGCGAGAGCGCGTGCTAAGCAGAGCATAGGTTAAAAACAGCGCATGTCCGGAGATATAAGGTACGTGGCCGATGACACGCCACATAGCTGTCCCTACAACCAGCACATCAACAATGGATTGGAATGCAGTTATTTGGCGTCGCCGTGCGGCACGATCAAAGAGGAAAGCGGCGAACGGGACAACAATCGGTGTCACATAGAAGTACTGCCCCCAGAGGCTGTCGCTCGGAAACCGTAGGGTGGCATACAACGCATATAATGCCGCTCCAATTAGCGAGAGGCTAAGAACAATTAATGGGTGAAAGATGAAGGCTCGTGCCGATGCAGGATTCGCGTGGCTCAAGGCTAATTCAACTCTCCAAAGTTAGAAGACAATCTAACTACGGTGTCTGTGGTGGTGGCGGCGTAACCGGTTTTGGTTCCTTCGTTGGCGCGTCGGGATTTTCGATTTCAATAATCTTCACTTTCGCCCTCGCCTTTACAAAATCGGAATAGCGAACCCGCATACGGACGTGCAACGTCTCGCCGTTCTCATAAAGCAACTCATCATCTGCGTAGGAATAAGTGGGAAACCAATATAGTCCGTCAATCTGTTCGCGGTAAGTTTCGACTGTAGGAAATTTATTGTTCTTTGTTTCCGGCAGGCCCTTTCCCCTGGTCTTCACAATCTGAAAGTCCTGATCATCAACCCAAACGCGACCCTTGAAAAATCGTTCCTTACTCTTTTTCGCGTCCGGCAGCACTTTCGGGCTGACGTCAAACACATAGAGATTCAGTTCGTCAATCTTTTCTCTGCCAACATAGCGAAAGTCATACTGAAGGATCTTCGCAGGCTCTAACGCAAAAGGCTGGATGCCACCAAGGTCGTTCAGGTCTTCCTGCGTGATGGAGCTGAGCGACGGCATAGGAAAGAAACTGATTTTCTCGAAACGGTTACCAGAATCGTCAAAAGTGAAATAGGAGACGCGGTGATACTCGCCAGTTACCTGACCGCCCATCCCCATGCTCTGCAAAATGGCATCGCGTTTGAAAGAGTACTCGTTGAGGGCTTTGCGAAACTGGCTCTCCTTGGCCGTGAAGATGTTGATTATCCGATTCACTTCGGCTGGCGGCAGCTCGGCTGAATTTGATAACGACTGGCTGAATGCCGGCGTCGCCGCGAGCAGATATAGTCCCGTCAACAGAGCGAGGAACCTGGGGGTCTTTACTGGGGATTTGCGCACTATCTTCCTTAATCCTTTCGCCGAAAATTCGTGTCGGATCATTCTGAAAATACGCTGCTCAGATGCCCCAAAATAATGTTCTGTTGCCACCTGTCGCTACTGCAACGACCGCCAACGACCGCAATTCCGGGCTCCGCAGATTTCTTATTGCAAAATTTCATGCAAGTGATGTAAGGTGCTCGCGGCAGAACCAGTTAGTTGCTCTTGTCAAGAATTAACCAACGAAATACCAGCTCTTTTTTGAAGTTTGTTAACAAGTTGACGTATTCGGTCCGGTAACGGGGTATCGGACGATTCGAGTTTCCTAAAGTCCTCACGTCGGGACGTGGCAACGTCGAATTTCCATGGACCTCAAAGCGCATAGGCGCATAGGCAACGCAGAGCGGCCGCGTTGCTGCATGGGAGAGACGTTTAGGTCATGCTTTGGGAGGAGCCTGATCGCCAGCCTTGAACCGATGATGTGCGCGGCGGAAGTCGCCCCTTCTGGGCGGGGCGGCTATTTACCCGCCGCGCGCACCCCAGTCAGGACTTTGAGCTCAGCTCGCAAACTCGATCTTCGGCAGGCTGGGAATAAGCCCTCGTTCAAATCCTTCGGTCAGAAACCTTCGCACACCTTCGCGACCGCGTTCGGTGTAATCCAGAGTCAGATTGTTGACCCACATCGCGACGAAGCGATCAGCCAGGGACGTATCCATGTCGCGCGCAAACTGCATTGCGTATTGCAAAGCGTCTTCGCGGTTAGCTAACGAATAGCTAATGCTCTCGCGCAAGCAATCGGAAACCTGGTGAATGACTTCTGGACCGAGCTCGCGGCGGATAGCATTTCCGCCCATCGGCAACGGCAAGCCTGTCCGTTCATGCCACCACTCACCCAAATCTAATATCTTGTGAAGACCGACTGATTCGTAGAACAGCTGTCCCTCGTGGATCAAAAGCCCGGCGTCACAGTCTCCGCTTTTTACCGCGTCGATAATCTTATCGAACGGCACCACTTCGTATTGAAAGTCCGGATTGAAAAGTTTCAGCGCCAGGAAGGCGCTGGTTAAGGTTCCGGGCACTGCAATCTTCAGTTTTGAAATGTCCTGACTTTTCAAAGGTCGAGCCGAAACCAGGATTGGACCATAGTTGTCGCCAATCGAAGCTCCATGCGGCAGCAGAATGTATTTGTCGCTGATGTACGCGTAGGCGTGAAAGCTAATCGCGGTGACATCGTAGGTTCCACGAAAGGCTTCTTCATTCAACGTCTGAATGTCTTTCAGAACGTGGGTGAATTTGAGATCGCCGGTAGCGAGCTTATCCGTAGCCAGGCCATAAAACATGAAGGCGTCATCCGAGTCTGGCGAATGGGCGACCGTTATTGTGCGTGTTTCAATTAGAGTGGACATGATTATGATTCGTTCAAATGCAAATTTACACGAGGCTGACGTTTTGACGCTCAACCGGGTTATAAACCGTGTCGCGCTCGATGGCGGCGAAACCGGCGTCTTCGATCAGCGCAACGATTTCTTCGCGCGACATCTTGACTTCATTATTTGATTCAATTGAGTAACTCTCGCTGAGCTCTCCGCCTTCAGTGATGGTTCCATCGATGTCGTTGGCCCCAAAATGCAAGGCAACTTGCGCCAATCGTTTCCCGAGCATTACCCAGTAGGCTTTCAAGTGTTCGAAGTTATCGAGGAGCAAACGCGAAACCGCCATGGTCTTCAGGGAGTCGACGCCGGATGGTCCAGGCAAGTGTGCGAGTTGAGTTTTTTCCGGATAAAAAGCCAACGGTATCAGACACTGAAAACCGCCAGACTCGTCCTGCTGTTGGCGCAGGCGAATCAAATGGTCCACGCGGTCTTCAATCGATTCGATGTGTCCGTAAAGCATGGTGGCGTTTGTTTTCAGGCCCGCTGCATGCACTTTACCGGCTAACTCGAGCCAACGATTAGCATCGCATTTGTGGGCGCAGATCATCGAACGCGTCGGCTCGCGAAAAATTTCAGCGCCGCCACCGGGACAGGAATCCAGGCCCGCCTCGATAAGTTTCTCGATAACTTGTTCGTCGCTCAGCTTGTAAAAATGCGCAAAGTGGTCCAGCTCGACCATCGTAAAGGCCTTCAGATGAAGTTGCGGGTAGTGCTGCTTAAGCCCGGAAAGCAAATCGGTGAAATAACTGAATGGCAGCTTTGTGTTTAGCCCACCGGTAATGTGAAGTTCGGTCGCGCCTTCTTTGACAGCTTCACCGGCTACCCGCAGGCTGTCGTCAATGTTGTGCGTATAGGCGTCGGGTTGTCGCGGCGTCCGATAGAAGCCACAAAACTTGCAGTCGGCGTAACAAACATTCGTGGGATTCAGGTGCCGGTTAACATTGAAATAAGTAGTGCGACCGTGCTTGCCGCGGCGAACGCTGTCAGCGAGTTTGCCCAGCGCGCTCAAGTCGTCGGTTGCAAATAAAGCGACGCCATCTTCAAGTGAAAGGCGTTCACCCGCTTCGACTTTTTGTGCAATCGCAACCAAATTCTTATCGTGCGAAAAGTTCATGAAAGAGCCCTCAGCAGAACCGCGCCTCCAAACGTTACGAACAGAATGACGCTTACAAAGGCGTTAGTTGTAAAAAAGGCAGCGTTTAGTTTGCTCAAATCGTCGGCGCGCACCAGGCGATGCTGATAGACAAGCAAAGCGGCTGTGACAATAACACCGACAAGAGCAAAAATTCCAAGCTGCGTAATCCAGTATAGAGCAAGAATCGCCGCGAAGGCGCCAACGTGAAACAGGCGCGCGATTAGCAGCGAGCGGCCAATGCCAAATCGTTTCGGAATTGAGTGCAGGCCGGCCTGCAAATCAAATTCATAGTCCTGGCACGCGTAAAGAACATCGAAACCAGCCGTCCACAATAGCACTATCAAGGAAAGCAGCAGCGGCACCGGGCTGTCCAAATGGCCGCGCACCGCTATCCACGCGCCAGTCGGCGCAAGCGACAAACACCAGCCAAGAAACAAATGAGACAGCAGGGTCCAACGTTTCGAGTAGGAGTAAAGCATTACGCTCGCCAGCGCGATTGGCGCCAGCAGTAACGTGAGCCGGTTCAGCATCGCGGCTGCCAACAAGAAAAGCGCTGCAGATACGATCGTAAACAGCCAAACAAAACTTACCGTCAAAAGCCCTGCTGGGATGGCGCGCGCTTGCGTGCGTGGGTTTTGTGCGTCGTAGTCTCTGTCGGCAATGCGATTGAAAGCCATCGCCGTTGAACGCGCGCCGATCATTGCAATGGTAATCCAAAAAATCTGTCTGACATTAGGCAGCCCGTTCGCCGCCAGCACCGCGCCCAAAAAAGCAAACGGCAGCGCAAACAGGGTGTGCTCGATCTTTATCATCTCGAGCGTTACGCGAACATTTCTTAGCAGTGCAGGCATGGGGGAGTTCAATCTTCGCCGACGTTGACCGTTTCAGAAGGTTGTTGCATTCCTTTCCATTGCGTGTTCTGCGGGTGGGGCACGCCTAAATGATCGAGAATGCGAAAGACCAGATGATCGACCAGCGCCTCAATTGTTTGCGGTCGATGATAGAAACCGGGACTCGCAGGAATGATGTGAGCGCCCGCTCGCGACAACCGCAACATATTTTCAAGATGAATGGCGTTGTACGGAGTTTCGCGCGGAACGAGCACCAGCCTGCGACCCTCCTTTAATGTTACGTCGGCCGCGCGATGAATCAAATTGGTACCAGCGCCGGAAGCGATCGCGCCCAGCGTTCCCATCGAACATGGCACGACCACCATTCCCTCCTGCGGATGCGAACCCGACGAAGGTCGCGCCGCCATGTTGTCCAGACGCTGCAAGTGAACCAGTTTCGAATCAGGCGCGAGCCCTATCCACTCGTTGATTCGCGCGTGGTCCGCGCCGCGCAGATCCGCTCCCAACTCAACGCGCGCAACCGTCGTCGCCGCTTCCGACATAATCAGATTTATGCGCTCGACTACGCCGCTGGCAGCCATGTGCACCAGCGTGCGTTGGGCATAAATTGAGCCGGAAGCACCGGTGATTGCTACAGTGAATTCCATTTGGTTTCGATGCTTGAATCTTACTTGGCGGTCAATTCCGGTGCAAGCTAGGGGCATTTCGAACCAAGGTGATAATACTCTGTGCGTCCTTTGTGTCCTC
>DNND01000130.1:0-5697 GCA_003488005.1 Blastocatellia bacterium | reverse complement strand
GAGGACACAAAGGACGCACAGAGCGCTTTAGATGGGTTGAAGTCGAATGCTTTGCAAGCGGGTGGTAGAATGCGCGTCTAATTCCGACCAAGAAAGAAGTTTTCGAATGGATCTGACGGCACTGGAACAACTATTGGCTGCGCATCGCGCCGGAGAACTAGAGACGACAGAAGCTGTCAGTCGTATTCAAAATCTTCACTTCGAGGACATCGGATACGCGCGCGTGGACCATTCGCGGGCGTCGCGACAGGGTTTTCCAGAAGTAGTCTTTGGCGCCGGCAAAACGCGCGAACAGGTTGTCGGCATCGTTGAGCGGCTGCTGCAACACGCGCCCAACGTGCTCGTTACGCACACGGACGAGGGTACGTTTGGAGAAGTGCGCAACATTTCTACCGAAGCCGAATGGCATGCGGCGGCGCGCTTAATAAGGATCCAAAGAGATACGACCGAACTCGGCACCGGTGAAATAGTTGTGGTGACTGCGGGAACCAGCGACATTCCGGTCGCGGAAGAAGCAGCGCTGACTGCCGAAGCGATGGGCAATCGCGTGAAGCGCGTCTGGGACGTAGGTGTCGCCGGCATTCATCGCGTGTTGGCGGAACGTTCAGTGCTGCAAAGCGCGCGCGTAGCGATTGTGGTTGCCGGCATGGAAGGCGCATTGCCTTCGGTCGTTGGTGGATTAGTTAGCGTGCCGGTCATTGCCGTGCCGACAAGCATCGGCTATGGCGCATCGTTTGGCGGGATTGCGGCGCTCCTCGGCATGCTCAACTCGTGTGCATCGAATGTGACGGTAGTAAATATCGATAACGGATTCGGCGCCGGGTTTGTTGCCAGCTTGATTAACCGCCGCTGGCAGGAGCAGTAGCAGTCGGCAGACGGCAGTCGGCAAAAGCAGTAGGCAGCGGCAGACGGCAGACGGCAGGAGCAGTCTTAGGAAAACTTTTCTGGATGCGCAATCATGCCGCCCAGCATGCGACCAACTTCTTCATAGCCCGCTACTAGTTCGCTTTGGCGCTTTTCCGACAGATATTCACACGCAGTAGCCAAATCCAGCCATACCTGTGTTTCGGTTGCCTCGCCATCAGCATCAGCCATCTTACTAATGAACATTTTGGGATACAGCTTTTTGCGATAGCCCTCGCCGATATTCGCCAGCACGCTGCGTGATGACCGGCGAATTTGATCGATCAAGGAGTAGGTTTCCTCTTTTGGAAAATGCTTTGTCTCCTTAAAAATCTCCATCGCAAGTTTGAAAGCGAGTTGATACACCTTTAAGTCCCTGAACCCTTTCGCCGTTGACATGTTTGCCCTCCTGCTAGCGGCTTGAGGGTGATGACTTGAAACGAATCCGTCGCTCCTGCCGATCTGACCTGCCGACTGCTCCCGCCGTCTGCCTACTCACGCAGCCGTCTGCCGATTGTCACGGATTAATCAACCCATCCAACTTCTCCGCCCAGTCCGGATCGATGCTTTGAAGAATGTTGTATTGCTCCAGCGCAGAATTGCGATTGCCGCTGGCGAGGTATGACTTGCCGAGGTTGTAATATGCTTTTCCAAAATCAGGTTTTAGTTGAATCGCGCGTTTGAATGCCTCGAGCGCGTCCGAAGTCAGGCCAAGTTCCATGTACGCTTCACCCATGCTGTTCGAGACGGCAGCGTCGCCGGGTTTAAGCGCCATCAGTTGTTTGTAGGCCTCGATCGCTTGCGGATATTTTTTTGAACGTGCGTAGGCCGAAGCAAGTCGCTCGTGTGCGCTGGTGTAATCCGGTTTCAAACGAATCGCCTGCCTGTAGGCTTGAATCTCCTCATCGGCTTTTCCCCAGTCTCGATAGACCAATCCGAGCGCGTACCAGGCATCAGCGCCGTTGTAAGGATCGAGTCGAATCGATTGGCGATAGCTGTCCGCGGCTTCGCGATACTGCTTCAGATAATAATTTGCCAAACCGATATTGAAGTAAGACTCAGCCGAAGGTCGCAACGTCACCGCTCGGCGCGAAGCCTCAATCGCTTCGCTGTGCCGGCCAAGTTTCTCGCGGCAAAAGCCGGTTTGCGCCCACGCTTCCGCATAGTTGCTGTCCGATTCGACTGCTTTCTCGAAATACGGCAGCGCCTTTTCGCAGTCGTCCTGTGATAGAAAACTAAGGCCGTCGCGAAATGCCTGCACTGCTTTTGCCCTTTTATTCCTGCCGCTCGCCGCGATTAGTTCAGGCAACGACAACAACGGACCACCGCTTTGCAACTGTGAAATGCGTTCTGACGGAATCGCAAAATTGATGCTTTGGCCGCCGGTGATTTGCAAAGTAGCAACGCCAATCACTTGGCCGTGCATGTTTACGACTGGGCTGCCGCTCGATCCGGGCGAGATAGGCGCCGTGATCTGAATGATTCTTCCGAAAGTAGGAATATCGCGCACGGCCGAAACAATGCCGTTCGTAACACTGCCTTCAAGTCCAAAAGGATTGCCGATGACGACGACACTTTCGCCTTCCTGCGGCGAAGTTCGATCGAGTGACAGTGGCCGCACCTGGCCGGCTGGCGCTTCGACGCGCAACACCGCGATGTCGCCCTCGGCATCCACCGCAATCACGCCCTTAACCTGGTACACATTGCCGTTGTAAGAATGAACTTCAGCACGGTAAGCGTTTTCAATGACGTGTCGGTTTGTGACGACGCGATCCACGTCGATAAAAAAGCCGCTGCCACGGGAAAGCTGAACGCCGCGCGCGTCAAACGTTTCGATGGCCACGGCTGAAGGTTTGATGCGGCGAACCAGGTCGGGAAGAAGATCCTGCGCGGAAGTAGGCGGAACAACGCCGAAGAGAAGTAAGAGTGATAGCCAAAAAAATCTCATTGGTGAGTACTATTCGATTAACGTTTCGTCAGCGAATAAACATTCCGGCGGCTTTGCCGCGTTCCGTGCGGAAAGGCTCCGCCTTTCCGCTAGCATGCTTCCTTCTCAGGCTGCGCCTGCGGAGGCAAAGCCTCAACTATTCTTGGAAAGGACGGAAAGGCAGAGCCTTTCCGCACGGATGGCGGCGAAGCCGCGCCAAGCGTTCATAGCCCAGCAAGAGCCAATTTCTGCGCCTGCGAAACCACGTCCGCAAGTTTCACGTCATTGCTCGACTTCGCGCGGCGATCAAAAAGTTCGACCAAACCATCGCTGACTTTTTTGCCGATGGTAACGCGGTAAGGAATGCCAATCAGATCGGCGTCCTTGAACTTCACGCCGGCGCGTTCGTCACGATCGTCGAGCAGAGCATCAAGTCCGGCGCGCATCAGGTCCTTGTAAAGTTTCTCGCCAGTCTCTCGCAGCTTTTCATCTTTCATGTTGGTGACGGTAACCACTACATCAAACGGCGCAATCGTCTTGGGCCAGATGATGCCGTCGGCGTCGTGATTTTGTTCGATGGCGGCGGTGATGATGCGCTCGACACCGATGCCGTAACTGCCCATCACGATCGGCACGGGCTTGCCCTGTTCCGTCAAAACGGTTGCGCCCATGGACTCGGAATATTTCGTTCCCAGCTTGAAGATGTGACCAATCTCCATCGCTTTGTAAACATCGAGCATGCCGGTTTCGCAACGCGGGCAAGCTTCACCGGAATTGACTGAGCGGAGGTCGGCCCACTGATCGATCTGAATGTCGCGCTCGATATCGACGCCGCGCAGGTGATGGTCATCTTTGTTCGCGCCAGTCGTCATGTCGCGACGGCCTTTGAGGGCGAAATCAGCGATGACTCGAACTTCGTCGCCGTTTCGTAACTGCGCGATTTTTTGTTTCGCGCCGACGCCGCCCAAACTACCGGCGCTCGCCCCCAGTAGATCGATGATCTCATTGGGTTGGGCAGCACGAATGAAACTAGCGCCCAGGGTGTCCGCGAGTTTTATGTCATGCACCTGATGATCGCCGCGCAGCAACAGCAATGCCCACTTGGCAGAGCTAGCGCCTGAAGCATGATCGCCGTAAACATAGACCAGGGTTTTGATTTGATTCTTCGCCAGGGCGCCGCCAGGAAAATTTGCCAAATCATCGATTGTGCGCACGCCCGGCGTGGGAAATTCTTCCGGCGCTTCCGGCCCGACCAGATCTTTCACGGGCGCCAGACGCGAAGTGGCCTTTTCGAGATTTGCGGCGTAGCCACAGTTTGCGCAGCTTGCAATTAAATCTTCCCCGGCATCAGTTTTAGCGACAAACTCATTCGATTCAGAGCCGCCCATCGAACCGGAAGAGGCTTCGACAATCGAATACTCAATGCCGCAGCGCGAAAAGATGCGCTTGTAAGCTTCGCGCTGATCCGCAAACGATTTGTCCAGACCGGCGTTATCCACATCAAAGGTATAGGCATCCTTCATGACGAACGTGCGCAGCCGCATCAAGCCCGACTTTGGCCGCGCCTCGTCGCGAAACTTCACCTGAATCTGATACCAGACCTGCGGCAGTTGTTTGTAGGAACGAAGTTCGTTGCGCGCAATTGTGGTAAAAATTTCCTCGTGCGTCATGCCCAGGCACATGTCGGCGTCTTTGCGATCTTTCAGGCGAAACATCTCGGCGCCGATGGCGTCCCAGCGCCCCGATTCTTTCCAAACTTCAGCCGGATGCAGCGCCGGCAGGTAAAATTCCTGACCGCCGATGCGATTCATTTCTTCGCGCAGGATCTGCGTGATCTTCAGCGCGATGCGTTGGGCCATCGGCATGTACGAATAGATGCCGGCGCCAAGCTGGCGAATCAGACCAGCGCGCAGCAAGAGTTTGTGCGAAACAACCTCGGCGTCCGCCGGGTCTTCGCGAAGTGTGGGAATGAAATATTGTGACCAGCGCATTCGGTTTTGATTGAAACTTTCCTGAGATGAATTTCGGCCATTCATTCTCGCTTAGCAAAAAGCTTAACGCAACGTAGGAGGGGCAGGTGTGCAGCGAGTGAGAGTGGTAACGAGCATAAGAATTATCCGCAGATTGCGAGATTACACAGATTCAAAAATCCAGACGGGAATTACGACTGCCTTTTGGTCGAAGTTTCCTATCCATCTGTGTAATCGGCGTAATCTGCGGATAAAGGTTCTGCGTTGCGAGCACTCCAAGCGTGATGTACCATCGCAGCCTGCTACAGTCGTCGATTCTCCGGAGATTCAATAATGAAAATCGCACTTGCGAGCGACCATGCCGGTTTTGCCGAGAAGGAACGTTTGAAGCCTCTGCTCACTGATCTGGGTTTGCAGTTTGAAGACCTCGGCACAGGTTCAGAAGCTTCAGTCGATTACCCGGACTATGCGCGCAAAGTTGCGGAAGAAGTCGCGCACGGCAGGGTGGACCAGGGACTGCTGGTGTGCGGGTCAGGAACGGGGATGGCGATCACTGCGAACAAAGTACCGGGCGTTCGCGCGGCAGTCGCGTGGTCTGAAGAAACAGCGCGGCTGGCGCGCCAGCATAATGATGCGAATGTTTTAGCCATTGGCGCGCGGACTACGCCGCCGGAACAGATTCCAGCAATTGTGCGCGCCTGGTTCAGTGCAAATTTTGAAGGTGGCCGACATGCCGAGCGCGTGGCAAAGATAGAAGGCGGGAAGCAGTAGGCAGAAGGCAGAAGGCAGTAGGCAGTAGGCAGTAGGCAGAAGGCAGTAGGCAGAATCAGAAAATCAAATTCCAGATTCCAGATTCCAGATTCCAGATTACAAATCAAGAACCAAAGACCAAAGACC
>DNND01000131.1 GCA_003488005.1 Blastocatellia bacterium | reverse complement strand
CATTTCGCGCCTTTGGCGCTGCGGTCAACAGCTGCACTTGATCAGAGCTTCCTTTAGTTTAACTGAATGCGGTGCGTCATGATCAGGATGTCGCTCCGTTGGAGGGATTCCCTGAGGTGTTCTTTAAAAACTTTGAGTCGTTTCTTTGGAACCTTATCGCCGGTTGTGATGATTTCGATCTTCACGATTTCGGTGTATCTTGCGCCCTCATATTTCCAGGCTCTTCCATATGGCACCAGAAACGAACCAAATATGCCGACGAGTTCCCTGCGGACCCGCCTCATCTTCTCTTGTTCGATCGGCTTGCCATCACCATAGGTCAATGGCAAATGAATCTCGTATTTCCTCATAAGCAAGTGCTTCCAAACCTTCGGGGCGGTGTCCCAACGCGTCAAGGCCTACACTTCACCTCAGATAGTCTTCCAACTGCACGGACGCATCAGTTTTCTCATCACGATATTTCACGATCACCGGCGCGTAAAGCGACAAGCCCCAGCCGCGTCCCGCTTCGCTGCGCACGTTGCGCGCGCCGGGAACGACAACGGCGCCGGCAGGAATTTCCAGCGGCGCTTCGGGCGTGCGTTGATAAATCTTTTCGCGCGCCAGATCGTAAACGGGAGTTGAGCCGGTGAGAATCGTTCCCGCTGCCAGTACCGCGCGCTCGCGCACGATCGTTCCTTCGTAAACGCCGCAACCGCCGCCAACCAGCACGTCGTCTTCAATAATCACCGGCACAGCACCAACTGGTTCCAACACGCCGCCAATTTGCGCGGCGGCGGAGAGGTGCACGCGCTTGCCGATTTGCGCGCACGAGCCAACCAGCGCATGGCTATCGATCATCGTGCCTTCGTCGACGTATGCGCCGACGTTGACGTACATCGGCGGCATGCAAACTACACCCGACGCGATGTATGCGCCCTCGCGTATGCTCGAGCCGCCGGGCACAATGCGAATGTTTTCGTTAAGAGTCGTTGGTCGCGTGCGATAGGTTTCCTTATCAAAAAAGCGCAGCACTGACGAGGCGGACATGTCCACCAGTTGGCCCATGCGAAACCCGAGCAGTATTCCCTGCTTCACCCAGGAATTGACTTTCCAGGTTCCGTCGCCCGCGCGTTCAGCCGCGCGCACCTCGCCGCGATTTAGCGCAATCTTAAACTGATCAAATAAGGCGCGATCGGCTGGACCAAATGCACCTCCGGCGCGCGCGCTCAGCGCTTCAATGTCTTCACGAAGTGGCATGCGACGCTTCCTTAAGTAAACCAAGCTCGGCCATCACGTCGCGCAAACGCGCGCGACTGCTTTCCTGAATCGGTACCAGCGGCAAGCGAAAGTTCTCGCCAATCAAGTTCATCATTGCCAGCCCGGCTTTCACGGGCCCCGGACTCGACTCAATGAAATTTGTTTCCATCAACGGCAACAGGCGATAGTGCAGCTCACGTGCTTCGTCCCATTTTCCTGCCAGCGCCAGATCGACAAGACGCGACATGAGTTCGGGAGCTTGATTCGAGGCAACAGAAATCAAGCCGTCGCCGCCAAGCGCGATCAATGCGAAGGTAATCGCGTCATCGCCCGACAGAACATTAAACCCCGCAGAACGCCCGCGCAGAATTTCCATAATCTGCGACAAGTTTCCCGACGCTTCCTTAACCGCAACGATGTTTTCGCAATCGCGCGCGAGCTTTAGTGTAGTTTCGGCGGCGATGTTGCACGACGTGCGGCCGGGCACGTTGTAAATAACAATCGGCACATCGACAGCCTCAGCTACGGCCCGAAAATGCGCATAGAGGCCGGGCTGAGTGGGCTTGTTATAAAATGGGGCGACGACGAGGACTGCATCAGCACCAAGACGCTGGGCGATTTTGGAATTCTCGATAGCGGCTGCCGTCGAATTACTGCCGGTGCCGGCGATGACTTTCGCGCGACCGCGCGCCAGCTCAATCGCGCGACTGATCACGCGTTGGTCCTCTTCCTCAGTCATCGTCGCGCTTTCACCGGTCGTGCCGCAGGGCACGAGCAGGCGCACGCCGTTGTTAAGTTGATACTCAATCAACCGTGTCAATGCGGCCTCATCAATCGCGCCGTCAGATGTGAAGGGCGTTACCAGAGCCGTCGCGCAACCACGCAGCCAATCAGTCTTTTGTGTCATCTTTGTACCTCAGGTTGAAAGCAAACCGAAGATTTTCCATTTACCATTTACCATTTCTCATTTTCCATTAGCAGCCCTGATTATCCCACGCACCCCCTACAAAGAATCTGATCCAAGCTCTTTCCTAAATGACAAATGAGAAATGAGAAATGGTAAATGGAAAATCTTATTCTTCACTCCATATCATCAATGACTCAACATCTCTTCAATCACCTCGGAAAACTCAAACACACCTTTGCGGCCAATGATCCAACGCGCCGCCAAAAGCGCGCCCGCAGCGAAGCCTTCGCGCGAGCGGGCCATGTGCGTCAGCGTGATTTGATCGGCAGCGGAATCAAAACCTACTCGATGCGTTCCCGGAATGTAGCCGGCGCGCGTTGATGCGATGGGAACCTCGGCCTTAATGAATTCAGCCATCACATTCTTTAACTGCAAGGCTGTGCCGGACGGCGCATCACGCTTGCGCGAATGATGCTGCTCTTCAATGAACGCCTCATATTGATCCAAACCGCTGAAGAGTTGTGCCGCGTTCCGGACGATCCGATAGAAGACATTCACACCAATGGAAAAATTTGCGCCATAGACGAGCGCGCCATGATGTTCAGTTACGATTTCTTTCGCGCGACTCTCCTGATCTTTCCAGCCGGTAGTTCCCTCAACCAGCGGCACACCGGCCAGCGCGCAGGCCTCGACATTTTTCAGCACAGTTGGTCCTATTGAAAAGTCAATCGCCACATCGTGACGTCTTAGCATGGCGGCCAGCTCGTCGACGTCTTGATCTGACTCGTTCGACGTAAGCTTGATTCCGATCTGATCACCGGCCGCTACTGCCTGCCGTTCGACGAGTTGGCCCATGGCGCCATATCCAATCAATGCCAACTTCATCGCGGCGCTCCTTCAGCAATTTGTCCGGTGTGCGTCACACCTGCCGTAGCAAGCAGACTGCGCGCCAGTCCGGCATACAGCGACACCGCGTTCCGGAGCTCACCCTTGCTGACGTATTCGTCGTCAGTGTGCGCCTGGAAAATTGATCCTGGCCCAATCAAGAGCGGTTGACCCCAGCGCGCCAGGTAGGGAATGTCGGTTGTAAAGCGCACTACGCATTGCTCGAAACCGTTAACTGTAAAAAGATGGACCGGATCGTGCACTGATAAATATTCGACTTCGGCGCGGCCTGCGGCCACCCTTTCTAAGATCGATTTCACGCCGTTCGCATCGCTTACCAGCCGTAGTTGCAGAATGGCGGAAGCTTCGGCGGGTATTATGTTAGCGCGCGTGCCGCCGGTGATGACGCCGATGTTGCAGGTCGTTTCGCCCAGCAAGGCATCTGTGGGCCACTGGCACTGGCGAATGTCCTGCAACACGTCGAGCAGTTTTTCAATTGCCGAGTCGCCCTGTTCCGGATACGCCGAATGTGCGGATCGTCCCGTCGTCTTCAACGTTAAGCGCAACGAACCTTTGGTGGCACTGGCCAATTTATTATCCGTGGGCTCGCCGTTAATCAGGTATTCGCACTTACTCGCCAACGGATTATCGTTCGCGACGCGCGCGCCCTCGCTACCCGCCTCTTCATCAACCGTAAACAAAAGTCCGACTTCGTTCACGCCTTCAGCGCGTAAACGTTGGGCCGCGGTAATCTGAGCGGCAATGATTCCCTTGGCGTCACAGGCGCCACGCCCATAAATCAATTCTTCGTTTTCGCTGGCGGCAATGTGCGGCGGCACCGTGTCCATGTGCGTTGAAAGAACGATTCGCGGGGCCCCGCCGGTGGTTGCAAAAACGTTGAAGCGATCTTTTTCAACTTCCTGCCACTCAACGTTGTAACCCAACTCCCCGAGGTACGCAGAAAGAAGCTCGCCGACGGCTTTCTCATCACCGGTAACGGATGGGATGTCGATGAGTTTTCTTGTTAGTTCAAACAGATCCATTAGTTCGTACCTGCGCCGCTGCTCGCAGTCGTCAAGCGAGAAGGCTTAGACCCCACTCATCGATTGCGGTGTGTTCCTCGCCGGACTTCTCAAAAAATTCCTTATGCAGCCGCATTACTGCTTCGCGCGCGCGCGCTTCCTCGACTGCAAAAGTTAAGTTTATTCGCGACGCGCCCTGCGAGATTAGCGAAACGTTAATATCGCTGATAGTCGAGAAAATTCGCGCCGCAATGCCGGGTGTGCTCCGCAATCCCTCGCCGACAATACAAAGAATTGCCCGCTCCTCCTCTATAGATACAGTCCCGAGTTTCTCAAGCTCGGCAACGATCGTCGGCAGCGCGCTGGTATCGTCGAGCGACAACGACACGCTCACTTCGGAAGTCGTGACAACATCGACTGCCGTTCGATACTTATCAAAGATTTCAAAGATTGCGCGCAGGAATCCGTAAGCGCCAAGCATGCGCGCGGAAGTGATCTGCACAGTTGTGACGCCGGTTTTGTGCGCGATGGCTTTCACTGTCTGCGGTGACATTTCACTTTCGCCAACCACCACCGTGCTGCGCCCGTCGGGAGCGCGTGAGTTGCAGATGCGCACTGGAATATCGCGCTCGACCGCCGGGTATAATGTCTTCGGATGAAGTACGCGCGCACCAAAATAAGCAAGCTCGGATGCCTCGGCAAAAGAGAGACGCGGCACGGTACGCGCCTTGGGAGCAACGCGCGGATCGGCGGTAAGCACACCGGGCACGTCGGTCCAAATCTGAATCTCTTCCGAATCCAAAGCCGCGCCGATAATCGCTGCCGTGTAATCCGAGCCGCCGCGGCCGAGTGTGGTTGTCTCACCCGTTACAGTCGAACCAATGAAACCTCCCAACACCGGCACGCATGCGCTTTCGATGAGCGACTGCAGTTGTGCCTGCGTATTGGCAAAAGTTTCCGTCATCAAAGGAGCGGCGCAGCCAAACTCATCGTCGGTGATGACGCAACGGCGTGCGTCAACATCACATGCTGAATAATTGTTTTCGAGGAGCACTGCCGCCAACAGCGCCGCCGACAGCCGCTCGCCGTTTGAGGCGACTGCATCTTCCAAGGCTTTACGCCGCCGCCGATCCGCGTTCTGCTCAGTTGCCGCTGTCTGCAGTAGATCCTTGATTTCGTTGCGGCTCTGCTCCACCAATTGCTGTAAGCGATCGCCTTCTTTGGACAGCAGCGCGTCAATCACTCTCAAGTGTCGATCGAAATGTTTTTCAAGTGAGACCAGGCCGGCATCCCAGCCGGTGTTTGCTGCCTCCTTAACACTTGCAATCAGCGCATCCGTAAAGCGCGCCATCGCCGAGACAACCACGACCGGCCGCCGCTCGATACGCTCGGCAACGATGCGCGCGGCGTTCTGGAAAGCGGTAGCGCCTTCCAGCGACGTGCCGCCAAATTTCATAATGATCGAGCTCATAAAAACAAGTTGCAGTCTAGCACCTGCTCTGCCAAGCCAAATAAGAGTTTCATTGTTTTATTTGACCGGCACGAATGCAAGTTGGAACTGCAATAGAAATTTGTTTTTCACTTCGCTCTGGAAGAGCCCAAACCCATTGACCCTAAACCAGCTTCGTTTTCCAGCGGCCGCGCCGGAAAACCAGAGCACTGACAATCGCCAGAGTTGAAAACGCAATCATGATTGCCAGGAAAACGCCGCGCGGTCCGATTCCTAAAATGACTGCCAACACATATGCCAGCGGCAGTTCCCACAACCAGAACACAAACAGGTTGATGATGGTCGGCGTCCAGGTGTCGCCGGCGCCATTGAACGACT
Organism: Blastocatellia bacterium; assembly: GCA_003488005.1. Classification (GTDB taxonomy): domain Bacteria; phylum Acidobacteriota; class Blastocatellia; order Pyrinomonadales; family Pyrinomonadaceae; genus PSRF01. The sequence continues at coordinate 21,842 of DNND01000131.1, read as the reverse complement.
GCGTCAGCACCATGCCGTAAGCGTAAAAAAGAAATCCGTAAGCGACGATGCGCAGGCAATCTACTCCGTACGGCACCACATTTGGATCGTGCGTGAAGAGTCCGACAATTTGCCTGGCGAACAGCACAAATACCAAACCCACTGAGCCCAGGAAAATCAGATTGTAGAACCCTGCTTTCCAAACCGCGCGTTCGGCGCGCTCCGGTTTCTTCGCACCTAACGCCTGGCCCACCATCGTTGCCGCCGCATTCGACATTCCAAACGAAGGCAGCAACGCAAACAGGACCACGCGAATGCCGATGATGTAACCGGCAAGCGCGTCAGTGCCAAAACTGGAAATGATGCGCACCAACCCAATCCAACTCGCCATGCCGATGAACACCTGGAATGTTCCAGTGCCGGAGATTCGCACCAGCCGCGCCATGATTGCGGGCTCGAGATGAAAGTGACTCCGCTTGATGTCGAATCGTCCGCCCTTGCGAATGAACCGGCTGAATGCGTAAAGCGCTCCGCTGCCGCGACCGATGTTGGTCGCAACCGCGGCGCCGACAATGCCCATCTTCGGAAAGGGACCGAGGCCAAAAATCAAACATGGACCAAGCAGAATGTTAATAGCGTTTGCAAACCACAGAACGCGCATCGCGATGGCCGCATCGCCCGCGCCGCGAAAGATGGCATTGATCATGAAAAGCATCACGACGGTGGCGTTGCCGGCCAGCATGACCCTGGTAAAACCCGCGCCATGCTCCACAACCTGAGGCGATGCTCCCATCAGCGCCAGCAACTTCGGCGCTAGCGGCGCCCCGACCAGTGCAATAAGCAATGACACGATCAAGGCAAGCGACAGTGCTTGCACGGCTGCACGCGCTGCACCCTGCGGATTCTTCTCTCCAGTTCGCCGGGCCACCATCGCCGTGGCGCCGATACTCAAGCCAATCGCAAGCGTGTAAACCAAAGTCATGAGGGATTCGGTCAGCCCAACCGTGGCCATCGCGTCCGGACCGAGATAGGAAACCCACTTGATATCCACGACGGCGAAGATGCTTTCCATGCACATCTCGAGCACCATCGGGATTGCAAGCATGATGATCGCCCGGCCAATTGGACCTGAGGTGTAGTCGCGATGACTGCCGCGCAACGACTCGCGCACGGCGGCCCAGAAACCGATCTCTTCAGACGTGCCAGAATCATTCGGCACGATGACGGACGCGTCTTTGAGCTCGATTGATGATTGCGCTTCAGAATCTGACATTGTTTGTTCTCAACCTGCGGAGCAAGCGACAGCATAAAGCCTGGGATGAAGCGTAGCGGAACCCCAGGATTGTGAAGTCATCAAATCAGAGCCCGCGGAGTGTGCGACAGCCTAACATCCAGGCAAAGGCTATCGCCCGCTCCGCGGGCTGTCATCGGCTTTCGATCCCTTAACCTGGGGTTTCGCTGCGCTACACCCCAGGCTTTATGCTATCGCCGGCTCCGCCGGCTGGAAGTCAGGAATGCCGCAAACGATATGAACGTCATTCTGATTAATATCACCAACCATGTTCACTTGTCCTGCGGCACGCGGCCAAAATCATCCTGCAAACGAACGATGTCGTCTTCGCCAAGATAAGCGCCGCGCTGCACCTCAATAAAGACCAGCAGTTCGCTATCCGCATTCTCGACGCGATGCGCCGAGCCCACCGCGATGTCGATGGCCTGCCCCGCCGGGACGGTTATTTCTTCGTCATCGAGCGTGACCTTTGCAGTTCCCCGCACTACTACCCAGTGCTCGGCGCGTTGCGCGTGTTTCTGATAACTCAAACGCTTGCCGGCCAAGACTTCGATTCGTTTCACTTTGAAACCATCGCCTTCATCCAGCACGGTGAAGGTGCCCCAGGGGCGGCGATCGAATTTTGGCGAGTTGTTTGTGTTGTTATCATCCATTGCTGCTATCCATCACTCCAGAAGTTCAGAGTACAACCTTCAGGTTGCTGTTTTGCATGGCAGCAAGCTAAAGCTTGTACTTTAAACTACTTGTTAGTGTCGTTTGAAATATTGCACGGCGCGCTCGTGTTTCTCGGCGGCCGCGCGAGAGTTGAACGTGCCAAGATTCTTTCGCTTGCCGGTTTTCGGATCTTTCTTCTTCGAGTAGAGCCGGTACTTGCCTGACGGAAGTTTTCTGATCATCGTCCTTGCTCCCGTGCTTATCTCGCAGACTTTAGTCTGTGCCTTCTACGCAAACACAGACTGAAGGAAGCGCTGACTAAGTAGCCGAATAGGATCGGTATTAGTCTTTCCGACGCGTAGCGTCCCTACGAATTTAGCCCGGCCTTTCAAGGCCGGGAACGGCCAGGAAAGCGTTCGCGTCGCGTAGCGACGCTTGAAACCCGCCCGTACTCAATCGTCCCTACGCGACGAGAGCAAGGAAACTCCGATCCCGGCGTTGAAACGCCCGGCTAAAGTCGTATGGACGCTACGCGTCGAAGACTTGATCAGCGTTTCCTAAAGTCTATGCCACCCAAACACAGACTCAAGTCTGTGCCACTCATAATAGCCGCAAACTAACAGTTTGCTTTACTCAGCCCGCTGCCGCGGCGCGACGAACTTTTGCCGGTTGGCTCTTCTTCCGCTTTCGCCGTCGCCGCGGTACCGGCGCGTACCGTCCGGTGCGTTCGAGATCATATAAGGTGTGGCCCGTATCAAACATGTCGCGGTCGGGTTGCTGCATATCGACGCTGTAGTCAAAAATTCTGCCATCCGTCCTGACATAAACCGAACCGCGCCTCTCTTGCAAATACTGCTCGCTGGTCACCAGCGCGTACAGGTGCTGTCTTCCGCCAAGCGTACCGCTGGGCCGGCAGGGAATAAATTCCTGTCCGTCCGGCAGGCGATAAATATTCAACTCCAGCAATACGGCGCGACCAAAACGCTGCAGGCGCGGCACGAACCCTTCCGGTAATCCAAATCTCTGTTTTGCGACCTGCGGGTTGCTGCGTTTGGAGGGCGTGCTTTCACGATGCTCGTGGACCCTTTGCCTGCGCGCCGCATCAGTCAACGCTTCTGCCAACTCATTTAGTCCTTCAGCTTCAGCCGCACCTGAAAAATTTTCAAAAGAAGTCCCGGCGTGCGCCAAAAAAGTTTGACAGGCGCTGCGCAAAGCTTCCGAGCCGTCCAACAAGCCTGCGCTGATTTGTTTCAAGGTCGCGCGGCCATTGACCACAGCGTCCAGCTTTTGGCCGTCCGCCATCTCGGCCCACAAATCATCGCCGATAGTCTGTTCCGACATTGCAAGCGAAGTTTACTTAATTCCCAGAAGCTTGCAAGAAAGTTTTCGTGAGGCGTTCGTCTGGAGGCGGGTCTGGAGGGGCAAACTAAAGCTTGGCGCGCCCTTGCACAAAAAGTCGCCGATACTGGTGCGGCTAATGTCGTTCACAGTAGTCCAGCAACAGTTATCGCGCGGAGCGATCTCATTAGCACCGTGGCTTTAGCCCGGTGACCCGGTCCAGGATCATGACTCCTCAACCGTTTCAACGGTTTTTGGCCCACGCGACAAACCGTTAAAACGGTTAAAGACATTGGAGCACTTTCTCGTCCCACCGGGCTAAAGCCACGGTGTTAATGAGATCGCTCCGCGAGGATCCAACATGCACTCTTTGTGCAACGCCGCTTGGCGCTTTGGCCCGCTGCGCCAAGCCGCACTCCCAATAAGCCGCGTCCCAATATCTCAATGAAAATCATGCGAAGCCACCGCCGCCACCTGGAATGAAAGCGCGCGAATAGTTTTTGCCTTCACCGAAATAACGTTGTCCTGGTTTTGCAGTGTGCCGGAAATCAAGAGAAAAGGTTCGTCAACTACAACTGAACGATACTTGTCGAATAATTGAGGAGTGATGATGATGTTCGCCACTCCCGTTTCATCTTCCATAGTCAGAAACACAAAGCCTTTGGCCGTGCCCGGCCGCTGCCGCACGATTACCCAGCCACCAACTTTCACTGCGCTGCCATCACGCAGTTGCTGAAGATCGATGGCCCGCGAAGCTCCCAGTTCATTTAACTCCGCGCGCCGGTAAGCCACCGGATGGCGTCCGATCGTCAAACCGGTGCCGCGAAAGTCAGCATCCATTCTTTCCGGACGCGTCATTGGCACGAGCGGCGAATTGCCGTCCTGTTCGTGAAGTTCTTCGTACAGTTCGCCCGCCGGCCGCGCCACGCGCTCAACCTGCCACAGCGCATCGCGACGGTTTGTTCCAGTTTCAAGTTTCAAGTTCCAGGTTTCAGGTTTTAATGACTTGAGACTTGAGACTTGGGACTTGAGACTTTGCGTTTGAATGAAATTCAACGCCCCCACCGCGGCCAGTTTTCTTAGTTCATCTTTGCGCAACTCAGGCACGCGATGCTGCAGATCGTCGATGCTTACAAAAGGCGCTTCCGCACGCGCGCGCACGATGGCCTGGCCCGCTTCTTCATGCAGACCTTTTACATAACGAAGACCAAGGCGCAGGGAAAGAGGGTATTGGGTGTGGGGTGTAGGGTGTAGCGCAGGAACAGGGTGTTGGGTGTAGGGTGTTGGGTGTAGAGCCAGTTCACGACACCCAACATCCAACGCCTCTTCTTCTGCCAACCCCCTATCCCCTACACCCAACACCCTTTCCTCGAGCGTGCACAACCAATCCGACTGCATCACATCCACCGGCTTGACTTGCAAACCATGCCGCTGCGCGTCCTTGACGATGGTGAATGGTTGATAGAAACCCATCGGTTGATTGTTCAGCAGCGCCGCCGTAAACGCCGCCAGGTAGTGACACTTCAAATACGCGCTGGCATAAGCAATCAAAGCAAAGCTGGCCGCGTGTGATTCGGGAAAACCATAAAGCGCAAACGAAGTGATTGCCTGCACAATTTCATCCTGTGCCTTTAGTGTAATTCCCTTGCGCGCCATGCCGCGCCGCAGTTTTATTTCTATCTCCTTCATGCGCGCTTCCGATCGTTTGAAGCCAAACGCGCGCCGCAACTCTTCAGCTTCACCACCGGAAAAGTCTGCGCAAATCATCGCCATCTTCAATAGTTGTTCCTGAAACAACGGCACGCCCAGCGTCCTTTTTAATACCGGTTCCAGCAAAGGGTGCGCATAAACAACGGCCTCGCGACCCTGCCGGCGTTTCAGATACGGATGGACCATGTTGCCGACGATTGGGCCGGGCCGGATGATGGCCACCTGCACCACGATGTCGTAAAACTTTTGCGGCCGCAGTCGCGGCAGACAGGACATCTGCGCGCGGCTTTCAACCTGAAACAAACCAATCGTGTCGGCTTTTTGTAGAGAAGCGTAAACCGCCTCGTCATCCTGCGGCAGGTGGGCCAGATCAACTTCCTCTTTATACGATTCGCGAATCAAGGCAATCGATTCTTCCAAAGCTGCCATCATTCCCAGGCCCAGCAGATCAACTTTGATCAGGCCCAGGTCGGCGCAATCTTCCTTGTCCCATTGGACCACCACGCGCCCGGGCATGGCCGCCGGTTCCAGCGGCACCACCGAATTTAGCTGCCCCTGACAAATGACCATGCCGCCCGAATGTTGGCCCAGGTGGCGCGGCAGATCCTGGACCAGGCCGTATAGCTCGAAGAATTTTTTAATACGCGGATTTCTGATGTCGAGTCCCGCTTCGCGAAACTGTCGCGCGGTTGAGTCTTTCGGATCCTTCCATTCCCATGTATGCACGAGCCCGGAAAGACGCCCCAGTGTTTCGTCATCAAAATCGAGCGCCTTGCCAACTTCGCGCGCCGCCGAGCGACCACGATACGTGATCACGTTGGCAGTCATGGCGGCGCCGAGTTTTCCATAGCGTTCATAAACATATTGAATCGCGCGCTCGCGTTGATCGCCGCTCGGTAGATCGAGATCAATGTCGGGCCATTCACCGCGTTTTTCCGAAAGAAAACGTTCGAACAAAAGTTCCATGCCGATGGGATCGACGGCGGTAATCCCGAGCGAATAACAAACGGCACTGTTGGCAGCCGAGCCGCGGCCTTGAATCAGAATTCCCTGTCGACGGCAAAATTCAACAATGTCCCAAACGATTAGAAAATAGCCTTCCAGTTTGAGCTTTTCGATCAAAACCAATTCGCGTTCAAGTTGCGGCCGCGCAGCTTCGTAAGTTGGCCGGCCGTTGCTGCCGGTGTAACGTCGCCGCGCGCCTTCTTCAGTACGCTGGCGTAAAAACGATGCCATTGTTTCACCCGGGGGCACGGGGTATTTGGGAAATTCGTAACCAAGATCTTCCAGCGTGAACTCCAGGCGCGCTGAAAGTTCGCCGGTGTTGTGAATGGCTTCCGGCAAATCGGCAAAGAGCTGTTGCATTGTCTTGGCTGATTTCAGATACCGTTCGGAATTTCGGGCGAGTAAGCGGCCGGCAGTTTCCAGACGCACGTGATTGCGAATGCAAGTGAAAACATCGGCGACTTCGCGTTGCGCCGCGGTCGCGTGGCTGACACCGTTGGTCGCCAGCAACGGCAGATGTAAACGTCCGGCAATCTCAACCACCGCCTGGTTGCGCGCTTCTTCTTCACGATTGAAATGGCGTTGCAACTCGGCGTAAACGTTTTGTTTGCCAAACACATCGACTAACCATTCTGTTTGTCTCTGTGCGTCCTCGGTGTTCTCGGTGTCTCTGTGGTGAAGTATTTTTCCCAGCGGTCCATCATCGGCGCCGGTCAAACAAATCAACCCTTCCGCATGCGCCGCAAGTTCCTCAGGCGTGACGGCACACTCGCCCGGCTTCGCATGCTTTGGCACGCGCAACTTCATCAAAGTGATCAGGCGACAGAGATTTTGATAACCGGTGCGGTTACGCACGAGGAGAGGTAATGAGAACGTTTCTCTTTGGTCACCGGAGTCTTTTTGTCCAATGTCCAAAGTCCAATGTCCAAAGTCCGCTTTGGAATTTGGAATTTGAAATTTGGAATTAGTTTGACTTTGGACCTTGGACTTTGGACTTTGGACTGTTATCTCCGCCCCGATATGCGCCTTGATGTCGTTTTTTTTCGCGGACAGATGAAAACGGGGGCTGCCATAAAAGCCGTCGCGATCCAACAGCGCCATCGCCGGCATCTCAAGCGCCCGTGCGGCAGCAATCAATTCCTCAGGCACCGAGGCGCCTTCCAGAAAACTGAAAGCCGAGCGCGCGTGTAGTTCGATGTAAGTCATTGCCGATTTTTTATCCGCAGATTACGCAGATTACTCAGATTCAAAAACAGCAAGGTATAAATAGCTGCGTTTGAGTAAATCTTAATGCTGCTGTCCTACGGGCTCTTGCTTCTACTCTGTCTATTTTGAATCTGTGTAATCTGCGTAATCTGCGGATAGTCTTAGTCATAAATCCCTTCAACGAACCAGGTTCCACTACGCAGCTCGCGATAAATTCGATAAAGAATTTGATTAGGACCAAATTGGCTGCCCCCCTCTTTAAGTTTCGGACCTTCTGACCTCTGACCTCTGATCTCTGATCTCTGCCCCCTGATCTCCGGCCTCTGACCTCTGGCTTCAACCGCTACGTCCCATTCATCTCTGGCCCAAAGATCTGATCGCCACCACTCACCCGATGTGCGCCAGGGACCGGCAAGTCCTACCACCTTTCCATAGACACTGCGCTCCTTTCCCCAGGCGCTGATCTCAGTCGGATATCCACGCGCAGCCTCAACCATCGCTCGCAGTGGTGGGCGAAACCGGCGAAAGCCCAAAGTGAATTTCGGCGTTGGAATTTCGAATTGCGAATGACGAATTTCGAATTTGGAATTTTGAGTTTCGAATTTGGAGTTGGAAACTTCGACGTTGGTGGAGTTTTGAATTTCGATTCTTGAATTCGGAATTTCGACCTCCGAATGTGGAATTTTGATTCTTGAATTCGGAATTTGGAACTTGGAATCTTTGCTTTCGAGTTTTGGAATTTGCAATTTGGAACCTTCGCGGTTGAAATTTGGAATTTGGAATTTGGAATTTGGAATTGCTTCCCGCTGTTCACTGTTCACTGTTTGCTTTCCTCTTCTCTTTCGCTTTTCCTCTTGAACCACAAACCTCTTAACGCCAAAAGCATCCGGCCGATGCGTATCCAACAATTGGGGCGAACCAACATTTTCCAGACCGACGAGTTTTGCCAGGCGCGCGAGTGTTAATTCCAACTTTGCCGGTTCGGGCGCCAGCGGAATAAACAATCCCGTCTGTAAAACACGAGGCTTGACAGGCTCACAATTTATCGAAACCGCAACTACCGCCGCGGTTGGTGGATGCGTTTCAGCCTCAAGCAATAGAAGTTTCAAAAACACTTTTTGATCGCGCATCGCATAAGGCAGATTAAGTTTCAGTTCGTGCGCGCTTTTGTTTTCAAGTTTCATCCGCACGTGCAGCTCATTGGTAGCCAGCGCGTGAGTCTGCAAACTTGCGCAGATTTGATTGAGCAGTCTGGCAAAGATGAAAGACAGCGGCTCAAGTTGCGCAATGGGATACTCGAGCTCGATCGAATTCTCGAAAACCGGGGCGGCTTGTTTTAGTTTTAAGTGACGATCCGTTTTTCCAGCGGCGAGTTGTTGCAGGTGGACGCCGTCCTGGCCCAACCGCTCGGAAACACCGGCAACGGGAAGTTCTGCAAACTCTTTAAAAGTGCGTACGCCCCAAAGCTTGAGCGTCGCGAAAATTTCCGCGGCCCGCTTGTCTTCAATATCGACCAGCGAATACTCCAGCGCGCTTACGGGCAACGGCCCGAGACAAGTCAGTTCTTCTCCCGCGGTAGTAAAAGTTATTCCTGCGCACCGCCGCGCCGCGTGTATGGCCGCATCAGGATTCGCAGCCAAAGCGACATTTACCTGGGACTCGAGTCCACCTGCCTGCTTTGCAGCGCAAGCCTGTTTCGCGATTATCGTTGCCAGTTCATATGCCGAGCCAAAGCAGAGTCCACAGCCTTCAACGTCGATCACGACCGTGTCGGGCCACACCTCTTCAACAAAAGGAGAAAAGGAGTAAGCAAACTCCGCCAAAGACAGTCCATCCGACAGATTTTGCCCATGTATGCCAGCAAACATGACTTCAGCCTTTCAGTTTTAAAGGTAAGGCGAAGATTAACGAAAATTACCGAATACGTCAAGATGATAGGAGAAGTTTTGGCTAGGAATAAGAACCCCTTGCGCCTGACGTTACGTCAGGGTTTAGGATTGGTTTCGAAGGGGAAAAGCAATGATGAAAAGCAACGAAGCTTCATACCAGGCGCAGCAATTTGCGACTCGCGCCGGCGTCACTGTGCGCACGCTGCACCACTACGACCGGCTCGGACTGTTGAAGCCGAGCGCTTATACCGGCACGGGTTACCGGCTTTACCGGGAAAGCGATCTGGCGCGGCTGCAGCAAATCGTCACCCTCAAATACATCGGCTTTTCTCTTCAGGAAATAAAAACTTTGCTCGCACAGAACGGCCGCGATCTGGCAACAGCTTTGCGCCGGCAAAGAAAAATCATCAACCAAAAACGGCACCACCTGGGAATGGCTGTTCAGGCGATCGAGAAAGCCGAACTTGTTATCTCAAGTGAAGCCCCCGACTGGGAGGCATTCAAAAAAATCATCGAGGTGATCAATATGCAAAACGACATGGAATGGACCAGGAAATACTACTCGGAATCCGCCACAGAAAAACTTGCTGAGCGCGCTACGCCCGAAGTGATCGAACAAGGACAGGACGATTGGGCGCAACTGATCAAAGAGGTCGAGGCAGCCCTGCGCGACGGCGAAGATCCCACGTCTGAAAAGGCGCGCTCGCTTGCGGCTCGCTGGTCAAATTTGATTCAGCAATTTACCGGCGGCGATCCGGAAATCAGCGCCGGCCTTAAGAAACTGTACACCGATCAATCCAACTGGCCGGCGCATTTTCAGAAGCCTTACAGCGATGAAGTTGAAGCTTTTATTTGCGCCGCTGGTGGCAAGAAGTAATCGCGATACACTACTCAGTGAAATCTATTGTGAGCTGACCTGCAAGGTGGTTTCTCTTACAGTCGGGCTCAGTGGCCGATGACGTTCTACCAGCATTGTCAGGGAGCGCAACAGCATTCCCTGGGTAACTAAAAACGGGGCGGTAGTTTTCACTCGTGTTGAAAGATCGACTAAGGAAAAGTTTTTCTTCTTAGTTACATCCTGATTCACTTGCGACCAAACCACCGCCTCGTTTTTCATTTCCAGTGACAACGCCGCACAGGAACGCACACTGCAATCCTGAGTAATGACCAGTAACGCAGTCGGAGTATTTTCCACGACGCGACGAAAGCGAAACCACCAGGACGAGATGATCCGGCGCGCTGCTTTGGCGGAAAGATCGGCCAGATCGAGCATTACGATGCCAAAGCCGCCGCCCTGCAACAGCAGATCGGTGGCTTTGAAGGCGTGCTCCAAATTATTATCGCAACGTATCCAGAGCAGTCGCTCAAAATTCACGGTTGAGCGCCCGGCCGATTGCGGATCGAGCGTATTGTTCATATCGACCAGTGCGCACACTTCATCGTGATTTGTCGCCATCGCTAAAGTTGAAAGCATGAAACTGGTGCGACCTGAAGACGCCGGCCCAAAAATTTCTGTGATGGCGCCACGTGGCAATCCACCACCGGCGAGCGCGTCGATTTGGGAAATGCCGGTAGCAATAACTTCCGCACGCTTTGTTTCGTGATGCTTGAACGCATCGCCAAAGCGAGCTGCTATGGTGGATTCAATTTCCGCTTTTGAAATTGCTGCTCTCATGATCTATAAACCTTGTAAAGCAAACTGTTGGTTAGTGGCATAGACTTTAATCTGTGCCCTTTTGCGAAAACACAGACTTAAGTCTGTGCTACTAACATGCCACCCAAAACTTCACATGGCTCGGCTGAAGAATTCTTTCCCGACAAACTAACCTTGCCTGCTCTCAAAGAAGCCGCGGCCGATTGCAAAGCCTGCGACCTTTGGAAACGAGGCACGCAAACTGTCTTCGGCGAAGGACGCAAACGCTCGTTGGTTCTATTTGTCGGCGAACAACCAGGCAATGAAGAAGACCTTTCGGGCAAACCTTTTGTTGGTCCCGCCGGCCGCTTGTTTGATAGCGCGCTGGAAGAAGCCGGCATCGAGCGCTCGCAAACTTACGTCACCAATGTTGTCAAACATTTCAAATGGGAACCGCGTGGCAAACGCCGCATTCATAAGAAACCCAACGCCGGCGAAATCTCTGCTTGCCGCCCCTGGCTCGAGGCTGAAATTGCTGTAGTCAAACCAAAAGTCATTGTGGCCCTCGGCGCCACCGCGGCTCAGGCGTTGCTCGGTCCAAAATTTCGCGTCACCAAACAGCGCGGCGAATTCCTCGAATCAACTCTCGCACCCTACGTCATGGCCACCGTGCATCCTTCTTCAATTCTTCGTGCGCCTAATGATGAAACCCGTCGCCTGGAGCATCGTCGTTTTGTTGACGATCTCAAAAAACTCGCCCGGGTTTTGAAATAGCACATTTGGAGTGCGGCGGCTCGACGCCGCTTTCTGCGAGCACGGTACTCAACGCTGCTTTAAAGCGCTGTCAAGTCAGCGCACTCCATAAATATCCCTTGACGCCTCACCTCTCATTCGCTAATATTCGCATGATTTTCGCTGATCACCGAAAATAACACCAAGAGCGCTTTTTAGGCAAGGGTTTTTCGAAAGGAGTTCGCGCATGCCAGTAACAGCACGGCAAAGGCAGGTCTACGATTTCATCAGTCGCTATGCGCAGGCCAACAAACTGCCACCCACCATTGCGGAAATCGGGAAGCAGTTTCAAATGACTTCGTCAGCAAGCGTGCACAGCATTCTGTCTGCGCTCGAGCGCGAAGGACTCATCAAGCGCATTCCCAATGTCAGCCGCGGCATCGAGATCATCAAACAGGAAGAACAGCAGGACGAGTATGAAATTCCTTTACTGGGAACGGTCGCGGCCGGCCAGCCCATCGAGGCTATCCTTGCTCACGAAACCGTCCAGGCGCCAAAGAACATGCTGGGCCGTGACCGTATGTTCGCGTTGCGCGTGCGCGGCGATTCGATGATTGATGAGAACATTCAAGATAACGACATCATCATCGTGTCGTCACAGCAAACTGCCGAGAATGGCCAGATGGTTGTAGCGCTGATTGATGGCAACTACGCCACCGTAAAAAAGTTTTATCGCGAGCCTGACTTCATTCGTCTGGAGCCGGCGAACCCACAGTTCAAACCAATCTTTATCAAGACGCCGGAACGCCTTCAAATTCAGGGCGTAGTTCGTGGCTTGATCCGCAGCTACAACAATTCTTCCCACGCAGTTTGACCTGAATCAGATTAGAAGAATGAAAGCCTCACCAGCACTCGACATTGCTTCATCCGAATCGAATGTCATTTTTCTTGGCTTTGCGCTGAGCGATTGTGTGGTTGAAATTGATAAGGAAGCCGCTAAATATCTGCGGGCTGTTCACCGCACCGCTCTGGAGCTGGCCATTCCCAATCGCTTCGGAATCGAGGTTGGAGGATTTTGGTTGATGCCGGAACAACTCGAGCAGCTACGAAAACTTCCGGAATGCTATTCGCCATTGGAGGCGCCTTTCGTCGAGCGCGCTATTGAAGCGTACCTGGTCGCGCAACTCCCTACACTACCGCGCCAATCGCATTGAGAGGGTTATTGGTAGCACAAACTTCAGTCTGTGTTTTCGTGGAAGGCACAGACTAAAGTCTATGCCACAGTTAACTTTCAGGAATTAACGCCGCTTCCCTCTTCTTGCGGTGAATCACAAGCAGAGCGATCCCACTCATGATTAAGGCGCCGCCAACCAAAGTGCGCCAATTCATTTCTTCATGCAGCACTAACATTCCCAGGATCACAGCGGTCACTGGCGTCACCAGCGCGATCAGCATCGACTTGGTGACGTCGATTCGGCGCACCAGCCAGTAATACAAAATGAACGCGATCACAGAACCGACAATCGCGAGATAAAACAACGAAATGATTGCCATTCCAGTCCAGTGAAAGTTGCCTGGGTTACCTTCCGTCGCAAAGCCAATGATCGCCAGCGGTATCAAACCAAAAAACATTTGGCCGCCGGCGATGACTGTCGGTTCCACGTTCTTTGCGTATGCCTTGACCAATACGTTTGAGTAAGCCACGCAGATCGAACTAATCACCAGGGCCACGCTGCCGGCTAAAGCCTTTGGTCCGGCAAATGTTAGTTGATTGGAAAAAATGATACCGACGCCGGCAATGCCGAGGATGACGCCCACCAGCTTTAGCGGAGTCATACGCTCGGCCGGTAGATAAAAGTGAGCAATGACCAGTCCAAATGCGGGTATGGTTGCTTGCAGCAACGCGGCCAGGCCGGAAGAGATATATTGCTCGCCCCAGAAGATCAAACCGTAGTTAAGAGCAAAGGCAAGCACGCCTGTCCCCGCCAGCATCCACCAATCCCGAGCCGAGCGGGGCAACGAAAGTCTTCGAACGGCGATTATCGCAGCAAGAATGAGAACAGCGATCAGGAAGCGGATCGCAGCAAAGCTGATGGGCGGGAGATCTCTTAGCCCGATCTTGATGAATAACCAGGTCGAGCCCCAGATGCAGCACAACAGCAGCCAGACGATGCGTGATTTCATATTCAAATGCGGTTTGCCACCGCATAGTGCGGAAAGGCTATGCCTTTTCCGGGATCCACTACTTAATTCAATTCGAGGCTATGCCTCGCTAAGCGAGGCATAGCCTCATCGTCAATTCATGCATTTAGGGAAAGCCATAGGCTTTCCGCACCGTGCTGCGGCGAGCCGTTTGCGTCGCCTCTCGGTTTAGGTCTGCGGCATTGTAAGTTTGATGATGGCGAACGCTGCGCCTTGCGGATCCAGCACCATCGCAAAGCGGCCGGTGTTGGGAATGTCCATCGGCGGCGCAATCGTTCTCGCACCTAGCTCATTGGCCTGCTTCACCTTCGCATCGCAATCGTCGACGGCAAAGTAAACCATCCAGTGTGGTGGAACCTCACCCATTTCCGGCGACGGTGTGTACATTCCGCCGGCGGGCCGATCGTTATTCTTAAAAGTCGTGTAGGTCATCGGTCCCATTTGCTGAACATTCGTGGTCCAACCAAAAAGTCCCGAATAAAAGTCGCCGCCCTTTTTAGTGTCGGGCGTCGTGAGTTCATTCCAGCAAAGTGAATTCGGCGCGTTGACGATTCCCGCCCCCTTGTGCGTGCCGGCCTGCCAAATGGCAAACACTGCGCCTGTTGGATCCTGGATCACTGCCATGCGTCCCACGTCCATTACATCAAACGGCTCTTTCATTAGAGTCCCGCCGAGCTCCTTTGCTTTCGCCGCAGTTTCATCCGCGTTGGCAACTGACGCATAGGACAGCCAATTCGGAGGAATGCCTTGCGTGATCATCTCGTCCGGCATTGTGTAGAGCGCACCTACATCTTTGCCGTCCAGCTTGAGCATGGTGTAGACCATTCCTGGTCCAACCGGGGAATCCGTAAAGGTCCAACCAAACAACTCAGTATAAAACTTCTTGGCTGCCTCGCCGTCGGTTGTTCCCAGTTCTACCCAGCAAAAAGTTCCGGGAGCGTAAGTAGGCGTTTCCTGCATTCGTGCTTCAGTCATGAGCAATCTCCTCCAGGGAAGGGGCGCAAAACTCGTCAGGGAGACGAGGACCAATTTGCGCGGCTTAAAAAAATCTGATCTGAAAAGTGTGGGCAGATGATAACGTAAATTTGCGGGACTGCAAAAACGGGGTGATGTCCGGTAAGCTTTAGCTTGTCGTAACGCGGCGACCCACTCAAAGTTTATCTGACACTTGAACGCAGAAACGGAAAACGCTACCTCCAGCAAGCTGAAAGTAGCGCAATCCGTTTCCTAATAATCGCCGAAGCTTTTAAAAGGATGGCAGCTTCGCATGTACACACTAGGCTGCCGATTTGTATCCCGATGATGGACTGGCGGTCAGTCGCATCTTCGGTCAGCACACGAAATGTTTTACCAATTCTCGCGTCCTTTCGGATACGGTGCCTTTAGGTTTTTGTTTTGGTGGCTTTTCCTCCACCTCTGGTTACGACCCAGCAACGTCGGTCCAACTTTCGTCGAACCATTCGCCCCCTTCAGCGGGTCCTGTCTAAAGGGTACCACTCGTTTTTATCCGAATGGCTCGAGAAAGCCTCGCAGCCTTCTCTAGCAAAGCCTTTCGGCTTCAACCCAGGGCGTCAATCGGATTAACAGCCGCCTGTCTTTCCGCTCTTCCGTGTGTCACCACATCGGTCGCCGTCCCTTGGTTGGTCTCGAAGGCCGTGACCCTCGCGACGGGGAGAGTTATACGCGAATGCTTTTTTAAGATCAATTTTTTATGTGTTTTATTTTCTGAAGCCTTGAAAAAAACTCTTGCGCATTTTGACTTAATCAAAAAGCGGGAATTTCATTGGCGTTTTTGTATTGCAGCAATTGTTTGTTGAATCGCCGTTTGCGTCTTAAGGATTTCGTTTTCGTTTTCGTATTTGTTTCGCGGCCAGAAAAATCCTTTCAAGCCGTCTTTCTTGCGACGTGGAACTATATGCACGTGAAAATGCGGCACGCTTTGGCTAATACGATTGTTCATGGCGACGAAAGAACCTTCAGCTTCAAGCGCTAATTCAACCGCACGCCCCAGCAACTGCACATTTTTGAAGAAGGGCCCGACGAGTTCCGCCGGAAGATCGCTTAGCGTTTCAAAGTGATTTTTTGGGATGAGCAGACAATGCCCTGGGAAAAGCGGGCGATGATCGAGAAAAGCTATTGAAATATCGTCTTCAAAGACAACTGTTGCGCTGACCTCACCATTAACGATTCCGCAAAAGAGACAAGGCATGAATACTCCGTTCACCGGGTTGTTCACTGCAGTATATCTAAACTTGCCTCATCAAATCCGGGACGAATGAAATCGCGGGCGGTAGGAAATTCCCTTTCAGCATAAAAGCGTAACTTCTCAAGGTCCAAAAGGAACTTGCGAATCGAGTCAGCATTGTCGCTTCGCAACTCGGACATTAACTTCCAAGCGCTAATGGATCTGTCGATCCCAATCAGTGCCACTTTGGCTGAACCGTCAGAATCGCGCCACTCTTCGTCGCCATATTCATCTTCTTCAAACCGAGATGAGATTCCGCGCATTAGCTTCACAGCAATCAGGAATTGGTACCAACGAATTACCTCGAGATAGTCGTTTACATCTTCATCGAGCTCAACCACTTCATTCAGTTCAGCTGTATCGCTGAATACTTCCACCTGCTTAAATTCTTTCTCGAACCATCGATTCACCGCAAAAGCATATTCCTCAGCCGCCTTTGCGAGCGGATGGTTTCTGGTCTGGGCGCGCTTCCGGTCAATCTGTTCCTCCGCTTCCGCGAGCACGCTCGGACTTAGATCAACTCCATTCTCTTTAGCCCGCGCCGAGATCATCTCCTTTGTTTCGGCGTAGATTGAAGCGAGCCTATGCCAGAACGCTTCGTTGTTAATGTCACGGCTCGCGGGATCGTCATCCTCATCAGCTTTCTCCGTTGCATAAAGGAGACAACGCGCGCTGAAAGCACAACGTTCACACCAGCGATCACAGTAGTTATGAATGCCCGAGATTAGGGTCGGGTCGTCGGCCAGATCGATGAAGTCTTTTCTTTGCATTCACCCTTTTCCCTGGAAGGACTTTGGCTGTCAAATTCTATTGCAGCAATAGGTGAATGCAAACTCAAACCCAAAGGATGCCGCGTTGATTCTCTTGCAAGACTTTAGGCAACGCGACTGCACCAACCGACAATTAAAAAGATGATGAGGGTTTCACGGCCTTTTGAAAGGCTTTGGCACTCAGGGTATTCAAAACCTCGGCTTTCCTTACCCAACCTCGCCGCGCAATCCCGACGCCATATTTCAGGTTATTAAGTGCACCGGTTGAATGTGCGTCGACGGAAATCGTGAACTTGATCTTTCGCTTGCGCGCTTCACGCAGCCAGCGCGGCTCCATGTCGAGCCGCCAGGGATCGCCATTGACTTCAACCGCGGCGCGCGACTCGGCGATCACGTCCAGAATTTTTTCGACGTCGCATTCGAATGGCGGGCGCCGTTGAATCAAACGCCCAAGCGCATGGCCCCAAATCTTGAATACCGGCTGGCGCATCGCAGTCACGATTCGCTTCGTCATCTTTGCCGAATCCATCTTGTAACGCGCATGAATGCTGGCAACGATGACGTCAAACTGTTCGAGAATCTTGTCCGGATAATCCAGATGCCCGTCGGCGACGATGTCTGATTCCGTTCCCCGAAGTATCTTCACTTTGACCGTTTCCTGCACCGCGGCAATCTCGTCCCACTGCCGCTTCAAGCGATCGATCGTTACACCGCCAGCATAGAAAGCTGTCGGCGAATGATCGGTGATGGTGATGTACTTCATGCCCATCGCTTCCGCTGCACGCGCCATCTCCTCAACCGAATGCTTGCCATCGGAATAGGTGGTATGGCAATGGACCATGCCCTGAATGTCGTCAACCGCAAGCAAATCTTCCGGAAGCTTTCCCGCCGGCGCCGCCTCGATTTCACCTTCGTCTTCACGCAACTCCGGCGCGATGAATTGCATGCCCCAACGTCGATAAAGTTCTGCTTCGGTTTTTGGGGCGGACGGTCGAACGGTGGTGCGCGTCGTCGATTTGCCGCGGTTAATTTTAGCGCTGCCGTTATTAGCGATCTTCTGCAACTTGGCGAGATGCGCTTGCGAACCTGTCTCAGTTAACAAAGCTAAAGCAAATTCCGCCGGACGCACCGCAACCAGTGAAACTCTGGCGCCCTCAGCAAGGCGAACGATACAAGTCGTTTTCGTCTGCTCTTCCACCTGCACGATTAGCGGAAAGCGCAGAAAGTACTCAACCAAATTCGCCGGCTTGGTCGTCTTTGCGACTACCCGAATCGTGCCGACCGTTTCTTTCCAGCGTCTTAAAGAACCGGCAAATTCGATTTCGAGCTTATCGCCGACAGTCGCCAGGTAGTTCCGAATTTGCTCGGCCGTTGCCAGCGCGCGGTGCAGGTGCAGCCGCTGCTCCTTCTTTTCCCGCTGCCGGTGGTCGGCGAGAGCTTCGAGCAGTTTCTGTTCAGTCTTGGCGCCAAAGCCTTTGATGCTTTTGACCTTGCCTGCTTTGGCCGCCGCCTTGAGTTCAGCAATAGAAGTGATGCCTAACGCTTCATGAAGCACGGCGATTTTGGCGATCGACAGACCGGGTACGCCGGAGAGTTCGATGATGCCGGGCGGAAACTCTTTCTTTAGACCACGCAGCACCGAAGATTGCCCCGTCAGGTAAAGCTGTTTGATTTGAGAAGCAAGCGCATCACCAATGCCGCGCAACGAAGTCAACCTATCTGCTTCAATGATAACGCCGAGATCATCGCCGATGCCGGCAATAACGCGCGCGCCGGTTTGATAGGCGCGTGCTTTGAAGCGATCTTTGCCGCCCTTCAACTCCAACAGGGCAGCGATTTCCTGCAACGCCGCGGCGATCGCGAATTTGTCCAGTCCTTTAGTTTTAGACTTCATTTTGAAATAGACAATACAAGAATTCTTTCTCGATTTTGTTCAGACATTGTTCACGCCGAACGTTGACTGGCAAGGAATTCCCATTAGAAGATAAATGCTCACCCGCTCTGTATACGCTCGCCGCTTTTGCCACACGCGGCTTTGCCCCCTTCCGTTCGGAAAGGCTTTGCCTTTCCGCCAGCACCCCCAGATAAGGAGGCTACGCCTCATGTTTCGTATCTCTAAAGACTCACCAGTCTATTACCTCACTTCGGTGGCCCATAATCGGTTACCCGTATTCCGGACCGCGAGACTAAAGGACCTTATATGCAAAGCACTCGATGAAGCACGCACATCAGCTAATTTGCTGATCTTCGCTTACGTGATAATGCCAGACCATGTTCACGCGCTAATCGGATCAGACAAAGAACCTTCCGACGTCCTGCGTTACGTTAATGGCATTAGCGGTCGTCGCACTATCAATTTCTTAAGAGAAGCTGGCTATGAGTCATCTTTGCTGAAGCTTCGCCATGCAACGGGACTGCGGAAGCACAAGTACTCACTTTGGAACCATCATCCGAATTTGAAACTAATAACGACTGAGAAGGTTTTGATCGAAAAGGCGAATTATATTCACATGAATCCAGTTCGGGCGGGATTAGTCGAACGTGCCGAGGATTACCGCTGGTCAAGTATTCGCTGTTGGCTGGGGAAACCCCTCGAAGACGAGCCGTTGCGGATCGACGTCGATCAAATCTACTGGCATAAATCCTGAGGCGTAGCCTCAGCTACGGGAGAAACGGACGGAAAGGCAGAGCCTTTCCGAACGGAGGGCGGCAAAGCCGCGGCGAAAACATATTCTTTTTCGCTAGGCCAACACTATAATTCTGAAGAACAACCCAATCCAGCAGGAGTGCCAATGCCAATTGCATCAATCAATCCAACCACCGGCGAAACACTGAAAACATTTGAGGCGTTGACGAAGGCTCAAATCGAGGAAAAGTTGCAGCGGGCAAGCGACGTGTTTCGAGTCTATCGCGAAACTTCATTTGCCGAACGCGCCAAAATGATGACGCGAGCCGCGGAAATCCTTGAAACTGAGAAGCACGATCTCGCGCGCATTATGACCACCGAAATGGGCAAGCCAATCAAAGGCGCAGTCGGAGAAGCCGAAAAATGCGCCTGGGTTTGTCGCTATTACGCCGAAACTGCGCAGCAACATCTCGCGGATGAAACCGTTGAAACCGACGCCGCTAAAAGTTACGTCAAGTTTCAGCCGCTCGGACCAGTGTTGGCAGTGATGCCCTGGAATTTTCCATTCTGGCAAGTATTTCGTTTTGCGGCGCCGGCGCTGATGGCCGGGAACGTCGGCTTACTCAAACACGCTTCGAATGTGCCGCAATGCGCGCTGGCCATTGAAGACATTTTTCGACGTGCTGGTTTTCCCGAAGGAAGTTTTCAAACGTTGCTGGTTGGTTCGGACGCAGTTGAAGCGATCTTAAGGGACAGTCGTGTGGCCGCCGCAACGCTGACCGGCAGCGAGCCGGCGGGCCGCAGTGTTGCTGCGATCGCCGGCAGTGAAGTTAAGAAAACAGTCCTGGAACTCGGCGGCAGCGATCCCTTCATCGTGATGCCTACGGTGAATCTCGAACTGGCGGTGACCACCGCCGTGAAAGCACGCACCATTAATAACGGCCAATCATGCATCGCCGCCAAGCGCTTTATTGTTAAGCAAGAAATCTACGCCGAATTTGAGAAACGGTTCGTTGCAGAAATGAAAGCATTGCGGGTGGGCGACCCAATGGACGAGGGTACCGAAATTGGGCCGCTCGCAACCGAACAAATTCTTAAAGACGTCGACGAACAGGTCAAAACTTCGGTTGCAGCAGGTGCAATCGTGCTGATAGGCGGCAAGAAACTCGATCGCCCCGGGAATTTCTATGAGCCAACCGTGCTGACGAATATTCCCAAAAACTCGCCTGCTTATTCGGAAGAAATATTCGGCCCGGTGGCGCTTCTTTTTAGCGTTAAAGATATCGCCGAAGCAATTCAAGTTGCCAACGACACCACCTTCGGGCTCGGTTCGTCTGCCTGGACCAACGATGAAGCCGAGCGCAAACTGTTTATCGACAACCTGGAAGCCGGCTCCGTCTTTATTAACAGCATGGTTGCTTCCGACCCGCGCTTACCTTTTGGAGGAATAAAAAATTCCGGCTATGGCCGGGAGCTCGGCGAGTTCGGTATCCGTGAATTCGTTAACATCAAGACTGTTTCAATCAGTAATTAACAACATGATTGCTCTGTCCTTTAGCGTTCATTGCCGGCAAGGGAAAGGCCTCACAATGGCAATGAGGTTGCCTTAAATCAACTGCATCAGTGCTCAAATCTGAAATTGGTTTACATATCCCCGCCCGCCCGGTATAAAATATCTTTAGCAGCAACACTTAATAGTTCCTGCTTCCCCCAACATTCCCCCAACTGTTCGCCGACACCGGTTCGAACTGTGTCTGGTTCACGACTCTCCTGGAGTAATTCTGCCGGTCGCCTGTGGGCCTGTTTTGTCCGCCTGTCTCAAACTACTTAAGCCAACTCGGGAAGGTAAAAATGAGAACTCAAACCCTGACGACAGACTCATTAAATACAAGGCTACTGCTGAAGACGCTCGTAGCTTTTAAGAAAGGTGATTTTTCGGTGCGTCTGCCCGGCGAATGGACCGGCGAGGCCGGAAAGATTGCGGACACACTCAACGACATTATCGAGTTGAGCGACAAGACGGCCAAGGAAGTGGAACGAGTCAGCAAGGTTGTCGGCAAAGAAGGAAAGATTATGCATCGCGCGTCGGTGCCTGCCGCCACTGGTTCGTGGCTGCGGCTGGTGGATTCGACCAACCTCCTAATCGACGACATGGCCCGCCCGACAAGTGAAATGGCGCGCGTGATCGGCGCGGTCGCAAACGGTGACCTGTCAGAACGGATGGCGCTGCAGGTTGATGAACGTCCGTTGAAGGGCGAATTTCTGCGCACTGTGAAAATCGTTAACTCGATGGTGGACCAGTTGAGTTCGTTCGCGTCTGAAGTTACGCGCGTCGCTCGCGAGGTGGGAACCGAAGGAAAGCTGGGCGGCGAAGCACAGGTAAAAGGCGTTGCCGGAACCTGGAAGGATCTAACTGACAGTGTGAACTCGATGGCCAGCAACCTCACCAGCCAGGTGCGCAATATCGCCGAAGTCACAACGGCGGTGGCCAACGGCGACCTCTCCAAGAAGATCACCGTCGAAGTCGAGGGCGAGATCCTCGAGCTCAAAAACACCGTCAAC
>DNND01000044.1:65255-69635 GCA_003488005.1 Blastocatellia bacterium | reverse complement strand
ACCCATCCGCTACCGCAGACGGTCCTGACCTCACGACACTCGGTAACCTCAAATCAAAGGGCATCAGTACTTTCCTTTGAACTACGAAGCCAGTTGTTTCTTGATGAGATCCACGACTGCCTGACGCGGCATTGTAAAATTGAAAATGATCTTTTTTCCGTTGGGTGATGCACTGGTGTTTTTAAGCAGTATTTCTTCATCTTTTCCCGCGCGCGATTGAGCGCCAATCATTAGAGCGGCGTTAAAGCCCCGGGCCAACACGCGCGCGCTGTCTTCCGACGACGCTTCTGATTCAACTGAGGCGAGCACTTCCGTTTCACCCTGCTTGATCGTGAACACAACTTTGGTCCCGGGGTTGTCCTTGTCGATTGGCTTAAGGTAGACCAGGAAACCACTGTCGTTTAGCGCGGCGATCATGCGGCCAAATAGATCGATCAGATTTTGATCGCCTTCCTTCTTCGTAACCTTTGGATCCCTTAGCTTGCCGTCCTTATCAAGTTCTGCCTCAATCACAACCTCGAACGGCTTGTTCAAATCGAGCTGGCCTTTATTCTTCAGATCGTTGGCATAGATCGCGAAGTCCTTCAGGGCCTTCTTGTTGATTTCGTTTTCTTTCGGCAACTCGAGATTGTTCTGCGCCGCCGTCTTTTCCAATTCCTTCTGCGCTTCTTCCGGCGTCAGCTTTGCGGGGCTTGGACTCGCAGCCGGGATAGGGCTGGCTTTTGCAATTGCTGATGACGCAGGCGAAGCAAGCGGATTGGGAGACGCGGTCAAATCGGGCGAAGGACTCGGCGATGGTTCGGGAGTGCTGACCTTTATCGCCAGCGCTTGCGAAATGAATTGTGGTGGAGCAGCCGGAGGGAACTCCTGTTGTTGCTGGTCGAGCGCGAAGTAACCCTCGGGGTAGTGAAACTTCTCCCCGGTGAGTTGCACGATTTGTACCTCGTCGCCAATGTCGGTGCGCGCGTACGGCTTGTCGACAAAGTTTGTGTCGGCAATCAGGCTCGCCAAATTAAAGGCGTCCCGAAAGGCGGGCACGTACATCAGACAGGCAATGGCCAACAGATGGGCGACCAGCGAACCGCCAAGCAGCCGCAAAATAATGGGCCAGCGTAGTTCGTTGTTAACTTCAAAATCTGAGAATAGCTCTGCCATTTTCTAATACAAACGTCGTTGTGCGACGTCCAGTTCCTTTTAGACGCGCCGCCGGGTCAATCAGTTGCGAGTCGCGTCCAAAGTTGAAACGTATACGGTAGCACTTTGGCCCGCAAGTGCCCAAAGTGTGCGATTTTCATCGCGGGGATGTACTAACTAAACGCCGGCATCCTGTTGGGTTAGAATGCGCGGAATGCGACCAGGCGACAATTCAAGAGGCGGCAGACGAGGCAAGCGATTCCCGGACAAAAGCCGCAATCGCCAGCAGCCGCCATCCCAAGATCCGGCGCAACAGTCCGGCGCGTTCGATGACAACAAGGCCCAATCCCGTTTGCGTGAAGCGCGCCAACTGCTGGCTGGTATTGGCACCCCACCGCAACAACCTTTTAAGCCGGATCGTTTTCAACTTGATGCTCTGGCCGCGCTCGAATTTGAAGATGTACTGGTGACGGCGCCGACAGGCAGCGGCAAGACCTGGATTGCACGGGAAGAAATCCGGCGCTTGCTCGAGGCGGGCCGGCGCGCCTGGTACACGACGCCGCTGAAAGCATTGACTAACTCGAAGTACCAGGAGTTCAGCGAGGAGTTTGGCGCGGCGCAAGTAGGGATTCTTACGGGCGATCGGAAAGAAAATACTGACGCGCCTTTGATCGTAGGCACGACTGAGATTTTTCGCAACCAGTTGTTTGACTCTTTGCGCGGTGGCAGCGATGTCGACGCGGATCTGGTCGTGCTCGATGAAGCGCACTATCTCGCTGACGAAGATCGCGGGCATGTTTGGGAAGAGGCGATCATTCTGACGCCTCCGCGCATTCGATTGCTGTTGTTGTCGGCGACGATCGGGAACGCTGACCAATTCGCGGCGTGGATTGAAGAGGTGCGTGGAGTGCGCTGCGGAGTAGTGACGCGGCCAGGCGCGCGTCCGGTGCCTTTGCGCGCGGCGCTGCTGCTGCCTGACAAGCGACTGCTGCCGCTGGTCAATGAGCACGGAAGGTTGAATCCGGAGATCGCGCGCATCGTTGAGCAGCGGCGGGAGCAGCGAAGGAATAGAGAACGCTAGACAATTCTTGTCCTCGGCTTTGCCGTCTGATGTGCGGAAGGTCTACAACCTTCCGATAGGTTCACCTTTGAGTCCGGGGCTATGCCCCCCGACGAATCGGGGGCGCAGCCCCGTCCTCTTAATTGAAAGCTTTCGGTGGGGCATAGCCACCACCGCACATCAGGCGGCGGAGCCGTTGATCGGTTCGCACGTGACGTCATGAAAATAGGTCTACCAGAGATGCCGCCAGCAACGCTGTTAACGGCACTCGGAAGTTACAATCTTCTTCCCGCGATCGTGTTCTTGCCGACACGACGACGTTGCGATCAGGCTGCGTCAGAAGCAGCCTTCATGCGCCGCGACCCAAGCGATCAACGGCGCGAGCAACGGCGCGACCTGTTACGCCGCTTTGTCGAACAGTATCCGG
This sequence comes from Blastocatellia bacterium, assembly GCA_003488005.1. Lineage (GTDB taxonomy): Bacteria > Acidobacteriota > Blastocatellia > Pyrinomonadales > Pyrinomonadaceae > PSRF01. The sequence goes on along the minus strand of DNND01000044.1, from coordinate 67,014 downwards.
AAATTCGCAGCCATCGCCATTGGGAAACAATCGTTCGTGGCGGCGTGGCCGCGCATCATGCGGGCCATATGCCCGCGTGGAAGTTAGTTATCGAAAAGATGATGAGCGCGGGATTGCTCGATGCTATCTTCGCGACCGCCACCGTTGCAGCGGGAGTTGATTTTCCGGCACGCACAGTAGTGCTAAGTGGCGCCGAAGCGCGCACCGGAAACGGCTGGCGACAATTGACCGCTTCCGAGCTGCAGCAGATGACGGGACGCGCTGGCCGGCGTGGACGCGACAATGTCGGTTTTATCGTTGCTGCACCGGGCCTGCATCAGGATCCCGAAAGAATTGCGGCTCTGTTACGATCGCCGCCCGATCCCTTGACCAGTCAGTTTCGCGCGACTTACAACACGCTGCTCAACCTGCTGGATGCTTACGGAAACTTTGCGCAGGTGCGCGAGATCGCCGAGAAGAGCTTTGCGCATCGCGAAGCCGCGCGCCAGATTATCGCGCTGGAAAAGGTAATCGTCGAAACGGGCCAAAGGATCGAGTTGAAACTGCGCGAAGCTAGTTGCGATCTGTCGCTTGACGACGTCAAGGGATTTGAAAGACTGGTCAGCGCGCGCGCGCAGTTGCTCGATTCGAAACCACAATCTCGCGTTGAAGTTTTGCATCGCTGGCTGGACGAAGTGGTCCAGGCGGGACGTGTGGTTGCGATTGGGCGAAGTGGCAAACGCCTGGTAATGGTGACAGAGAAACGCGATGGAAATGTGCGCGGGCTGCGCGAAGACGGACGCAGCGCAAGTTTTGCTCTCGAACGCATCGGCCGTGTCTATTCGCCGTTTTATCGTCTGAAAGAAGAACTGATCGAAGCAGCGTTTGAAGAAATTCGGCGCCGGGGAAAAGAGCTCGTGATTGCTGAACCGCGTTTGCGCGATGCGCAGGATGAAGAAAGCGACGCGCTCAACCTGCTGGAGCAGTTAATCGAAAAGATAGTTCCGAAGGAAATTGGTGGACAGAAGCGACAGGGTTGTACCGAGACGCTTTGGGGACTGCTTGGCGACGCAGAAGATCTCGAGCGGGCGACTCGCCGTACCGAGAACATCCGAGAACAAGTTTGGGAGCCATTCGCTCAACGCGCCCGCGTATTGTCATCATTTGGTTATCTCGATTTTGAGGCTGAGAAAGTAACTGAGCGGGGAAGCTGGCTGGCGGATTTGCACATTGATCGGCCATTGATAATCGGCGAGGCGCTGCAAGGCGGACTCTTCAGCTCGCTCGACTTCGTTCGCTGTGCTGCAATCGTCGCTGCGCTGACCGCCGATGAAGAGCGAGACTACGGCGCCTTGGAATTGGAAGACGCGCTGGTGATTAACCTGGCGCAGTTTGAGGAAGTTGGTTTTCGCGTTTCCTCGGGGGAGTGGAAGGCCGGAGTTGAGCCGACGCCGGAGCTGAATTTTTCTGCTGCTGCGACTGCCGCGCGTTGGGCCAGTGGAACCGAATGGACTACGCTGGTGCGCGAGACGCGTGCCGAAGAAGGCGATCTGTTTCGCATGCTCTCGCGCACTGGCGAAGCACTGTTGCAGGTTGCCGGCCTGCGTAAAGCTCATCCCGACGCAGCGCGCATCGCCGCGATGGCCGCGGATGCAATTCTGCGCGAGCCGGTGAGATAAATTTGATTAGCTCGAGGTTAGGAAGGTGGGCATGCCCCCGCTGCTTCGCTTTGAGGTGAAGAAGTCCTGCCTTGATGCGCTCGGCTTTGCCGTCTGATGTG
>DNND01000044.1:53881-64939 GCA_003488005.1 Blastocatellia bacterium | reverse complement strand
GCGGCGGTGGCTATGCCCCGCCGCAAGGTGCCTCTAAAATTTTTGGGCTATGCCCGTGGTCCGCCCTTGGGCCAAAAAAATCCGAAGAGCTATGCCGGATGAGGGGCCGAGCCCCGAAATAATCTACCTACTGTCCGCGGGGCATAGCCACCGCCGCAAATCAGACGGCAAAGCCGAACCGGACGTGGCCCGCGACTCTTGAGGCAGCGCAGGTAGGTCGCTAACTTAATGCCGAACGTAATCAAAGATCCCTGCGACGAAGCAGTAATCCTGTCACGGAAATCTGCCGCTCCCTGCGCCAAGGGTCAGGAGCGCTGGATCCTGGCGGCAACCATTCTGGCCTCGAGCATGGCGTTCATCGACGGCACCGTCGTCAACGTTGCGCTTCCATCTCTGCAACAAAGTTTGCAGGCGACCGCAATCGGCGTGCAGTGGGTTGTTGAAGCCTATTCGTTATTTCTTTCGGCGCTGTTGTTGGTTGGCGGATCGCTGGGTGATCACTACGGACGCAAAAGAATTTTCTTAATTGGAGTGGTGATCTTTGCGCTCGCCTCTGCCTGGTGCGGCATCGCACCCGATATCAATCAGTTGATCCTCGCGCGCGCCGTGCAGGGTGTCGGCGGCGCGTTGTTGGTTCCGGGCAGCCTGGCGATCATCAGTGCCTCGTTTTCAGAAGAGAAGCGAGGGAAAGCGATTGGTACCTGGTCAGGCTTTTCCGCGATTACGACGGCCATTGGTCCCGTGCTGGGCGGCTGGCTGGTGCAACATGTTTCCTGGCGCGCGGTGTTCTATCTCAATCTTCCAATAGCTGCAGCGGTCGTCCTGATTTCGTTGTGGCATGTTCCGGAAAGCCGCGACCGCGAGACGACCGGGCGAATTGATTTGAAGGGCGCGCTGCTCGCAACGATCGGATTGGGCGGCGTGGTCTACGGCTTGATCGAATCGTCGCGCGCCGGCTTCTTCGAATGGCGTGTTCTGGTTGCAGTCGCGGCCGGCTTGCTTTCATTACTGGGCTTCGTGTTTGTCGAAACGCGTGTAAAGTCGCCGATGCTGCCGTTGAAATTATTTCGTTCGCGGAATTTTGCCGGCACTAACATCCTCACGCTGCTGCTTTACTTTGCGCTCGGCGGGGCGCTGTTTTTCCTTACTCTCAACCTAATTCAGGTACAGGGTTTTTCACCGACGGCTGCGGGCGCGGCCTTTTTGCCGTTCGTCTTCATCATGTTTGGACTCTCGCGTTGGTCTGGAGGACTGGTCGCGCGGTTTGGTCCGCGACTGCCGCTATTGGTTGGTCCAACAATCGCGGCCGCCGGCTTTGCGCTCTTTTCAATTCCGGGCACCGGCGCAGGTTACTGGTCCGGTTTCTTTCCGGGCGTGGTCGTACTGGGTCTCGGAATGGCGATAAGCGTGGCGCCGCTGACGACGACGATCATGAGCTCGGTACCCCAGTCACAGGCGGGTGTGGCTTCGGGAATCAATAATGCGGTCTCGCGTACCGCCGGCTTGCTCGCGATCGCTGTGCTCGGCGTCGTCATGCTGCAAGTGTTTAGCAGTGGACTCAAACATCGTCTGGCTTCGCTCAATATTTCGGATCAAACTCGGAATGCGATTTACGAACAGCGCATCAAGCTCGCTGGCATTGATGTTGACAGCGCCTCAGCGCAGCCGTCAGGGAACGCATCAGCGGACCAAGACTCAAACAAGCACGCTATTGAACAGGCAATCAAAGACTCGTTCGTTTCGGGCTTTCGGGCCATCATGTTGATCGCCGCCGCTATGGCCCTCGCCAGCACCTTCAGCACCTGGCTATTGCTTGAAAAAAAGAATCGCAGCGGTTAGTAGCTGAGGTTAAATAAATAGATCCGCGGACACGTGAAAATAGTTTGCTAACGCGCTTGCTTGAGTTTTGCTGATGCCGCGCTTGCCGTTGAGGACTTCGGAGGCAACGCCTTTCGAGCCGAACACTTCCCACAAATGAGTTGGCTTTACGTCGCGCGCTTCCATCAAATGCTGTAACACTTCGAGAGGTTCTGCCTCTTTAGGGTGATAATAACGTTGCTCGAAATCTTCGATTAGCCTCACGAACAGTTTAAGAAGTTTCTCTTCTTCGGGCGGCAGGTGTTCACCTTTGGCCATTAGCTTTTCTACGACTGCCAACATACGCTCATTCTCCTGCTCCGACTCAATCACTACAGGCATAGTGGCGAAATAAGAGTCCATAGAAAGGGAGTCAAGCAGCCTTCAGAGAATCCGCCAATTGTTCTGCGGTATTCTCTGGAGATTCCCTTATCAGGTAGCGGCGAAGTCGGAGTTGAAGAGGAAGCTTGGAATCATCCAACCCACGCGGAACTATCGGTACTACTCTTTTCCCCATCCCAATTGCAGCGCCAAGCTCGAAATACAAATTTGGTCTAAAGGATGTTTGCGGATCGATCAGAGCTACTAAAACGTCGCTTTCGCGCAATCCTGCCTCAAGCGCTTCGCCTAAGGATTCTCCAGCTTTGATTTGAGATTGATCCAACCAAACTCGAATACCGTGTTGTCTCAAGGCATCCGCGAATAACCTGGCCCACTCAGAGTCAGCGTTAGAATGGGAAATAAATACTTGCTTGCTCATTTTATTCTTTGGTCCTTGGTTAGACCCTTCTTCGTAGTTGCTCAAGATATTTTTCAATGTCGTTCAACTCGAGGAGGTCACGCTTTTTCAGTAATACTGGAATACCGGGACGACCTTGCAGCTCGCCTGGAGTAATGCCAAGCAATAAAGCTACGATTGGAATTCGACGACCCCAAGCAGCACCAAGTTCAATCCAAACATAGGGACGATCCAGCGCCCAAGGAGTCAGTAGCACAACCAACTCATCGGCCTGCTCAAGGAAGGCGCGAATGTCCTCTTCGAAATCAGCTCCCGCATCTATCTCCGCCTCGTCAAGGAATGGCTTGGCACCGGACCGTTCGATTTCCCGAGCGATCTGTCGAGCGACCCAAGTGTCTTGACCGCAATGGCTGACGAATACAAGTCGCCGAGCGTTAACGGCCCTTTCGTCTTCGACCAAGTATCTTACAGCCTCCTCAGATGGGTTTCTAATGGAACGTAAGACACAGAATTCCGTATGTCAACAAATTAGTCATCCAAAGTTATTGCAAGAGGCCCTGTATCTCTTTTCGTTGCGCATTCCTGGGTGCTCTAAATATTCAGAAATCGCGTACCAGTTTCCGCCTTCAAGATGAACGATCCACCGTACCCCTTTGCAACAAAAATGTGATCGTTTTAGTACGTCACATCGACGGGTCATAGAAGCAATCGAATAGCAACTTCCGTAACCAAATCTCCATCTTACTCACGGTTTCCATTTCAAGTGCGTTGCAAAGTTCTTTGAAATTGGTTCCACCATGCGCAGCCCGATGTTTTAGTTATTAACCCTGATGGTCGTTGGACCATCGCTCACATGGAGAATCACAGATGAAGTTTCCCCAACAGTTTCCCCGTTTGCGAACTGCGCGCGTTCAGACTTTTCGCCTGGCCAAGTTTGCATCGTTTGCCATGATTTCTCTTTTCTTCCTGTCAAACTTCGCCGGCTTCCTTTTCAGTCCCGTATTCGCACCCGTAGTGAATGCCGTTACGCCGCAGGTCGTCGAGACGATTCCTGAAGATATTCCTTTGTCAGGTGATTGCGATCTCGATTGGATTATCTATCGCGCCGGCGATCGCCAGGGTGTTGACCCGCGCTTTATTCATGCAGTGATTAAGCAAGAATCGCGCTACAACCCGAAAGCCGTTTCCGGCGTGGGCGCGCAGGGCCTGATGCAAATGATGCCCGCGACCGCCAAAAGATTTGGTCTGAAAAACCCGTTTGACGCGGCTGCGAATGTCGAGGCTGGCACCAAGTATCTGAAATTTCTTTTGAAGAGATTCAACGGCGATGTTTCGCTGGCGCTCGCCGGCTACAACGCGGGCGAAGGTTCAGTGGACAAATACAAAGGCGTGCCGCCATACAGCGAAACACAAAACTATGTGAAGAAGATCAGCGCAACTTATGGCAAGACTTATCATCCGGTTTTGACACCGGGCGATGCCCGGCTTGCCTTTGGTCTCACGAATGAAAACGCGTACAGCAGCTCAGCGCTCTAGACCCTCGTATCATGATTGATGAAGCCCCGCCGCAAGGTGGGGCTTTTTCTATTGACGCCAGCTCACTTGATTTCATCGAGCCGGGTTTTTGCTTCGACGATGTGTGCTCTTAAACGATCCATTTCGTCGATTGTCAGCAGCCCGGTTACCCGATCGCAGATACCGATAGTTATGGACGCGGCTGTGCCACTGGCACGGCTCTGGCGAAACACCCTGACCTCGAGGTCGCCCACGGTTCGGTACCGTGCCTCAAATCCGACCAGCTTGGTGACAGATTCATTTACCTTCGCCACAGACTCTAACGCCCGTAGCAGCCGATCAATCTCTTCATAGTCAACGAACGCTCTGTTGTCGCGAGGCGTTTCGCCTTGCTCTCGCAAAGCAATCACCAAACCCAGCGCTCGATCCCCGCCTGGCCGGGCTTCCTTGATCTCGACCGCATCCACGCGGATATCGGCGCCGCGCAGGTTGAAGGACGCCACCTGGGTGAAGCCTTTGATTAAGACCTGTTCAAAGCGCGACTCAATAGCTTCCAGTTTTGTGCGTGGCTCGGCGGGCTCGCAGGCAATGGGGCGCCGAAATTCGGGTCCTGGACGCTGTGCCAGAACCGAGCCGTAAAACGTGGTAAGTAACAAAACAAGGATAGTTGCACGCAAGAGGATCATTAGGGCGCCTTCTTTCTTTCCGAATTCTGTCAACCTTCGTACACTCAGAACCGGAGACGCGGTTGCATAATTATTGGCGCATTTTACAGAATTTACTGGGACCGCGGGCGTCTCGCCCGCAATGAACGCGAAGTGCGAAAAGAGTTTGGCTGCTGATCTGCATTACTGGAACGTTGCATCTCTCGCAAGTCTGCGGGCGAGACGCCCGCGGTCCCAGTCAAACGGCCCTCAATAAATTGTTGCGCCTAAGAATTCCGCGTTCAAACCCGTGCCTTTTGGGAACGAACAGCGCCGTGCGGTCGTACTTGAGTAATGTTAAGATAGCCCGCCGTCGGAATAATCTGCGGTTTGGCTTTTGATAAGGAGTTCATCATGGAAGAAACAACAGAGTCGGCCGGCAAAAACGTAGTAAACGAGCTTTGCGACGCTATTCGCTACATTGGCGACGTCTCTTACGCAGTTTTGCCAAGAGACATTGCGCACAATCTCGGCGATTTAAAAAAGTCTTTTTTGAAAAATCTGCGAACCTTGATTGACAAGGACATTGAGTGGGTTGATGAGCGCGTAGCTGGCGGCGATCGGGTGCGCGAAGAATGGCAGCAGAAATGCAATCGGCAAAAATCTGAAGGCGCGCCAGAACCGGTCAACTAAGGTAAACAAACTGTTAGTTTGCGGTGTCGGCAAATGATCTTTAGGACGCAACTGCCAAGTTGCGCACAGCGATCGTAATCTAACCGAGTGCGTTAACTTAAAGATGGAAGTCTTACTAGCAGAAGAATACGGTTTTTGTTTCGGCGTTGAACGTGCCGTCGAAATGGTTGAGGACGCGCTTGATGAAGGCGTGCGTCCCATCCGTTCGCTTGGGCCATTGATTCATAATGCGCAGGAGATGGAACGGCTGGGCGAGTTGGGAGTCTCAACGATTGATGTTCCCGACGAAGCTGACGCTGACACCATTGCCGTAATTCGCGCGCATGGAGTTACGCCGCAAGTGCAACGCGACCTGGAAGGCCGGGCCGCCAAAGTCATCGATGCTACTTGCCCCTTTGTAACCAGAGTCCAGCACCTGGCCGAACGCGCGGCGCTGGATGGCCGTGACGTAGTAGTCGCCGGTAATCCTGATCATCCTGAGATGATTGGCGTGGTAGGTTACGCGCCCAAGAACACCTTCGTGGTGCGCGATGCCAGTGAAGTCGCGGCATTGCCGCAGTTGCGCGAGCCGTTGGTCGTTTCGCAAACGACGATAAAGTTGAAAACGTTTTTAGAAGTTGCCGAGGCGGTGCGTGCCAAGACCGATGCTGAACCGCAAGTAGTCAACACGATTTGTTCCGCCACACGCGATCGACAGGACGCCGCGCGCGCTCTTGCCGGACAGGTCGATGTGTTCTACGTAATTGGCGGCCGCCATTCCTCAAACAGTGTCAAGCTGCTGGCGGTTTGTCAGGAACAATGCGAAAAGAGTTTTTTGATTGAAACGCCCGCCGAAATCAATCCCGCAGACGTCGAAAACACTCAGCGTGTTGGCGTGACCGCCGGCGCATCAACACCAAACTGGCTGATCGACCAGGTTGTTTCCCGCCTGCATGAGCTCGGTCAGCAGAGATAGCAACCCCGCAACGTTGATCGGCCTTCCGAAAACAGGAAGGAAACTTATGATACTGCTCTGGTATTTTCTGACCCTGGTCTTTGGAGTTATAGGTTTCGTGGCTGTGTTTCGGATATTTGAGATTTTAATATTGGGTGCCGGCGTCTTTCCAACGACGCAGCTTCTAATTGCATTCATCACGTTGCTGCTTGCCTTCCTTTGCCTCCGCAAGGCGCGCAGAGTAACGTAACAACAAAATCCAACAAGCCATTCGAAGACGCCATCAAACCTGAGCGCAAGTTCTCTTAGGATGACTATCCGTTACAAATCATCCGAATTCAGGTTCATCTGGTCCAACGCGCCGACAATTTGTCGGGCTTCTTCCGAGCCGTAGTCATCTGCCTGACGCCGCAAAGCGTCGCGAGCAATTTCGGCATCGACCGGATCACTCAACAGCCCAATCAAAACTGAAGTGGGCAACTGGGCCAGCGCCTCGCTTGATAATGCGCGCACTACTACTTCCGGCGAGCGGGCCAGTTCGCAAACTTCACTAGGTGCAAAACGCGCCAGCGCATCAGCCAACGCATCGATCCGCTTGTAGTTGCGCCGTTTGTCGGCACGGCGCACGAGTTGGGTGAAGACTTCCGCCGATCGCGTTTTTTCCTGTAACACCGCGGCGCAGGTGTCTGCGATGTGACGAAGCTGATTGCCCTTTTCAGTCTCTAAATTGCCGGCTTCGTGCGCTCGCTCATCCAGCGCGGTGAGCAGGCGGCTGAGTTCGTGGTCCGCGCGCGCGTCATAAGGGACGCTGCGGGCCGGGGCTGGTGGCGGATTTTGCAGCGCATGCTCGACCAGGCCGCGCGTGGCCGGACGCAGCTCTGACCAAACACTGGCAAGGCGCCCGCCAAAATCTTCAATCGGTAAGGACAACGCTTAAAATCTCTCCTCAAGTCTGAAAACTAAAACGGCGTACTATACGCGAAGCCGGTCGGAAAAAAAATAGCCGGTAGCCGTCAGGGAAGAAGGTAGCACAAACAAGAGCCCAGTCGCCGCTGGCTCAAGAAGTTTAGAGTCCAACCTTCAGGTTGTGCTTTTCCGCGGGCAAGTTAAACCCTGGACTCCAAACCGCCGCCCGTGCGTCAGCAGGCGAATACATTTCTTGCCGAAAACCAGGGTTATGTTGGTGTTTCAGCAAATATCGAACAGAGCCAACAAGTCTCAAAAAAGGAAGTTGCAGTTTTGAGCCAAGCTTACGATCCATTTGTTCGCGGCCGATTTCCCGTCGGAGTGCGCACGATTCAGGCGCTCGATACAGAGCGAGATCGTTTGTTCCCTTGTGAGATTTGGTATCCGGCCGCGGCCCCACATGCCGGCCAGGACCTGGCGCCAGAAACTCAGGACAGCTTCACAGCTCCGCCAATGAATACCGTTCGCCGGCAATCGGCAGTGCGTGATGCAGTGGCCCGAGCGGGAACCTATCCGCTGGTCATCTTCTCGCACTCAAGCGGCGCCGGCCGTCGCAGCGCCACCTTCCTTTGCACCCATTTGAGCAGTCACGGATATATTGTGGCGGCGATGGATCATTCGGAAGTCCTGGCAGGGGAATTGTCGCGGCAGGTTAATGAGACTCCAGAGCAAAAGTCGGAGCGTTGGAAAGCTCTGATCGCCAGCCGCGTGCCCGATGTTCTCTTTCTGCTAAACCATCTTCTTTGCAGCGCCAGTGTCTTTGACAGTCACGTTGGTAAGTCTGAAATGACGGTTAATCCTACTCAGATTGGAATTATCGGACACAGCTTTGGTGGCTGGACCGCGCTGGCGGCAATTGAGGTCGAGCAGCGTATCAGGGCCGTGGTCGCGCTCGCGCCTGGCGGAAGTTCTCAGCCCAGGCCGGGCATTCTGCCGGTAAAGCTCAATTTCAATTGGGAGCGTGACGTCCCGACACTCTATCTGGTTGCGGAGAATGATGTGTCTCTGCCACTAGCCGGAATGTACGAACTATTCGAACGGACGCCGGCGACCAAACAAATGTTCATTCTGCGCCGGGCCGATCACATGCACTTCATGGACGACGTCGAGGAAATGCATGAAGCGGTACGAATGACGCCATGGACGGGAGAATTGGCATGGATGCCGAAAGAGATGTTGCCAATCGCGGAACTTTGTTCCGGAGAACAAGCTCATGTGTTTGTGCGTGGACTGACGCTTTGTCACTTCGATGCGGTTTTGAAGCGAGAAGAAAACGCGCGCCACTTTTTGCAGGGTGATGTTGAGGCAGAACTCGCGCGGCGGGACGTTTCAGGCAGGAAGCATTAGACCGCAGGCGGAAATTTTTCATTTTTCATTTACCATTTTTCATTTGCCATTGAAGAGAAGGATTCTTCGGTTGAAACCGAGCGTCCGCAGTATGAGAACGCAAGTGGCATGAACGAAACTTTGCTGCGTTCTACGCTTTACCCGCGAGATGTGAGACTGAAATGAAAAATGAGAAATGGAAAATGGAAAATCTGGTTGCGGCTTCGCTAAAAACCGCAGGCCCATTATTTACGACTTACTGCCTTCTGCCTTCTGTTCGACAGGATTGTGGTCCTTGATCTCGGCGATGCTGGGAAATGGGATCTTAATGATCTCGCCGCCGGCGCGTTCGATCTTCACGCTCGGCGTAGTCAACGCTTGAGTGGTTTTCATGCTGCGAACGGTGCCGCGCACGCGCTGGCCATCGAGGGTTACAATCTCAACATTGTCTTTTCCGTACAGCGGTTGCAGTGCCGCCAGCGCTTTTGTTACTTCCACTTTGCTATTTCTCCTTGAGATCTTGAACGAGTAGCTGAAAGGTAATGCGAATCGCGAGCCAAAAGGGGAGGTGGGCTCAAAGATATTGCACTGGATTCGATTGAAAGTCTATTTGGGTGCGCATTGAATAGAAAGGGCCGGAACCCACAGACGGAAAATCCGCCTTTGCCCTAATCAAGACGCCGGGCTTCACCATCTCCCCCGTTCAATGCAACCGGAAAGCTCCGTTTCGCGTATAGACTTCTGCTATCCTTAGCCTGTTTTAAAAGGCCGAATACTCGAAACTGTAGAAATTGCTATGACTCCCGAAACGAACGCCTCAGTCACAAATTGCGGAAACTGCAACGCGCCCATGCCCAAGGAGCTGAGATTCTGTCGCAACTGTGGTTTTCGCCTCGGCGAAGGTACGGCTGAGTACACTGAGACAGTTCGTTTTCAGAACGTTCCGCCCGGCACACTACCGGGGAATGGTGCAGCCCAATTTAATCAGCACCAGTATCGTGGGATGGCAGTCTCCGCGGGTGGTCCGATGCGCAAGCGGAAGCAGCGCATGAGTGGAATGAGCTGGATGTTTATCGGCTTGCTGATATTTTTCATCGCCGCGGCAGGCTTCACGGCAATTATCCGGCCCATTCGACAAAATGTTCATGTTCAGTTTGCGGATAGTAAGCCAAAGGCGTATGCGGGAGTGAATTCGTTCGACACTGCGGAGAATGATGCTGGCGTCACCTTCGATAACGTTGAACCGCCGGATTCGCCTGCCGACAAAGCTGGATTGGTTGGTGGTGACATCATCACCACCGTGGACGGCATGCCGATTCATTCCGACGACGAGATCACAGAACTCCTGGCGAACACTCCGATCGGGAAAACTTTGGACGTGGTCTACCTGCGCGACGGCGAGACGAAGAACACTAAACTAACTACGATCTCAAGAGAAGAGTTGGACCGGCTCACCAGCGTCTATCGCGGTCGGCCCGAAGGCCGCGGACAGTTTGGTTATGAAGATGGCGACGCGGAACGCGTGGCAATACCGGGAACGAAGATGTTTGGGGTTCGCCTCGGCGGCATTTTATCAAACCGTCCGGCAGACATGGCGGGCGTCAAAGCAGGCGACATCGTTATCGAATTCGATGGCATTCCCATTCGTACTTCGGACGAGCTTCTTTCTCGCGTCCGGCGGGCGTTGCCTTACAGCACGGTGAAGCTGCTGGTGATGCGCGATGGGGAGCGTGTTGAGATTCCGGTTAAGATGGGGAAACAATGAACTGAGTACTGAGTTATGAGTACTGAGTTAGAAAGCCGCCAACACTCAGTACTCATTGCTCAGCACTCAGCACTTTTGCTTTTGAGTACTCGCGCATACGCGCTTCCATTTCCCGCCGTACGTCTTCGCGTTCTTCTTCAGATTCATCTGCTTCAAAAGTTTCAAACAGCGCGTAAGGATTTTCCGCTACCAGCCGCAGTTCCCAGGCTTCCCGCTGCTCATGCGAAGGTCTTGAAAACCAGAGCGCATCGAGTTCGGCTTGTTCTTGTGTGATTCCGCCTAATGACGAGGTCCCGGTTTCAAGTTCAGCTCGAGATTCCGGGCGCAGCAGCACCCGGCGCAATTGCCAACCGTGCTTTTGGTAGACGCCGACAATCTCGTTAATCAGTTCGTTCATCTTCATCTCAAGAAAAGTATACGGTGTCCGATAAGCTTTAGCTTGTCGTAACGCCGCGACAAACTTAAAGTTTATTCAGACATTAGGAAGGTGAGTAGTGATGCAATTTGAATTAAACGTCTCGCAGTGGCAATGAGGTCAGTACCGTCTGCGGTAGCGGATGGGTGTGCGCATTCGGTAATAGGATTCTTGAATTAAGGCAAAAACCTCAGCCAAGCCGAG
>DNND01000044.1:21958-53525 GCA_003488005.1 Blastocatellia bacterium | reverse complement strand
ACGGTACTGACCTCACGACACTCCGTCGCCTCAAACCAAAGTGCATCAGTACCGTAGGTGGCCTTGTTTGACCGGCGCGCCGCCGCGCCTCTATCATCGCTGGCACGGCCTTAGGTCGAATTTTCGAGTTTGTGGAAAGTGCTGTTGTACCAGAACTGCTCGCGATTGCCCGGCCAATGCAAGACTAAGAAAAGGCATTTGCCTGAAGTTTCGCGCTACGGAAAGTTTTTGGCCCTGGTGCTCTGTATTCTGCTTGACACTTCGCTCGTGCTATCGCAAAACAATCCATATCGAATGCCGTCAAACAGTTCTCCAGCAATAACAACCCTGTCCGATCAATCCCGCGACGAAGCGCCTGCTTCGTTTTATGAAGTGCTGCGCAAAACGTTGAAGAAGCGAAAGACCGACGTGGACCGCATCTGTCCACACACCGACTCCGTTGCGCGCCGGATACTTGAAGACTATGGCGCGATGTTTCTGGCAAAGAAGGTGACACCGCCGCCGGTTTGCATCTTTACCAGCGAAGCGGAAGTTGCGAAGTTTCAGGAAGAAGCGGATTACGTTAGCGAAAACATCGAGGGCGCCGACATCGAGTTGCAGCGGGAGGCAATGAAGCAGTTATTGAAAGCGCGTGAAACGGCGCTCAAGGAAGGTTTGAATATTACGCCGCGCGACGGCGCCGAAGCGGCACGGCGCAGTTACGAAGACAGCTACGAATTGTGGAACACGCGCTTTATGCCGGCCCTGGATTATTGGTTGCAGCAGGGGCGCTTAACCGAACCACAAGTTGCGCGCCTGAAAGCGTTGCCGTTGCATGAACAGATCGCCGAAGTGCTGGAACTGGAACGTAGTGGCATTTATTTCAGCAAGGACCTTTCCAAGTCCATTCTGTATTCCATCGCAGCGCCGGGAACTTCACAACACATTGCGATGCTCGCGTTCGACGTTAACGAATTTGACAATGCCCGGGTGCGCGAAATTCTGGCGGAACACGGTTGGTTTCAAACAGTGCTTAGCGATTTACCACACTTCACTTTTCTTGGTCTGAAAGAAAAAGACCTGCCAAAGAATGGATTGAAGAGCGTAGTGGTTGACGGGCAGACATTCTGGATTCCCAACGTCACGCAATAAAGATGAGCAGCGACTTCGATACCGCGGCACGCACCGCCCTCACCAAATGCATCCGAGAAATCGAGAAACGTACTGACGCTGAGTTGGTGTTGGTGGTTCGCGCTCGTTCTCAATCGTACGCGGCGGCTAACTATTTGTTTGGCGCCCTGCTGGCTTTTGTCGGTCTTAACTTCCTGTTGTTCTCACCTTTTGATTTTCATCAAATCTGGGTGCCAATCGACATTGCTGTGCTTTTCGTTTTGGGAGCATACGTTTCATCTCGCAGCAACGCGATTCGGCGCTGGTTAACGCGAGCGCGGGTGCGCAACGACGCAGCGCGGAGAGGGGCAGCGGCAATGTTTTATGAAGCCGGCATAGCAAACACTAAAGCCGAGCTGGGCGTGCTGGTCTATCTATCGTTGCTGGAGCGAAGGCTGGAGCTGATCGCCGACCGCGGGATTCTTAAAGCGGTCCCGGCGCTGGAATGGAACCAGGCGCTTTTCGAATTACATCAAGCGGGAAAGCAACCGCGTCCTGAAACTTTAACGGCTGGTCTGGAGAAGCTGGGCCTTTTGTTGGCGCAATACCTGCCGGCCAGCGCTGAAAATCCAAACGAACTTCCCGACGCGCCGCGTTTCGAATTGTGATGCGACCTGCAAACCGGACCAACTTGGCGATGCGGCTGTTGTGCCGCGCCTCTGTAATCGGCGGCGCATTGATTTTGTTCGTGGCACTTGCGGCGGAAGCGTTCGCCCGCGTCGGTGGCGGCGGGTCGTACAGTGGCGGCGGCGGGCATGGAGGCAGCAGTGGCGGTGGCGGCGGCGGGGGAGCACTCATTTGGCTCATCTTTCAGTTGTTTCGCGTGCTCATCTATCTCACGATTGAGTATCCGGTGGTTGGCATCCCGCTCGATATCCTAATCGCTGCCGGTGTGATTTATTATTTTGTAAAGCGCGCCCGGCGGGTTGAACCAACAACGCCGCTGGGATTGAATACCCAGCAAGGTAGTTCAGAGAATATTCCGCGCCAATTTGATCAGTTACGGAAATTCGATCCGAACTTCTCTGAAATAGTTTTTACTGACTTTGCCTACGCGCTTTACGGCAAGGCCCACGATGCTCGTGGTCATGGAGCTGCAGCGTTGGATCAGTTTTCGCCTTACCTCAGCGACATGGCGCGCGCGAATCTATTGCAACGGAACCCGCCCGGACTTCGCGAAGTTAAAGGGATCATCGTGGGCGCGCTAAACGTCGCCAGCGTCAGCGGCCTGGAAACGCCGCTGGTGAGGATTAGTCTGGTATACGAAGCGAATTACACCGAGGTGGTCCAGGCCAATCAGAAACAGACGGAGATGAGCTACTACGTTCGCGAGCGTTGGGAACTCGAGCGCAAGCGCGACGTATTGTCGCCCCCACCGGCACAGGCTACGGCGCTTCATTGTCCGCGCTGTGGCGGCGCGCTGCAGAAGAACACGGCCGGTGCTTGCGCATTCTGTGGGACGAAAATCGAGAGTGGCGAATTTCAATGGTACGTGCGTGACGTTGCGTTGCTCACCCTTGAAGCGAAAGGACCGCTGCTCACTGCGGACGTGCCCGAGGTGGGCACTGATTACCGTAGCGTGGTTCAGCCCGGGTTTGACAATATTCGCGTAGCCTTTGAAAAAAACAATCCTGATTTTTCATGGGGCGCATTTCAGGCCCGCGCGCGGCTGATCTTTGATGAGTTGCAAGCTGCCTGGTCCACGCTTGATTGGGACCGCGCGCGCCCGCATGAAACCGACAGCCTTTTCCAGATGCATCAATACTGGATTGATGCCTACCGGCGCCAGCACCTTCAAAATAAGCTCGACCAATGCACTATCACGGCGATGCAACCGGTAAAGATTACGGAAGACAAGTTTTACAATGCGATCACCATGCGCATAGGCGCACAGGGTTACGACTACACGACCGATGCGAACGGGCGCGTCGTGGCCGGGTCCAAAACCAATCTGCGGCGTTGGAGCGAATACTGGACGTTTATCCGAAATCGCAGCGCCAAGCCCGCGGCCGCGCGCGCGGATCTAAACTGTCCCAACTGTGGGGCGCCCCTGAAAGTAAATGCCGCAGGCATTTGTGAATTCTGCGGCGGAAAGATAACCTCGGGAGAGTTTGATTGGGTCCTTTCGCGGATTGAGCAGGACGAATCGTACCAGGGTTAATAAGTGGCTGACATCTTATTGCTCCGGCGCAACATCGAAAGACCCCGGCAAATCGGGACGAGACTTTTAAGACATGCGACGAACCTTTTCGTGGGAGATTTCTGTGAAACGTAGTCTACTGCTACTCCTTCTGCTTTCATCTTTTCTGTTGAATCCAGCGGCCTTCGCCGCGCCACAGATTGCGCGACATTCAGCCACTGCAACCGCGCCGCAAAAGGCAACAGTCCCGGCGCGGCCGCCGCAGGCGCAACTTGTCAATCACAGCCTGGCCAACGGTCTTGAGATCATTGTGCTCGAAGATCATTCAGTGCCGCTGGTTACGCTGGAGTTGGCAGTGAAGAACGGATCGTATACCGAGCCACCCGAACTTAACGGACTCTCGCATCTTTACGAACACATGTTTTTCAAAGCGAACCGCGCAGTGGCTAATGCGGAAGAGTACCTGCGCACGATTGGCCAGTTGGGTATTGCTTACAACGGCACCACGCGCGAAGAGGTAGTTGATTATTACTTCACCACCACCACGCCGAATCTGCGAACGGCGATGCAGTTCATGCGCGACTCCGTACGCTATCCGTTGTTTGAACAGGGCGAGTTTGAGCGCGAGCGCGAAGTGGTAATCGGCGAAATAGATCGCAACGAGTCGAACCCTTTCTTTTATCTCAATCAAGAGATGACGAACCGGATGTTCTCAAAATACACCAGCCGCAAAAACCCGCTCGGTAACCGGAAGACGGTTTCTACGGCAACCACGGAGATGATGCGGCTGATACAGTCTCGTTACTACGTGCCAAACAATTCGGCGCTGGTGATCACCGGTGACGTGAATCCGGAAGAGATTTTCAAGATGGCCCAGGACCTTTATGGTGACTGGCCGCGGCGCGAAAAAGATCCCTTCGTCGAGTTTCCTTTGGTCGAACATCCGCCCCTGGCAAAAAGCGAGGGCGCAGTTATCGCGCAGCCGGTCCAGAACGTAATCATAGATATCGGCTGGCATGGACCATCGATCGGGAAAGATAATCCTTCTACTTATGCGGCGGATGTGTTTTCTTTCATCCTGACGCAGCCCAACTCGCGCTTTCAACGCGCCCTGGTTGATACCGGCTTAGTCAATGGCGTCAGCATCGGTTACTACACCCAGCGCAACGTCGGCCCGATTCAGATCTTTGCGCAGACGTCGCCGGAAAAAGCGCACGCGGCCATCAAGGCGATTTACGACGAGGTGTCCCACTTTAACGACAAGGACTACTTCACCGACGATCAACTCGAAAGCGCGAAGGCACTTTTGGAAGCTGACGATCTTTATTCTCGCGAAAAACTGAGCGACTATTCGCATACCTTGAGTTTTTGGTGGGCATCGACGGGGCTCGACTACTTTCGCGGTTATTTGGGTCGCCTGCGGGCCACTTCGCGGGCCGACATCAGCCGTTACGTAGGCACGTACATCCAGGGTAAGCCGCATGTCGGATTAGCACTAGTGTCACCTGATGCGCAGCAAAAGGTAAAAATTGAACCAGCAGAACTAATAGGTCAATGAGTAAAAATATTTTTCGCAATCACAATCAATTCCATTACAAACGATTCCATTCCGGAACTACGAATCCGGACTCTGGAAGCTTGAATTTGGACTCTGGAATTATGAGTCTGGAATCTGAAATCTCGAGTCTGGGATCTGGAATCTGGGATTTGGAATCTGGAATCTCGAATCTGGAATTGGAAGGCACGCCATATGAAGCGCGCGTAACGTCCGGTAAAACCACAACAAGTTTCGCCGAACTGCTGCGAAATCTCGTGCTGCTGGTTTCCTTGTTGCTGCTGCCGTTGCCTGCGCTTATGCCGTCGGTTACAGCGCAGAAACCTACCGAACCCGCGAATGCGACTGCGCTGCAGGGAGCGCAAAGCGTTGTTGCGAAGCAGGCAGCTCTGGTTACAGAGTTTGACGTCAACGGACTAAAGGTGTTGGTCAAACGTCGTGAAGGCAGCTTGACGGTCGCCGCCGGGCTCTTCGTCCGTGGCGGTTCGCGAAACATTACAGCCAGGGACGCAGGTATCGAGGCCTTGATGCTCGACGTGGCCACTGACGCGAGTGCTTCCTATCCACGGGCGCGCATGCGCAACGAACTGGCGCGCATGGGTACGGTGCTGGGGTCCAGCGAGAACTACGACTACTCGGCGCTGTCGTTGACTTCTACCCGCGTGAATTTCGATCGCTCGTGGGATATTTTCACCGACGTCGTGCTTCATCCGGCGTTTACGAAAGAAGACTTTGACTTGGAGAAGGAGCGCGCGCTTTCCTCTCTGCGCGACGACTCAGATGATCCCGATACCTATCTGCAACGATTGCAGGAACGCGTCGCCTATGCCGGCCATCCCTATTTGAATCGGCCACAGGGCACTGTTGAATCGGTTACCAGCTTAACCTTGGAAGATTTGCGCCGTTATCACCGGCAGACAATGGAAACGTCGCGACTGCTGCTCGTGATTGTTGGGGACTTGGATCCGGTTCAACTCAAGCAGCGCATTGCCGCTACGCTGGGGAAACTCCCGCGCGGGACCTATCGCGACCAGGCGACGCCGATCCTTTCTTTTCCTGCCTCGACGGTGGAAATAACGGATCGCACTTTGCCAACGAATTACGTGCAGGGCATTTTTAGCGCGCCGGCGCTGACGTCCGCGGACATTTATCCGATGATGGTAGGCTCTTCGATTCTGCGGGATCGCGTGTTTCAGGAGGTGCGAGTCAAGCGAAATCTTTCTTATGCACCGAACGCGTTTTTGGGGAGTCAGGCTGCAAACGTGGGCGGCATTTATGTAACTGCCGTCGATGCAAACCAGGCGGTCGGCCTGATGCTGGACGAAATCCGTCGCTTGCAATTACAGCCGATAGATAACGACGACATCAACGGCGTCATCTCGCAATACCTGACCACCTATTATATGGAACAGGAAACGAACGCCGCGCAGGCTGCCAACCTGGCAGAGTATGAATTAATTGGCGGCGGCTGGCGCAACTCATTTGAGCTTATCGCGCGGCTGCATGCGGTAACGCCCGCCGACGTTCAGCGCGTCGCGCAAAAGTACATGCACAACCTGCGCTTTGTCGTGCTGGGAAATCCCAAGAGCGTGGATACGAAGATCTTTATGGGACAGGCGGAAAAGGGAGACTGAAGGCAGGAGCAGTAGGCAGTAGGCAGACGGCAGGAGCAGACGGCAGGAGCAGTAGGCAGGAGCAGTAGGCAGAAAGCAGAAGACAGAAAGCAGCGAGCAGAACGAATAGCGCCGCGCGACATTTAGATCGCGCGGCGCTTTTGATTTTCCAAGTTCTTGGCGAACGTTTTTATGCTTTCTGCCTTCTGCCTTCTGCCGACTGCTCCTGCCGACTGCCGACGGCTTACTCCAGCCGGGTTTCATTCACCAGCTTCTCATAGAGTTTCCCATCAAGCTGTCGCAGTATCTTTGCTTCATTCAGCGCCAGCCGCTGGTTGCCACTTTCAAAATAAGCGACTGCAAGATTGTAATGAGCATCAGCAAAAGCCGGTTGCAGGCTGATGGCGCGCGAGTAAGAGGCAATCGCCTGGGACATGCGGCCGGCATAGTAATAGGCATCGCCCAGTTTATTATGTATTTCCTCTGACTCGGGACTTAGCTCGAGCGCGTGCTGGTAGGCGCGGATGGCATCCGCATTTTTCCCCTGCTTGACCTTGCAATAACCAACCTGCACCCACGCGTCAGCGCGCCGCGGATTGCGGTTTGCCGCCGTCTCGAAATAGCCAAGCGCGTTGTCGTAATTGCCAAGCCACAGCGAATCCAGGCCTGTGCGATATGACGAATCAGCAACGTCTCCATAGCGGTCGCGCATTGGAAGCGCGGCCAACGCACGCAACTGGCCCGGTTTGAGTTCTGCAAGTCGCGCCGCGCCGATGGCCAGGTTTATGTTTTGGCCATTCGTCACCTTTACCGTGACCACGCCGATGACCTGGCCTTTAAGATTGAATACCGGACTGCCACTGTTGCCGTGCGAAATCGGCGCGGTGATTTGAATGATCTTGCCGACGTTTGGAACTTCGCGCACCGCGGAAACAATACCGTCAGTAACCGAGCCTTCGAGTTTCAGCGGATTGCCGATCACAAATATAGATTCGCCTTCATCCGGCAACACGCTGGCAATCTCGCTGGCGCGCGGCCGTTCGCGTGGCATGTCGACGCTGAGCAGCACCAGGTCGCCTTCTTCATCAACCGCCAGAGTCCCGGTAACGGCGAACACTTTGCCTTTGCCGTCAAGCGTTTTTACTTCACATCGCTTCGCGCCGCGAATGACGTGCAGGTTAGTGACCACCTCGCCAGGTCGCAGAAAAAATCCGCTGCCAGTCATCACCGGTTCGCCATCCGCGTCGTAAGTTGCGATCGCAACCACGGCGGGCTTAACACGTTTGACCAGATCGGGAAGACTTTCCTGTGCGTGTGTTTGTTGGAAGGAGAAAAGACTTACAGCTAGCAGCAGCAACTGGGGGAAGATGCGTTTCATAGCGTTGAGTTGTAACTAACCAAATCCTGCGGTTGATAGGGGACCAAACCCAAAGGGTTCAGCATTGATCGCAGACGAGGCCGGGAAGCTCGACGGGGCAGGTTTACGGACGCCCTGCCCGTAAGGTCGATATTAGCCGAATAGCCAGATGGGAACAACCAATATTTCCAAACGTTCTGGCTTCAGTCACTACCTGACTTCGTGGTTTGGAGCCCCATACGACGTTGTGGCATGGAGTCAGTACCGCCTGCGGTAGCGGGTGGGTTCCGGTGTTCTTCGCGACCCACTCGCGACCCTCAGGTTGTACACATAAAAAAATTAAGGCCGCCATTGCTGACGGCCTCAAAAGGAAATGCTCCTCAGTTGTGGCACTGCTTAGCGAATTATTTCAATTACGCCAAGTCGCGGACCCGCCGGTACCAAAACGGTACTCTTCACTACTCCTATGTCTTCCTGCGTTACCAACAATCCGAAATCAGGAAACATCGTAGTAGCCTTAATCTCAGCCTCGTTTTTGTTTTTCAGGTTAAGGATCTGGCCTAGCTTCTGGAACTGATTCTCCGGCGAAACAGCCCACACGATAAACGACTGTCCGGCGGGAGCGTCCTTCAACTCATGAAAGACCATCTTCACTTCAGTCGCTTTGCCACGATGCGGCTCGATGAATACGTTCGCGCGCGCACCTGACATTAGACCGGTAAAGTTAACTTTGATTTTAGTGTCATCTCCCTTTTTGAACGCCGGGATGTTCAGCATGGGCACCGTATAAGCGCTGGCCTCAGTGGTCGGCACAGCGGTCGCGCCTACGTTTTCACCCCGTGCTACCACTGAATGCGGAATGACGGCAAAACCGTTAGGCACTACGCTGCGGAAATAAATTCTCGTGTTTGGGTCGTACGTCGTCAACGCCGTCTCAGGCGAAGCGACCAGCATGAATCTGTTTAGTGGCGTGGTCGTTTCGAAAGTGCCGAGACCATTCGTTACGGTTATTGGACCAAGAGAAGTAACTACTCCGTCCGGATCGACAGCGTAGAGATTGAGCCCGGTGACGTTGTTCGGGACTCCCGTCAGGTTCAGCTTAATTCTGGTGCCGTCGTCGTCACGTAAAATCGTGGCCACTCCTTTTGCGCCAGTAAGCGTAACCGGATCGAGGTTAACAATCGTTTCTCTACCTACCGGATATTCGATTACGGTGTAGGTGCCATCTGCGTTCTGAACTGTCTTGGTGACGGTTGTTGGTGTGACTGTGGTTGTTGTTGTCGTTTGTGCGGCTATCAGCGCGGCCGTTGAAAAAATCAGCAGCGCCGCTGTCGCTAAAAGAGAAATCCTTTTACTCATGAGTCTAGCTTGCTCCTTCCTCATTCTTACCCGTACTTAATCGCGATTAAGTGGTGCGGGGGTTGATTCTTTGACATCGTCAGGAAAGTATTTGGCAAGGAGCATGCCCAGCGCCCGAGCACCCGGAAGTGTAGTTTTATTGGGCTTTATGCCGAAAAACTGCGGCGATTGCGATGCACATCAATACAGTAGTGTACGCATCTCTTCAGCCTGTATTCGCTGCTTATTGCTTTGGCAGGCGCGTAAATTGTGGAATGGTCTGGCCGGCGGCGGAGAGCGAGATGAGTTTTTCGAGACGCCTTAATCGTGTCTCTTCCTGCTTTGCGCTAATCACCCACCAGTTAGCTGCCTTGCGATAAGACGGCGGTTGCGAAGCGAAGAATTTCGCGGCTGCCTTATTGCGGCGGAGCTTGCCGGCATACGGTTCAATAAGCTCAGCGCTTCGTTGTTCGTAAGAATAGATTCCGGAGCGATTCTCTTTGCGCGCCACGAACGCGTTTTCTCCGGCCGCAGCCATGCGCCCCTCGCGACTCAATTCTTTTGCGCGCGCTATGTTGACTGCGCTCCAGGTGCTGGATGTTTTGCGCGGGGTGAAACGAATTGAGTAACTGTCGTCATCAATGCGCCGGCGGATGCCATCGATCCAGCCAAAGCAAAGAGCTTCATCAACTGACTCAGGCCAGGTGATGCTTTGTTTGCCGGTGTCCTTTTTGTAAAAGCCGACCAGTAACTCTTTTGCGTTTGCGTGATGAGCCGCGAGCCACTTGCGAAAGTCGGAAGGTGATTTAAAGAATTTTGGGGGCATCCTGGAAGAGGTTGTTAATCGTGCTTAAGTTGAATGGCCCGAGAAATATTAAATCTAAGCAACTACCTTCAACTTTTCCCCCTGATTGTGAAGCGCGATAAGTTGTTCCGCACGCAACGCGATCGCGGCGTAAGTTTTCCCTCCGTCATCCGAGAATTCCACTTCGAAAACATCGGGCGCAAGAATCTCCACAACGGTGCCAACCTCCCCGCGCTTCAGGTTGCGCTCTGAAAGATCGTCAATCAGCGCGACGGTATCCAATAGCTTGATTTTTTTCTTGGGCATCACAGTTTCCTCTTCTTGATATAACAAGTCGTCAAACGCGGAACGTTTTCATTTCTGAGAACAATCCAACCACTACGAAGGTCAGCCTTACCTGTGTCAGTCTCCATCTCAAAGTCTATGTTATAACGCTGGCCATAAATATCAAGCTCTGCCATTTGTACTCTTTCATGGGCGGCTATTTCGATTAGTTTTTCCCGCAATTTGGGCGCGTGATCTTGAGTAAGTCCAAGTACGCGAGCAAAAACTCGTGCCTTGCTAGCACCGCGTGGACTATCCGGGTTCAGGCAGTAATCGCGCAATTTTCTAATGTCTACAATTGCACGCTTTCCATTAGGTAGAAGCATGGTAGCTATAGACGCTGAAGGTTCTTCAGTGCGGCAGCGGCGGGTGAAGTTATGAAAGGACTGACTTTGCGGCCTCAGTAACTATGCAACTCAGCGATCGCCTTCGCAACATCGCTCGCTTGCGGCAGGATGGCTTCTTCCAATTGCGGTGCATAGCCGACGAACGTGTCCATAGCGGCCACGCGTCCGACCGGCGCGTCCAGGTATTCGAACAGTTCGCCGGAAATCCGCGCGACGATCTCGGCGCCGTAACCGAACGAGAGTGAGTCTTCGTGGGCGACGATCACTTTGCTGTTCTTCTTAACCGACGTCGCGATCGCATCCCAGTCGTAAGGCGCCAGGCTGCGCAGATCGATAATCTCGACGCTGATGCCCTGCTGCTCGGCTTGTTTGGCTGCGACAACTGAGCGCTGCACTAACGCGCCGTAGGTGATGATCGATAGGTCCGTTCCTTCGCGCACCGTTTTTGCTTTACCAAACGGGACCATAAAGTCGTCCCCCGGGTATTGTGATTTGTTGTAAGCCTGGCGGTAGAGATGTTTGTGCTCGAGAAACAGAACCGGATCGTCGCAGCGGATCGCGGTGCGCAGCAGACCATTCGCGTCCAACGCGTTCGATGGATAAATAACGCGCAGACCGGGAATCTGTGTGAACGTGGAAACGCCGGACTGTGAATGGTAAATCGCACCGCCCTTGAGATAGCCACCAACGGGGACGCGCATTACAACCGGCGCGCTCCAGTCGCCGGCGGAACGCCAACGCATCAACGCCAGCTCGTTGCGAATCTGGTGCATGGCCGGCCAGATGTAATCGAAGAACTGGATTTCAACTACCGGTTTCAATCCGCGTGTGGCCATGCCAATAGCGCGACCGACGATGTTGGCCTCGGCGAGTGGAGAATTAAATACCCGAGCGCTGCCAAACTTTCGTTGCAGGTTGGCGGTCACCTTAAACACGCCGCCTTTACCTTTAACTTTCTCGAGCGATTCTTCGCGCGAGCAATCAGCAACGTCTTCGCCAAAGATGACGACGCGCGGATCGCGGGCCATTTCGGTGTGGAGGCAGCGGTTGATCAGGTCGACCATGGTTCCCGGATTGCCAGTGAGTTGCGCCGCATCTTCGGTGTCGAATTGTTTCGAGGTTGGATCGACGTTGGGCGAATACACATAAAGCTTGGCTGTTTCCGGCGCGGGTTGCGGACTGGCGAGCGCCGCGTCGGCCGCTTCGTTGACCGCGGCGTCAATCTCGTCCTTGATCTTTTGCAACTGGTCCTGATTGGCAACGCCTTCATCAATCAGCAGCGCGCCAAAACGCTTTACCGGATCGCGCTCAGCATCCGCTGTTCGTTCTTCATCCGACCGATAGAGCCGTTCATCGTCGGAAAGCGAATGCGAGTAAGGCCGAATTACTTTGGCGTGAATAAACGCAGGACCTTTTCGCGCGCGACAGTAGGCGACCGCCTGTTGCATCACCTGGAGCGATTCAATTGGATCCGTGCCGTCGCAGCGTTGCAGGTAAAGGTTGGGAAAGTTTTCCACCAGACGCGAAACGTCGCCGCCGGCAGTTTGGACTTCTACCGGAACGCTAATCGCATAGCCGTTATCTTCCAATAGAAACAGCACCGGCAACTTAAGATTGCAGGCGGTGTTGAGTGCTTCCCAAAACTCGCCTTCGCTGCTGGTGCCATCGCCAAGCGAAACATAAACCACTTCATCCTTTTGAAAGTTTGAAGCGCGCTTGTTTAGCTCCTTGATCAACTGGAAGCGATAGCCTGCTTCAGCGCAACCGACTGCCTGCAGCAGTTGCGTTCCGGTGGGTGACGACTGCGAAACAATGTTGAGTTTCTTGTGGCCCCAATGCGACGGCATCTGGCGGCCGTGCGAGTTTGGATCCTTCTCGGCGCCAACTGCCGACAACAACTGCTCCAACGGCGTCATGCCGAGCTGCAAACAAAGCGCGCGATCGCGATAGTACGGGTAGAACCAATCGTAGGCGGGTTTGAGCGCCATGCCCGCCGCAACCAGCACTGCCTCGTGACCGGCGCCGCTAATCTGAAAAAAGATCTTGTTCTGATTCTTGAGTTGAATCTCTTTGTCATCGAGACGGCGCGATAGATACATCGTGCGATATATCTTCAGCATTTCTTCCGCTGACAGCTTGGGGCGACTAGCCGGCTGAGATGTGCGCGCGGGTTTAGCCGCGGACTGCTCGGCCCGGACAGGCGCGGGTTGTGGCGCCGGACGCGCGGAGGCGGCGGCCTCTTGTTCGGCGGGCTTTGCAGCTTCTACGCTTGTTTTGGGAACCAGTTTTAAGACTTTTGTATCAGGCATGATTTGTTATTAGTGGCACAGACTTTTAGGAACCTCTGATCAAGTAAGCCGCTTAGATCGGCATCTGTCTTTCGACGCGTAGCGTCGGTGTGAATTTAGCCCGGCCTTTTCAAGGCCGGGATCAGGTTTTTGCTCGCTCTCGTCGCGTAGCGACGACTGAGTTCCGCGGTTTCAAGCGTCGCTACGCGACGCGAACCCTTTCCTGGCTGTTCCCGGCCTTGAAAGGCCGGGGCTAAATTCTACGGACGCTACGCGTCGAAGAACTTAATCAGAGCTTCCTTTCGTCTGTGTTTCATAGGTTACACAGACTGAAGTCTGTGCCACTGGACGCCCGCGGTCCCGGTACTACAACTCGCTTTCCAAAATCGTTCGATACTCTTCCGCCATCGAGGGATGGCCGTGTTTCGTCGCGGCTTCGATTCCGCGTTGGTATGTCTCGCGCGCTTTTGGCTGCTGATCGGCTTTCTGGTAAGCGCGCGCCAACATTCCAAACCCGTTGCCTTCGTCATCCGAGATTGCGAGATAACGCTCGAGCGTTTCGATCATCTCCTGAGTCTGACCGGCCTTTTCATATTCTTTAGCCAGGCCAAAGAGAATGCTGCTGTTGATTGGATCGCTCACCAGCATTTGCTTGAAGATGTCGATGCGTGACGTGGTCATAACTCAAAAGGTCGGTAAATGGTAAATGGTAAATGGTAAATGGAAAGACCTAATGGTACTGGCCGACTGTTCTTTCGATTCACCATTTACCATTCACTATTTACCAATCAGCAGCTTTGCAATCGTCTGCAACTGCATGTTCGAAGTGCCCTCGTAAATCGCGCCAATCTTCGAGTCGCGCCAGTACTTCTCGACCGGATAGTCTTTAACGTAACCGTAACCGCCATACAACTCGATAGCTTTCGACGAGATTCGTTCGGCGGCGCGCGACGAATAAAGCTTCGCCATCGCCGCCTCCTTCACAAAATTCAAGCCGGCGTCTTTCATGCGCGCTGCGTTGTAGACCATCAAGCGCGCGGCTTCCAGGTCGGTAGCCATTTCCGCCAACTGAAACTGCACTCCCTGAAACTGGTTAATCGATTTGCCAAATTGCTGACGCTCCGATGTATACGCCGTAGCTGCTTCCAAAGCACCGCGCGCGATGCCGATCATCTGCGCGCCGATACCGATACGTCCTTCGTTCAAGGTTTCGATAGAAGTTTTATAACCCTTGCCCACCTCGCCCAGCACATTCTCTTTCGGGACCTGGCAATCTTCGAGAATCAATTCAGTGGTTGAAGACGCGCGGATGCCGAGCTTGTCTTCCTTCTTACCAACCGAGAAGCCGGCGAAACCCTTTTCGATAATGAAAGCGGTGATGCCGCGATAGCCGGCTTCCGGGTTCGCGTTCGCAAACAGAATGAAAATCTCAGCTTCGTTGCCGTTGGTGATCCAAAGTTTTTGGCCGTTGAGAAGATAATGATCGCCCTTATCGACAGCGCGAGTTTGCATGGCAAACGCGTCCGAACCCGAACCTGCTTCGCTTAACGCGTAGGCCCCGACTTTTTCACTCGCCAGCAGCGTTAGATATTTTTCCTTCTGAGCCTGAGTCCCCCAATGAATCAGGGCGTTGTTGACTAACGTATTCTGGACGTCAACAAACACGCCGACCGAGGCGTCGATGCGCGAGAGTTCTTCGACGGCGATGATCGCGGTGAAGAACGAAGAGCCTGCGCCGCCAAATTCTTCCGGTGTCTCGATCCCCATCAAACCCAAATCGAAACACTGCTTGATGAGCGCCGGATCGAGTTTGCCCTGCGCGTCCATTTCCGTGACGCGCGGCCGCAGTTCACCCTCGGCAAACTCATGCACGCTGGCGCGGAACATCTGCTCGTCTTCGGAAAGCGTCGTCAGAACGCGAACGCCGGCCTGATCATCTCCGCCAATGGCTGTTTGAGATTGGCTCATCTTTACCTGACCTTACGGGATTTGTGACTTGAACTCCAGCATCATAATCAACGCAAAACTAAAAAGGCAAAAGCTGAGGAAGGAATGTTTCGAGTTCCGTGTTTCGAGTTTCGGGTTGACGCGCAGGCTTGTCAAAATCGATTGGCCGTGTGATACCGTTCTCAATCGTTCAAACGCCAGTCATAAGGACTCTATTAACTTGCAGGAAGAGCCACAACCCCCAATTCGCGAGCCTGGCATGGTCAAAAACAATCAGGCAAGAAACCGAAGGCTTGCCAGGTTCGGCCTCGTGTTCGCGTTTCTTGGCCTGTTGCTGTTCGCTTATTTCGTACGCAAAGCCGGCGTGGCGCAAATCATCGAAGGCATCAAGCGGCTGGGCTTTGGCTTTCTACTCGTCGTCGCGATTTCAGCCTTGCGGCAGGTTGTTCGTTCACTCGCCTGGACCAAATGTTTTGAGGCGCCGTACTTCATTCGTTTTCGCGACGCGTTTGCGGCCAGGATAATGGGCGATGCGTTGGGCAATATTATTCCACTGGCCAGCGTGGCTATAGCAGAACCTTCGAAAGCTGCGTTTGTTTCTGACCGCGTTCCCTTGATCGCCGGCCTCTCGGCGATTGCCCTGGAAAATATTTTTTATAGTTTATCGGTGGCGTTGTTTATTTTTTCCGGCACGGCGGCGTTGCTATTGAGTTTTTCGTTGCCTAAGCCGCTACGGTACGCCAGCATCGCGGCGTTGATAGCCGTCGTGGTCATCGTGCCGCTCGGTTATCTGATCATCCGCAAGCAGTGGAAATTCCTGAGTGGACCAATGGGATTGGTTCAACGCCGCGGCATTGCACGTGATTGGATGGGGAAAACTATTCCCCGCGCGCAATCGCTTGAGGATCGCATCTATGGTTTTTATTCGCGCAATCGCAGCCGGCTGCTGGTTATTTTTTTATTGGAAGTGTGTTTCCACTTTACCGGCGTGCTTGAGATTTACACGACTCTTTGGTTCATAAGCCCGATCGCGCCGACTTTTCTGACGGCGTTCATTTTGGAATCAGTTAATCGGATCATCAACGTGGTCTTCAAGTTTGTGCCCATGCGAACGGGCGTAGATGAAGCCGGCACCGGCATGCTGGCGAAGGTGCTGGGGTTTACGACCGCGATTGGCGTGACGTTGGCAATCGTGCGCAAGGCTCGCGACATTTTTTGGAGCGCAGTTGGCGTGACGCTGATTGTGCGTCGCGGGTTGTCGTTAAAGAAATTGAGCCGGCAGACGCAGGCGAATATCACCTAGGTTGCGATGCCTGCACATAAGTTGCAATGCCTGCATTATTCGTAGGCGAGGGCGAAGCGCGAAGGTCAGGAAATTGAAGAAAACGCGAAAAAAAATGTTTCTAATCGGCTCCGTGGTAGCTGTATTAATAGTTGCTAGTGCGTTAATGATTCCGTCCATGCGCGCCTACTTGCCCTTTCAACAAACTGGATACCAACAACAAACTGGATACCAACCAGGCACGCTGGACTATTATGCAGAACAGGCTCAGGCCCAAGGTTTAGCGGAATATCATTTTAGTGCTGGGATCTATGAATATAGAGTTTCACGATCCTGGGACGATGTTGTAGCTAGATTTAGTTTCGTGGTTGCGGAACCTATTGAAATGAAAAGCTATCCCACTCAAGGAGTGGGAGGCGATGACGGTATCCAGTCGTGGTATAGGTTTAGAGTAATTGAACAACTCTCTTCCAAGCCCCCGCCTTTTGTTTTGGGTCCCCTTCCTTCCGACCTTCAACCAGCGCAGCCAGATCAGCTTTGGGTGTTCAAACCAGGCGGTATCTTGCAGAGGAACGGAGTCCAGCTTGTAGCTGACGAACCATCGTTCCCTGCTTATTCATTTGGGCAAAGATATTTACTTATATTGTACGTAGATCCAACCACGCGGTACGGCGCGATTGTCATGGGCTCCCAAGCGGTTTATTTCGTCACTTCCTCAGGGACGCTAAGTAGCGTGGATCCCGTAGGCAGCGTTTTTGAAACCGATCTTGCAAGTCGCTATAACAATTCTTTAGATCAATTACTCGCCGCCTTAAACGGAATGCCGTCGTCAACCCCGACACCAAAGGCTGCGGGCTGACGCGGGCGCGAAAAAGGCTGCGCTGCCATCGTGGCCTTGCGGGTGGCGGTGCTCAATGATCTCCTTCCACTTGCTGGCATCAAACCCAAGCTCCAACAACTCGCAGCTTAAGTTGCCTACTTCTAATTGGCGCACTGAGCCTGGACTTCTCGTATTGACAATAAAATCCGTTGGCGGGAAAATCCGCGCGTTACAACTCAACCTCTTGGGTTTATCAAGTATGACTTCTGGTCAAATATCTTCACCTTTTCTAAAATCGGATCTTGCTTCGCTGTCACGGTCTGCATTGTTTGAGCTAGTTCCTTGGAATTTGAGTCGAGTTCCAGCGAACAAGGACGCGTGTGCGTGTGTGCAGAGGTGCCGTAAATGAAAATTAAGCCTAGGTTTAGTTTAGCGCTCCTGGCGCTGCTTCTGGTTGGCTTAGTAACCAGCTGGCTGGCGAGATCGCGCGTTACGGCTGGCATTTCCACTATGCCTGCCGCTGAAGCTCAAGCTTCATCTCCAGACCCGGGAAGCCTGAGGTGGTATGCGCAAAAAGCTTTCGCCGCTGGAGACACAAACTTTCAATTAATACTCTCGCCACGGACGCCTCGTGCGTCGGATCTGAATCAGGCCATATCAAATTATTCAATCGTTGTTGGGCAATTAATTACTCAAAAGTCTGTTTGGTATGATCCTCCGGACGCGATCTATACATGGTACAAATTCAGCGTCTCTGAAACTCTAACTCAAAAACCTTACACCCCATGCGCCAGTTGTACTTTCACGCCCACTCCGCCCGCCGATCTGTTACCTCTTCAAGCGGGTCAGATTTTGCTGCCGTTACCTGGAGGCTCGGCCATGATTGACAACGTAGTAGTCGAAACGAACATAGAAGATTTTGGCGGAATGGTGCAGGGCGAGAAGTATCTTTTGTTTCTTAATCTCGATACTAACCAGCAAGGCGTCGTCCCTATTGGACCTCAGGGGGTTTTACACGTTAATTCTGACGGTACGTTTGCGCCGGTAATGATGCTAGCGCCGGGTGAATTTGAGCCGGTCAGCAGCGGGCTCACAACACAGTATGGTAATTCGCTCATACAATTGCGGGCAGCTTCACAATTGCGAGGGTATAACTAAGAAAACGTAGTCCGGTTTATGCGCTTGTTTTGATTTCTATTCATAGGCGAGCGCACTAACCGCGTCGAGGTTTGAAGCGCGCCAGGCGGGATAGAGCGCGCCAATTGCGCCACCAAGAATTCCGATCGCCGCGAGTGATTAACTGAAGCCGAGTCATTAAATGTGAACGAAAAATAGTGTACTTGACATTCTGCGAGGCCAGGCGTATACGCTGGGCTAGGTTAGTTTCTCCTAATGGTATCCGATGTCGATGGATCTCGGTATTGCGGACTCGGTACTAAGCAAGGGGGGCAAAATTTGAAGCATATTAGAAAACGCTCACTGTTTGTTGCCTTACTTCTCGCAATTGGCGCGGCTTTCATTGTTGCTCCGATTAGGGCTTACCTACTCCCGCAGCAGCCGAGTGCACAGCCCGGCACTCTTGAATGGTATGCACAGTTAGCCCAGTCTCAAGGTTTGTCCGAGTATCATTTCAGTGACGGGATTTCCGAATACCCTGCACCATCTCTGGATGTTGCGATCTCCAACTCTAATGTTGCTGTCGTACAAATTG
Organism: Blastocatellia bacterium; assembly: GCA_003488005.1. Taxonomy (GTDB): domain Bacteria; phylum Acidobacteriota; class Blastocatellia; order Pyrinomonadales; family Pyrinomonadaceae; genus PSRF01. Next base: position 34,849 of record DNND01000044.1, on the reverse strand, counting down.
TCGCTGCTAAGAGTTATGCGGTTGAGGGCGATAGCATTGTTACCTGGTCGAAGTTCAAGATACTTGAATCGTGGCGTCAGGTTGGTGCGTGTAGTCCGTGTTTAAGTAGCGGTCTGGTCCCTCCTGCTGATATGTTACCGCTCAATTCTGATGAAATACTTGTGCTTAGGGGCGGCGGGTCGCTCGCAGTGAACGGGGTAATGCTGAAGAGTGATGTGTACGACTTCCCGCAGTTCTCTTTTGCGCATAACTATGTCCTTTTCTTTCAACGCGACCCATCGCAACCGCAGGTCGGTCTCCTTTGGCTAGGGGGTAATGGCGTCCTCCCCATTGTCTCTGTCAATCAGTTGGCGACGGTGGATATTCTCGACACCACCGGAACCACGCAGCAATACAATCCCTTTACGGATGAGCTACAGAATCGTTACGGTAATTCGTTGGATCAAATGAGGGCCTCTTTCACCGGCTCCCCGCCCCCAACTCCCACGCCCACGCCATGTCATCCAGGGCTTGCTGTGATACGCAGCTGCCAACAGCGGGGAGGCGGTTGGGACTACGAATCGTGCCAATGCTCATACTACTAGCTGCGTCGAGTAGACAAGACCCTCTTTCTTTCCGAGTTAATAGCCGTGATTGGTTCAGATGTTTGGCTGTGTTTCAGAGCAACGCTTTGTCGTGAACTTCCGGGGTTATAGTTTCCAAAACAGGAGAAATGTCTCATGCGGAGTGTGGCGCGCGCTGTTTTGATATTGAGTTTAATATTTGGAGGAGCCGGAATTATTCTGCCTGGGTTGTTCACTGCCTGGGCCAAGTGTCCGCAGTGCTTTACAGACGGAGACTCCCTAAATACCAGCAAAAACCAAGATGGCTCCGTAAGCACGGCACCTGATGGCCGACCTAAAGTGAGTTGGCGGATCGATAGCTCTTGGGATACGCAACCGGGATCGACGAATCAGGCAATTTGGAACGCTGCGAACGGGGCTTTTGATGAGTGGAACAACGCGCGTGGCGTTAATAATGAGGCGTCCAAGGACTATTTTGATCGACAGCAACAGTGGGGACAGACGACGATCACGCTCAAAAAGGCGACGCCAAATCAGCTCCGGGGTTCCTGCATGCGCACGAACCCACAGCCTGACGGCCGGTTTGAGATTTTGATTTCGCCAGAAGCCGCTAACTGGCCTCTTGATTTGCTTATAGATTACATTGCGCATGAGATTGGCCACACGGAGGGTCTGGCTCATCCGACTGTCGCAGAGATGCGTCAGGGTTGTTGGGAGTCTAGTACCAATGCGGCGACGATTCCTACAGCAATGGGATTTGTCAAACTTGCCTGCGGTGTAGCTCAGAATAATCTTAAATTGCAGGCCAATGACGTTACGTCTGCGAACGCAGTGCAGAATGGTAACAAGACCGGCTGCACGCAGGTTTCCAAGCCGCAAAATATTGGACCTGGCGGCGGTGGCGGTGGCGATCCCACGCCCACACCACCGCCCCCAACACCGGATCCAACGCCCTTCTGCGAAGACTTCGATCAAGATGGGTGGTGCGCAAGCAGTGACTGCAACGATTACGATTCGAATGTGTATCCAGGTGCGCCGCTGAACCCGTACACTGAAGGAGACGAGGACAGAAACTGTAATGGTTTGGACGACTATCAAGAACAATACAATACTTGCAATCTTAATGAGAGCAGTTGCGATTGGGGAACCACTTTCGATCCGGGATCCTGCCGCTGTGTGCCCCCTTCCCCGATCCTAATTGATGTTAAGGGCAATGGATTTGGGCTTACCGCTGGAGCGGACGGTGTTCTTTTTGATTTGACCAATAGTGGTTTCAGAAGGAAAGTTTCCTGGACCGCGGCCAACAGCGACGACGCATGGCTGGTCCTCGACCGCAATCACAACGGCATGATTGATAGTGGCGGCGAAATGTTTGGTAACTTTACGCAACAACCTCATTCGGCTTCACCCAACGGATTCATAGCGCTGGCTGAATTTGACAAGACGGGTTTCGGTGGCAATAGCGATGGGGCCATAGACGCTCGCGATGCGGTGTTTAGCCATCTCCTCCTTTGGCAAGACGTCAACCACAATGGCGTTTCAGAACCGGGCGAATTGCATCCCTTATTGTCTCTTGAGGTGGCGTCCATAGATCTCAAATATAAAGAATCCAAGCGAATGGATGCTTACGGGAATCAATTCAAGTACAGATCTAAAGTTGAAGATGCCAGGAAGGCCAAGGTCGGGCGTTGGGCTTGGGACGTTTTCCTTGTTACGCCCTAGTAACGCTTTCTATTCGTAAGCGAGTGCACTAACGGCGTCGAGGTTTGAAGCGCGCCAGGCAGGATAGAGCGCGCCAATCGCTCCGCCAAGAATTCCAATCGCGGCCGCCGTAAGAGCCCAGCCCCAACTGAATTCAAAAAACAATCCGTAGAAGCGGTAAATTGCAAAGCCGGCGACGAACGACAGGATAAATCCCGCAACCAATCCAACCGCACTGATCAGAATCGCTTCCGATTCAATAATCATCACGATGTAGCGTCGTGACGCGCCCATTGCCTTCAGGATGCCAATCTCGCGCGTGCGTTCGGTGATGGTCGTATACATTGCCAACATCACTACCATCGCGCTGACAAACGCTGCCAGCGCCACCAACACGCGCAGAAAAATTCCGAGGTAAGGAATGCTTTTCTCAAGACTGGTAAACAACTCGCGCGTGAACTGAATCTTATTTCCGGGCAATTCTGTGTCAATACGTTTAGCTACCGCTACCTGATCGTTTGGATCGCGCAACTTGATCAGCATGTAGGTGCAACGGCCGGGCGACTCGAGCGCTTCCTGCATGGCCGCCAACGTCATCTTCACACGCGCCCCTGACTCAGGCGCGTAGATGCCGACAATCCGATAAGGCTTGTCGCCGAAAAGTTTTATCGTGTCTGCGATCGAAAGTTTGTTGTTGCGCGCCTTTGTCTCGTCAATAACGATCTCGTCGGCGGCCTGCGGCGCTCTGCCGCTTGCGATATGGATTTGATTCACGCGCGCCCATGGCTCCCACTCGATGCCTTCAATCTGTTCAAAGCCAAAACCCTTCCCGCCCTGGGAGACGTAGCGGATAACCGGGAGCACTTCTTCCACACCGTCGATCTGCTTCAAACTGTCGACATACTTCGTGCTAAGGTTTGCGGTCGAGGCTGTTAACTGCATCGAACCGGGGCGAGTGAAGATAATTTCCGCGCGCACATTCGAAGCGCGCCGCTGCAGGTCGTTGGACATGCCACGCGCCAAGCCGGTAAAAAGCATTATCAAACAGACGCCCAGCGCCACGCCCGCGACGCTGACTAGCGTGCGAATAGGGCGCTGTCGAATATTAGAAGCAACTAAATTATCCATGGGAATTGTTTTTCTACCGGCGCTAGGATTTGCGCTGCACTTTCGCGACAAACAATAAGACATTTTGGTCGCGCCGCCAAAAGCAAACCATCTAAATGAGTGAAACTGTTGTGACAGCCTACGCTTAGGATTGCGCATCAAAGAGCGGCTATTGATGACCACTGTGACACCCGACATGCCTTTGGCTTCCAAAGACGCGCCCGTTGAGCAGCGCAGTGCGCCCACTATCGCTGCAGATGCATCGTTGGGACGCGATCGCCGGCTAATCGTTACCGCGTTAATATTCTTGATTGCGGTCGGATTAGCCTATCGCGTGTCCAATCTTGGAGCTATTGGATTCGCGGAAGATGAAGTCAACAAGGTCGATGCCGTCAGGGCTTACGAGCGTGGCGACATCACCGCCAACGGCGAACACCCCATGCTGATGAAAGCGTTGATGTTTGCATCTGTAAAAACAGCGCGGATTTTTGCCGGCCGCGACGGCGCAGTCAGCGACGAGGTCGCGTTCCGCCTTCCAAACGCCATTTTCGGCGCCTTGACGATCGTCCCTTTGTTTCTGTTGACGGCTGCATTTTTCGATCGCTGGACGGGATTACTGGCGGCCGCGTTCTGGAGTGTTGGGCTCAACGCCATTACCATTAATCGCATCGGCAAAGAAGACACGCTGTTGGTTTTCTTCATGCTCTTCGCTTTCTATTTTTATTTACGCGCCAAGCAAACAAGTCCGCGCCATAGCAAAGTTCGGCGCCAGCATTACATCTTGAGCGGGATTTCCTTCGGATTGATGATGGCGTCAAAATACTTTCCCCACTATTTCGGTTTGAACGCTCTCTATCATCATTATTTTCGCGTGCGAAAAAGTGAGCCGGGCGAACCCGGAGGCAAAACGTTTCGCTCGTTTTACATTGCAATGGCCATCGCGTTTGTGATCGCCAACCCGCCAGTGTTGCTGCCGCAGGTTTGGGAATACCTGAACGTCTACATGGGCGAGAAGTTGCTGGTTCATACCGGCTATCTCATGGGCGACGTGCTCTACAAAAATAATGTGTCGCGGTCGCCATTCTGGGGCACGCCGGTTTATTTCTATTTGTTATTCATGGCAATAAAGATTCCCCTTGCCGTGTTGGGCGCATTCGTAGCGGGCGTGGTGGTTTCGATCAAACGCCGGCGGCAGCCGGGCTATGCGTTCGCGCTGTTCATGTTTTTGTTTTGGATTGTTCCTTATTCGCTGGTGGGCGCGAAATGGCTCCGCTACACATTGTCGCTGCTGCCGTTCGTCTACATGCTGGCCGCGGCCGGCGCAGTTGCATTGGCAAGATTCGTGAGCAGCCGCGCCGGTGGTTCAAAGCGCGTGGAATTGATAATGTGCGCGGCAGTAATGATCATATTCGTGGCCCAGCCGGCTTGGAGCGCCTATAAGGCTGCTCCGCATTATGCTTTGTACACGAATGCGCTGGCTGCAGATAAGGTTGGTTACTATTTTCCGCACGACGAGTTTTATGACGACGGCTTGCGCGAAGCGATCCAGTTTGTGTGCGAGAAAGCGCCTCAAGGCGCAATCATCGCGCATGAAACTCCAGCCGCCACGCGGTATTACCTCGAACGATTTGGGCGCAGCGATCTGAATTCGCAGGTAATTTCGACGCCCGAGTTTCAGGTCGGTAATATTTCCGGTACTGCTTACGTCATTGTTCAGCGCGGGCGGACCTATTTCGAAAATCGTGACGAGCTTGCATTGGTGCGCCGCACGTTTGAGAAATTATACGAAGTGAGGGTGAACGGGATCGTCGCCGCCGAAGTGTTTGCGAATCAAAACTAATCAGCAGGAACAAGGGACCATGAAGTCTAGAACAATTGCACCGGCTTTCTTTATTCTGGTCATCGCGCTCATTGCCTTGAGTTTTCCGTTGTCGGGATTCAGCGTTGCCGACAAGCGCGTCCAAATCGTAATGCTGGGCACGACTGACTTGCACGGAAATCTTTATCCCGTCGACTACTACACCAACAATGCTGATAACCGTGGCCTCGCCAAAATCGCGACTCTAATTCGGCAGATTCGCAAAGACAACGCGAACGTCATGCTGATCGATTCAGGCGACACGATTCAGGGAACGCCGCTCGAGTATTACCACAACAAGAAAAACAATACGCCACCCGATCCGATGATGCTGGCCATGAACGAGTTGCAGTATGACGCCATGACCGTCGGCAATCATGAGTACAACTTTGGTTTGAAGGTGCTGGAAAAGGCGCGCAGCGAAGCAAAGTTTCCCTGGTTATCGGCCAACACTTACGACAAAGGCACCAGTCAAACTCATTACCAGCCGTATATCGTTAAGGAAGTTGCCGGCGTGCGTATCGCGGTTTTGGGACTGACGACTCCGGGAATTCCAAACTGGGAAAACGCGCCAAACTATGCGGGCCTGGAGTTCAAAGAGCCGCTCAGCGAAGCAAAGAAGTGGGTACCGGTGTTGCGCGGCAAAGAGCGCGCCGATGTGGTCGTCATCGCGATGCACATGGGGCTCGAGGAAGATTTGCGCACTGGCGAACTCAACCCCGGACAAGTGCAAAATGAAAATGAAGCGATAGCGATTGCGAGACAAGTTCCCGGTGTGGATCTGATTTTCATGGGCCACACTCATCGCGACGTGCCTTCAGTCGTCATCAATGGAGTGCAGTTGTTGCAGGCGAATTATTGGGGACGCCACCTGGCTCGGACGGATCTTTACATGGAAAACGACGGAACTCGCTGGCGCGTCTATGCAAGATCAGCGCGCACGATTGCAGTTGACGACAAAGTCCAAGCCGACGCCGAGTTGTTGAAGATTGGCGAGCCTTACGATCGCGAAACTCAATCTTGGTTGTCGCATGCCATCGGCGAGTCGACGGCGGAATTGACGGCGGGTGAGGCTACTTTCCGCGACACCGCTATTCTGGATCTGGTTCAACGGGTACAGATGGAAGCAGGCAACGCGGACGTCTCGATGGTCGCAAGTTTCAACGAGAAGGCGCGCATCGCCAGGGGGCCGGTGACGGTGCGCGATATTGCCGGACTGTACATTTATGAAAACACGCTCGTCGTGCTTGAGGTTACCGGCCAGCAACTAAGAGATGCGCTGGAACATTCCGCGAAATATTTTCGCCCTTACGAACCGGGAAAATCTGCACGCGATCTCGTGGATGAAAAGATTCCCAGTTACAATTTCGATATTGCGGAAGGCGTAACTTACCAGTTGAACCTTGCTAAACCATTCGGTCAGCGAATCGAGAACCTGCAGTTCCGCGGCAAGCCTCTTCTTCCCGATCAAAAACTGCGGCTGGCGACTAACAATTATCGCGTGAACGGCGGCGGCGGCTACGTCATGTATAAAGGTGCGCCGGTCGTTTATCGCTCCAGCCAGGAAATTCGGGAATTGATTATTGATTGGGTCGAGCGTCACAAGACGATTCCAACCGAGCCCACTAACAATTGGAAGATTGTGCCGTAGTAGTCCAAAGTTCGAGATCCGCAAAAGCTCAAGTAGTTCAGAGTACAAGCTTCAGCTTGCATCCATTCACAGCCACGCAACCTAAAGGTTGTACTCTGAACTGCTTGAATGACTTTGGACCTTGGACTAGCCTACAAACCAAAAAGGCAACCCGGGGCATTGGGTTGCCATTTGGTTTGCGGCAATCAGCGGGGGAGTGGGGGTCCGCCAGCCGTTGCGTGGGGAAAGCAAAGTTCGTATCAAAAGCGGAGCTCCTAACCGGACGCTTTCAGTGCGCCGCAAAGAGCCCGCCGAGGATCATCGGGCAACAGCCGAGTAGCTTTCACCTTCGCTTGTCGGCGCGTTTGCACTAACCGAAGCCACCGCGGTCATCAGCGCCAGCACGATTATCACCGCCAGCAACGAGAATCCTTTTAGAAGTTCTTTTTTCATTTGCGCTTATCTAATGCCAGTCGCGTGCCACTCTATGTGCGTAGCTGATCACTCCGCTTCGCTCCTTTCCAACCTCAATCATTCCGTTGTTTAGTTGGGACAATCCTTCAACCGGCTCCTTTGCAAAGAGAATAGAGCTGTTTGGGAATCTATCCGGTTAGATAGACGGACGTGCTGTTCAGATAGAGTGGCCGGACGCAACCTGACCATTGCCCCGACACGCCGGGTACGCGTAAACTGATCAAGCTCACGTTTCAAGGCTCACAAAATCCGATGAACCCTCGACTTACAGCAATCGCCGGGAGACTTAAGGGAGCTGTCTTCTCAATCGAAGACTTTCCGGTAATCATTGGCCGCGAGACGGCGGCCACGCTCTGTCTTGCCGATGCCTCGGTGTCGCGACGTCACACCCAAATCGAGAAAGAGAATGACCAGTTTGTCATTCTGGATTTGCAGAGCCTCAATGGCACATTCATCAACGACGTTCCGATCAAACGGCGCACACTGCAACACGGCGATCGCGTTCGCATTGGCGACTCTCAGTTTTTATTTCTGCTGCACGAGAGCGATACCGCTGCATTGCCAACCACCATTCAGTTTGACGAGGAAGCGCATGCAGTCAGCGGCTCAACTTTGCAGATCAAATTCAATGACGCCCTTTACCTGATGGCGCGCGACCTTAGCGCGTTGATGAAGATCAGCACGACGATTAATGCGATCAGGGGCGTCGAAGAACTCAGAAAAACCTTGATTGAATTGTTGTTTGAAGTCGTGCCCGCCGAACGCGGCGTGATTTTGCTAACGGCTGAGCACGCTAAAGATGACGAGTTGGAATTCGCTTCCGTTTTCGCATTGCACCGGCAGCGCGGCCCGGATCAATCTATCAAGATCAGCCGCACCATAACCAAAGCAGTTTTGCAAAAACGCGAGTCCATCCTGATGGCGAACCAGCAAGGTGCGCCGAGTCTGGAGTCCGAAAGCCTGGTGCGCGATCGGCCCCACTCGATTTTGTGTGTGCCCTTAATCATGCTCGACCGCCCGCTCGGGGTCATCTACCTCGACACGCGTGAACCGGACGTTGAATTCGACAAAGACCACTTGCAACTGGTGACCGCGATAGCCGCGATCAGTGCCGTGGCCATTGAAAATGCGCGGCACATCGAATGGCTGGTAAGTGAAAATCAGAGACTCATCGCGGACTTTGATATTGAACACAACCTCGTCGGTGAAAGCGAAGCGGTGCGCGATGTGCTGCAGTTCATTTCAAAAGTTGCGCCTACGGATTCAACCGTGTTGCTGTTCGGCGAAAGTGGAACGGGCAAGGAGCTGGCGGCGCGCGCCATCCATCAGAACAGCAAGCGCGCAAGTAAGCCTTTCATGGCCGTCAACTGTGCGGCGCTTGCGGAATCGCTGCTTGAGAGCGAACTCTTCGGACATGAAAAGGGTTCATTCACCGGCGCTCTGGTCCAGAAAAAAGGCCGGTTGGAAGTTGCCGAGGGCGGCACAGTTTTTCTCGACGAAATTGGCGAACTGTCCTCTGCGCTGCAGGTGAAGCTGCTGCGGGTCTTGCAGGAGCGAGAATTCGAGCGCGTGGGCGGCACAAAGACGATCAAGCTGGACATCCGCGTTATCACTGCCACGAACCGAAATCTTGAAGAGGCCGTCAGCCAGGGAACTTTCCGGCAGGATCTTTATTACCGTCTTAATGTCGTTAGTCTCGAGATGCCGCCGCTGAGAAAACGGCCGGAAGACATTCCGTTGCTGGCAAATTATTTTGCGGCCAAGTATGGGAAGAAGTGCAACCGTCGCGTGCTGGGAATCTCGCCGCAGGCACAGGCGCGTTTGGTCGGGTACGATTGGCCGGGGAATGTGCGCGAATTGGAAAACGCGATCGAGCGGGCAGTCGTCCTGGGAACTACCGAGCGAATACTGCCTGAGGACTTGCCTGAATCCATCCTTGAATCAGCTTCAATAGTTTCTGAGCCGGCAACGAAATATCATGAAGCCGTCATGCAAACCAAAAAGCAGATCATTCTCAGCGCCATGGCCCAGGCGAACGGCAGCTTTACGGAAGCGGCAAAGATTTTGGGAGTCCATCCAAATTACCTGCATCGCTTAACTCGCAACCTGGATCTTAAAGAACAATTGAAGAAGTAGTTTCGCTTGGAATTTCCTCTTCAGCGCCTATCAAATGCGGCGGGGGACAATCCACGTGTGCAAAGGGGTGCGATGGCTCCAGTCACGACGACTGATCAACCCTCTTGACTTGGAAACGACCTTACGTAGTATAAGCATTTGAACCAATGCAAAACCTGCATGCTGATAAAGAGGTTTTCGGTAGGGTTAAACTGCGCCCCGCCGCCGCAGACGACCAGGCGTTTTTGCTGGGCGTCTTTGCCTCGACTCGCGGGGACGAACTGGCCTTATTGAACGGGGACGAGAATCAAAAGGCCGCTTTCATCAACATGCAATTCAACGCCCAGAGTCGACAGTATCTTGCGAGCTACCCCCATGCTGACAACAGCATCGTTCTCCTTAATGACGATCCTGTTGGCCGGCTGCTTGTTGACAGGGGCGCTCGCGAATTCACGCTGGTCGATGTCGCTTTGCTTCCGTCCCACCGCGGGGCGGGCATTGGCACGCATCTGATAGCAGACCTTTTGCGCGAGGCGGCGGGGGCGGCGAAGCCGGTAAACCTCAGCGTTTGGCACTCGAATCCCGCAAAAAAGTTATACGAGCGGCTGGGATTTTCGGTGGCGAATGATGATGGCGTGTACTGGAAAATGTCCTGGCAGCCGACGACAAACGCTTGCCAAACCGAAAGAAACAATTACTAAAAAGGAATCGACAATGATGGACACTCCCCTCGACCACGAGGTATTTTCCAAAAACCTGGAAACAACGTTTCGCATTTCCATCGACGATACAAACTCCATCGATGCAGAGTTGAGCAACGTCACTGAACTTCAGTTATCGCCGGGTCAGGAGCGTTTCAGTGTCGTTTTTCGAGGACCTAAGGAACCGTTGCTGGGCCAGGGAACCTATAGCTTCAGACACGAACAGATGGGACAGTTTGTTCTTTTCATAGTTCCGATGCGCCAGGATGATGACGGCACATCTTATGAAGCTGTTTTCAACCGCCTACGGAAAGGCGACTAGTTAATAGGCGCCGATTCTATGCCGATAACGTTGCGTGACACGGTTGCGGAAGACGAATCTTTTCTCTTCGAACTTTACGCCAGCACGCGGGCAGAGGAGATGGCGCTCGTTCCCTGGAACGATGAACAGCGAAAAGCATTTCTCACAATGCAGTTTTCCGCGCAGGACTCGTACTATCGCGAACGGTTTTCGGATGCCGGCTTTAGTGTGATATTGCGCGACGATTTACCGGTGGGCCGGTTCTACGTTCTGAGAGACAAGGATGAGATTCGTATTCTGGATATCACCATATTACCCGCCTCGCGCAGTAATGGCATTGGGACTGCGCTATTGAGCGAACTACTAACTGAGGCTATGGAGTCTCGCAAGCCTGTTCGCATTCATGTCGAAACTTTCAATCCGTCTGTGCGGTTGTTTGAGCGGCTGGGTTTCAAAAGCATTGCGGAGGAAGGGTTCAACTTTCTGATGGAATGGCGAGCTGAAAAGGAAGCGCGCGCCGGTGAGAAAAGGTGCTGAGTAGCGGCTTGGCCGCGCGATCCCGCTAGTGACAAATAGGCAGAAAAAAGCCCGGGAGATTCCCGGGCCTTTTCGTTTGTAGCCTTACCGTATCGTCGAACAGTGGTAATGAGGGCTAATTGCCGCAATCCGGCGCCGCATCATTAGTGATTGTCCAAGCACCACTCTCACCGCAGGTGACCGTCTGATACAGAAAACAACCATTCTGGTCCTCAACAATCACTCGGATGCTAGTGCCTCCACACGAGAGATTGTTCTGCGTGTAGGTGCTGCCAGCACTGATCACCGAGCCATTTAGCTGATCTGGTCCCCAGTTGTTGTCACTGCCTGAAAGGTACAAGTGACGAAACTCCAGGCCAGTGGTGTTGTTGGTGATCACCACCGAGGTAGCCGGCTGGCAAGCACTTGATAACAACGGCACTGCTCCAACAAGGCCCGCCAGCAGCAGGAAAAAGAACATCACCCGGTATTTCTTCAGGCGCGTGGCAAAAGATTTTTGCATCAGAATCCTCCAATCCAAAACAAATAAGTTCAGTTAGATTCGATCAATTACGGACATGTCGCCGTCGTGACCGTGTAATGCGGTCCGCTGTCAATGGCCTGCGCTCCGCTTTGATTTAGGGGTACCGTGACCTTCGCAGTTGCCGTTCCTACGTGTCCGTGGGAATCCGTAACAGTGAAGATGATGGTGTAAACGCGACCGTTCAGGTTGCCATCGCGTTCCGCGCGCAATTGCACTGAGTGGCGATTGCAACTGATGACGATATCTTTGAGCGTGTTGCCGTCACCGCCGTTAGGCGAGTCTTCCAGTTCGTCGCTGGTGACACTCGCGATCGTCACGCTGTTCGCATTCAGGTTTGAGTCGCATGAGTCACTCACGCCGGAAACCAAATCAGTGACATTCACGGTCTCGTATTTATGGTTGGGTGGCCAGAGACTAATCGTCTGACCGCTCAGGATAATCGTCGGCGGCGTCGAATCAACCGAGAGATTCGCGCTCTGACTGGCCGTACCGCAAGCGCCGCTCGTCTCAACCATGTAAGTACCGGCGTCGCCAGCCTGTACATTGCTAATCGTCAGCGTGCTGGTGGTGGCGGTGTTGCTAATCGCGAAGCGGCCTGCGCTCAATACAGGCAATCCATTCTTCGTCCATGCGAACGAGAACGGGCCAGTACCGGAGGCAGTCGTGGTAAAGCTCACGGTCGAGCCTTCGCACGTTGCCACATCAGGCGGATCGCTGGTGCTGGTGTTGGCATTCACAGTCAGCGTCGCATTCTTCGTGACGCTGCCGCAGGTGCCGCTGACCGTAACCGTGACCGGGTGATTGCCGACGCTCATAGAGCCCGTTGGCACGCTGATGCTGGAAGTGTCGCCTCCGAAACTTGAGCCATCAACAGTCCAGGCATAGTGGAGTGTGCCATTGCCGCTCGCTGTCGTTGAGAACGCCGCCATTGCACCCTGGCAAACTGTCTGATTGCCCGGTGTGGTAGCCGAAGTGTTCTGTTGGACATTGAGCGTGGCATTCCTGGTTACATTGCCGCACGCGCCGCTGACAGTCACCGAGACTGAATGGCTGCCGATGCTAAGCGAACCCGTTGGCACGCTGATGCTCGACGTGTTGCCGCCAAACGATGACCCATCAACCGTCCAGGCATAACTGAGATTTGTGCCGCTGGCTGTCGTCGAGAAGTCGGCGGTGGCGCCCTGACAAACCGTCTGATCGTTGGGCGTCGTGGCCGTCGTGTTCTCTTGTACCGTCAAGGTCGCGTTCCTGATTACGTTGCCGCAACCACCGCTGACCGTAACCGTGACCGGGTGATTGCCAACGCTCAGCGAACCTGTCGGTACGCTGATGCTCGACGTGTTGCCACCATAAGACGAGCCATCAACGGTCCATGCATAAC
>DNND01000044.1:21162-21637 GCA_003488005.1 Blastocatellia bacterium | reverse complement strand
GTCGTTGAGAAGCCGGCAGTTGCGCCCTGGCAAACTGTCTGATCGTTGGGCGTTGTGGCCGTCGTGTTCTCTTGTACCGTCAAGGTCGCACTTCTGGTTACGCTGCCGCAGCCCCCGCTAACCGTAACGGAAACCGAGTGATTGCCGACGCTAAGCGAACCGGTTGGTACGCTGATGCTCGACGTGTTGCCACCAAACGATGAGCCATCAACAGTCCATGCATAACTGAGTGGACCATTGCCGCTGGCTGTCGTCGAGAAGCCGGCAGTTGCACCCTGACAAACTGTCTGATCGTCGGGTGTCGTGGCCGTCGTGTTCTCCTGAACGTTCAAGGTCGCGTTCCTGGTTACGCTACCGCACGTGCCGGTGACGGTAACTGTGACAGGGTGACTGCCAATGCTAAGCGAACCGGTTGGTACGCTGATGCTTGACGTGTTGCCACCATAAGACGTGCCATCAACGGTCCATGCATAAC
>DNND01000044.1:8507-20838 GCA_003488005.1 Blastocatellia bacterium | reverse complement strand
GTCGTTGAGAAGCCGGCAGTTGCACCCTGACAAACGGTCTGATCGTTTGGCGTCGTGGCCGTCGTATTCTCCTGGACCGTCAGCGTTGCGCTTTGCGAAGCGCTCGCGCAGGCGCCGCTGGTAGTAACTGTGACAGTATGAAACCCCACGCTTAACGAACCAGTGGGGACGTTGATAGTCGAGGTGTCACCGCCAAAGGATGAGCCATCAATGGTCCATGCATAACTGAACGGACCCGTGCCGCCGGCGGTCGTGGAGAAGCTGGCGGTTGCGCCCTGACAGAGAGTTGCGTCTGCTGGGTCGGTGGTGGTCGTGTTCGCTTGTACGGTCAAAGTCGCACTCTGCGAAGCACTGCCGCACACGCCAGTGGTGGTCACGGTTACTGAGTGACTGCCAACGCTCAGCGAACCAGTGGGAACGTTAATCGATGAACTGTCACCATTGAATGGCGAGCCGTCCAACGTCCACGCGTAGTGGAATGGACCAGTGCCGCTGGCCGTCGTCGAGAAGCTGGCGGTTGCACCCTGGCAAACTGTGGAGTCAGCCGGGTCGCTGGTTGCAGTGTTCTCCTGGACCGTCAGTGTGGCGGTTTGCGAAGAGCTGCCGCACGCGCCGGTCGTGGTCACTACGACACTGTGATTGCCAACACTCAGCGACGTGGTGTCGACTGTGATCGAAGCGCTATCACCATCATACGTTGAACCATCGAGTGTCCACGCGTAGTGGAAGGGACCGGTGCCGCTGGCCGTTGTTGAGAACGAAGCCATCGCACCCTGGCAAACCGTTTTGTCAGCCGGGTCAGTGGTACTGGCAGCTCCGTTAACGGTCAGGGTTGCGGCGGTGGTGTTTGCGCTACCACAGGTATTGCTGAACACCGCTCGATACTTGTTTCCGTTTTGCGCTGCTGAAGCAGTAAAGCTCAGCGTGTTGTTGGTTTCACCCGGGAGGTTGGCGAATGGACCACCGCCGATGCTCACCTGCCATTGCACGGAAGGAGCAGGCTTACCGTTGGCCGCCGCTGTGAAGCTTGCTATTGCGCCCGCGCACACAGTTGCATCAGTTGGATTCGTCGTAACAGTTGGCGCGCTGTTTACCGTCAACGTCGCGGCGCTGGAGGTAGCCGAGCCGCCTGCGTTGGTGAATACGGCCCGATACTTGTTGCCGTCCTGGGATATGTTTGCTGTGAATGTCAACGTGTTGCTAGTGGCGCCAGGAATGTCAGTAAATGGACCGCCCCCGCTACTTACCTGCCATTGAACGGTCGGTGGCGGGAAGCCGCTGGATGCCGCCGTAAAGGTAACGCTGCCGCCCTCGCAGGCAGTCTGATCCGTCGGATTCACGGTCACGGCTGCGGCTGCTTGAATGTTAATGAACGCCGTTACCGTCGCATGGTCGACCGTAGCGTCGGCGCTGCCGGTGCCCCCGGTTGAACCCGCCGTATAGGTGGCGTTGGCTTTTCCATTTGAGATTTGCGTGTCAGCGCCTGAAATCGTTCCGAGCACGGCATTGTTGAAAACAATTGGCCGGCCTTCCAGCGCAACGAGGTTAACCGGCAGAATCACCGCGCCGGCGCTGTCTGTATAGAAGTCCGCCTGCAAACTCGCCGAGGTGTTTACCAGAATTGTGTTCGGAGTTGCGTTGTGGCGCAGAACCAAATAATTCGGCTCGACAGCGCCGGTCATCTTGTCGCAGAGCGACGAAGGGTTGTTTGGTCCCTGGTTGCATCCCCACCAATCGTCAGTGGCGGTCACGGTGCCGGCCGTGGAATGGAAGCTCGAGCTGACCAACGCAGTGGTGCTGTTACCTACTATTAGATTGTAATTAAGGGCGAGCGAACCATTGGTATTGAAAATTGCGCCACCCTGGTTGGCTGAATTGCCCGTGATCTTGTTCTTGCTATATGTTTTGGCTGTGGTCGCGCTCACATTGGCAAAGATGCCGCCGCCGTTGGCTCCAGCCTGGTTTCCGGCGATGGTGTTGCCGTTAATGTTAACCGTCGCAGTACCGGCGATGTTTATGCCGCCGCCGCTGCCAAGGGCTGCGGTCAATGCTCTGTTATTTGAGATAGTGCTGTTGGTTATCGTTAAGGTTCGGACTCCGGCTGTAGTTGCGGCGTTATAAAGAACGCCTCCCGAGCTGGAGGTAGTAGCCTGATTATTCAAAACCTGATCGTTGTTTAAAGTAAGTGAACAATTTATTGCTTGAATACCGCCACCCTGAGCCGCCGCCCGGTTGGTGGTTATGATGCTGTTCGTGACGGTTAGCGAACCTCTAACAGTTGTGGCTGCCTGGACGCCGTCAAACCTGATTGCGCCACCGCTGTGATTGAAGAATTGTGCCGGTGGACCAGGATCGACCTGGACCGCCTTGGCGTCTCCATTCCGCAGAGTTACTCCATCTATAACTACAGTAAGCGCGCGTCGCGTACTCGTATTAGTGCCGTTAAAATTGTTGACATCAATAATGCGATCAAGGTTATTGCCATCAATGACTGTTAATGCGGCGCCGTTTCCGGTAATCGTAAGGTCATCGACAATGTCCAGATCGCCGCTGGCCTGTGTTGCGCCAGTCCCGGCGAACTCGTTGTCCGCAGGTCCGGCGGTCAGGGTGAACGGCGTCCCGTTGGTCGCAGGATCAAAGATAATCGTGTCGGCCCCGAGGTTGGCATTGGCTGCGATAATGGCGCCGCGCAAGCTGCAGTCATTTGGCGCCACGGTGCAGAGGGTTGCCGACGGATTATCATCATTGCGATCGACGGTGAAGCTAAGGGCCAACGGCGCAAGCGGGGCTGCGTTTACCGCTGCGTAAGCCTGCAAGTCCGTGCTTATTTTCGGGTTGATCTTGGTAGATGAAGCGGATGGCAGGGCCACCAGGCATCCCAGGATTGCGAAACCGAGTACAAAACGGAAAGCAGCAGACCTTGAAATCTGGAAGGTGCGTTGGGCTAGTCGATTCATGACGTTCTCCCGGCTAGATGTGGTCGCTGGCACCAGACAGACGTAAGTCGGCGCCAAGGGGTTAGTAGCTAAGCAGCGATCTGGTTTCACTGCAATATTGTGGAGCTATCACCAGCAGCAAGTGCTTGAGTGAGAAACACCCGGCCGGTCGCGCGAGAAACATGGCCGGGGTTTGAGTCGTTAATGCAAACGGTTAAAGAGCGCTTCGTAGCGTTTTCCTTCTGCCGAAGGTACTACCAGTAATGAGAAACTTCCGAGCGTGCCGTGATCTACCGAGTAAGTATTTTGTATCAGTGAAGAGGGACCCGAGAAAACCAGGGAGAAGCACTCTCTACCTGTCTTCTTCGCTGGATCATCTCTCCAATCCTTAACTTCAACCAACTTCACCACCGCCGTCTTGCCGGAATGGCTCAAGCGAAAGTTCGTATTCAATTGCTGGGCAAAAGTGGCCATATCAAAATGCGAAGACGCGCCATGAAGCGGCGAAACCGGCGCTGCCAAGACGCTCGCACTCGAATTCGGCTGATTGAATGTTTCTGCCGCCACTTTCAGCGGAATACCCGCCGCTACGGCAACGAGAGTCCCGGTCTTGATAAACTGTCTTCTGTTAACGGCCATTTGCTTTCTCCTTGAATGAATGGCGATTGAGGTCTCTAAAAAAAACCAAAAGCAGCAAGGTGGACGGGGAGTTTACTCGCGTTGAAAAAAACATACAAGACTTTTTTCATGGAATCGTGAAATTTCTCTTGAACGTGGGAATGCACAGGTATAGAATGCCACGCCTTCGCGGATTGGAAGACTGGAAGAAAACGCTCGGCGGGTGCCCTCGGCAGTATTTGCGCTCAAATAATTGGATTCATCAAGACGAAAACTCTTTACCTCTCTTGCAAAAAATCAATTAGCGTTTTCATCGCAGTCATAGAAAAGCGTGGTGCAACATAGTCGAAAGGAACGAATCCAATGAGTGACCCTTATATAGGCGAAATCAGAATGTTCGGCGGGACTTTTGCGCCGGCCGGTTGGGCGCTTTGCAACGGCGCGCTAGTGCCAATCTCTGAGAATGACGCACTGTTCGTCCTCCTCGGTACGACGTACGGAGGAGATGGTGAGAACACTTTCGCTCTGCCTGATTTGCAAGGTCGCATTCCTGTGCATCAGGGATCGACGACCCAAATCGGCGAGAAGAATGGCGTTGAGGCGGTTGCCCTGAGTGTGCAGCAAATACCGGCGCATAGCCATCCGGTGATCGCTTCAACTTCTGTCGGCACTCAGGATATCCCGACAAACAATATTTTCGCTGCCTCGACTTCCCAGCTTTATTTTCTTCCTACCGCTGGGTTGCCGATTAACGCAACCATGAGAGCAAATACAGTGACGGGCACGGGCGGCAACCTACCCCATGACAACATGGCGCCGTATCTGGTTCTCACTTTCATTATTTCCCTGTTCGGAGTGTTTCCAACTCAATAATGGAGTCGCGTGTCGCTGTCGCGATAAAACAGTTTCTATTGGTCCTTAGAGGAGGATAGATTATGCCAACACCACTTATGGGCGAGATCAAGATCGTCGCTTTTAACTTTGCTCCGCAGGGATGGGCTCTCTGTAACGGCCAGTTTCTGCCAATCAATCAGAACCAGGCGCTATTTTCCATACTCGGCACTACCTACGGCGGAAACGGGCAGACAACCTTCCGGTTGCCCGACTTTCGTGACCGGACTGCCATCCACGTCGGTAATTTTTTTAGTTTGGGGATGGTGGCTGGCGAGGATGCGCACACACTTTCTACCCCGGAGTTGGCGCCGCACATCCATATCCTGAGAGCCAGAGACGACGACGGTATAGAAGTATCCCCGGCCGACCATGTTTGGGGTAAAACCTCTGTCAATCCTTACCTCGCGGCCCCGGCGGCTAATACCGCCATGGCGCCGGGCACGATTACAAGCACCGGCGGTAACCAGCCACATGAGAATCGACAGCCTTACCTGGTGCTTAACTTCATAATTGCCTTAACAGGTGTGTTCCCCTCGAGGAACTAAGTGCGTTTATCTGTCTGCTGAGGAGAAAATAAAATGAGTAGCCCCTTCGTAGCCGAAATCAAAATGTTTGCCGGTAACTTTGCGCCCACGGGCTGGGCGCAATGCAATGGCCAGTTGCTGCCGATTAGCCAGAACACGGCGCTTTTTTCTTTGCTCGGGACTTTTTATGGTGGGGACGGTAAAAGCACTTTCGCGCTGCCTGACCTCGAGGGAAGGGCTCCTATGGGATCGGGTGACGGCTCGGGACTGTCGTCGCGCTTTCTCGGCGAGTCTGCCGGCAGTGAAACCGTCACACTGCTGCAGAACGAAATTCCATTTCACAACCATGGCACAGGCTGCCGCAGCTCTCTGAGCACCCAGACAAGCCCCGCGAGCAACGCGTGGTCGGGAAATACTGATGCCAACCAGTATGTAGACGATGTTCCCACGGTTGATATGGCGCCGCAAACCATAGGTGTTACCGGCGGCGGCCAGCCGCACAATAATCTTCAGCGTCTCCTGGTGGTCACGTTTATCATCGCAATGCAGGGCGTCTTTCCGCCCAGGCAATAGGAGTTCAGCGGCTAAGGCCGTTGCGAAAACAGCAGCCACGGTTCCAGAATCAAACGGTTTTCCGCTACAAGTGAAATGTGAAATGCGCAGGTTCTCTTAAGGTGTCGGTTCGGACCGGCACCTTATTTTTTTGGATCTGACATAAACCAGGAAAGGCATCCGCCGATAATTTGCGCAGTTACTATTGACGGCTGCCTGGGATTTCTTTAGGGTTCATTCGTTACTTACTGATTCCAGACCTCGATCCATTCAAAAGAGTTTTGTTCACTTCGATTTCAGCCATTTTCCAAGGGAGATTCTCATGCTTCACTCCAATCAGATCTATGTTCGCCTCGTGACGCTTGCGGCAAGCAAAAGCACACGAAACAGAATGCTCGTACTGCTGCTGTTGGCGGGTTCGGTTCTGACAGCCGCTTTCGCAGCGCCCTGGATCGTAGAGTCGAAGAGTAGTTCGGCGCCGGGCACTAGAATCAGCAAGGGCCCAAGTGCAGTTGCGTTGAATGCAATGCTCCGATCGGGATCGGCCGAACCTCTAAGCCTGGCGACGCAGGACTTTGATGGCGATGGTTTCGCGGATCTGGTTAGCGGTTACAAAGCAGGGTCCGGAATCTTGATGTTGCACCGCGGCAACAGTGAAGCAACTGCGCCCAGCAAACCGGAAGTATTGGAAGATATCAAGGCGGGACGTTTTGCTGCTCCTTTCCTGCCTGAACCAATGTTGTTGTCGCTACCGGAAGCACCTGATTTTCTGGCGGCTGGAGACTTCAATCGCGACGGTTACAACGATGTGCTGGCGGCTGCTCGCGGTAGTCAAGCAATTTATGTGCTGAAGGGCGACGGTAAGGGACACTTCGCATCTCCGGAACAGGTCTTTGTGTCTGGCGCAGTAACGGCGTTGACTACTGGCGAGGTCGGGGCGCGTGATGGAGCGCCAGAGATTATCGTCGGAGTTTCGGGCGGATCGGAATCGAAGATACTGATTTTTGACGGAGCTTCGGAGGGGTTGTGGGGACAACCGACCGCGTACGAGTTACCAGCGCCGGCGAGAGCGTTGGCCCTCGGCGAGCTAAATGACGATCAAGGCGTCGATCTCGCCGTAGCGGCGGGCAATCGAGTTTTGATTATCGCGGGTGGGAGTCAGCAGGAAATCAGCAACGGGTCGGCGCGCGCTATCGAACAGATCACTTTTCCTTTCGCGGTAGCCGGCCTCACCATCGGGCAGTTTGTTTGGGATCGCGAAGGACGCTCTGAACTGGCAGCAATGTCAGACGACGGGACTATTCAGTTTGCCACGCACGGCGATCTCGACAAAAGGCCTTACACCGACAAGGAAGAGGAACTGAAGATCCAAAAGGCGGCCGAGGCCAGACGTGAGAATCGTCCGGAACTCTTCACCTCGTTCATGAATTCTCTGGTTGCGCGAAAGGGAGAAAACAGCGGCTGGGTAATGGCCGACACTTTGCCCGCGCAGACGCGCGTCACCGGCCCAGCGCCAGTTTTTTTCCCCGCGCGCATTTCCAATAACTTCAATGAGGATTTGGTATTCGCTGAGCGCAGCGGCGGGCAACTGGCCGCGCTCAAGAGCACGGCCACAAATAGATCAAACGAGGCGATTGACTTACCTGAGCGATTGGCTATTACACAACAGTCCCTCCCGGGCAAAGGTGAATTAGGCACTGAGGGCGTAGCCGTCGATGGTGAACCGGTAGCAGCTCTGTCGATGCGTTTAAACGTGGACACCAAATCTGACCTGGTAGTTTTGCGCAAGGGAGAGGTCGAACCACTAGCGGTGATTGTTGTCATCAATGCGACGTACAACGTTGATACCACCGTCGACAACGCCGGGTTAACCGGCTGCACCGGCGCCGCTAACGACTGTAGCTTGCGCGGAGCCATCATCAAGGCAAACACTACGGCCGGTGATGACATGATTACTTTCCCCGCCGGGGCACAGACCTACACGCTGACGCTCGGACCCGCGGACGACGAGTTCAATCTTAACGGAGCGGCGACCGGGACCGGGGACCTGGACATACGTGACGCGATTACGGCTGGTGCTAACTCAAGCATCGACGGAAATCTAACCATAGTTGGCAACGGGATCGACGTGACTATCGTGCAGGCCGGACTGACGCAGGCCACCGGTATTGATCGCGTGTTTGACATAAACAATGCTAGTTCCACGCGCGGTCAGGTACTGGCGGTGTTCAGTAACATGACGATCCGTAACGGCAACGCTCCTGGATACGACGTTGATCCCAGCCCGGTGACACAGATTTACAATCCCGACGGCGGCGGAATCCATATGGACGGGTTTGACGGAAACCCCAACACTGTGCCGACTGGCGCTGCGGGTTCTCTGACTGTCACTGGCTGCAAGATCACGACCAACCTGGCCGGTGGCCAGGGAGGAGGAATACATTCGGCAGCGGCTACGCTCATAATTAACAGTGGCACACTCGCCACCGAAATTTCGTCGAATCAAACGCAGACTTCGGCCGGCGGTGGAATCAATTACCTCTCGGGCAATACTATCGCTGCACAAACTCTGCAGATTACGGGCGCCACTATCACTGCCAACACGTCTGGCGGTAACGCGTCGATTGCAATCGGTGGCGGTGTTGCCATCCAGGGCACCTCGCCCGGCGTGCCGGCAACGTTTACCAATGCCGCGATTACCAGTAACAACTCCACCGCTGTCGATGTCGGTGACGGGTCCGGAGGCGGAGGAATTTTCTCTAACAACGCGATTCTGACTATCACCGGCGGCTCAATCACATCGAATACCGCCAGTAGCAACGGCGGCGGGCTACTGTTCATAGGCCCCACCGGAACATTGAATAACGTAAGCATCAGCAGCAACGTTGCAGACAACAACAACGATAACGTTGGCAATGGCGGCGGTATTTACCACGATCGCGGGACTCTCACGATCGGCAACACCAATGCCTGCACAATAAACAGCAACACTGCAAATAATGGTGGCGGCATCTTTGTTACCTGGGATGATCAGTCACTCGATTCGTCAGCGGTGCTGACGATGACGAACGGCACGATTAGCAGCAATAATGCGAAGAACAACGGCGGCGGGTTCGTTGTTGATCCCGGTGCACCAACGACGACTGGCAACGTTGCGTTGAATACAGTCACCTTGCAGGGCAACACCGCAAATTCCGACAGCAGCGGCGGTGGCGACGGCGGCGGCATCTTTGTTGCTACCGGCACTCTCAACTCTCTCAATGGTTGCACTATCGATAGCAACGCGGCAAACGTCGGCGGCGCTGGCGATGGCATTCGCTTGTCGGGCGGTTCGATAACCGCCGCGGGGACGCTGAACATCAACGGCGGCGATAGCCTCTATCTCTCGGGCGGCACGTTTACATCCACGTCCGGTACCGTGAACCTGACCGGTAATTTCACAAGAGATGCCGCCAATACTTTCAACGCCAACGGTGGCACGTTCAATTTCAACGGCTCTGCCGGACAACTCATTAATGGCACGGCAGCCAGCGACACCTTTAATAACTTCATCGTCAATAAGAGCGCCGGCGCCTTAACCGTTGGCGGTAGCACCAACACCATAGTAACCAACGACCTGACGATGACTTTGGGCAGCTTTACTGCGCCTTCGACCCTGCTCGATATCAATGGCAACACACTCTTGACTGCCGGCACTTTGACGGCGGGCACTGGCATAAACGCAGCCGGCAATTGGACCAACAACGGCGGCACCTTCACGCCCGGCACGGGGCTGGTGACCTTTGATGGCAACACTATCGCGCAGACCATCGGGGGCTCAGCCGTCAGCCAGACGTTTAATAATTTTGCGGTTAATAAGGTCGGCGCGCCGGCACTAGCCACCGGCGGCAGCACTGTCAGTCTGATCATGAATAACTTGACGATGACGCTGGGCAACTTCACCGCGCCTGCGACGTTGGACATCAACGGCAACACACTGTTGACTGCCGGTAATTTGACAGCGGGCACCAACATCACGGCCGCGGGCGATTGGACCAACAATGGAGGCACCTTCACGCCAGGCGCGAACACTGTCACGTTCGACGGCACTACTGCGAATCTTTTCAATGGCACGGCCGCCAGTCAGACATTTAACAACTTCGTAGTGGCTAAAGGCGCGGGGTCACTGACCGGCGCCGGAACTACCGCAACACTCAATCTGAATAGCGCGATGACGCTTACCTCGGGAACTTTTGCCGCTGGTACTCTCACCGCCATAAATCTCCCGGGCAATTGGACGAACAATGGCGGCACGTTCTCGCCAGGATCGAGCAACGTCACTTTCAACAGCACCACTGCGGGCCAGAGCATCACCGGCACGGCGGCCAGCCAGACGTTCTTTACCATTACCATGAACAAGACTGGTCAGATATTGAACACGGCTGGAACCACCACGGCGTTGGATCTCAACGGCAGTCTGGTGCTGACCGCCGGCACCTTTACCGCTCCCGCGACAATGACCATTGGCGGGAACTTTACGCAGGCGACTGGTACCACCTTTACAACCGGCTCAGGCACCGTCACTTTCGATGGCGGCGGCGCACAAAACATTGACGGCACTCTGGCCACCAAGGTTTTCAATAACTTTGCGGTGAACAAGGTCGGCACATTGAGCGGTGTGGCCGGCACGACCGCGATCGATGTGAACGGCAACCTGACAATTACGACCGGCACATTCGCTGCCGGCACCGCCGCAAACATCACGGTTTTCGGCAATTGGTCCAACGCCGGGACGTTTACGGGCGGCACCGGGACGGTCACCTTCGATGGCAACAACAACACCCAGACGTTGTCTGGCAACACGACCTTCAACAATCTGACGGCCAATCACACCGGAACGGGAAATGTGGATGCGAGCGGGAGCACGCTGGCAGTAAGCGGCCTGCTGCGCATACAAGGCGGTACGTTCATCAGCAGTAGCACCTTCAACAACGTTCAGATTGATAGCGGTCAAACGTTGCAAGGCACCAACGGTACGACGATGAGCGTGTCGGGGAATTGGGCAAATAACGGGGGAACGTTCACAGCGAGCGGAAACACAGTGAACTTCAATGGCGCTGGCTCTCAAACCATCAGCGGCTCCGCTACTACGCAGACTTTCGACAACTTCACCGTGGCTAAGACCGCCGGCCAAACGCTTACAGTAGCGGCCAGCACGAATACGCTGGATATCAACGGGAACGTGTTACTGACCTCGGGTACTTTTGTGGCGGGCACAGCCACCGCCATGACCGTGGCCGGTAATTGGACCAACAATGGCGGCGTGTTCACACCAGGAACTGGAACGGTGACCTTTGATGGTGGAGCGGGTCAGGCCATCGGTGGCACAACCGCCACAACCTTCAATAATCTAACTAACGGGAATGCGAGTGGCCTTGCCATGAACAATGACAACACGGTCAATGCCATTCTCGCGCTTACGAGCGGCGACATTACCGTCGCTAACACGAAAACACTGACTCAACCTGCCGCCGGCAGCTCTTCCGGAACCTTTGATGTGGTAGGAAGCGTCAAACGCACTGGCTTGGTTGTCAACACAACCTATAGCTTCGGCAATCCTTTCAACACTATCAAGATTGAGTCTGGCGCAGTCCCGGCTGATATCAACGTGAACCTCGCGAAAGCCGCACCGGCCAGTTTCACGCTGGCAGTAAAACGCACCTACACGATCACTCCGAACGGGGCGAACGGTCCGGTAACGTTGCGCCTGCACTATCTGGATTCGGAATTGAATGGCAACGATGCGACGACGATGTTTTTCCGGCGCTTCAATGGGACGGGTTGGACACCGCTCACTCCGACATCGCGCGTAACCAACGCGGATCCTAACAATTGGCTGGAAAAGACCGGCCAACTAACTCTCTCACCGTGGACGATGAGTTCCATCGGTATACCGACGGCCACGTCAGGAGTAATCACTGGACGAATTACAGATACGAATAGCGTCCCTGTCGCCGGGGCGGTGGTGAATGTAAGCGGCACGCAGAATCGCAAGACGATCACGGATGCGAATGGTAACTATCGTTTCGATGATGTCGAGACCAGCGGGTTCTACACCGTGCGGGCCACGCGTGCGAACTATTCATTCAGTCCGCAGGAGCGTTCGTTCTCGCAACTAGGGAATCAGACTGAAGCGGCCTTTACAGCGACGGCGCTGTCAACGAGCAGCAATCCGGTCGATACGGCCGAGTATTTCGTGCGGCAGCATTACCTGGATTTCCTGGGCCGCGAGCCGGAAGAGAGTGGTTTCAACTTCTGGAGCGATCAGATCCTTGGTTGCGGCAGCGACGCAGCTTGCGCGGAAGTGAAGCGCATCAATGTCTCGGCAGCTTATTTCCAGTCAATTGAATTCCAGGAGACAGGCGGGCTGGTGGATGGACTGTATCGAACAAGTTTCGATCGAGCGCCGCAGTATGCTGAGTTCATGCCGGACAGCGCGACGATAGGGAAAGATGTGATAGTGGGACGCACTGGTTGGGAGCAGCAGTTAAGCACAAACCGCCAGGCCTTCCTGGATGCGTTTGTACAGCGGCCGTCATTCCAGAGTATTTACGGCGGGTTGAGCAACGAGCAATACGTAGACGAGTTGCTATCGAACACGCAGATAAAATGGAGCCAGGCAGAGCGAGACGCACTGGTTAATGGCCTGACGAGTGGCACGCAGACACGTGCGGCGGTGTTGGGCCAGGTAGCTGGCGACCAGCGGTTCGTCTCTGCCAAGCGCAACCAGATGTTTGTGATGATGGAATACTTTGGGTACTTGAGACG
>DNND01000044.1:3026-8221 GCA_003488005.1 Blastocatellia bacterium | reverse complement strand
GAATACTTTGGGTACTTGAGACGCGATCCGGATGCGGCTGGTTATCAATACTGGCTGAATAAGTTGAACCAATTCAACGGCAACTTTGTGCAGGCCGAGATGGTCAAGGCCTTCATTGTTTCCGGCGAGTACCGCGAACGCTTTCCGCGTTGATTGACTAGCTGCCGAACACCACTCGTCTGGGACGATTGGTGTTCGGCCAGGCATTAGGAACTTCGTTTCTCGCACCGCGAACGCTGCCGCGCCTGCCTCTTCCCAAAACTTTCCCTCGCCTACTGTTTACTTGGCGAACTGTGCTATAAAAGCCCGTCTCCGCAAGTCGGGTTGTTGTTACTGGATCGTTTTAGTTTCTACCGGCATTAAATCCAGGATATGAAGTTTTATTTTGGTACCAAAGGCTTAGTTCAGAGCCTGACGGCCTTGTCCCTCTGCCTTTGCCTGATTGTTTCGGTGTGTGTTTCAGCGCGTGCTCGTGCCTTACAACCACAGCCGCAGGATCGTACCAACCTCAGCCAATCGCAAACTGGCAAGCTTTCAGCAGCCACCGCTCTCGCCACTACATCGGGCGTCATTATTCGATGGCGCAGTAATCTCGACGCAGACAATCTGGGATTCAATATTTACCGGTTGAAAGCCGGATCGCGGGTGCGTGTGAATCGAGAAATTATTCCCGGAGCTGTGTTTGTTGTTAACCGACTAACGCGGCCATCAGACAGCCATTCGTATTCCTGGTTTGATCCCGAGGGCAGCGCAAATGCGACCTATTACATTGAAGCCGTAAGCATCGAGGGACTTACCAAGCTCGATGAGCGCGCCATCACGGTTACTCCCAAATCAAATGCCGCTCTCGATCAAACTGCGGCGCCGAGCGGATTGTCGCGAGACTCCGCAGCGAACGGCGCGGACGTCAGTTCAGCACAAAAATCTTATCCAGCAGCGGAGGCAGCAACGCTCACCGCGAATGGGCCACTCGAAAATCAATGGGCCATCGCTGCCAAGCCTGGCTTAAAAATCTCAATCAAAAGAGATGGTTGGTATCGCATCACTCAACAGGACATGGCTGGCGCAGGTTTCAATCCCACGGTGGACAGACGCAATCTGCGTTTGTTCGGCGACGGCCAGGAGGTCGCCATCAATACTAGTCAGTCCGTTGGTCCCTTCAGCAGCAGCGACTACATAGAGTTCTATGGGCGCGGCATCGACGTGCCCACCAGCGACACGCGGATTTATTACCTGATTGCGGACACAGTTCCCGGCAAACGCGTGAGCGGTGAGCTGCACCTCGACGCTACGGCTGCGGCGCTACCTCAAGCGGCGGCCATTCCGAGCGGGCCCATCGCGCCCAAGCCGTCGTGGTTTGGCTTCGTATGGAGCTTTCTAAATCTTCCTGAACCGACGCGCCCTGATTCAGGAACAGAGACAGCGAGTAAGCCGGAAAGAGCGACCGAGACGAAATTAGCGAGCGAGCCGGCGCCATCCAGTGATACGCCACCGAGCTCTGCGACGCCACTACCAGTCACGCAGATTAGCCCGGCGGGTTCTGAACACATCAGTGTTGCCAGCTCAAATGATCAACTGCTACCGCGCGACGCGGCTTTAACGTCAAGGGCAACAAAGAAGAGAACAGCGCGAAAAAAAACAAACAAGAACAGCAAGACAAGCCGCAAATACAATCACGCTGAAACAACCAACGCTATCTCGCCCGCCAGTTTCGACTACACGGTGGAGCAAAGGGATCGCACGGTCTATTTTGTGAGTGAGCTAAATGGCGACCTTGAGAATTTTTTTGGTGGCGTGCTAAGCAGCAGCGCTGTAAATCAAACTATCGAGATTAACAATCCCGCGGTGACTGGTGCCGGACCCGCCCATCTGGAGATTGCGATTCAGGGTGTCAGCGCAGCGCCTCATCAAGTGGACATTAAATTCAATAATGTCGCGATCGGCTCGTTGAATTATTTTGGCATGGAGCATGCTGTTGCGAGCTTCGATGTCCCTGTCTCGATAATTCAAAATGGCGCGAACACACTGACGTTTGTTCCCGTCGCCGGCGGTGGCGTTAGCCTGATCGACTACGCGCGCTTAACTTATCCCCATGCCTTTAAGGCTGACGCGGGCAAACTAAAATTCAACCTGCGTGGCACTCAGTCGCTAAAGGTTGACGGCTTTGCGACAGCGAACGTACGGCTTATCGATTACACCGATCCACTTGCCGTCACGACGAGCAGTCCATCCGCTGAAGTAACTGCGTCGGGTTATGCGATCACGGTGCGGACCACTTCGCCGCGCTCCAAAAGCCAACGCCTCTTGTACGCGTTCCCCGAAGGACAATTTGAACAGCCCGCGGCCTTGACGCTG
This sequence comes from Blastocatellia bacterium, assembly GCA_003488005.1. Classification (GTDB taxonomy): domain Bacteria; phylum Acidobacteriota; class Blastocatellia; order Pyrinomonadales; family Pyrinomonadaceae; genus PSRF01. The sequence continues at coordinate 5,866 of DNND01000044.1, read as the reverse complement.
AATCAACCGTCCAATTTGAATCTCGCTTCGAACGCTGCCGATTTTCTTATTGTCGCGCACAAGAGCATCATTCCGGCGCTTGGACCGCTGGTTACGGCGCGAACGAATCAGGGGTTTACTGTTTCGGTCGTGGACATTGACGACGTTTATGACGAGTTTAGTTATGGCTTGCATGGGCCACAGGCGATTAAGGATTTCCTGTCACTTGCAGCAACGCGTTGGTCCATGACTCCCCGTTACGTTATTTTTGCTGGGGACGCTTCACTGGACCCGCGCAACTACATGGGCTCGGGAAATTTTGATTTCGTGCCTACGAAACTTATTGACGCCACCTTTAACGAAACCGCTTCCGACGACTGGCTCGCAGACTTTGATGACGACGGCGCTGCCGACATTGCCATTGGCCGCTTACCGGTGAGGACGGCGAATGATGCAAACTTGGTAATTTCCAAGATAGTTAACTTTTTGCCCGGCAACATTCCGCAAAACGCATTGCTGATTGCAGATGATCCGGGCACGCCGCCTTTATGGGATTTTGAAACCGCAAATGACGATGTACAGGCTTTGTTGCCGCCAAGTATGACGGTGCAGCGAGTCAATGTTCGCACCGAACCGTCGCCCGCGCAGGCCACTGCCAACATTATTAACGGATTCAATCAGGGCCGGGCGGTCGTCAATTACTCCGGACACGGCAACGTGGACGTTTGGTCCGGCTCATCGATTTTTACTACTGCCGACGCTACCGCACTCACGAATGGTAATAAGCTGCCGCTGGTGATCGTGATGGATTGTCTCAACGGCTACTTTCAAGATCCGAATCTGCTTTCGCTTTCAGAAGCTTTTTTACTGGCGCCAAACGGGGGAGCCGTGGCAGCCTTTGCCTCTTCCGGTCTGACAAGTACTCCCGGGCAGCGTCAGATGGAGCTGCAGCTCTACTCATCGCTGTATGGCTCGCAACCAATCGCCGTCGGAGACGCGATCAAAACTGCGAAAGCAGCAACTACCGATATCGACGTGCGCCGCACCTGGATCTACTTCGGCGATCCCTCGCTAAAGATTCGCTAACTCATTAACAAGGTAAGTTTCGGCTGTTGGGTTTAATTGATCCAGCCGTTGTCAGCTCGCTCGCCAAGCTTTTCTCCCTGCGACAATCCCGCTCTCACTCAAACCTTCCGGAAAGCACAACCGATCAGCATTGTTGCTCCGCTTTTGATTGCCACTGCACAATTTCTTGCATGTCTTCTATGCAAAATTTTTTGCATCGCATATAATCCGCCGCGCCAGCCGACTAACTACGTTTAGCCCGTTTCCGGCACACCTGAAAAATTCAGCGGTGAAGTCTCCTTAAAGAGGACAAAGCATTCAATGTCAACCAGAAAAACCGTCGTCCTAACTCGTCCTAAAGTTCGACTTGTGCATGTATCGGCAGCGTTGATGCTGATATTTATCGCAACTCTTTTTTTCTCCTGGGTAAGTTTGGCTGACTCGTCGCCGCAGACAATACCGTTTTCCCAGAACTGGTCGAACACGGGCCTCATTACAGTGGACGATAACTGGTCCGGCGTCCCCGGCATCGAAGGTTTTTTCCTGAACAGCACCAACAGCACCACGGGGATTGACCCACAGACCGTCCTTACAGATACCTTCAATGGCGGCACGACAACAGTTGACCCCGACGTGATTGCTAATCAGACGGCGACCGGGCTTTCGAATGGCGGCGTGGCCGAGTTCCACACCACTTCGCAGACGGGCGCGCCGGGAACAGACCCGACCATAGGGCTTCAGGGTTCGGGTACAGCTGACGCCCCGTTCATCCGGCTTTACCTCAACACAACGGGACAGTCGAGTATCAACATCGCATACAACGTGCGCGATATTGACTGCACTGTTGATAATGCCGTGCAACAAGTGGCGCTCCAATACCGGGTGGGTAATTCCGGAAGTTACAGCAACCTTGCAGCCGGCTATGTCGCAGACGCGACCACCGGGCCGAGTCTTTGCACGCAGGTCACGCCTGTCAGCGTTACTCTTCCCGTCGCTGCAAACAACCAGCCTTTGGTGCAGGTTCGAATCATTACTACGAACGCCCCCAACAATGATGAGTGGGTGGGCATCGACGACATTAGTATCACCGGAGCAGGTGTTGACGCCGCGCCGACAGTGAGTAACACGGCGCCTGCGAACAACGCCTCAAATATCGCCACAAATTCCGATATCACCACCACCTTCAGCGAACCGGTCGACGTTACGGGCAGTTGGTTTCAGATTAGTTGCTCGTCAAGCGGTGCGCATACGGCGACAGTGACGGGTGGACCGACCATCTTCACCATGAATCCGGATTCGGACTTTACTTTGGGGGACCTGTGTACGGTCACCATTAACCATCTTTTGATTAGCGATCAAGACGCAGTTGACCCGCCTGACAACATGGCTGCGGATTACGTTTTTTCTTTTACGGTTGGTCCAACGTTGAGCATCGCCGACGTGACGCAAATTGAGACAAATGGCGCCACAACTTTTACTTTCAATGTGAATTTGAGCGCCGCGGCGGCAAGTGACGTCACTTTTGATATTGCCACTTCAGACGGCACCGCGCAGGACGGCAATCCGGTTGGTGAAGACACCGACTACGTCGCGAAGAGCGAAACGGGAAGAACGATTACAACCGGAAATTCGAGTGCCTCGTTCACCGTGACCGTCAACGGAGACGCTTCCATAGAATCCAACGAGACATTTTTCGTTACTGCTTCCAATGTTGCAGGAGCGGGAGTCGCGGATGGCCAGGCGGTGGGAACAATTGTTAACGATGATGGTGTCGGCTCGTCTGGTGTGGTAATCAG
>DNND01000044.1:0-2740 GCA_003488005.1 Blastocatellia bacterium | reverse complement strand
GCTCGTCTGGTGTGGTAATCAGCCAGGTCTATGGCGGTGGCGGCAACAGTGGATCAACATATAAGAACGACTACATCGAACTTTACAATCGCGGTGCTTCGCCCGTCGATCTGACGGGCTGGTCCGTCCAGTACACCGGGGCCACCGCCGTATTTGCCGCCCAGAGCACACCAACGCCTCCAGGTACGCCGACGACGTTAACGACAAATCTCTCCGGCACGATCCTGCCGGGACATTATTTCTTGATCAAGGAAAGCCAGGGCGCGGGCGGCACAACGGATCTACCCACCGCTGACGTGACGGGCGGGATTCTTGTTGGTTCACAGGCTGGAAAGGTTGCGCTTGTAAGCAACACGACCGTCCTGAGTGGCAACTGTCCCAATTTTGCCGCAAACGGAATTGTGGATTTCATAGGGTATGGTCCCACGGCTGACTGTTTTGAAACTGCCCCGACCGCGGTACTTTCAAACACCACCGCGGCGATCAGAACTCAGAATGGCTGCCAGGATACTGACAACAACTCAGTCGACTTTAGTGTTAGCGGACCGATTCCTCGCAACAGTTCAAATGCGAACTCCTGCTCCGGAGGCGGAGCGCTGTCGGCTTCGGGTTCCGCGAATCCGACTTCGGTTGATCCGGGCGGCAGTACTCTCTTAACTGTAACGGTATCGCCCGGAACTGCGCCGCCGAGCACCGGCATAACGGTCACCGGCGATTTAACAAGTATCGGCGGTTCGCCGACGCAACCGTTCTACGATGATGGCACGCACGGAGATGTAACAGTTGGCGATAACATCTTCTCGTTCTTTTACACGCTTCCCACTAACGCTTCGACGGGTGCGAAGGCAGTGAACGTCAGCGTCACGGATACACAGGCGCGCAGCGCCCCGGCGACAATTACTTTGTCAGTGGCAAGTCCGACTTGCGGTGTCGAGCGCTGGTCCATCAAGGTCGGCACCGACGCGGAAGCCAACCAGGTGAACCTGAATAGTGCTACACCGGTGACCATTGCCGACATGCGCGGCTGGCCGGCGCCAGCCCCAACGCCGCCAACCAGTCGCGTCGCGCCCTACGAGAAAACGGCGTGGATCATCCAGGGAACACTCATCAACTACAAAAAAGAGAACGACGTTGACTATCACATCGTGGTGAAAGATGGGTCCGGCACCAACACGGTCATTACGGAAGTCCCCTGTCCATGTTGCGCCATTGGTAGCCCGTTTGAGCCCAGAATAGACAATGCGAGGGTTTCGTTTGATAGCCGGCTGACTGCACAAACATTCTTTCAGAATCCGAATATTCCGGTGCGAATTACAGGCGTCGGCTTTTTTGATTTTCTGCACGGACAAACCGGCGTCGCTCCGAATGGTATTGAGCTCCACACCATTCTAGATATCTCGTTCCCAACTCAACAAACTGGAACGACAGGAAATGGTTCGGATGTGACTAATACGATCGGCGAGGCGACGATTCGCTTTACCAGCGTCACTAATCCTGGCACCACAACGGTTACTCCTATCGATCCGGCCTCAGCAGGCACGCCGCCGGGATCAGGCGGTTACAAGGTAGTCGGGCCGGCGTTTGACATATCGACAGCCGCAACGACGACAGGACCATACAACGTTTGTATTAGCGCTCCTTACATTACGGATCCGGTGGCCTTCCAGCACCTGAAGCTCCTACATAATGAAGGCGGCAATCTGGTGGATCGCACGACTGGTCAGAACTTCAACAGCAAACTCATTTGCGGAAATTCACCGACGCTGTCGCCGTTTGCCGTGGCTCTCGCATCAGCCCCGACAGCGGCCGATTCAGTCATCGCCGGACAAATCACTACCAGCAGCGGAGTGCCGGTCGCGGGAGCTGTCGTTAATCTAAGCGGCACGCAAAATCGCAAGACGATTACAGATGCGAATGGCAACTATCAATTTGATAACGTTGAGACCAGCGGCTTTTACACAGTTACACCTACACGAGCGAACTTTTCTTTCAGTCCGGGCCAGCATTCGTTTAGTCAACTTGGCAATAAAACCGAAGCGGCGTTTACCGGCTCAATAATGTTACAGGGAGCTAATCCGCTCGACACGGCCGAGTACTTTGTGCGCCAACATTATTTGGATTTCCTCGGGCGCGAGCCGGACGAGAATGGTTTCAATTTTTGGAGCAACGAAATATCGAGTTGCGACGATGACTTTGCCTGCGTTGAGCAGAAACGTGTGAATGTTTCGGCAGCTTACTTCCTGTCAATCGAGTTTCAGGAGACAGGTGGTCTGGTAGACGGATTGTATCGAGCGAGTTTCGATCGAGCGCCGAAGTATGCCGAGTTTACTCCGGACAGCGTGAGCATCGCGAAAGATGTAGTGGTGGGACGCGCTGGTTGGCAGCAACAATTGGCGGCGAACAAGCAGGCGTTCATTAACGCTTTTGTGCAGCGGTCAGCCTTTCAGAATGAATACGGTAATCTGGGCAACGGTCAATACGTTGACCAGTTGCTCGGGCATACCGGAGTGAGCTGGACGCAGGGAGAGCGAAACGTTCTGGTCGACAGCTTAACTAATGGGTCGCTGACGCGCGCGGCCGTGCTCGGACAGATTGCCGGAGACCGGCGATTCGTTGCAGCCAAACGCAACGAGATGTTCGTGATGATGGAATACTTCGGATATCTGCGCCGGGATCCGGACGCGGCTGGCTATCAATTCTGGCTGAACAAATTGAATCAGTTCAATGGCAACTTTGAGCA
>DNND01000018.1 GCA_003488005.1 Blastocatellia bacterium | reverse complement strand
GATCAACTATGAAACGAGGCTCAACGATCTTCCTTCAGGTAATAATTGTTCTTCTCGGCGTAGGCGTTCTTGCCTTGCTGCTTTGGGAACCCCAGGTCGAGGGCAGGAACGTGAACGCCACGCTTTTTGAGATCTACTTCAAGGATCCATTCCTGGCGTATATATACCTGGCCTTCGTCCCATTTTTTGTCGGTCTAACCCGGGCATTCAAGATATTAGGGTATGCCGGACGAAACGAAATATTTTCTCAGCGTTCTGTGCGAGCTTTGCGGATCATCAAGTAACTGCGCGTTAACTACTGCGATCTTTATTCTCGGGGCGGTGGCCTATTTATCCATCTTTATACGTGGCAAGGATGATATTGCCGGTGGAGTCATGATGGGTGTCTTCATTATTTTGGTCTCTGCCATCACCGCTACCGCCGCCGCGGTGTTTCAGCGGATCTTACAAAATGCCGAGGAGATAAAATCTGAGAGAACGACCTGACTGTCTAAACCAATATGGCAATCATCATTGACATCGACGTCATGTTGGCGAAAAGAAAAATGAGCGTTACCGAGCTCGCCGATGAAGTCGGTATTACGATGGCTATATCTCCGTGTTGAAGAATGGCAAAGCGAAAGCGATTCGGCTATCAACATTAGAGGCGATCTGTAGGAATGTCAGCCCGGAGATATTTTGGAATATGAGGAGTAGCAAAAGGCTGCGATGATCTGAAATGCCGCGCACCGCGCAGAAATCGAAGACCTGATCCCAATTGCTTTTCAGTGCGGTCAAAATTATTGTTCCAGACAGAGGTGCGTTGCAATGTCCTGTTAAACGCACTACGTTAATGCCTGGATCAACGCCTTCGCGCCTCAAATAGGAGAGAAGAACTGACATGAGTCAAGGCTCGGGATCTCAGCTTACAGAACATCAGCTGTTTACACAGCTCGGGACCGAAATTCTTCTGTCATCGAAGATGGGCACTGCCGTTTCCGACGTGCAGAAAGCCCAGGTCGGACGGAACTGGTTCAAAGGACATCTACAAGACATCCAAGCTGCTTTATGCGGCAACTCGTCGATCGAGGATCTTGCGACCAAAGGCGACACGATGGCGCTTGTCGCTGCCGTCACGCCGCTACTGAGCTTTTCGCCTACAGGTGCCGCCGCAACGACCATCGTCCTCCTGCTAACTCGCATCGGATTGCGGAGGATCTGTGCCGGTGAATGGAGTTGACTACATCACTGAAAGTCGGTGATGTACGGCGCCTTCGAAAGATCGAAGCCGAGCTGCTCAAAGACACAGGCAGCGGTCTTGTTTAGCGAACGGTCCAACATCGGCGGCATTTCGAAGTCACGATATCCGGCCCCGATTTCCTCGACGAATTCGCGCACGCGCCGCGCAACGAAGGCATTTTCGTGTTGTCCAACCAACTCGAACGCCACTTCCACAATGTAGAGTCGCGTCAGTGCCGGAGGATGAGAGTCTTCCATGCCTGAGCCGGCGTGACGCGATGCCGCTTCGGTCAACAGGGCCAGGCCGAGGAACGCGGCCGCACCGCCACACGCGATCGCCTGTTTTTCTTCCGCCTCTTTCGTTGAAGACTTTGCGACGTCGAGTACAGTCTTGAGCGCCCAGACGTCCGCGCAATGCTCTTCAACGTGCTTCGGCTGGATGACGGTGATCGTCTGCTCCGGTACCGGCGTTCTACCACGTAAGCGATCGAGCCAGTTCGCTGGTCGTGGTTTTGCCTGCAACGGCATCGCGCCTCTTGACGCGCGATCGATATGCCCGAGGGCGACGTGCCCAAGCTCGTGAGAAACTAAGAACTCCTCTGCGGATGTCGTGAGCAACACGCCTATCCTTGAAACATCCCCAAAATCGACGAGGCCACTCGCCAGCTCGTACTCTGCGCTTGCCACTTCGCCGGTGCGCACATAATTGTCCAACGCTTTCCTCATGTGCTGGACGGCATATGTCGGATCTTTGCGGCGCGCGTCAAACAAGGTGCTAAAGATCTCAATCAGGTCGAAGGCGCCTGTAGCCACCAGGCACATAGCTGTGTTCTCGAACAGCGTAGATTGTCCGTTGAACCAGCGCAGAGGAAAGACGCCCAACGAGAGCGGCCGGTCGATGGCAGGATTAGCTGCGCGCGCATAACGCAAAATGGGGGCTGAAACGGTTCGAAGAAGTCCCGTGGCTCTTTGCTCGGAGAAGACCATTCGAACGAGCACCAGAAGCGCCTTGAGATCGGAGTCTGACATCGAATCGCTTTTTATCAGACCATTCAACAGCATTCCGTGAATCATTCCTCGCTGCTGTTCCGGAATTCTTCCCATCTCGATCATGCGGTCCACGGAATCGGGATCGTAATTCATCGATCTGACATACTTTTCGTAGACGTGCTGCTGCTCCGGAAGCGGGTCTGGCGGAGGCAAGTTGATGCCACGCTTCGCGCCGAGCTCCTCGATGAGCGTTAGCAACTTGTCCGAACTTTCGCGATTGAACATGGCGCTACGCCTCCTAATGGTTTTCTGGAAAGGAGACCCGAGGCTACTTCAACGGATTTTCATGAAGGTACGATCAAAATAAACCTTGGAATCCGCTGGCATAGCCTGCAACGAAAGAGTTCCAGTTTTTCGCATGATATCTGAAAATTTTCACGTACCGGTTGAAAAGGTTTTAGGCCTGCGATTTTTGCTGTTCTTAAGTACTCTTTGCGGAGATTAACTAGCGGGTTATTCAGAATCGCAAAAATCGCAGGCTTGACCCCGGTTCTAAATTCCCTTGAGGTGTGCACGCCAGGCTCACAAGCGATTTGGTGACGGAGGATAACATTCAAAAAGGAGCCACCTCGTCTTCAATGATCTGAATTACGCGGTCTCCTATCTTTACGTAACTTTCCTCTTCTGATAGTGGCGGAGGTAAGTCTCGCTCGTCAGCTCTCAATGTATCGACAACTTTTCGTTCGGGCACTGATTCCGATAGCCTAATACCTTCTAGTAAATTACTGATGCCACTGAAACCGCTATATCCAGGCCGTCCGGGAATTGTCCGCACCAAAAATGTTCTGCAAATAGTAATCTTTGGCCTGACCTCGCTTGCTCTTACTCTGACCTTCTCACGATCTACCGTATCGAGGACTTCCTGAGTTTCAGGATCGCGTATCTCGGTCGGCGATTTCGACATCACGGCGAATTTCATTCCTTTGGTGACACCGGCCTCCGCACCGATATTAATTACTAATTCTCTCGCATTGAGAATTTGCGCAACCCTTCCCTGAATCGGGCGTGACTGCCGAACCGGCGTTGTTTCACTACTGCTCATCTGTTTCCTGTCCCTTTCGATAGAGAATCGCCGCCGAACCCGGTGGTGGATGGGATTCTGAGGAAGCCATCTGGTGGAGATCGCCAGCCCAAACTGCGTCTAGATTTGCCACGATTTGCGCAGTGTAGCGAGTTCTTTCTATTTCCGTGATCTCAAACAGACCGAAAGTCTTTCCATCTGCGGTATCTATCAGCAAGATCTGATCACCCTTTTGGAGTTGAGCTGACTGTATATCAATAATCAAGAATACCTTTCCCCGTGAGAGTCTTACTCTTTCTATTTCGATCCTGCTCGCAAGTAAGTGACTGCCCAGGCCGAGGAGTAAAGTTTCGGTTTCCGACAGCTTTTCGTTGAGTTGTTCTAACTCAGCATCCTGCGAAGAAATCAGAATATGCAAAGCACTATATTGCCTAAGTCTTTTACGAGCTAGGTTGATCAACCCTGCAGCGTAATATCCAGCCACAAGTAAGATCGGGATACTTAAAACTAAAACCAGAGTCAATACTCGAAACGTCCCTATTGACGGAAAGAACAAAGCTATGAAGCCAACGACACCCATCAAATAGCCAAGTGCAGCGCCTAACCATTTGATGACTTCCGGGAGGTTCCATGGGTGCCAATCTACCTTTTCGAGCTGGCTGCTCTGATGTGTTTCTATCTCAGTCGTAAGCTTACGTAAGGGAACAATGGCATTACTGTCCGCCGGAAGAATGCGGGGCCGCTTATCCCGCTGCAAGTCAGTTGATGAGGGTGTTTCTTGACTCAAAAGAACTTCACGCGAAATTGAGATGATCAACGCAAACGTTTAAAAAAAGCACGCTGCTGAAGGACATCCAAAAACGTACAAATAGGTGTGCTATTTTGTGCCAAACGGCAGCAAGTGGATAGAATAGCAAATTGCATAACGGAGCGAAATTCAAACGAAACCGATTTGGGTCCGGCGTGCGATTGGGCGATTCTTCAACAGTAAAGTGCGCGTGGCGCACGACAGCATAAAGCCTGGGCGTAAGCCCCAGGATCGCATCCATAACACAGAAAGAACCCGCGGGGCGGGTGACAGCCTTTTGGAGTGCGCCGGCATAGTTCCGATTGTCGGGACGACGACGGCGCTTTGGATCATTGGGTAGATCCAAAGCGGTGTCGCGCTTGCCACCGCACTCCAAATCTGTCGCCCGCTCCGCGGGCTGAATCCCCTTTTTGGATTGCGATCCTGGGGTTTGCTCGCTTCGCGCGCTGCACCCTAGGCTTTATGCTGTCGTGGCTCCGCGCACTCTAAGAAGTAAACAACCTTCTGCTTATTGATTGCATGCACTCGGGCTATCATTCTTATTTCAACTGCCGAATCCGCCCTTGCAGGAATTGCCGCTCTGGTTCCTGTTGGGTCAGCGCCAGAGCTTTCTCCGGAAGAACTCACAACCATGACTGAATATTCAGCTCCCGGCGTATACATCGAGGAAGTTCCTTTCAAGAGTCATCCAATCGAAGCAGTACCTACTTCCACTGCGGCCTTCATAGACATTTTTGAGCAGGGACCAATTGGCAAGGCCGTGAAGATAGACTCCTACGCCGATTTTGAGCGCGCGTTCGGCGGGTTGCACCCGCGCAGCGAAGCCAGACGGATTTCTACCTTCACTCAAGTGACCTTTATGGTTACCCGGCGGCCTGCTGTCGGCACTTGTAACGTTCGATAAGAGCCCACAAAAGTCAGCAATCCCGGTACGATTAGAATAAGAATTTAGAACTCTTTCGTAACTCGCTTACAGACTCTTCAAATATTCCAACAATGCCTTCTTATCCGCAGCGGAAAAGGTGGTGCCATAATTGTGGCCGCAGCGGCTATTGCCGGAATTACGGTCGGAGCAATCCGTGGTTTTCAGCGTGTAGTTGAATTTAGTTTGCTGCACTGCCAGTCCTGCGGTGTTGATGTCGTAGGCTGGGCCAATCATAAATTGGGCTACGCGTTGGTGGTCGGGGGTCAATAGCTCAGTCAACGTCGGCACCGAACCATTGTGCAGATACGGTGCCGCCGCCCAAATGCCTTCCATAACGCGCGACTCGTAGGGGAACTTCGTTGCCGCAGCCGGCGCCGAGGTGGTCGATGCGTTGACGGTTGGTTGTAACGTCTCTCTCAACAGCGGGGCCTCACTCTTTTTTAATCCAAGCGTTAAATAGTTCTGCAAGATCGAACCGGCCACCGATAACACCAGCACTGATCGAGCTGAGTCAACCCGTTTTAGAGGCGTGCCGACAATTCCTAAAATACTAGCGCCTTCCAGCACTCCGGTTTGGACTTGCGAGTCCATCAAATTGACTTCGCGAGAGTCGGTGCCGACATCGTCAATCCTGGTGGCCCAGCTTGGTAGGAGTGTGAAGCGGAACTTGCCCAATTTGATGCCGTGGCAGCTCTCGCAGCTTTGATTACCGTTCGCCGGATCTTTCTGTTTGTAAACCTGCGCACCCTTAGCAACCAGGGCCTTGTCCAAAGCCCAGGGCCATTTGGGTGGGCCAATTTTCATGATCAGGTCTTCGAGCTTGTTTAGACCCGCGAAATTTGCCGAATTGTTCCTGGAATAATTTACCTTCAGCGGCGTCGAAGGGTCCTTGAACGGATGAAACAATGCAAACACGCCAATGACTTCTCCGGTGTTGCGGGACAAGCCGAAAAGTTTGTTGCCGTTGGGGGCAAAACCCGGCCATTGTATGAAGTCCTGCCTCCAGGCATTCCACAAAAACGGATAGCGGACCGGGACATCAGCCTTTTTAATGTTGTCCTGAATCATGTAGGTCGGTGGCGGGCCGATGTCCAAACCGGTCAAGCGGTTGAAAATCAAAGAAATGGCATCCGCGCGCGCTGGCCCCCACGGAGCATCTGCTGGGAGCGAGAGGGTTATCGCGTGGAAAGGCACAAACCAGGCAGTTAGATCGTCACGCAACTTCTGTTTGTCGGACGGCGTTGGGGTGCCGCCGAATACATCCGTCGCGAACTGATCGAAGGCGGCGGCGTCAGTGAGCACCGTGTTCACCGCCGTATCCAAATCAGTTTGGAAACTCTGCAATTCGATGATTGCGGGACCGCCGTCAATCCGATAGGAAGTGCCAGAGACATCAATCTGGCGCGTGTGACAAGCAGCGCAGGTCATGCCCAGGTAGGTCGTGTTGCTGCCGATATTAGTCGTCAATCCGACGGGCAACCCGTCTTTACTGGCGGGATTGGGTAAGTACCCATATCGATCCAGATTGGCAGCCATGAAGGGTTCGCCACTGGGCTGCTTCAAGGCTTTGATCCATTTCAACGGAATCAAGCGCGAGCCCTGATCCTGGCTATAGAATTCGTCGCGGATTTTGTTGTTCCATTTGTTGCCTTGATTCAGTGTTGTCGGCGTTTGAGCTGTTGTTTGCAGAAAGGTCGCGCAACAACCAAGCGTCAACAGAACTCCAAGCAAGCCTTTGAGGCAATGCATAGATTCATATTTCTTCATTTGTCTCTCCATTTGGCAGGTCGACACGAGGCGATGAGGTTATTACCACCACGCGATGGCGGGTGGGTTGATAATAAATAGCTACAACAGTGACGGCATCGAGGCTTCCTCGATATGCCCTTGAGAATTGACGAGTTCTGACTCTTGACTCTTCACTGCCTCTGCCGGTTTTGGCGCGCGGTAAGTATCTTCGGAATGAGAAACCTCCGATGGGTGAAGAATTGAGGGCTGCATTATTGTGCGATTTGGGGAAAGGTGCAAGGGATTTCTGGGAGTAATTATTTTTTTGGCGGGCTCACCAAGACGGAGACACGGCGAAGGCCGAAAACTGGTCCCTGGGTAAACGGTAAGAACTGAGTTATCAAACTTCAGCGGCGGCAATTCGAGTGAGCGGTGAGTAGTGGGCAGTGAGCAGTGTTTCCCTCACTACGTCGCACGATGCTTGTCGTTACAAATGCCGAGAAGTCGCGGGTGGCGAAGCTTGTTGTATTTTGACTGCTGAGTACTGAGTGCTGAGCATTTGCCGACACCTAATGCCTTACTGGCGCACGCCGACGAAGTTGTGTTGTCGTCCAGTCCACCATTGTTTCGAATAAGCCGGAGCTGAGTGCTGAGTGCTGAGCAATGAGTGATGAGCAATGAGTGCTGAGCAATGAGTTTCCGTGCGTTTGCGGTGTCCGTCAAGAATTGACCACGCGTGATTAAACTTTACACGCTTAGGCGGGCGGTGGTGTTCTTAGTAGTAGAAGGAGAAACAAGCGATGATTAAGAACTCCACAATTCTTGCGAAAAGCGTCCTTGCTTTGGCAGTGCTAGGCAACGCCAGCGGATCGTTAGCTCAAACGCAGGCGGGCAGGAACACTCACGATACTTCAACCCAGGATAAGAAACGACTGGAGCGTTTTGAAAGCCAGGTTGATGATTTCCGAAAGCGTCTCAAGATTCCCGGCATGTCTGCCGTCATAATCAAGGATCAACGGGTTCTATGGGCTAAAGGGTTCGGTTTCGCAGATCTCGAAAACCGAATTCCGGCCACGCCCGACACCCTTTTCCACCTTGCGTCAATAACGAAGACATTTGCGGCCTTCCTGATCATGCAACTGGTGGAGCAAGGGAAACTAAACCTCGATGAGCCGATGTCGCATTACTCGACTGACTTTAAGGATGATTCAGTCAAGATCAAGCACCTACTCAGCCACACGTCGAGCGGAACAGCCGGAGAACGCTTCCAGTACGACGGGAATCGCTATGACTACCTAACTGCGGTAATCGAGAAGAAGACGGGCAAACGATTTGGCGAGGTTGTTGTCGAAACCTTCTTCGATCCTTTGGGGATGTCGAACAGCGTTCCGTATCACCACATCGTCGTCGATGCAGACAAGTGGACCGCTGAACTGGGGAAGGAACACCTCGATCGCTACAAGAAGAGCCTGGAGGCGCTGGCCCAACCTTATGCCTACTACGGCAAAGGCGAGATCATTCACACGAGTTATCCGTCTCCCGATTTCATCGGGGCGGCGGCCGGACTGCTCTCGACCGTACGGGACATGGCTAAGTACGACATCGCGATAGACCAGCACGCATTTATCAAGAAAGAAACGCAGGAACAAGCGTGGACGCCTTTTGTATCGAATAGCGGCAAGCGACTCCCTTACGGGCTGGGCTGGTTCGTGATGGACCATCACGGAACGAGGCTCATCTGGCATAGCGGGGACTGGGGCAGCGGCTTCTCGGCGTATTTGTTCAAAGTGCCCGAGAAAAATCTCTCGCTCATTATGTTTGCCAATAGCGAGGCACTCGTCGAGCACCAATATTCGATAGGCGAGGTGATGGTGGACGACGCCGTTAGAAATGCATTCGTGTGCAGCTTCCTGGGAGTGTGGGACCTTGCATACGGTTGCGAAAAGACCTCCCAAACTGTGCTGGCGAAGTGGATCGAACAGCGCCGGGCGAGTGCGAAGGTCGTTATCCACGTTTCGCCAAAGGTACTCGAGTCCTATGTCGGCGAGTACCAATTCGAGACCCTGAATAACCGGATCTTCACCGTCACGAGCGAGGGCGACAAGCTATTCGTCCAGGAGACGGGGAGGCCAAGGTTTGAGGTATTCGCCGAGTCTGAGACTAAATTCTTTCTGAAGGACCGGACGTGGATGCTTGTGTTCAGCAAACGCGAAGGCCAAGCCGCGGAGCTGAGCATCGTCCAAGATAAGTCCACCTACCCCGCGAAGAGAACCAAATAGGAATCTCCTTCGACCCCAAAGCCGGCCAGCAACAGGTATGCGCGGAGCGATCTCATTAGCCGTGGCTTTAGCCCGGTGATATGAGGGAGCTCCAATATCTTTAACCGTTTTAACGGTTTATCGCGTCGACCAAAAAACGGTTGAAACGGTTGCGGGTCCATGTTCCTGGACGAAGTCACCGGGCTAAAGCCACGGTGCTAATGAGATGTTTTGTGCAAAACGAAATGAACCGACGAATTCATTGTCGGAAATTGATGAAGCGCTGAAAACAGTGAGAGACTAGCTGCAAATGAAGAAGAGTCAAGAGCAGCACAAGGATGCAGTCCTTAATTTCAGCGAGCATAAGCGCAAGCGCGTAGATAGTCTCGAAAATGATCTTGATGCTTTGTTCAGACTCCCGCCGGCAGAGTTCACTGGCGCGCGCAACGAATTGGCGGCGGGGCTAAAGAAGAGCGGGCGGCGAGATGAGGCGGCTCGCGTGAAGGCACTGGCCAAGCCTTCGATCTCGGCGTGGGCCGTGAACCAACTCTACTGGCGTCATCGCGAGGCATTCGATCAATTGATCGCTTCAGCCGAGCGCTTCCGCAAAGTCCAGGCGTCTCCAAAGGGCGGAAAGATCGCGGACATGCGTACCGCGCTCGACGCGCGACGCGAGGCGCTTACGCATCTTTCAGATCTCGCGACATCTTTACTGCGAGATGCAGGTCAGAATCCATCGCCCGACACCATCCACCGCATCACAACGACGCTCGAAGGAATCTCAGCATACGCATCGCGCCGTGATGGTCCACCTGCCGGGCGTCTCACTCAGGACGTTGATCCGCCGGGTTTCGAGTCGCTGGCTTCGTTCGTTCCGGGCACGACGAAGCAGGAGGCAGTCGGCAGACGGCAGTCGGCAGGCCGCATTCAGGAGGCAGGCGGCGGGAAGCAGGTTCAGCAGCTTGAAGAGAGGCGCACAGCGAAAATAGCGGACGCGAAAGTTTCGCTGCAGAATGCCAAGAGATCGCTGACCCAAGCCCGAGCCAGGGCACAGAGTTTGGAGGCAGCGCAGAAAAAGACGGACGCGGAGGCGAAGAAGGCCGAGAAGCAAAGGCGCGACGCCGAGGAGAATCTTGCAAACGCAAAAACTGCCTCCGAAGCCGCAGCCCGGCGCGCGCGAACCGTTGCAGTTGAAGTACAAGAAGCCGCCCACGAAGTGAAAGACGCCGAGCGGGCACTTGCCGCTACGTCGAAAGAGCTCGAGTCGCTGTTCGGGAATCATCAGTAAAGGCGATTGGTCCCGAGCTTACGCTCAACTCATCCTTCGTATTGTTCGTTTGTTCGTTGCTAATCTTTTCCATCCATTCGACGCCACGCACACGCGAGAGAGTACATCAAAATTGCATCCGCAAAGCCGCTTGAGCATTGGTTGCGGCCAGTTCATCACAAACCCGTTGGCTCTCTCCTTATTAACAGTCTAATGGTCCGGTTCTGGCCTGCAGCCATTGGATTATGTCCTCTGCACTCTTTGATCTATGATCCCGGAGTGGCGGTGTCGGTGGCGGTGTCATCGCCATGATCTTTTTCGTTGCTGCAAGGTTAAGGACTGCGGCACGCGGGCCGTTAAGATCCTCGAAGACAAAAGTGCTCTCGTTTTTAAAGTAAACATTTTCCTCAGGCGCATGGTCGAAAACACAAACCACGACTTTGACGGCGACGGCCAACGCGCCTCCGCTGCGGGATCGCCACGCGGGCAGTCCAGGTCGCGGCGTCGCCTGAAGCAGTTGGCGGTGATCTGGGGAATCTGGACTTTTGTTGGGCTCGTCTTCACGCTTCAGAGTTACTTCACCTCTTATAGATCAGAACAGCCGATGTCGCTCTACGATGCGGCTTACTTACAACTCACCTGGTCCTATCTGTGGGCGCTGGCAACGCCGCTCGTGCTTTGGGCCGCGTCGAAGATTCCAATCGAAAAAAGCAATTGGCCGCGCGCTTTATTGCTTCATGTGCCCATCAGTCTTGGACTGAGCATGGTCCTGACTGCCATTGGCCATGTCTTTGTTTGGTTTCACTGGGGCCGAGTGATGGGCCGGCCGTTCTCGTTCGAGCGCATGGGCCGCTTCGTTATCGCCAATTTCAGCGAGGGCATCGGCATTTACATGCTGATAGCTTTGACCAGCTATTCGCTCAGCTACTATCGCCGTTATCGCGAATCACAATTGAGAACTTTTCAGCTCGAGGCGCAGCTTTCGCATGCTCAGCTGCAAGCGCTAAAGATGCAGCTTCATCCACATTTTCTTTTTAACACTCTCCACTCAATCTCCGCTTTACTAAACAAGGACCCTGAAGCTGCGCGCAGAATGATCACGCGCCTGGGAGATTTTTTGCGGCTCACTCTGGAAAACTCCGGTTCACAGGAAGTGACGCTCGAACAGGAGATGACCTTTCTCCGCTGCTACCTGGAAATCGAACGCATACGTTTTCAGGATCGTTTGGTTACGCGCCTCGACGTATCGGAACAGACGCTTGACGCGAAAGTCCCCAACCTCATCCTCCAGCCGATCGTCGAGAATGCGATTCGCCATGGAATCGCACCTCGCTCCACACCCGGCCTCATCGAAATTGATGCGGAACGCCGAAACAGCACACTTCGTATTAAAGTCCGGGACAACGGACCCGGCCTTCCCAGTCATCGGACATCCGAGAATATGTTCAAGAAGGGTCTGGGCCTGGCTAATACAGAAAAGCGGCTGGAACAGTTATACGGCGCAGCACATCTCTTCGATCTAAGCGACCATCCCGAGGGCGGGTTGCTGGTAACTCTGGAAATACCCTTTCATATAGATGGCTCTGCCGCCGGCACTACCGAAGTAGTTTGAGTCTCAAGCCCTTCCCTGCTAATACGAAATTCGAAACTTTTTGTCAGAAATCAGGAGCCCGCGGTGTAACCACAACAGGCAAACTGTCAGCGGACGCCGCCGCGCAGCCTGGCGCCAGGCAAATTATGACGAACTCTCCCATGATTCGTGTCTTGTTGGTGGATGATGAGCCGCTGGCTCGCGCGATGCTGCGCGAAATGCTGCAAAGCGATCCGCAAGTATCGATCGTGGGCGAGTCGGGAAACGGAGTCGAGGCGCTGGCCGCTATCCGCGAGCATTCGCCAGATCTGCTGTTCCTCGATGTCCAGATGCCCGAGTTAGGCGGCTTTGAAGTGCTTTCGGCGCTCGAGAAAGACGAGATACCAAACATTATTTTTGTTACCGCTTACGATCAGTATGCGGTCCGCGCGTTTGAAGTGAACGCGCTCGACTATCTTTTGAAACCATTCGATCAGGAGCGTTTTGATGCAGCCTGGCAGCGCGCCAAAACCCACATCTTGCAAGAGCGAAGCAGCGGAGTAGACCAGCGCATCCTGACTTTGCTGCAAGAGTTGAAAGCCGGAAACAACTACCTGGAACGGTTGGTGATTAAGTCAGCGGGTCGAATCTATTTTCTGGAAACGGGCGAGATTGATTGGATCGAAGCCGAAGGCAACTATGTCTCGGTGCACAGCAAAAAGAAATCCCATTTGTTGCGCGAGACTATCAGCAGTTTAGAAGCGCAGCTTGATCCCAAGAAGTTTGTGCGTATTCATCGTTCCTCAATCGTTCGACTGGATCGAATTCAGGAGCTGCAGCCCTGGTTTCACGGAGAGTATCGCATCATCCTGAACGACGGTACTCAACTGATGCTTTCCCGCAACCATAGAGACAAGTTACAAGAAGCCCTCGGCAAACTTCCCTGAGGGATTACCCTCTTCTTAAGCCCGCTAGTCACAAGCGACTGCCTTTCCGTCACAAAACTGAGGCCATCTGCGATAGTCGCCAGCTATAAGTAGTCGCGTCGAAACTATTGTTGGAAATGCTGCCAGGAGGATGTTATGAGCTCAGTCTCAAGTTGGAGAAATGAACGGCTGGAATTGTTACCGCCAAACGGCAATAGCGAGCTTAATTCTTCTCGTCATAAAATTACGACCGTGAAACAATTGGCCATCAGACTGCTGCGCGAAGTCCAGGCCATGCGCGAAGTCGAGGTCAGAAGCCTTGGCGAGGGTGTCGATTTTTATGAAGAAGTTAGTCGCTTCGAAATTGACCTCATCAGGTGTGCGCTGTTACAAACGGCCGGTCATCAAAGGCAAGCAGCGCGGCTGCTAAAATTGAAAGTAACAACGCTCAATTCCAAAATCAAGCATTACAACATTAGTCTTAACGCTTTCTCGAGCGGCGCTGCGGCGGTTGAAACATCAACTGAAGCGAACACGCAGCCGGCCTAAATTCTTAAGGCAGGTCCCGGCTTTTGGCACCCAGTCCATTCGTGGGCTGGGTGCTTTTCTTTTATGAATCATTACTCGACCAGCGAGCGCGAAGATTTTTTTCACTAAAGGAACCTGTGATCAAACAAGCCCGTATAGGTCGGCATCCGTCTTTCGACACGTAGCGTCGGCATGAATTTTAGCCCGGCCTTTCAAGGCCGGGAATGGTCAACAAAATGTTCGCGTCACATAGCGACGCTTGAAACGGACGAGAACTCAGTCGTCGCTACGCGACGCGAGAAGGAAAGAACCTCACCCCGGCGTTAAAACGCCGGGCTAAATTCACACCGACGCTACGCGTCGAGAACAACTCCATCCAAAAAACTGGTCGTCGTCATCTCCACCTGCGGCTCGTCGAAATCTCAATATCCAATAACAGCAACTCTTCACTTCAAAGAATCCAATTCGCCAAACCGAAGGCGCGGGCCATTTGCCGCGAGTTGGCCGAGGGAGGTGACGAACTGGCCGATTTGTCATTCGAGGATAGAGGCACGGGCGTTGCACCTTTCGATAACGCGTCAGTTTGAAGCTGCAGGGACGACCATCCAGATTTTTGGAACCTTGAGACTGTAGTGCGACAAAGGTCGTCAGCTAGAAGTGCAGCGAATTTATTTCAAATGGATTTTTCAAACCGAATGCACGAGTACCTCCCCGAGAGAGTGGCTTATCAATTTGACAAGGAGACCAACATGCAAAGTTCTCGCAAAGCAACACGGATTTTAGCGGCGATCATCTTCGCGCTAAGCTGTGTATTTGTGGTTCAGGCGCAAGTTACCACTGGTAACGTGCGCGGCGTTGTCACCGATCCGAATGGCGCTGTAGTGCCGAACGCCAAGGT
Source organism: Blastocatellia bacterium (assembly GCA_003488005.1). Lineage (GTDB taxonomy): Bacteria > Acidobacteriota > Blastocatellia > Pyrinomonadales > Pyrinomonadaceae > PSRF01. The sequence continues at coordinate 65,389 of DNND01000018.1, read as the reverse complement.
GACGATCACCAAATTATCCACCAACAATTCGGCTACCGCTCAGACGTCTGGTTCAGGCCAGTTCGAGTTTAATAATCTGTTGAGCGGCAATGACTACACGGTCACAGTTGAAGCGGCAAACTTTAAGACTCTGACGCTGACCGACGTTCAGGTGAACTTGAACCAGATTACGGATTTGCCGGCGCAACTAACTCTTGGCGCTGTGGGTGAAACAGTAACTATCACTTCAGGCGGCACCGAGCTCGTCGATACGACGACGACAAATCTGTCGAAGAGCTTTAGCGAAAGACAAGTGGTCGAATTAGCGCAGACTAACGTTGGCGGCGCCTTTGGCGGCGGCGTTAACAACCTTGCGCTGATTGCGCCTAATGTATCGAGCTCGGGCGGCGTCGGCGTCGGTTCCGGCGGCTCGGTCGGCGGCCAACGTCCGCGCAATAACAATTTCATGATCGACGGTGTCGACAACAACGACAAGTCCGTGACCGGACCGGCGGTGTATGTCTCACCCGAAGTGGTCCAGGAGTTCTCACTGCTGCAGAACCAGTTCTCGGCAGAGTTCGCACGCTCAAATGGCGGACAGTTCATCACCGTCACCAAGTCCGGAACGAACGACTATCACGGAACAGGCTACGGCTTCATCCGCAACCGTCTTTTCAATGCCCTCGATACCCGGCAGATTGAAGATGGTTTCGTGCGCCAACGTAATGTTCCGGGAACGCAATACCTGCCCCGGTTTGACTTATTCCGCGGCGGCGCCAATCTCGGTGGGCCAATCATCGCGCCGAAATTCGGTGAAGGTGGTCCTTCCTGGTGGCATGGCAAGGACAAACTTTTCTTCTTCACATCATACGAGCGACTACAGGTGGGATTCGGCTCAGTTGGGGCAGGAATCACTGCGTTGACAGCAAACGCGTTAGCGACGGTGGCGGCAACCCCGGGTGTGTCTGGAACGAACCTTGGTGTCTATCGCCAATTCGTTCCCATCGCCGCGACAAACAACTCAGGCACGATCGCCTTCTGCAGTGTCCGGCCTGACGTGAACGGTAACTGTCCCGGCGCAACCCTGGCGCTGCCGGTGGGCACGATTGAGTTACCACCTCAGCCTCAGTTCAATAAGCAGAACAACTTCGTCGAGAACATAGACTTTACCCAAAGTTCCAAGACGCAGCACCGCGCACGTTACAACTGGACGGACAACTACGGTGTCGGGCTTGCCGGCTTGCCGATTTTCAACGAGCCAGTCCCGAACAAGCAGCGCTTATTCTCGTACACATTGCTGCACACCTTCACCTCAAACCTGACGAACGAAACGCGTCTCGCCTACAGGCGGACAGACACGTCTTTCCCGGTGACTACGTCGTTCCGCTTCCCCGGTTTGACCGATACTACCTTCCCGAATATTGGCTTGCTTGACTTGGGTGTGGACATTGGTCCAAACGGCAACTTCCCGCAGACCGGAATCGAAAACAACTATCAGGTAGTTGATAACGTTTCCTACCTGTTGGGGAATCACTCGTTGAAAGTCGGCGGCGACTTTCGCCAGGTTATCTCTCCGCAAACGTTCACGCAACGTGGCCGCGGTGACTATCAATATTCACAGGCGCAGTATTACTTTTTCGATTTATCCGCTGACAACCCGGCACAACGCAGCGTTGGGGATGCGGTCTACTACGGAACGCAGAAAATTTTGTACGCTTTCGTTCAGGACGACTGGCGTATCCGGCCGAACCTGACCTTGAACCTGGGTGTCAACTATTCCTATCAGGAACCGCCGAAGGGGACACAACAACAGGCACAGAATGCGATCGCCAGCGTTCCGGGTCTCCTTGAGTTCCATGCGCCCATTGCGCAGAAGAAAAATTTCGGCCCCAGGGTTGGGTTTGCATATTCGCCAAACTACAGAGAGGGATTACTTGGACGTCTGTTCGGAAGCGAGGGCAGGAGTTCTATTCGTGCCGGGTTCTCGATGGCGTACGACTACATCTTCGACAACTTGTACATTCTGTCCTTGCCACCGCAAGCGCAGCAAACAATTGACGTCAGTGGACCACCCTACACGCCGAACTTCCTGGCGAATGGCGGTATCCCTAACGTGCTGATACCTGCTGGGACTAATGCGGCGGCCGCACGCGCAGCGACTAGCGCATTTATTGCTGATCAGGAAGTGCCCTATTCGCTCACCTGGACTGGCAGCTTCCAACGCCAAATCGGCGACAACTGGATGATTGAAGCTCGCTACCTCGGCACGCGTGGAATCCATCTGCTGACCCAAAACCGCATCAATCGCCAAAACAAGGCGGGTGGCGCGTTTTCCGGTCTGCCGACCTTCCTGGCGCGGCCGTCGCAAGCGGTGCTCGATTCACTGCCGTTAGACTTGGCCACCATCACCGCGCGCTCGAATTTCGTCCCTGCGTACGCGAATGCAGGTTTCACAAATCCGGGTAGCGTAGTTGGGTTCCTCTCGAACGGTAATTCGTCTTACCACGCTGCTTCGGCTCAACTGATCCGTCGGTTCAACAACGGACTTCAGATGACCGCTGCTTACACCTGGAGCCACCTGATTGACGACACGACTGCGGAAGTGAACACGACAGTGCTCAGCCCACGGCGCGTGGAAAACTTTCAGAACTTGAAGGCGGAAAGAGCGGATTCGGCACTTGATCGTCGTCACCGTTTCGTCACTTCGGTCATTTACGAGTTGCCCTTCTTCAAGAACAACAAGGGCCTGACCAGAACACTGCTGGGCGGATTCAACTTCGCCGGCACTTTCACAGCAGAGTCGGGCGAAAAAGCTACCGTGCTTTCAGGCATTGACTCAAACGGGAACGGCGATGCTGCTGCAGATCGCACGATCAGAAATCCAGCGGGTGTGCGTGGAACTGGAAGCACGGTCACAGCATTGAGAAATACAGCAGGTCAGATCGTTGGTTATGTTGCCGACAATCCGAACGCGGAATACATCCGTACCGGATTGGGAGCGATTTCCAACTCGGCGAGGAACACGCTGCAGTTGCCGGGAATCAACAATCTCGATTTCTCAATCTTCAAAAACTTCCGCTTGGGAGAGTCTCGCCGGATCCAACTCCGCGCCGACCTCTTCAATGCGTTTAACCATCCCCAATACATACCGGGTTCGACAAATGACGTTCAGCCGGTAACCACTACACAGTTTGGACAGGTCAACACGGTGACGGCGGCAACGATCAGTTTGGCCGATCCGTCAGCAGCAACGTTCAACCGCCCGGATCGCGTCTTTTTGAGCAATCCGCGCGTGGTTCAATTCGCGCTGCGGTTTGACTTCTAACTCTCCCTTCGTTTCGTGGTTGCCACGAAACTTTGAAGAGGTGGCGGATTTATTCCGTCACCTCTTTTTTTTTAAACGGTCGCGAAGGATCAGCGCTGTGTTCAGTATCCGCCACGATCGGATTGCGCAGTGCCGGCGCGGGCAATCGCTTCCTGAGTTGCTTCGAACACCGTCGCCGGATCGATTCTCAAACACGAGCGAGCGGCCAGCGACGGCAGACCGCCGGTGTCGCCGCGATAGAATTCAATATGCGAATGTTTGTAAGTGCCAATGGAACCGCCTGGTCCACCAATGTTGCCTATGCGCACACGCGCGCCTTCGTCACTTAATTGAAAATCCGCCACATGAAAGACTGCCAGCGTGACGTTAGTCAGGCGGCCTAACCGCGGATAGTAAAACAACACGGCGGCATCGGTCGGCGTCGGTACCGAGCTATGGGAAGTGAAACCTGCGGGAACGTACAAGGGCGATTCGCCGGTGCCGTTCGCGTTACCGTATAAATGCATCGCGAAAGATAGATGGCCCCGCCGCAGTACGCCATCATCCCCAATTAGATCGCCGCGATATAACGGATACTGATTGCCAAGTTGCGTCGGTTCAAAGCCGTTGGCCGCGGCGACGGCGCCGGGCCCGCCAAAAATTGCCGCCAGCGTCAAATCGTCCGCCGCCATCTGCGCGGTGTATCCCGGCTTGGTAGCATTTGAAGGAATGTGTTTCGCAACTAGAGCAGTTGAAGAACTGGAAACGATCGGTTGCGCTATAAGTGTGCGGTCATCGGTGATGGCCCAAGTCTGCTTTTTTATAGCGCTCGGTCCCCACGTCTGCGTGATGGCGCTTACATAATCGTCGGTGTAACTAAATTCGATCCGTCGGCCGGAAACGTCGTCAATTTGAGCCAGCGAAGCCTGGAGGTTGTAATGCAGGTTGATGATCAGGCCGTTGCGATCCTTTATTTGGCTACAGTGAAGTTCGCCGTCACCAAGTGTTGCGAAGGTATAAACCGTGCCTTCTTTGGTTTTTAACAGCTTGTTCCGCCCGCTCTCTGAAAAATTCAGCTCGGCGCCGGCGCCGGACTGCGGCTGCGTTTTCAAATCAAGGAACTGCGCTCGCCTTCCCTGTTTGGCAATCACCATCAAAATATATTTGCGCGCACTTTGGTTGTAATACACCGACTGAAAGAGCGGAAACTCAAACTGGTCCAGCGAATAGCTCAGCGAAAGGTCTACGCCGGCGCCGACGTGGTCCGGCAAACTAATCAAAGGCTGCCCACCATCGCTTAAATTCCAGGAATATATTGCTATGGAATCACTCGCAGGCGACGCCGCGCTATTGGTTGCGGCTGAAACAACACTCGTGCGGCCAATCGACCGGTTTAGTTCCGGCAATGCAAACACGCCGATGGCAGCGATGAAAACCGCAAAGCTGTAGGACAGCGGGGTAATGATTTGCTTGATGCGCATTTTATTAAACTCCGGCTAATCGGGGAAAAGTTGTTCGCTGAGGTGCGAAGGCCAAGGTGGCTGCAAGTAAAGCGGATTTTATTGGCGCCGTTTATCGGCCGTGCGAGGTCTGAAGTGGCAAGCGTTATGCCGCGCGAGTCGTACTGCTGATCCAGCGCGTTGGCGATTAACTTTCAGTCAGCGTTTCCCGCGTGGCACAACTTGTGCGGTCAATCGCAGAGCGTGCCTCTTTAAGGCTCACAGAAAAAGAAGTGAGGCGTTTGGCCCCGACAAAATGTTGCGCAGTTAACTCTTTCACCACGCTTCGGACGATCGGCTCCTCCCAAACCCAGCAAGCCAATTGCGCAACATTTTCTCGCAACCCAAACCAATTTAGCAGTTTGATTCGCGCATGATTCTTTCATCGCCCAGAAAAACATCGCATGATCACAATTCTTCTGATCGACCATTCACTCGACCACGAACGTAGCCTCCGCAACCTCTTGTCGGCGCTGCCTGCCGATCAATTCCAGGTCAATGCCTGCTCGGGTTACCATGCGATCCTTGAAGAGTTTCGCAGCCAAACAGCCGATATTTGCGTAATAGATTCCGGAACGGGCAACGGCTTGAAGTTGCTGGCCCAGGCACGCAGCGTTGGCCTCACGGCGCCGATTGTGTTGGTGACCGGCAACGATGCAAGTGAGGTTGTCGCCGGAATAAGAAATGGCGCCGCCGACTGTTTGGTTCGAGACCGACTTACGAGGGCAAGCATCGAACGCTCGATTTGCTGCGTAGTAGAACAGGCACATTCCGCTGCTTTACAAGCGGAACGAGAGCGACGCTATCTCGCGCTTTTTGACAGCTTGGAAGAGATCATTTACACGCACGATCTCAGCGGGCACATTACTTCAATGAATCCCGCCGGGCTCTGTTTACTGGGCTATTCGCAGCCGGAGATCCTGGGAATGGAGGTTTCCGCGATTGTCGCCGCTGTTTCAAAGCCGCTCATTTCGCGCAGCACCAACTTGATGCTGGACGCGCAAACGCGAACGATGAACGAGGTCCGCCTGGTTACGAAATCCGGCAAATCGCTGCCAGTGAAAATGAACGCGCATCCTATCTATCAACATGGCGAACCGATCGAGGTTCAGGTGCTGGCCAGAGTCATTGAGCCGCGGACGCTTTACCCAAACATCCTCAGCCATTCGTCCATTACTGCAAATTCTTATCGACAGCAAATCACGCCCGGAACCGCCAAAGCGCGCGCGTCCTAAAACTGTTTGGCACAATCCGTGCGCTCAGCGAGATGGGTGACTGAAATGCGCCCTGCTTGTGGCAACGTGTGGCAAAAGAGGCTACTGATTTTACCCGCTTGTTCCGAAAATACCTGTCAACTCACGCAATCAATCGGCGGCGCGGGATCAAAAACTGACCGCCAAACAATTATTTTTCATGGTCAATCCACAAACGGAATTCACAATTGAATCGAGTTCGCTTCGTGTCTCGGCGCCCATACCTGGTGGCGAACGTGTGCACGCCATCGACCTTGTCGACCGTCGAATTCTAATCGTGGATGACGAAGAGGGCTTGCGAAACTTGTATGCCGAGTGGCTGAGCGACAGGTATGACTGCCAGACCGCCGCTTCCGCCGATGAGGCGTTGGAGTACCTGGCGCGACAACCCTGCGCCCTGGTGATTTCGGACATGATGATGCCGGGACGAAACGGCGTTGAATTGCTGCGTGAGATAACCACGCGCTATCCCGACACTGCGTTCATTATGGTTTCAGGTGTTGACCGCCCGCAAAGGGTCAGGGATGCACTGCGCGTCGGGGCCTTCGACTATCTAATCAAGCCTTGCGAGTTGGATGTCCTGACCCTCTCTGTCGAGCACGCGCTCGAGCGCAGGGCGCTGCAACGCACCGCTCGAATATATAAAACCGATCTTGAGAGACAGAATGTCGAACTGGCGAAAAGCAAAGCCGAGCTTGAACGTCTTCAGGCTCAACTGGTGCAAAGCGAAAAAATGGCCAGTCTGGGCCAACTCGCCGCCGGCGTTGCGCACGAACTCAACAATCCGGCCGGCTTCATCTACGGCAACATGGACATTCTTGCCGGTTACCTGAAACGCCTGGAAATACTTTTCGACGCCTGGGACAACATTAAGTTAGCCGGCGAATACCCCGCATCGCTGGATGCGATAGAAACTAAAATCAATTACACCACCATGCGCCGCGAGCTGAGCTTGATCCTGGCGGATTGTCGCGAAGGCGCTGAGCGCATCTGCGATGTAGTCAAGAATCTCCGTCTGTTCTCGCGCCTTGATGAAGCAGAATTTAAGAGTATCGATATCAACGAAGGCATCAGCTCGACGTTGCGACTTCTCTCTCAATACTACAGTGCCGGATCAATCATGCTGGAAAAACACTATGGCGATCTTCCTTTGGTTGATTGTTACGCCAGCCAGCTCAATCAGGTCTGGATGAACCTGCTCGTCAACGCAGCGCAGGCAGTCGGTGACAGCGGGAAAGTAACTATTCAGACCAAGCTCGAAGGCGATCGGATCGTCGTCATGATCGCCGACGATGGCGGGGGCATTTCCGACGAGCAGATTTCGAAAATTTTTGATCCGTTCTTTACCACCAAGCCGGTAGGCGTGGGCACCGGGCTTGGCCTTTCTACCTCTTACGGCATTATTGAAAAACACTGCGGCGCAATTTCAGTGCAAAGCAAGTTAGGCCAGGGCACGATTTTCACGGTGCGAATTCCGGTCAGACAGACAACCCTTTAACAAAACTCCCCTCGAGGTGCGAAAAACATGACTTACAAACTGTTAATTGTTGATGACGAACAAGCCAATTTGCGCCTGCTCGAACGTTTATTCTCTACCGAGTACGAATGTTTCACCGCGTCGTCCGGACCAGCCGCCATCAAGGTGCTGGAACAGCACGATGTGGCCATTATCATTACCGATCAGCGCATGCCGGGCATGAGCGGCATTGAGTTGTTAAAGGCGACTTCTACCTTGCGTCCGCACATGGTGCGCATCCTGTTGACCGGTTACACCGACGTCGAAGCTTTGGTCGAAACCATCAACTGCGGACTGGTCTACATGTATTTCACCAAACCATGGAACAACGGCGAGCTGAAGATGAAGGTCAGCCGCGCGCGCGATCATTATGAAAGCAACAGGAAGCGCAACTCGCTTATGTTGGCGAATGAACGCCTAGGTCAAAAGTTACAATCGTTCACCTTGGGCCTGGTCAAGTCTTTGGTCGGTATGCTGCGATCAAGAAACGAAGACGACTACAACCACGCACTGCGAGTTTGCAAACACGCGAACGCCATTGCGCGCAAGTTGGAAATGAACGAGGACCGAATCAATGAGATGGCAACCGCGGCTTTGTTGCACACCCTGAATCGTTCCGGTTCTATTCCCGTGCGTAGACACGCGGCCGAAAGCAGAGTTCAGCCCACTCATGAGGAGTGTGAACTAGGGTTGCTGGAATCGATCCCGGAATTGGCCAACGTCGCAGACATGATTCGCATGCAGCACGAGAACTTTGATGGCAGCGGTCCCAGGGGTTTCGGGCAGGAACAGATCCCGCTTGGGGCACGAATTATTCGCATCGCTAATGAATACGATTCACTGCTGCGGCCCAGGGATTCTCAGCCCATGCTGCACCAGGAAGTGATCAGAGTTCTTAGTCAGCGGTCGGGAAAGCAATTCGATCCAAAGGTCGTGGATGCTTTGTCGCAACTGGCAGCCGACATTGATGATCCGAAATCAACGACGGTGGAAGCCGAAACAATTCTCGCCGGCCTGAACGGAATCACGGCCGCCAGCCAAATTCACGCCAGAACCTAAACAAACCGAGCGCCACGCTTTGGACTGCGGCGGCTTGACGCCGCCTTAGCTTAAGAGCAGTCGAATGTTTTTCTATGACGAGATCGCAGGGCTAACCAAAAGCGGCGTCAAGCCGCCGCAGTCGAAATAATAAAAGAGTTCTAGTTTGGAAAGCGTTCGGCGTGGTCTATGCTCCAGAGGCTGGCCGAGCTGCCGATTGACGTGGGTTGAGAACGCCGCGAATACTCTTGACCAGGACTTCAAAAGAGACGGGTTTGATAACGTAGGCTTGTGCTCCGCATTCAAGTGCGTGTTTCTGATCGCGTTCGTAGGTGGCGCCGGTATAGAAGATAATTGGCGTATGGGGATCGAATTCTCTAACTTTTTTGCAAAGGTCAACCCCTGATATATCCGGCATCCAGGTGTCCATCATAAAAGCATCCCACTGCTTCTCTTTTGCCATTTCAAGAAACTGACCCGGGTTATCAGGACAGACAACTTCAAAGCCTTCGCTTTCGAGCGCGAAGCAAATCATCTCTCGAGTATCCGGATCGTCCTCTGCATAGAGAACGCGAATCTTTGACGACATGCTCAGCTTCTACACCCGGCCAAAGACGCGGTCAATAGCCAACCACGCAATGTGCGGTAGCGCACAGATATCACTTTTTACTTTTGGTACTTTGCCGCCATGCCAGAAGAGCAAGCCCACAGAGAATGGTCGCTGATAGTTACGTGCGAAGTATGTTTCCGACGGTTTAGGCTATTAGGAGATCTTACCCGTGGCACGTCCGACCTGGGTGAAGCTTGTACTTACGTTGCTACCTGCTCCCATTGCCACCAATTGGGTCGCTATCATGCGCGAGTGGTCGAACGATACCAGCATCCGCTTCTGCCCCAAAAAGCATTCTGGCGTTTACCTGAAACGACGCCCTCAGGCGCAAGTTAGTCCAAACCTTCTTAGCCAATTCTGCTTTGCCGAAACTTCCACAGCGCGTCGCACACGCGAGTAAACTCAAATTCTAGTGGTTCCATGAGCACGTTGAGATTGTCCTGACCCTCGAGCCGCTCGAGCTGTTCACAAAGCTCGACAATCTTCTGAAAGCCAAGGCTGCCACTACTCCCTTTAAAAGTATGAACGACATTCTTCAATAAGATTCGGTCAGCGGTTACGGCCGCGTGCTTTATCTGCGTCACGCGTTCTGCTCCATCCTTTAAATAAAGATCGATCAACTCCACCACCACATCAGGCTCGCCGTCCGTGGTCATCTCTCCGAATGCTGTCAGCGCGGTGAGATCAATTTCTTGAGATTCGTTTTCCTGATTTAGCGATCTTTGAATAACGACCGTCATTTCGTTAGTTCCCGTTTTGACTTTAGGAGGTAGAGGATTGCAGGACGGAGGGATCGAGTTACTTAGGCGGCGATGTGCGTTTGGGCACTGTGCAGCAGCATGCGCAAGCCTGTTTGAAGTTTGTCCACCGTTAGGGGCTTGGAAAGAAAGGCAACTGCCCCGGCGGCGAAGCTGTCAGACATGACTCTCAGATCCTGCTCGGCAGTTATTAGCATCACCGGAATTCTTTGCAGTCGCTTCTCAGTCCTCATGTGCCGAATCAGGTCAATTCCATTCAGGCCAGGCATGCGCATATCGAAGAGCGCTGCCGTAAAGCCCGCATCCGCTTGCAGCATCCTAAAGGCGGCGCGACCATCTTCGACGACGACTGCGGTATAGCCTTCGCTCGTCACTGCCGAACTGAGCAGGCGTCTGATGATCGGATCGTCATCGGCGATGAGTACGCGTTTGGATGAGTGGGTTCGGTCGTTTGGCATTTTCTTACGGTCCTTTCATTACTCGTGAGTAGATTGTGGGAAGGTGGTCTTTTCTTTGATCAATATTCGCGAACGCCCCAGACGCGCGGGCCTCCAAGGTTTAGCGCTTTGCGCACAGCGTCTGAGTCGTATTGCATAGTCGAGTTTCCCCCGCCGTTGGTATTGAACGTAGGCGAAAGGAATGGTCCTGAATTCACTGGATCAAAATGGGCCACCACGATCGAGCCGTAAATACTACCGTTGCCCCCGCCATTGCGGTTGACCGAGCCTCCGCCGAGGACAAGAATCAGTCCATCGAAACTCGGGTTGCCACTCAAATTGAGATTACCCGTAACAATTAATAAGCCGGCGCCTCCATCCAGATTGCAGTCGCCATCGACAAAGGTAAAAGCCGGTGCTGAAGAACTGCCGGAAGAACCGCTGAAGGTTGAAAAATAACGACCCTGACTAATAGCGTTCAGCTTCTGATCTTCCAGAAAGGCGCGGGCCTGATTGGCGGACCGCAACCAAGCAGGCAACGAAGAGTTAGAAATCACGGAGGCGATTGGATCAGCGACCGTACCCTTGTTGCTGGCACTGATTTCAATGGCCATATCTGCATCCAAGGTGGCTCCAAAGGTGGGCAAAACTTTTCCTGTAGCGAAGTGATCGTGTCCCGAATATTCTTTTGCCGCGCTGTTACCGGTCGTAAAAGTAATCGGCGTACCATCGTCGGCGCTGCGCATTAGGATCGTAGCCACAGGGTCGTAATCAAAATTGCTGCGGTTGACGATCAACTCCATCTGCTTCATCGCGCCTTTTGGACCATAGCCGGTGACCTGCACAAGCAAACGAGTTGGATCGCCGGAAGCGATCGGCGTTTGGTCGGGGTCACTCACCAGCACGCTGTAAGCCATGCCGTTGACGGGAGCGTAACTTGAAGTCAGAGCGACGCGATCGGGATTACTTGCCCCGGCAGGCGTGTAGCTATAGTTCAACCAACCGGAAAGGCGAGCAAGACCTGTAGTGTCACTCGGCACATTTGAGGACGCGGGTGTGACTGCCCGCCGGAAGCTGATTTTTGACCCTGCCGGCAGCGCGCTATTCGGCGCGACTTGTCCGCGCAGGACACCGAGACTGATTTCCAATCCGGCTTCGGCGCTGTAATAGGCCTGCAACTCCGAAGTGGAATCAATCGCCATTCGCGTTGAGAGTGCAGTAGTCACGATCAGTGCGCCGCTGGTCGCGAACAGCAAAGTTGAAATCATTAGCACCGTAAGCAGCGCCGCGCCGCGCTCGCTTTGGCGGCTTCCGGAAACGGTCGGCACGTTGATTTCAGTTCTAATGTTCATCGCGATTAACCATTCCATCAGTAAAGGGGCAGATTCGAATTGCGCAGGGCAACGTCGGAAACCAATAGGACGCTGGTCGCCGGTTGATACCCGGGACCATTCAGCTTGCCGACGGCGTTGAGGTGAACGCACACCGCAAGGACCACATATCTCGCGGCATTCGGATTAACTTCAGACGAAGAAGCTCCGGTAATGTCGCATCCCGAAGTTCCATAAGTCACTTTTTGTGAATAGTAATGAACATGCAAACTATCGAGCCGATTTGCGAGCACTGTCGATTTGCCGCCCACAGTTGCATAGGCGTCGTAACGCGCCAACAAATTCGTGTTGTTTTCCGCGTAAAGTAGAAACTCGACGTCCTCGCCTGCGTCCTCGACCGCTGTGCCAATTCCGTTTTGCGCGCTTGTAGAAACCGCCAAGTTGAATTTGTTGAGGTTTGCGCGAATCCTGAGTGTGCTGTTGCCATGACTGTCGGTAGTTGAGTCTCCAGCCACGATGCCGTTGTCGCTCAGGTTGAATCCGGCATTGGCAATTTCGCGCGAAATGATGTTGAGTGCGCGTTGCGCATCGGCGAGCGCATCGGCGTTTGCGTTCGTCCTGGTGCGGAGATTCATGGTGCGGGCCAATAGCGTTGAGGCAATTCCCGTAATAACCAGCGTAAGCGTCATAGCGACCATCAGCTCCATTAACGAGAACCCTCGGGCTTTTTCAACTGGGATTTTAGATGGTCTTGTTTTCATTGTTTCATCAAAGGGAGCGGTTTGGCCCCAATATCTGGGATGAGCGTTCCGTCACCAATGTCACTGAACCAAACGGCGAGGTGGTTGAGGTGGTCCATGCCTGGCTTGAAGCCTGTGGCACGACCTTTATTGTGAGAGTCTTCAAGGTTGCCGCACCGGAGATGACATTGGCGTCAGTAATTATCGTAGTAATCGAATAGGCCCGCCCGGCGCGGGTCACGCTGGTCGCCACGCCTGACGCCGAGGTGGCGTTGAGAGTTGCATCGGTAAACGCGACGCTGCGCAATTGTTCAAGGCGCTGTTGCGCTACGGCGATGGCCATTTCCCGATCGGCGGCGTTGCCGGTGTTGCTCGCGGCGTAGAAGAAAGCGGACGCCACACCCAACCCAACAACCGTCATTACCAGCATGGCAATAACTGTTTCAATTAGTGTGAAGCCTTGCGCGGAAACACCGTTCGCTTGGGAGTAATTACGCGCGCGTCTCATTGGTTTGTTGCTGTTCTTTCTCATCGCTTATCAATGCTTCGGGGGCATTAGTTGACCGTCACAGTTACCACTTTCGTTCCGCAGGACGATGAAAAGCTCACGCTGCCACTCTGTTTTTTAACGGTGATACTGAAAGTGGCGGTGCCGCTACCGCTGACGGTCTGCGAGCCAGGCGTGACCTGGATCTGACCGCTGTTACTTGAGGAAGCGCTGATTGTCCCGCTGCCGGTGAAGTTGTTCAGATGAATGCCCACACTGCCTGAGCCGTTGCTGATAATCGTCAAGACACTGCTGCCGGCAACGATTGAACAGGGTACCGGCGTCGGCGTCGCTGTTGGCGCTGGTGTCGGAGTGGGCGTGGGAGTCGGGGTTGGCGTCGGAGTTGCGGTGGGAGTTGGAGTCGCTGTTGGCGTAGGGGTCGCAGTCGGACTTGGATCCGGAGTGGGAGTTGCAGTCGCGGTTGGCACTGGCGTCGGGGTTGCTGTCGGAGAACCTGTAGACCCCGCTGAAGGATCTGGATTCAAGTTTCCCGGGACGGTGGGTAAGTTTAGGTTCGGGACCGATGCATCGTGAAAGATCTCGGCGTCGATGGTCACGTCGCCTGAACCGGTAATGTTGACGTTGCTGGTCCCGCTGCTGTTACTGAAGCCTACGGAAACCTCGTTCGCGGTGCGGCCGCGCCAGTCGAATGAAATCGTCTGCAGGGCTGCGGTAAATATCACACCGCTTTCCAATGAGAAATTCTGCGTCCTTGTCGTACCTGCATCTGCAAAATCCATTGTCACGCCATAACTTGAAGTAGTCAGCAGTTGCACACTCGCCATACCGTGACGCCGCAGCGCGTCGGCCCTGACTCTCTCGACATAGACCGCGAATTGACGCACCGAATTCTGCAGCCGAATGGCAGCCCTGGCCTTCGTTATTCCTAGGATCGCAAACGCTGAAATAACTGACACGATTGCCAGGATGACGATCAGTTGCACCATCGAGAAGCCTTGTTGGTCAGGCGCTTGTAGTTTCAGTTGGCATTTAGTTGGCATTGACAGTGTGTTGCCTGGGTCAAATGAATTGGGATGGGTGAGCCGAGAGCGAACTTTCTTCGCGGTAATGCAATGGCAAGGACCGTACCGCCCTCTCCGGCGATGAAAGTACCGGCGGTAGGCTAATAGCGTGAAGGTTTACCGGTATTTGTTTTTTACTAAGACAAGTCTAGCTCGGTCCGCAACCGTCATGAGGGTCAATTCACTTGTGCGTTCTTCCCAGCAACCTGGGCGTTTCTCCACTTTCCTCGAAATCATATTTCCTGGGATTCGTGGCGAATGTCATAGAGATAGTCATTTGAGTTACAGCTCTCTTCGATTTTGATAATTTCTCTCGTGACTGCTTCGACCCAAACCTTGAAGACAAATTGGTCATCAGCGAACATCTTTTTCGGGCAACTGTCCGGTCTGGGGATCAGGGTAGTTTTGAAAGCCAATGTAATTGGTTTCCCAATGCCATCCGACTGCTGACCACTGCCCAACCGCGTTGCAGAAGGCCGCGGCGTAGTGCCGCACTTTGACTCGAACCGAGCGCCCGAGTTGTCCATTCAGGCCTATCCGCAATGCCTGTTCCGCGGACGAGTCTTTGAACCGTGCCGCTCGGGTCGAAGCACAAGAGTTGACTTTGATCTCGGAGAGTTATTAATCCAGACCAAAATTCACGAAGCGTCTCCTGACGGCCAACTACTATCGAACGGCGTAGGAGAGCCGAGATTTCGATTGCAACTGTAACGGCTTAAAACTAGAATCGCACCTGATCCGAATCTGAAGAGTTTGAAAGGTTGCGGTTGCCCAGCTCCTGCCCATGCCGCATCGTCTTTCGAATTCCAATAATTAGCCCTCGGCGCCTACAAGGCAGCTTGTCCATGTCTGCAATTACGGCAGGAGTGGAAAGCGAGTTTTTATGGGGCAACTCCTCAGCGCCCTTAGATTAATTTCACCAGCCTCCCGGCTGAGAGTTGTTGGTTCGTTCACCCTCGTGGGCGGTCTTACAACACCGGCCACCAGTCTGTTCGCCCCGTTTCTTATTTCAGTCATTTACTTGGATCGTAGTCACGCGTTCATCGAGCTCGCGAGCGACGGGTTCGGAAAGAGGCAATTTTTGCTTAATCCCCGATAGAGCTTTTTTTGGACCTCCGCTCCCACTACTTGGTGGATGTGCTCCCAGGAATTTTGGAGGTGATTAGCATGGCAGTTGAATTACGGAAAACAGGAATCAACGTCGTCGGCGACCTGCCCTGGGGTTCACACTTCTGTTATTTCTACGAGACGAAACAAGACCTGCTCGACATTTTGATTCCCTACTTTAAGGCCGGGCTGGAAAACAAAGAGTTCTGCCTCTGGGTGATTTCGGATTCGGAGTTGCTGACAGTGGAAGAAGCAACGAGCGAATTGCGAAATGCTCTTCCCGACCTTGACCGGTATATGTCTGAGCAAAGCATAGAAGTTGTCGGGCACGATGAGTGGTTTCTTCGCGGAAAGACATTTGACCCTCACACAGTCGCAGATCGATTCAGAAAGAAACTTAATGAAGCATTGGCCAGGGGCTATGCGGGAATGAGAGTCAACGGCAGTCCGGCCTGGCTAAACGATGCAGGACCGAACGAGCTTCATAAGTTCGAGGCCGAACTCGATAAATTATTCCCCGGCGAACGCACGATCGCGTCATGCACTTACCCGCTCGCGTCGATCGGAGCTGACGAGATTTTTGATGTGGTGCGCACCCATCAGTTTGCAATAGCAAGACGTCAAGGCAAATGGGAGGTCTTTGAAACGCCCGAGTTAATCCAAGCCAAGCAGGAGGTAAAAAGACTGAATGAAGAGTTGGAGCAACGAGTCGTTGAACGAACCAACGATCTTAGAGTCGCGAATGAAGAACTAAGGAAGGAGGTCGCCGAGCGCAAGCAGGCGGAAGCGGACTTAAACATAAGAAGCGAGCAATTGCGCGCACTCTCCGCGCGACTCCAATCGGCGAGAGAAGAAGAAGGTACACGCATCGCTCGTGAGATTCACGATGAGCTTGGTTCGATGCTTACCGGATTAAAATGGGATCTCGAGGAAATCAACAAAATGCTTTCCACGCCATTAGGTCAGTCGCAACCAGAGGCGGTGCGCGAAAAGTTGTCGGCGCTGTCGAAGCTGACTGATATGTCCGTTAGTACTCTGCGGAGGATTGCCTCGGAATTGCGGCCAAGCGTACTGGACGATCTCGGTTTGGCCGCGGCTATTGAATGGCAGGCACAACAGTTCCAGGCGCGCACAGGAATTGTTTGCGTTTGCGAGCACTGTCAGGAAAACGTTGTATTGAGCGCAGAACAATCAACGGCAGTATTTCGGATTTTCCAGGAAGCTTTGACCAACGTGCTTCGTCACGCGCGAGCGACTCGAGTTGATATCAAAATAACGAAAGACAACGGGTTTTTCGTTTTGTCGGTTAAAGATAACGGAAAAGGAATTACGCACAGTGAGAAATCAGGACAGCAGTCATTGGGTCTGCTCGGAATGCGAGAGCGCGCCCATCTCATCGGTGGAGAAGTCACCATTTCAACCGCGGAAGGCCGGGGCACTGTCGTTAGCCTGCGCGTGCCGCTGTCGGACGGCCAAATAGTTTGAAAAGTGCTATGTCGTCAGTGCGCTTAATTCGTGAGTCCATTTAATTCGATGCCTGCGACAACTACGAAGATAACGCGCCTATTAATTTTTTCGCTGGCGTTGGTTTCGTTCGCTCTGGCGCAAACTGCCGCCGCGCCGCCGCGAACTATCCACGTCGTGGTGGACAATGCCTACGCGCCGTACTCGTTTCAAACGGAAGATGGCAAGTTGCAGGGAATCCTCATCGATCAATGGCAGGCGTGGGAAAAGAAGACGGGGATCAAGGCCGAGATCCACGCGATGGACTGGGGCGAAGCGTTGCGGCACATGCGCGCGGGCGAGTTTGACGTGATCGAATCCATCATCGACACGCCCGAGCGCGAGGTCTATTTTGATTTCACTCCGCCATATACCACGGTCGAAGCCTCGATCTACTTTCGCAATGACATTTCCGGCATCTCAAACATTGCCTCGCTGCAAGGATTTCCGGTCGGAGTTAAGACTGGCGACAAACATATCGCTCAACTCAAGGCGAACGGCGTGACGACTGTAGTTGAGTTTCAAAACAACGACGCGGTCATCGAGGCTGCGAAACAGCATAAGATCAATGTCTTTGTGGTTGATGATCCTTCGGCGCTTTATCTTTTGAACAAATCAGGAATCCAGGAGGAGTTTCGGCGTTCGGCGCCGGTCTTCCGCGATGACCTGCGACGGGCAGTGCGCAATGGAGACGCCGCAACTATGCGCCTGGTGCAGGAGGGATTCACGGCCATTGACGCGAGCGAGTTGAAGCAAATCGATGAGAAATGGTACGGCCGCCCGATCAATAGTTATGGTCGCTACATTATCGACGCGGGCTACGCAGCGGCGATTGCAGTTCTGCTGATCGCCGGCCTGGCCACTTGGAATAGAACGCTGAGAAAAAAGATATTGCAAAGGACTGCGGCCCTGGGTGAGAGCGAACAGCGCTTCCGTCAGATTGCCGAGAACCTCCGTGAAGTGTTTTGGCTACGCACGGCTGATCTGAGCACCGTCCTATACATCAGTCCGGCGTACGACAAGGTTTGGGGACGATCCCGCGAAAGTGTGTACCTGGACCCGAATGAATTTGTTGCCGCCATCCATCCTGAAGACCGGGCTGAGGTACTCGCCCTCGGTCCGCAGGACCTTGAGCAGGGTTTCGAAGTTGAGTATCGCGTGGTACGTCCGGACGGTTCGATCCGCTGGGTACGTGATCGTGGCTTCCCGATAACGGATAAGTCAGGGCATTTCTACCGGGTCGCTGGAATTGCGGAAGATATTACCGAGCGTAAGCAAGCCGAAGATGCGTTGCGCCGGAGCGAGGATCGCATTCGACTCATCATCGACACAATTCCCACCATGGCCTGGAGCATTCGGCCTGACGGAGTCATTGAGTTTGTCAATCAGCGTTGGTTGGACTACACCGGCCTTTCTTTGGAGGAGGAAATTGAAAAGCCGACGCTCCCAATGCATCCCGCAGACCTTGCAAGTGCGATGGAAAAGTGGGGTGCGAACATGGCCGCAGGCGAACCGTCCGAAGATGAGATGCGCTTGCGGCGGGCTGACGGGGAATATCGCTGGTTCCTGATTCGCACCGCGCCGCTACGGGACGAACAGGGAAACGTCGTTAAGTGGTACGGAGTATCAATTGACATTGAGGATCGCAAGCAGGCCGAGGAGGCGCTCGATGAACGCTTGCGTTTTGAGACAATGGTGACGGAACTCTCCGCCACATTCGCTAACCTATCTCCCAATGAAGTTGATCGTGAGATAGATAACTGGCTGCAAACTCTCGCGGCGTTTCTCGGGGTGGATCGGGCTTCGTTCCTCCAGTTCGGCGACGATTGGACGACGCTTTACCGAAGTCATTCATACACAGTTCCCGGAGTCGAGCCGCTGCCGCCGCCGCCAACCGGATTGAAAGATCCGTTTCCCTGGATCACGGACCAGTTGCGTCGAGGAGTTACGGTCAATTGGTCGCGTATCCCCGATGATATGGCTGAGGATGCTGTGAATGAAAAGGAGTACGCGGCCAGGATTGGAGTCAAGTCCGGACTGAGCATCCCCGTGCTCATGGGCGGCTCGGTCATTTGTGCAATTTCGTTCACGTCGATACTGACGTACCACGATTGGCCTGAGGCGATGGTAGCGCGCTTGCGCCTGGTCGGAGAAATATTCGCCGCTGCCGTCGAACGCAAACGGGCGGAAGGAGCCTTGCGCGAGGCCGAACAGAAATACCGTGAAATTTTCGCGAATGCAGGCGAAGGAATTTTTCAATCAACCCCGGATGGCAGATACATTGAAGCTAACCCGACTTTGGCGCGCATGTATGGGTTTTCATCTCCGGAAGAGCTGATTAACAGCCGCCAGGATATTTCGCTTCAAGTTTACGTCGACCCCGCCCGCCGTGACGAGTTCAAGCGTCAACTCGAGGAACAGGGTGCAGTGCGCGCGTTTGAGCATAAGGTCTTTCGTAAGGATGGCACTACGCTCTGGATCTCAGTCAACGCACGCGCAGTGCAAGATGAACACGGTAAGATCGCGTACTACGAAGGAACTGCATCGGACATCACTGAACGAAAGGCAGCCGAGGAGAAACTCAAGGCAACCAGCGATCAGTTGCGCGCGCTGTCGGCCAAACTCAGTTCTGCAAGAGAAGAAGAAAGCATTCGCATTGCTCGTGAGATTCATGATGAACTTGGCTCGATGCTAACGACTTTGAAATGGGATTTGGAGGAAATTCAAAAGACCCTGTCCGCTCCAGTCCATCAGCCGCAACTAGCAAGTGTCCGAGAAAAGTTGACTGCTCTCACGAAGCTGACGGATATGTCCGTTAGTACTCTGCGCAGGATCGCCTCGGAATTGCGCCCAAGCGTGCTCGACGATCTTGGCCTGGCGCCGGCAATCGAGTGGCAGGCGCAGCAATTTCAGGCGCGTACTGGAATCATCTGCGATTGCGATTGCAACTCTGGCCTGGAAAACATCCAGTTGAGCGCAGAGCAATCAACGGCGGTCTTCCGCATCTTTCAAGAAGCGTTGACCAACGTTCTTCGGCACGCGCGCGCAACCCGGGTTGATGTCCAGTTGCAAACCAACGACGGAATTTTGGTTCTGTCCGTCAAGGATAACGGAAAAGGAATTAGCGACAATGGGAAATCAGAACAGCAGTCATTGGGTCTGCTGGGGATGCGAGAACGCGCACACCTTATTGGCGGAGAAGTTAGTATTGCCCGCGCCGAAGGCCATGGTACCGTCGTTACCCTGCGCGTGCCGATTGCCGGCCGCGAAATAGTTCGCACTATGACCAAGTAGCGGGTGTAGGGAAAATGCTGACACGCCCATGAGGAATACTCTTACATAACAATCAGGTTTGGCCCATATCATTCAAGGATGCGGTTTAATATCCTCAAAAATCGAGTTGCGTCTGGTGGAATATTAATCTGATTAGCTTGGCCGTATCAGGCAATCCCTGATTGTTTGATTGGGAACTTCCTGCAATTATGCGCCGGTAAATGTCAGTGCCTGCAGTTGGCGGTCACGTCAAAACCAATAGCGCGACTTACTGAATAGCGTCGCTCTTGTCCAATTCGCGAACCCTGAAAAGCACGGCTGTATTGCGTTCGAAACAATGCTTTCGCGACCAACTAGTTATTCCTCACCCATCGTGCACCGGATTCGCAAACGAATGGTAGACACTACCTGGATTCGCAAATGGCTCCAGGCAAGGTGTTAAAAGCAATCAAGAGCCATGGTTCCAGCATTGTTGTGGACCAGAGAGACGGCAACACGGAAAGACGAGCAACACAAGCGTGAACCAAATGAAAAAGGTTAATAAAGCCCGAACGATAGTATGGTTGATCTGCGTCTCACTCGTGCTGTTTCTCTTCACGTGCATTCTGATCACCGACCGGACCAACGCCCAGTCTTTCGAAGATTTGAATAAGGCAAATAAGGCCTCATCAGACCTACTGGCAGAAGCCTCGAGTTCACAAGGCCTGGGTGCTCTGAAAATAATTCTGCAGCTTAAGGCGCCGATGAGCAGCGCATTGAAAGCTCTGCTCAATCAGAAAGGCGTACGGCTTAAAGCCAGTTTCAAGAACCTCAACGCGCAGAGTCTTGAAATACCGGCGAGCAGTTTGGCAGCCGTTGCTGCTTTCGACGAGGTATTGTTCATATCGTCCGACAGGCAAACCGCCGCTCTCGGTCACCTTTCGGAGACGACCGGGGCCGATGCGGTGCGCACCGCGAACGGGATTACAGTCGACGGGTTGGACGGCTCAGGCATAGGCATCGCATTTCTCGATTCGGGAGTTCAAAGCAGTCACACTAACTTTCTGGATAAGAGCAACAAGACACGAGTTGTCGCCAGCCAGGACTTCACGGGTGAGAACCGTACAAGTGATTCCTACGGTCACGGCACACACGTAGCATCGATGGCAGCGAGCAATGGCCGCGTTGCAGACCGCGCCTATCTCGGTATCGCGCCTAACGCGAACATCATCAACCTGCGAGTACTGAATAGCAGCGGCACCGGTACCGTATCAGCGGTACTAAGTGCCCTTGACTGGGTCGTGGCCAATAGAGCGACTTATAACATTCGCGTCGTCAATATTAGTCTTGGCACGGCGGCGATTGACTCCTACAAAAATGATCCGATATGCCTCGCGGCTCGTCGCCTGGTTAACGCCGGCATCGTCGTGGTGGCCGCGGCCGGGAACAACGGCAAAGATAGCGCGGGTCGGAGAGTTTATGGACAGATTCATTGCCCGGGAAATGAGCCGTCGGTAATAACAGTCGGCGCCTCGAACACATTCGGCACGGAAGCGCGCAACGACGATGGAGTTACCACCTACAGTTCGCGTGGCCCGACGCGCAGTTCATGGACCGACGGCGCCGGCGTCAAACATTACGATCATTTGATCAAGCCGGAGATGGTGGCGCCGGGCAACAAGCTAATCGGAGCCGAGTCGTTAAATAATCTTTTGGTCACTCAGAATCCGCAGTTGGACGCCGGCGTTAGTCCCGCGGTTCCGCGCAAGCAGATGTTCCTCAGCGGTAGCTCGATGTCAGCGGCGGTTGTGAGCGGTGGGGCGGCGTTGCTGCTTCAGGCAAATCCGACTTTGACGCCGAACATGGTGAAAGCAATTCTCATGTACACGGCCCAGTCGCTGCCTGGCTTTAACATGCTCGAGCAGGGCGCCGGTGAGCTTAACCTCGAAGGCGCTGTGCGGATTGCTCAAGCAGTTCGCACCGACCTGGGCACAAGCAAACCGGTGGGCGCGCCTTTGTTAAGCACTGCGGCACCCAAGCCGCAAACAACCATTGCGGGATCGGCTTTTACCTGGTCCCAGGGACTTATCCTGGGCCAACACTTCGCTACCGGAGCGTCACTTATTCTAATTTATCAGCCAATTTATCCCACAGGCGTATTGATGAGCGATGAGGTAATTGTCAGCGGCGGCGGGATCTTGAGCCAGGGTGTGATTATCAGCGACGGAGTCATCATCACTGACGGAGTCATTATCAGCGATGGCGTGATTATCACCGACGGAGTCTTTGTCAGCGACAACATCATCATGAGCGACGGAACACTGATGGGGAATGGCTCGATCTTTTTATCCGTGGGCGCTATCGTCAGTGCCGGCGTGATTATTACCGATGGGTTGATGGTCGGCGATGGCGTCATCATTGGCGATCGTGCAACTATTGCCGCTGGCGTTAGCGCGAGCGATGTGCTCCTACGCTGGCAATCTGCGCAGGTTAACGGGGATGCCACCACTTCATCTAAAGCTGTCGTGGATGCAGGAGTTGAGTAACCAAGCTGATGTCGTGTACGCGCGGTTTCACTCACCAAAGAACTTCCTGAAATCGGGACGTACGCGATCCGCAAACTGGAAAACGCGGAAGGCCGCGATGCCCCTGGGAGTGAAGCTGAAATTTGGAGGTTGATCCAACATTTCTAACAGTAGCAATCATCCACGGATCTCGTTGCAAATGTCAGTGAGCAAACAATACTTATTTAAGTCTTTTGTCGGCGCAATAACTGTGGCCGGCCTGGCAGTAATTCTCTTCTCTGTCCAACGATTACCACTTGCTCAACTCGATTGGCGCTTTCTGATATTAGCAGTCATCACAGTGGTCTTCTGTTCGCGTTTGGGCGTGGCGCTTCCCCGGGTGAAAGCGGAGATCACCGTTGGCGATACGTTGATCTTTTTTGCAATGTTTCTCTACGGCGCTGAGGCCGCCACACTTCTGGCTGCAGCGGAAGGCTTCGCGTTGTCATTGCGAGTGAGCAGGAAACCGAGGGTGTTTCTTTTTAACTCTGCCCAGATGGCTTGCTCAACTTTCGTTACTGGCTGGGTATTACGCTCGTTACTTGGTCCCATTGAAGCACTTCATCGCATCGACGATCCGGCCAAATACCTTGCCGCGACCTGCATCATGGCCCTGGTCCAGTACATCGCCAACTCTGGTCTGGCAGCGTTGTACACGGCCCTCAAGGATGGCCAACCCGTGTGGCGCACCTGGCGCCGGCACTACCTTTGGACTTCAATTACCTATTTCGCAGGCGCATCAGTTGCGAGTATCACCGCTGATGTCGTTGGCGCTATCGGCCTCTCTGCCGCGCTTATCATCAGCCCGATCATTGCTATCATCTATTTTAGTTACCGGACTTACGTCAAGAAGCTCGAGGCAGCGGCGGAACTGCGCGAAAGTGAGGAGCGGTATCGGGAGTTGTTTGAAAACGCCAAGGATGCCACCTACGTTCACGATCTCCACGGCAGGTATATCTCAGTCAATCGGGCCGCTGAGAAGTTGACCGGCTATACAAGGACCGAGATTCTGGGAAAACACTTTGGCGACTTTGTTCCTGCGGAACAGATTCCGAAGATTGGCGAGCACTTGTGTCGCAAGCTGGCTGACTTTGGAGAGACCACCTACGAATCTGAAGTGCTCACCAAAGACGGCCGTCGCCTGGCCGTCGAAGTTAGTAGCCATCTTATTTTTGAAAGTGGAGTAGCCGTCGCCGTCCAAGGCGCGGCGCGGGACATTAGCGAGCGGAAAGCTGCTGAAGAAAAACTCAAAGCTTACAGCGAGCAGTTACGAGCTCTCTCTGCGCGGCTCCAGTCGGCCAGAGAACAGGAAGGTACTCGAATCGCGCGTGAGATTCACGATGAACTCGGCTCAGCCCTCACCAGCCTCAAGTGGGATCTGGAGGAGATGGAGAAAATGACCTCCGCTTCCAGTGATCAGTCAGAACTTGCGGCGCTGCGTGAGAAGTTACAGGCGCCTATGAAGCTGGCTGACATGGCTATCAGCGCAATTCGCCGGATCGCGTCGGAATTGCGGCCCAGCATTCTCGACGACCTTGGCCTGGTGCCGGCAATCGAGTGGCAGGCCCAACAGTTTCAGGAGCGCACCGGGATCATTTGTGATTGCGATTGTTTTCTGGAAAAAGTCGAGTTGAGCGAAGAACAAGCAACCGCGGTTTTCCGCATTCTTCAGGAGGCTCTGACAAACGTCCTTCGCCACGCGCAAGCGACCAGAGTCAAAATCAAAATAAATATTGAGAACGGCCACTTCGCGCTGTCTGTAAGCGATAACGGTAAAGGGATCACTGAGAGTGAGAAGTCAGAACAGCACTCATTGGGAATACTGGGAATGCGCGAACGTGCTCACCTCATAAGCGGCGAGATAGATATCAATAGCGTCGAGAAACAAGGAACGGTAATTCTTGTACAAGTGCCGCTACTCGACCAGGGTTTTGAAATGACGAACTAGTAGGTCACGGCGGTGTTCCCGTTGTACGATAATATTCAAATGCATTTGACGTTCAGTATATGAAAAGAATCCTCATCATCGACGATCATGAGGTTGTTCGTAACGGCGTGAAGAAAATCTTCGATCAGCACCCGGGCGAGATTATTTTCGGTGAAGCAAGCAACAGGCTGGAAGCGCTTGGGCTCGCGCGCCAACAAGACTGGGACCTGGCAGTGCTCGATCTCTCGCTGGGAAACCAGAGCGGGCTGGAAGTTCTAAAAGAGTTAAAGGAGCTTCGTCCCCGGCTTCCGGTGCTGATCCTCAGTATGCACTCGGAGGAACAATATGCCCGTCGAGCTTTCAAAGCGGGTGCTTCCGGCTACATCACAAAAGACAGTTCCAGCACAGAGCTGGCCAAAGCAATCAATAAAGTTGCGGCCGGAGGAAGTTATGTGACATCCGCCCTGGCGGAACGGCTGGTGTTTGATTTGGGACGAAACTCAGATCGCCCGCCTCATCAAAATCTTTCCGACAGGGAGTATGAGGTAATGCGTTTGATTGCTTCGGGAAAAACTGTGACTGAGATCGCGGAATTGCTTTCGCTCAGTGACAAAACGATTAGCACCTATCGCGCGAGGTTGCTGGAAAAAATGGCAATGAAGACAAACGCGGAACTAACGCGCTACGCCATTCAGAATAACCTCGTGGACTGAGACAAACAAATACGAACCCTCACGCGCGAATAACGTGGTTCGCTTCCTTGCCGGACTACTCGCGCCTCAGGCCCACCCTTACCGCGCTGTCGGCAAAATTCCTACACCAAAATCAAGCTAACGCTGATACTCCTCGGCGGACTCGGCCTGTAAGCTGACGATGAAAGTGGAGAATTCCCAAGTCTGGAGGTGGCGCAATAGGGATCGGGTAAAGTAGCCCAGTCGGCCCACATCAGGTTTTCCCCGATTGTAAATCTCAGGGCAACTAGGTTAGTTTGTCACCGTGCAAGGATTCTTGCATTACAGATCAGGTAGACCTCAGCGCCAAAGCCTTCCTGATGCTCATGTCCCGCACAAAAATGCCGAAACCTTATCTTTCACCTGGGGCAGGAAGAGCAAAGGAAGCTCAAGCGTCGAAACCAATTCGAGTTTTGGTTGCGGCCCAGCATGCGCTTGTGCGTGCGGGCATTCGCGCGCTGATCGAGCAGATCCCGGAAGTAGAGGTTGTGGCCGAGGCGGGAGAGAGCCAGCAAAGTTTTCAACTCATCAAAAAGTACCATCCCGACATCTTACTGCTTGACGTGATTTTGCCGTCGGTAACCGCAATCGGAAGCTTGAAAGAAATGGTCGAGAAGTTTCCCAAAGTGCGCGTAATTGTTCTCACTCTTCAGGAGAACCAGGACTACGCGATTCAAGCATTTCGGGCAGGAGCTGTTGGATATATTTCCAAAAACGCGGCGAGTGCCGAGCTCGAAAAAGCAATTAAGTCAGTCGCCCGTGGCGAAACCTATCTCGGCTCGGAATTATCACAAATGGCTGTCCTTAGATACTTAAAGGATCCGCGCGCCATTTTGTCAGAACTCACCGGGCGGCAGCGTGAAGTATTGAAGCTGATTGCGGAAGGCCAGGCGACGAAAGAGATCGCTCAGCACTTAAGCATCAGTGTGAAAACCGTGGAAACGCATCGCGCTCAAATAATGGAGCGCCTGGACATTCACGACGTAGTTGGCTTGGTCCGGCATGCCTTGCGCATCGGTCTGGTAAACCTGGATGAATAATTTCGAGAACAATGTAGGGCGGTTCCTTGTTCAAGGTCGGCGATTGCCTGACAGCGCCATCAGGAACTTCCCGATTGTACGCAATCGTACAAAACTATAAATTACGCCCTACGGATCACCTCTTTATTTGTCCCACGCTCCAACGTCCCAGCGCGACTCAAGTAATCCGGCCATCCACCGAAACATTCTACGGACGTATCCGAGAGTCTTCTTATAGTTTTTGAAAACGGAATTGTTGTCTGTGCACTTGCGAAGAGACAGTTCCTGACGACTAACCCGCAACTTTGGAAAGCCGCCGTTGCGATAAGTCCTTCGCATTTTGCTCAGCCGAGCAAATTACTGTCGTCGCTTCAAACACCGGTAGATAAATGGAAACCTCTATTCTGCAAACAGGGCCGCGATCCCCAGCTGTTCCGTCGGCCGATCTGGTGACGTTGTTATCGCAGAAAGTTGTGGGCCAATCCGCGGCGACGAAGGCAATCGTTCCCTACGTTTACATGTACCAGTCAGGTCTGGCCCCTCAAAATCGTCCTGCCGGCGTCTTTCTACTGCTGGGTCCGACCGGGACCGGAAAAACCAAAACGGTTGAGGCTATCGCAGAGTTGCTGCATGGCAGCGAAAAGAAGGTGGTTAAAATTGATTGCGGCGAGTTTCAAATGGAACACGAAACCGCGAAACTCGTCGGGGCTCCTCCCGGATACCTTGGACATCGCGAGACAACTCCGTTGCTTACCCAACAGCAACTGCTGGAAGCCACCAGCGAAGGTTGTGATCTGGCGCTGGTCCTGTTTGATGAAATAGAAAAGGCGGCTCATTCCATAACCAAATTGTTGCTTGGCATTCTCGACAAAGGTCTACTGAGACTGGGCGACAACACTACAGTCAACTTCGAAAAGACGCTCATCTTCTTTACCAGCAATCTCGGCGCCCGCGAGATGATGAAGGCCATCAATCCGGGGATTGGGTTCCACTCCCAAATCGCGAAATCACAAGCAGACATGGCCACCCGACTGGAGAGCATCGCACTCGGCGCCGTCAGAAAGCGCTTTTCGCCGGAGTTTGTGAATCGCATTGACGCAGTTGTCACCTATAGCCCGCTAACTCGAGAAGCAATGGAGTTAATTCTCGATCACGACATTCGTGCCTTGCAGGACCACGTGAACCTGCGCCTGGGCGAACGCTATTTCTCGATCGAGATAACGCCTGGGGCGAGAGAATTTTTGTTGCAACGCGGCATCAGTGATGAATACGGAGCGCGCGAGTTGAAACGCACCATTCACCGGCAGCTTACACAGCCACTGGCAACAATGGTGGCGCGCGGCGAGGTGCAACCCGGAGCGCAAGTGAACATTGCGCTTGGCACCGATGGCGAGCAACTGTCGCTAACGCCGTTCGGCGGAGCGAAGCTGCCCGCGAAGCACAAACCTTCAATTCTAATTGTCGACGACAATCACGATCTCTTGTTTTTTCTGGCTACGGAATTACAGGAGGAAGGATGGGAAATGCTGATCGCTGAAAACGCGCCGCAGGCTCGGCTGGCGTTTTATCAACGCAAGCCGCCGGTGGTGTTGCTCGACTACATGCTGGGCGAAGATGACGGTTTACATCTCGCGCTTGAGTTTCAGCAGCAGTCTCCGCTGGCGCAAATAATCCTGATGACCGGTGGCGGTTTCTCGGACGAGGAACAGTTGATTTGCGAAGAACACGATTTTCCAATCCTCTACAAGCCGTTTCTGGCCCAGGATGTTTTGAACCTGGCACGCGGGCGCTTTAACAGAGTTGCGGCCGCAGCAAGTGTGTGAAAAGAGCCGGCCATCGCCGGTTATGATCTTTTGAATTCGCGTGTCTGACTGCGGAGGCAATGACGCGCGCTAGCGAAAAAGGGCGCCGCCTTGGGGCGAGTGCGGCGTCCTTTTTCGAAATCATCTGAACCAGCGGACCAGGCTAACCGATTTACAAAAAAGTGGTTGCCCTGCACGCGACAACCGCGCGACAAGATATTGCGGGTCCCGTGTCCTACATATAAGGAGGCAGATCATGGCGACGAATTATGCTAATGAGAAACTGACCACTGCCATCAAAAATTATTTCTTGAGCGTTGACGTACTTCCTCCGACCACTGAAGTGTCGAAACTGGCCGGCGACCTGGCACGGGTTTGCCTGACTGAATTGAACACTTTTGGATTAGGTTCCGAGGAAGTTGAAAAACTATTCACGCCTTCAACATTCAAAGCGGGCGCGCCAGGTGTTGCTTGAGCTATTGAACGGAATTTTCAGATCGCGTGAAACCTTGATGTGGAAGGTCACGCGCCGCGAAGAGGGCGCCGCCTTGGGGCGAAGACGGCGTCCTTCTTCACTTCCGATTGCGAAGAAGAGTGGGCGAACCATCGCCTTAATCAACTCCAGTGGATTGCGACCATGTGGAACCTGTTAAGACTAAGACGCAAAAGGATTTTGACGCTGCGCCAATACATAAGGGAACGTGAGCAGTTTAAGCGCTTCCATCCCCAACAATTCGCGGCTGAACAAGCGCAGTCGCAGCAAGCTGTTCGGCGTCTCGCCAAGCTTAAACAAAGCACGGGTTCCGGCAAAGATCGAGGCGCTTGACGGTGGAAGCTGAAAGTTTTTCAAATTGCGTGGGCCCAAGGTAGCCGGCCACGCATGATGAAGAAGGGCGCTGCCTTTGGGGCGAAAGGCGGTGCCCTTTTTCATCTGCACTCCCATTAATGACTATGGTCACTAGCGTTCGTTGCGCACATGTTGGTGTTTCACGTTCGCCGGTGTTGAGGAGCAAGACTTTCATCGAAGCTCTAGCAGATCGCTTGGAGATCTTCCGCCTGTAGGGGATTCCCTGATTGTGGAAATTTAACCCGAGGCATACAGTGGGGCTCGGTTCTCGCTCGAAAGTACGCAAGGATTTCGCCTCGTGCCGTCCCGTATGATTGGCGGCATTTCCTGCCACAAGAGTTTCTTCCTCCGTTCGACTTCGCCCCAAAGAAGAATTGATGGTTCGGGCTTTTTGAAACTTGCCTGTCGTGCGGCGTCACGCTTGTCGTCCGCACACCGCGAGAATAACGCCGCCTTTGAGGCCATGACGGCGTCATTCGCACTCGCTTTCACTACTGCATGCTGGATCTGCGCGTCGCACCTCCTATAAAGCCCAGCGGAATGAAACTATTCGAAGACTCTCTTAATGAGTGTCTTTATGCAGAGCAGTCGTTAGCTTCAGAAAGCACCGGACAATGTCGCAAGACAAAACAGCCTTCGGGCTGGCTCCATCATTCGCAGTTGCTCCCGGCTACTTAACATTGTTACTGGTTTTTTTGTTTGTAGCTGTCTGGCCGGTCCGCCTTGCGGCGCAAACAACATCGGCCATTGAAGGAAACATTCTTGACGCTCAGGGTGGGGCCATCGCCGGCGCTGAAATTGGCCTCACTGCCCCGATGCTTGCTCGAGAGATAACTATCTCGAGCGACTTGTCAGGCTCATATCGGCTGAGCGGACTACAAGCGGGCACTTATCAATTGCGTATTACCAGATCCGGGTTCGTGGTCCAGGTTTACGAAGGGCTGGTCGTGACTGTGAATCGCGCATTGAGATTCAACGTCATGCTCGCTGTTAGTTCTGTGCAAGCCGAGGTCATGGTGCTGGCGAACCAGCCGCTACTTGAAACGGAGAGTTCTTCGTCGGGAGCGACCATCCTGCCGCAACAGATAGAGCAAATGCCGATTAACGGACGCAACTATCTTGACCTGTTGCAACTCGTTCCCGGAGTTGCGCTCAACAGACGGGTTGACGAGCGATCTGACGGCGCGGTGCCTGTGCTCGGAGAACGAGGTGGAAACAGCAGTTTCCTGATTGACGGCATGCCAAATAATGATGCGGTTGACGGTGGAGCAGCCGCACCTTTTGATCAGGATTCGATCCTGGAATTTCAAGTGCTGACTGGCGGGTACAAAGCTGAGTTCGGACATGGATCGGGCGCAGTAGTCAACGTCGTCAGCAAGAGCGGGACGGATCAGTGGCATGGACGCCTTTCACTGTTCCATCGAAACAGCGTGTTCGATTCCTCAGACGTTAAAGGCAAACGCACGCCCTTCCTGTTGCGTTGGGATGGGAGCGCAAACGTGGGCGGGCCACTTCTTAAGCGCCGCGCCTTCTTCTTTGGATCAGTTGAACGCATACGCGAAAGCCGGCAACTGAACTTCAGTTTTCCCCCAGGTATTCCGGATTTCCTACAAGTGAGGGAGCTGGCGTTGGATAAGCATAGTCAGCTCTTTCAGACCAGAGGTTTTCTCAAGCTTGACGAACAAGTGGGGCGGCACCGAATTACAGAACAAATGAGTCTTAGTGATAATCACACCAGGGGTTTCCTGCCGCTTTCGCTGGCGACGAGTCTGCCCTCAACGAGAACTGATTATGATTCGCGCCAACTTATGTTGGGTATCCAGGATACGGCGACTCTCGGCAATCAAAATAATCCGTTCGTCTTTCATGCTTATTTCCAGTATCGTCGCGAGCCATCGCTGCAACGATCAACTAGTCCCGAATCCAGCGCCACCACACTCTTCAATCTCTTCAGCAGCTTGAGTACTAACCGCCTGACTGGCGATTTGGGACAGGTGAGATTCGGAGCCGGATTCACGCCCACAAGTCTCACGCAGAAATACACTTCAGCCGGCGCGCAAATTGAGAAGGTCGTCGGCGCACACCAGGTCAAGTTTGGCTGGGACTTTCAGCGCGCTCGAGTCGATGGTGTCGAAGCCAGAAATCAGTTGAATCAACTGTTCGCTACGGTCTCAGACTTTGCGCAATTCGGACCGATCGACTCAGGAGTCTACGTTCTCTCAACGGTCGGTGGGCCAACGCCGGCGGATGACCTCATTCGACTTCGCAATTTTTACAACGGCCTCTTTGCGCAAGACGATTGGAAAATTGCCAGGCGACTCACGCTAAATCTCGGCCTGCGCTGGGACCATGATTCTCGCTTTGCCAATGGCGGCAACTTTTCCCCGCGCTTGGGCCTGGCATGGTCACCAACGCCAAAGACCGTTGTCAGCGCCAGTTGGGGATTGTTCTACGACAAGTTCCGGTTAGGACTCGCCCGCGATATACCCGGGCTCGGTGGCGCAAATCTCTTTCGGAACCAGAACATCGCGTACCCGCGTTTGTTTTATGGCAATCCGAGCACGCTCGCGATGCTTTTTGGATTGTGTCCTTCGTCGAACCTGACCGATGTTCAGATTCAAGCAACCGGAGCGACCTGTCCCGTCGCCGGTTTCACGCTCGTGGGAATCGATCATCTGAACGCTGTCGTTGCCCCGGGCCACGCACCGATTCCAGCTGATGCGGTTGTGACTTTCGCTAGCGTGCAAGCTCTGACTGGTCTCAGCCCGCAACAGTTTGCCGACGCTGCGGCCTTAGCGATGGGCAAACTGCCGGGATTTTTCTTTTGGGGAAGCTTTGGTCACCTCTCGATGAACCATCCGGTTCCGCAGATTTTCCTAATCCCCATCAGTGTGGATCCGAGTCTGAGAACTCCGCACACTCGCAACTTTCATGTCGGCCTGCAACGGGAAATCACAAGCAGTCTGGTGGTCCAGGCTGATTACTATCATCGCGCCATACGAGACATGCTCGGAGTGCGAGTTTCGAATCTCGCTTTTGAAGCGCGCTTGCCGGGCCATAGAGGTGAACTACAACCGGGCACTGGAAACAAATCCATTCTTAGCTATGGTCCATGGTACGAAGGCCGCTATGACGCGGTCAGCATCGGCATTCATAAGCGACTCAGCAAGCAGTTTATGTTCGAGAGCTTCTATACCTGGGCCAGGGCCACGGACAACGCACTCAACTCGAGCTTCGTCAGCCAGGTACAAACCGGTCGCGGCGCCGGCCTGCTGGCAGGGTACGGACCCACCGATAGTTTTGTCGGTGTCCCGTCGTTGGTGACGGATACCGTGACCGGGCAAAACAATTCGAATGGACCGTTCGTTGCAAGCAATGGCAACCCGGTGCCACAGGCGGGGAAATTCTACAACGGCGCGAATCTCGATCGTGGGCCATCGGACCTCGCGTTCAACCGGACGCTGATTGCGCACGGTTTGGTGACGCTTCCCTGGCAACTGGCAATCAGCGGCATCTTTCGCGCGCAAAGTGGTTTCCATTTTTCAGTTGCCGCAGCAGCTCCTGTCGACGTCGACGGCGACGGTCTCTTAAACGGCATCGACTTCATTGCCGGACGTAACCATTTTCAGTCGGCGCCCAACATCAATTTAGACATGCGCGTCGCCAAACGTTTTTCGCTGAGGGAAAAGATCCGAGGGCAAGTCATATTCGAGTTTTTCAATTTGCTCAATCGAGCAAACCCGGCCGCGGTGCAGCAGTTTCAGAACTTGTCTATATCAGTGGGCCAGCCACTCCAAAGTTTACCGGGCCGTGAAGGACAGTTGGGACTCCGACTCGATTTCTAAGTTAGCGCGGTGCGTTCCCGTTTTCGCCGCGAAGCAACAGATGCAACCAAGCCGTTTTTCGCTATCTGCTATTTCCATAAAGCATCGTTTGCCGTTGCTGATCGGCGCTCTGTTGCTTGGCGTCATTGTGGCCGCGACCTGGGCGTCGTACAGGGGAGTAAAGGAATCGGCGCTGGCGGTCGGCACCCAACGGCTGCAAACCCTCACCAAGCAGTTGGCGCTTTTGTTGCAGCAGTCGAATATTCTGCTGCTCGGCAAGACTTTCAACTCGGCCAACGATCCCGCGATTAGAGCCTTTCTTCAATCTCCTTCCCCGGCGACGCGATCCGGCGCCTCAGCCGTGCTTAAGCAACTCATGCCGCCGCAAGACCTGAATAGTTTGCAGGTGGAATTATGGAATAAAAACCACGAGCTCGTGTTGACCATGCCGGAAGACGCTGCGCCGCAGTCGCTTGATCTGGAGGCCGAATTCAAGGCCACTGATGTCGAGCCTTTTAAGACTTCCGGTCCAATGCGTGTGATCAAAGATGTAATCGTGGCTCCAGGAACAGTCGCAGTGAAAGACAATTCCGGACGGCTGATCGGTTATCTCGTCTGGTGGCGGCGCGCCTCAACCACTCCGGCGCCAAAACAGTTGACGGATCTGCTCGGCAGCGATGCCGCATTGTATTTTGGCAACCTTCGCGGAGATCTCTTGACCAACCTGGAGCAAATCGTGCCAAAACCTCAGGCAGACCTGGGGTCGACCAGCGAGGTCATGCACTATTCACGCGACGGAAATGAAGTTATGGCTCTGGCTCGACCAATCAGTGGCACGCCCTGGTTTCTGGCAATTGAGTTTCCTGAACAGCTGCTGTTGGCTCCGGCCCACCAGTTCCTGCAACGCATTCTATTGGTTGATCTCGTCTTGTTTAGTATTGGCATAGCGGCCGCCTTCGTCCTTAGTAAGAGCATCACGGAACCACTTCAAGTGCTTACAGAAGCTGCTTCAGCAATTGGCGCCGGAGACTATTCAGTCATAGCTGATATTCACCAGGACGGCGAACTAGGCGCGCTGGCAAACGCCTTCAACCAGATGGTAGCTACTACGCGCGATTCCCAACGCGAACTAGAGCGCAAGGTTCAGGAGCGAACGCTGCAGCTCGAAGCCGCGCCCTGCGCGATGTTGATGGTCAATCGTGAGGGCCTCGTGGCTTTGGTAAATGCGCAGGCCGAACAACTCTTTGGCTATGACCGTGCTGAGC
Source organism: Blastocatellia bacterium (assembly GCA_003488005.1). Classification (GTDB taxonomy): domain Bacteria; phylum Acidobacteriota; class Blastocatellia; order Pyrinomonadales; family Pyrinomonadaceae; genus PSRF01. The sequence continues at coordinate 31,514 of DNND01000018.1, read as the reverse complement.
TGCTCGAACAGTCAAGCGACAAACTATTACCTTTACGTTATCGCGCCGCACACCCTGGCCACCGCAGAGTCTTCGGAGCACATCCGAGCGCGCGGGCAATGGGTGCAGGCCGTGATCTCTTCGGGCTGCGTAAGGACGGCACTGAGATTCCGATTGAAATAGGCCTCAATCCAATAACGACGGAGACGGGCGAATTCGTTCTGGCCAGCATCATCGATATCACCGAACGCAAGCGTGCCGAAGCACGCTTTCGACTGGTCGTCGAAGCATCTCCCAGCGCCATGCTAATGGTTAACCACGGCGGTCTGATCACTCTGGTCAACAAGCAGACCGAAGAACTTTTCGGTTACAGCCGTGGCGAGTTATTGGACCAGCGTATCGAGATGCTTGTGCCTGAGCGTTATCGAGCCGCGCATCCCGGCCTTCGCACTGATTTTTTTCAAACTCCTTCGGCTCGCGCAATGGGCGCCGGCCGCGACTTATTTGGCCGTCGTAAGGACGGCAGCGAAATGCCGATTGAGATCGGGCTTAACCCGATCAACACGGACGACGGCGCCTTCGTGCTCGCCAGCATCATCGACATAACTGAGCGCAAAAGAAACGAGCAAAGTCTGCGGGAGAGTGAAGAACGTCTAAACACAATAATCGAAAATCTGCGCGAGGGTCTGGTCATTTCAGACCTCGAGGGACAATTGCTTCACTGGAACCAAACCGGCCTGGAAATGTTTGGCTTCGCGAACCTGGAAGAATGTCTGCTGAAACTTCCCGAGTTTCGGAAAATCCTTGAACTATCTTCGCTTGATGGCAAGGTCCTGAATTTAGAGCAGTGGCCGTTACAGCGAATAATAAATGGCGAGCGCCTCAGCAACTACGAACTTCGCTTGCGGCGTATTGACATGGACTGGAACCGTGTATTCAGTTATGGCGGAACGCTTGTCAACCAACCCAATGGCCAGAAAATGGCTGTCGTCACCTTCACTGACATCACCGAGTCCAAGCAGGCAGAGGAGAGATTGCGCCGAAGCCAGGAGCAATTGGCGGGAATAATCGGCTCCGCCATGGACGCTGTCATTACCGTCGACGATGAGCAACGGATTGTCCTTTTTAATGGCGCGGCCGAGCGAATGTTTCTCTTCCCGGCTGAAGATGCAATTGGACAACCACTCGACCGATTTATTCCTGAACGCTTTCGCGCAGGTCACAAAGATCACGTCAAAAATTTTGGCAACACGCACGTCACCAGACGTTCGATGGGAACGCTGGGCGCGCTTTACGGTCTGCGAGCGGACGGCGAAGAATTTCCCATCGAAGCTTCGATCTCGCAGATCGAGTCGGACGGTAAGAAGCTGTACACGGTAATCCTGCGCGACGTCAGCGAACGCAAACGGTCGGAGGAAGCATTGAAAGAACAAGCGCGAATCCTCGACCTGGCGCCCGTCATGATTCGCGACCTGAATGGCCGGATTGTTTTTTGGAACACGGGCGTTGAGAAAATGTATGGCTGGAAATCGGAAGAAGCTTTGGAGAAAATCAGTCACAAGCTCCTTAAGACTGAGTTTCCCCGGCCCCTGGAAGAGATCAAAGCCAGGCTCCTGGCTGACGGCGACTGGGAAGGAGAAGTAATCCATACCACAAAAGATGGCGCCCGCCTCGTGGTTTCTTCTCACTGGGTGCTGCACCGCGACGAGCGCAACAGGCCCAAAGCGGTTCTCGTGATTGCCAATAACATAACCGAGCGCAAACATGCGGAACGAGAGGTTCGCAGATTAAATGAAGAACTGGAACAGCGTGTCGCCGACCGGACCGCGCAACTCCAGGCGGTCAACAAAGAGCTCGAAGCTTTTTCTTATTCCGTCTCGCACGATCTGCGCGCGCCGCTGCGGCACATCGACGGCTTCAGCCAGGCACTGCTCGAAGACTACACAGAAAAATTGGACGACGTCGGCAAGAGCTATCTAAAGGAAGTTCGCAGCGCCAGCCAGGAGATGGCGCAATTGATCGACGACGTGTTGCAGTTGGCGCGTGTGACGCGCAGCGAAATGCGTCGCGAGGTTGTCAACCTCAGCGAGACAGTTCATGCCGTGGCGGACGAGCTTAAACGAAGGGAGCCTGCTCGCCGAGTGAACCTGAAAATCGAAGCTGGATTGGAAACGCGCGGCGATAAACGTCTCTTAAAAATCATTTTCGGCAACCTGCTCGGGAACGCCTGGAAATTTACTGCGAAGCGAAAAGGGGCACAGGTCACTTTTGGTCGGGAGCAAAAGAACGGCGAGAGCGCTTATTTCATTCGTGATAACGGCGCGGGCTTCGACATGGCCTATGTCGGAAAATTATTCGGCGCCTTTCAGCGCCTCCACACCGCGGGAGAATTCGAGGGTACCGGTATTGGACTGGCAACTGTGCAACGAATCGTCTACCGCCATGGCGGCCGCGTCTGGGCCGAAGGAGCAGTGAATGAGGGAGCGACGTTCTATTTCACACTCCCAAATTCCAAGGAGACAGGAGATGGACAACAAAGTGATTCTATTAGTTGAAGACAATCCAAGAGACGAAGCCCTGACGCTTCGCGCTCTGAAAAAGAGCAACATCATTAATGACGTTATCGTTGCGCGCGACGGAGTTGAAGCGCTGGACTATTTTTTCGGGACCGGAAAGCATGCTGCTGAGCCACCCATGATGCCGCAACTGGTCCTGTTGGATTTGAAATTGCCGAAGGTGGATGGTCTGGAAGTGCTGCGAAAGTTACGGGCCGATGCGCGCACCCGGCGTCTTCCGGTTGTCATTTTCACTTCTTCGAGTGAAGAGGAAGACATGATCAAGAGCTATGAACTGGGGGCAAACAGTTACGTTCGCAAGCCGGTCGAGTCAGAACAATTCGCGGAAGCTACCAGACAGTTAGGTGTCTATTGGCTCTTGCTAAACGAAGCCGCGCCGGTGGAATGACGAGCAATGGGTAAACCTTTACGAGTACTGAATGTCGAAGATTCAGAACAGGACACGGCTTTGCTCACCCGCCATTTGAAGCAAGCCGGCTATGACCTGATTCTGGATCGCGTAGAGACGGCGAACGCGATGCGGGCCGCGCTTGCGTCGCAAGAGTGGGACGTAATTCTTTGCGACTACTCAATGCCTAAATTTAGTGCGCTCGGAGCGGTCAGGGTGGTGCAGGAAACCAAACTTGATATTCCTTTGATCATCATTTCCGGCACAGTCGGCGAAGACGTTGCAGTTGAGGCGATGCGGTCCGGCGCTCACGATTATCTGATGAAAGGCAATCTGCTTCGCCTTGGGGCGACTATCGAACGCGAGCTCCAGGAATCAGGAAACCGTCGCGCTCGACGCCAGGCCGAGGAATCAATGGAGGCTTCCGAGCTTCGTTACCGGCGCCTGTTTGAATCCGCGAAAGACGGCATTCTTATTCTCGACGCTGACAGCGGGAAGATTGTGGATATCAATCCTTATCTGATCGAGCTGTTGGGCTTCTCCAAAGAAGACCTTGCGGGCAAAGAACTCTGGGAGATAGGGGCTTTCAAGGATATCGTCGCTTCAAAATTCGCTTTCGCCGAACTGCAACAACAAGGGTACATACGCTACAGCGACCTGCCGCTGCAAACCCGAAGTGGTGCTGTCAAACAAGTGGAATTTGTGAGTAACAGTTATTTCGCAGATGGGAGCCGCGTAATCCAATGCAACATACGCGATAACACGGAACACCAACTGGCAGAAACGGTTTTGCGGCAGACCAACCAGCGTCTTGAGCGAGCGCTCGATGAGCTGCAAGACGAAAGGCAGCAGTTGGCGTCAATGACTCAACAACTCTGGCAAGCGTCCAAGCTCGCGACCATGGGCGAGCTTTCGGCCAGCATTGCTCACGAGTTGAATAACCCGCTGGCTACCGTGTCACTGCGTGTTGAGAACCTGTTGCTGCCAATGACCGCCGACGATCCGCAGCGGCACAGCCTGGAAATCATTTCACAGGAAGTAGATCGGATGGCCTCGCTGGTGGATAACCTGCTCCAGTTTAGCCGGCGCAGTTACCGTCAAATCTCGACCGTGGATGTTCGGCAAGAGATCGTCAACTCGATTGAGTTTGTTCATTACCATTTGCAGACTCACAGAATTGAAGTGGTGCGAGAATTTGCTGAGCCGTTATTCACAATTCAGGCCGATCATCAGCAGTTGCGTCAACTTTTCCTGAACCTGTTGACCAACGCCAGCGATGCGATGCCGAGCGGCGGCAAACTTATCGTGCGCGCCGAGTCGACCTACCTGGAAGGGGTCGAAGCCGTGGCTATTGAATTCGTTGATACCGGCGAAGGTGTCTCGCCAGACAATCTGGAAAAAATTTGGGAACCATTCTTTACGACGAAACAGGAAGGAAAGGGCACCGGCCTTGGTCTGGCAATCTGCCGCCGCATTATCGAAGAACACGACGGCACGATTGCTATTAAAAGTCAGGTTGGAACCGGCACTACTGTGCGCATGGTATTTCCCGCCACCACCAACGAAGCGCTGGTAAATTTACAATAATGCCTGAAAGCATCGGAAAAATTCTGGTCGTCGACGACGAGGTCGAACTGAAGAACATTCTCGTTGAAGCGTTGGCCTTGCAGGGCTATGAAGCCGCCGGCTTTACTGCCGGCGAAGCAGCGCTCGCGGCGTTGCGGGGTCAGGCATTTGATGTGCTCCTTACGGATTTGATGATGCCGGGCATCGACGGCATCACGGTCGTCCGCGAGGCAATACAAATCGATCCGAATGTGATCTGCATCATGATGACCGGCCAGGGCACCATCCAGACAGCAGTCGAGGCGATGAAAGTCGGCGCGTTTGATTATGTATTGAAACCCTTTCGCTTGCAGACGATGTTGCCGGTGCTGACGCGCGCGATGAACACGCGCCACCTGCGATTGGAAAATGTGCAGCTGCGCGAGGCGGTTGCGATTCACGAACTAAGCGAAACGATCGCCTTCACGCTGGATAAGCAAACTGTCCTGAGCAAACTTGCCGACGGGGCGTTGGCGCAGAGCGAGGCCGACGAGGTTTCCATTCTCTTACCGACACGGGATGGCAAGGATCTTTATGTTGCCGCGGTGCGAGGTGAGATGCGCGAGCGCCTCCTGGGCGAGCGCGTGCCGCTCCAGGAAAGTATCTCCAGTTGGGTCGCGCGCGAGCGTATGCCTTTGATCCTTAACGGCAAAGTTTCTGACGAGCGTTTTGTCGCGCTGTGGCCAAGATCTGATATTCGCTCGGCTGTTTCCGTGCCTATGCAAGTCGCAAACAAGTTGGTGGGCGTCATTAATCTAAACATGACCAACCGCTTGCGTCCTTTCACGCTGGGACAGATGAAGGCCTTGACTATTCTGGCCGGCACGGCAGCCGCCGCGCTTGAAAGCGCATCGCTTTACTCAAAAGTGCAAAAGGCCGAAGAAAAGTATCGCTCGATTTTTGAGAATGCAGTCGAAGGAATTTTTCAATCCTCACCTGCCGGACGCTTCCTTACAGTTAATCCGGCAATGGCCCGCATTCTGGGATACGACTCTCCTCAAGAAGTGGTCCAACAGGTTTCTGATATCGCGAACCAAATTTACGTGCATCCGGAAGATCGCGCGAGATCCACTGCTGCCGAGCAGGCCCAGGGTGGTTTACACGGCTTTGAGTTCGAGGCCTATCGTAAAGACGGCGAACGCATTTGGTTGTCGCTAAACCGCCGGGTTATTCGGGACCAGGACGGTGACACAATCTGCCGCGAAGGTTCTGTAGAAGACATCACTACGCGCAAACTGGCAGAAAAGGCGCTGGAAGCCAGCGAGAGCCGGAAGGATGCGATTCTGAAAACGGCACTCGATTGCGTCATAACGATCGATCATGAAGGCAACATCATTGATTTCAATCCCGCCGCAGAACACACCTTTGGATACACAAGCGAAAACGTGTTGGGAATGAACATGGCCGATTTAATTGTTCCTCCTTCACTTCGATCAAATCACCAGCGTGGTTTTACCAAATATCTGTCTACCGGGCGTTCTTCAATACTTGGCAAGCGAATCGAAGTAACAGCAATGAGGGCCGATGGCACCGAGATTCCCGTGGAACTAACTATCACCGCCATCGGCGAGCTTCCTCAGCCAACCTTCACGGCTTTCATTCGTGATCTGACTGAGCGCAAGCGCGCGGAAGATGAGCAGGCACGACTCAATGAGGAAATCAAGCACCAAACCGAACGGCTCAATACGATTGTGGCCACAGTGCCCGGCGTTGTATTCGAAGTCTCGGGCAGGCCCGGTGCCCCTGATAATAAAACCAATTTCGTCAGCGAATACATCTGCTCGATGGTCGGCTACACGGTTTCCGAGTGGATGGCAGTGCCCGGTTTCTGGCTATCGATTGTCCACCCTGACGACCGACAGCAAGTGGGTCAAGCAGCGATAGCAAACTTCGTCGAGTGCAGGAATGGTGCTAACGAGTTTCGCTGGATTGCGAAAGACGGGCGGATCGTTTGGGTACGGGCGCATACGATCATCGTCCGCGGAAGGGACGGAAAACCGGTCGGCGTGCGCGGCGTCGTAACTGATATCACCGAGCGCAAACGCGTCGAGGAAATGCAGGCCCGGCGCGAAACCCACGCTTTGTTTCGCGCTGACGTCGGCGCCGCATTGGCCGTGAGTCGTGCTCCCCTTCGGGTCACGCTTGAATTGTGCGCCGAGGCGATGGTCAAACATCTTCACGCTGCGTTCGCTTGTGTGTGGACCTTGAATCGCGAGGAAAATGTACTGGAGCTGCAAGCCAGTGCGGGGATGTACACGCATGTCGATGGTGCGCACGCTCGCGTGCGCGTGGGCCAATTCAACATCGGCAAGATTGCAGAAGAGCGTGCCCCGCACATCACCAATGACGTGCAGAACGACCCGCGCGTGGGCGACCACGAATGGACCAGGCAACAGAAAATGGTTGCCTTCGCTGGTTATCCCTTGCTGGTTGAAGATCGACTGCTCGGTGTGATGGCGATGTTCTCTCACGAAAAGTTGACTGAGGATACTCTTGACGCGATGGCCTCGGTCGCTGACGTCATTTCACAGGGCATTGAACGCAAACGCGCCGAGCACGAGTTGAGCAAGAGCGAAGAGCGTTATCGCGATCTGGTCGAGAACGCGCACGACATCATTTATTCCCAGGATCTCAAGGGGAACTACACTTCAATGAACGAGGCGGGCCAGCTCATTACCGGCTACACCCGCGAAGAGGCACTCAAACTGAATGTAACTCAAACCGTCGCGCCTGAAGATTTGGAGCAAGCCCGTGAGATGCTCGCGAAGAAACTGGCGGGCGAGCATGTAACTGCTTATGAAACCGAAATCATAGCCAAAGATGGCCGCCGTATTGCGATAGAAGCAAACACAAAGCTGGTCATGCACGACGGCGTTCCGGTAGGCATTCAGGGAATTGCGCGTGACATTACCGAACGCAAGCGCATGGAAAAGGCCCTGCGCGAGAGTGAAGAACAGTTGCGGCAATCGCAAAAAATGGAAGCGATTGGTCAACTTGCCGGCGGCGTGGCCCACGACTTCAACAATCTGCTGACGGCGATTAACGGCTATAGCTCACTCGCCGTGCGAAAACTCGGGGAAGCTCATCCAGTCAGTCCTTATCTCGACGAAATCAAGAAGGCCGGAGACCGGGCGGCCAATCTCACGCGCCAACTGCTCGCCTTTGGCCGTAAACAAATGCTCCAGCCATTGGACCTTAATCTCAACGACGTCGTTACCGATATGACGAAAATGTTGAAGCGGCTGATCGGCGAAGACATCCAGTTGGTGGCGAAGCTCAATCCGGAACTGCACCGAATCAAGGCCGACCCAGGTCAGATTGAACAAGTGCTGGTGAACTTGATTGTTAACGCGCGCGACGCGATGCCGACAGGCGGCACCTTAACTATTGAGACAACGAACGCCAATCTTGACGACGCATACACCAGCAAACATGTCGATGTAACACCGGGACAGTTCATCATGCTGGCCGTTAGCGATACCGGCACCGGCATGGGTGCGCAGACGCGAACCCGCATATTCGAACCCTTCTTCACTACCAAGGAAAAAGGCAAAGGCACTGGGCTTGGCCTATCAACTGTCTATGGCATCGTGAAACAAAGCGGTGGCAACGTCCTGGTTTATAGCGAAGAAGGCAAAGGAACCTCTTTCAAAGTCTATTTGCCGCAACTCGACGATGGAACTAAACAATCAACCACCTCGGTCGTTGAGCCCGAGCGGGTAGGAGGTTCCGAAACTGTTTTACTGGTCGAAGACGAAGACATGGTTCGCAATCTGGCCTGCGAGTTATTGCAAGAGAGTGGTTATCGGGTTTTTACCGCCAGCGGCGGTGAAGAAGCCGTTCAATTATTCAAGAAACATAAAAAAATCGACCTACTCATCACTGACGTCATAATGCCGAAGATGAGTGGAAAAGAGGTCGCCGATCGGCTCAGGAAGCTCCATCCAAAGACCAAGGTGCTCTTCATGTCGGGCTATACCGACGAAGCGATCGTTCATCATGGCATCGTGGATTCGCACATTGCCTTCATTCAAAAACCGTTTTCCGAAAATGCGCTGGCGCAAAAGGTGCGCGAAGTGTTGGATGCCACGAACGGCGGGAAAACAAAGCGCGAGTCGTAGAAAATGAGCCAAAGCCCAGCGACAAAACATGAAGTCTTGATCATCGACGACGATGAACAAATCAGGCATCTGCTGGGCGATCTGCTGGCTATGGACCACCACTGCGATATGGCTAGTTCAGCGGAAGATGCGATGCAGATGCTCGAGGCGAAGAAGTTTGATTTAGTTCTCAGCGACATCAACATGGGCGGCATTAGTGGGTTGGAACTGGTGCGGTACGTGGTCCGGAAAAACCCTGAGACCGTAGTAATCATGATTAGCGCACAACAAACAATCGAAACTGCCATCGAGGCGATGCGGGCCGGCGCCTTCGATTACATCACCAAGCCGTTTGCAATTCCCCATGTTGAAGCGGCGGTGAGCCGGGCGCTGTCACATCACGATCTGCTCGAGGCTAAGCACCGCTACGAAAATGAGCTCGAGGAATTGGTGCGCGAACGCACCGCCGAAGTAGAACGGCTCGCTTACTTTGATCAACTTACCAAGCTGCCGAACCGATCGTTATTTGAGGATCGCCTTACGCAGGCTATTAAGCAGGCGGAGGCTGCGGATCAAATGTTGGCGTCCGTGCTGTTACGCGTGGACGGTTTTCAAGAGATCAGCAAGACGCTCGGCCACGCCATCAGTGACCGTTTATTGCAGGAGGTGGCAACACGCCTGAACCAAACAATGGCCGAACGAACAACCGTCGCACGTTTCGAAAGTGACGAATTTGCATTGTTGCTGACCGATATGGCGGGGCCCGAAATGGTCGTTGAGACGCTGCGAAAAATTGTTGAGTCGATGAAACCCACCTTTGTCTTTGACGAGCACGAACTTTACCTGACCGCCAGTGTTGGCGTCAGCCTGTTTGCGGTTGACGGCAACGACACCGTCAAGCTGTTGAAGCACGCGGGCGTTGCCCTTAATCGTGCTACCAGCAGCGGCGGTAATTGCTATCAGTTTTATCGTGCCGACATGAATGCGCTAGCGATCAAACGTCTCGGTCTGGAGGCGGAACTGCGGCGGGCCGTTGCCAATGACGAGCTGCGACTCTACTACCAGCCGCAACTGGAGCTCTCCAGCCTTCGCATTGTGGGCGCCGAAGCGCTGATTCGTTGGCAGCATCCGCGGCTGGGATTTTTAGCGCCAGTGGAATTCATTCCCATGGCTGAAGACAGCGACTTGATCCTGTTAATTGGTGAGTGGGTATTGCGGACTGCCTGCAATCAGTTGGCGGAATGGAATAGAGCGGGTCTGCATCATCTGCGTATCGGCTTGAATGTGTCGCCGCGCCAATTTCAGGAAAAAGATTTCCGGCTCATAGTTGCCCGCTCGCTCGCGGAAAGCGCAATCGATCCGAGCGCGATCGAGTTGGAAATAACGGAAACATCGATTATGGGCCCCGCAAACGAAATCGTCACTCTGCTTCGTGATCTGAAAGAAATGGGACTGAGTATTGCTATTGACGATTTTGGCATGGGCTACTCTTCCCTTTCGTACTTGAAACGGCTGCCTATTGACATGCTGAAGATTGACCGCACGTTTGTGAACGATTCGACCAACGACTCAGGCGCCGCTTCCCTGGTGTTAACCATCATCACGCTGGCCCACAATTTACGCATGAAGGTGATGGCTGAAGGAGTGGAAACCGAGGACCAGTTACAACTGCTGCGGACGCTGAAGTGTGACGAAGCTCAGGGTTTTCTGTTCGACAGGCCCCTTGAACCGCAGGCTTTTTTTCTGAAAGCAATGTCCGCCGCGCCCTACTCAGAAACCGAGACCCAACTCACTCTTGTTCACCTATAAAATCGCTTGGAATAAAAATCATGAATTCTAATCCACATGTACTCGTAATCGATGATGAGCCCGCCATTACAGCACTGGTCGCCACGATTTTGCGCGACGACCAGTGGGAAGTAGAGGAAGCCGAATCGGCGGAACAGGCGTTCGGCATATTGCGGGACGAGCCCTGGGACGTTGTCTTCTGCGACGTGCAGCTTGGCGGCGCCGATGGATTTAGTGTGTTGCGGCGCTTCAAGGAAGAGTCGCCAACAACCAAAGTCGTGTTGATGACCGGGCATGGCAGCGCGTCCGGCGCGATGGACGCTACTTCGTTTGGCGCTTACGACTATCTGCTTAAGCCTTTTGGGGCCGAAGAACTGCAACTGCTGTCGCAAACGTTGCGAGAACAATTTCAAACTCAAAACACGCGACGCTTGCGCGCGCCGTATGGCACAGGCGGCGCAAAGGCGGATGTCGCCGTGCTCGGGCGAAGCGAAGTTTTCATCAATGTGATGAAGCAGGTAGGACGCGTCGCAGCTACCAATCTGTCGGTGCTGTTAACCGGCGAATCAGGAACTGGGAAAGAAGTCATTGCATCGTCGCTGCACAGTCGCAGCAGCCGGCGCGATCAATCATTCGTGGCCGTCAACTGCGGCGCCATCTCGGCGGAGTTGATCGAATCCGAATTGTTTGGTCACACGAAAGGGTCTTTCACCGGCGCCGACCGCGATCGCAAAGGGCTTTGGGAAGAAGCCGACAAGGGCACGGTCTTTCTCGATGAGATTACCGAGACCACGCCGGCTTTTCAGGTGAAACTTTTGCGTGCCTTGCAACAGGGTGAAATCCGGCGCGTCGGTTCAAACCAAACGCTGAAGGTGGACGTGCGCGTCATTGCCGCCAGCAACCGCAACGTGGAAGAGGAAGTAGCGGCCGGACGATTTCGCGAAGATTTATTCTATCGCCTTAACGCAGTTGCCATTACCCTGCCGCCATTGCGCGAGCGCCGGGAAGATATTTTATTGTTGGCAAAAAGTTTCGCGGAAAGAATCTATTCGCTCAGCCCGCAAGTGAAGTTTTCCATTGAAGCTTTGCAATTACTGGAGACATATCCGTGGCCGGGTAACATTCGCGAGTTAGAGAATGCGGTGGTGCGGGCGACTGCAGTTTGCGACGGCACGATCCGAATAAAAGACTTGCCGGAACGCATTCAACAGTATCGTTCACAACCATTGCCGGAGTTGAAACAGTTAGGTGAGGCAATCGCGGCGCCGAAAGAGTGGACAACTCTCGCAGTGGTGGAGGGCCTTTATGTAGCGAGAGTGCTGGCTCACACCGGCGGCAACAAGCAGGCTGCCGCGCGCGTGCTGGAAGTGGATCGCAAAACTCTCGACCGCATGATCAAGCGCCACAATATTCCCACCCGCCATTCTGCCAACTTCCCTTCCCAGGCAGCGTGACCAGTAGCTTTTCATAAAAAAGGTACGCGAGATCGGGATATGGCGGCCTTCCCGACCGGGAGACTCTGCCGCAAGTTCCAACTTTGCAACTGCGTCTTTTAAATGCTAATTTGAATTACCGCTCCACAACTAAACGCCCTCCCGCCCGGTGAAAGGAACCCATGCCGAAAGCATTAGGAGCATTGCTGCGCCCTCAGGCTCAGTCTGTGCTCGACAAGCTCTTCAAGGATCACGTGTTGCCATTTGAGCTAACAGCTACGAAAGTGGAATGCATAGGACCTAATGAATACATAGTGCGCTTTTACGACAGCCGCCTGCGTTCAGTTGATGTTTCCTGGAAGAAGGACCAGTCGTTTGCGGATGTATTTCAGGCCGCCATGGTGGACCGAATAAAGCGCTTAAGTGGTCCATTAACAGGCCGCGCGCGGGGGAATGTTTCTTCCACCTGAATAAAAGTGTAGTCACGGCTCCGTATGGGTAATTCGATTGTCTTTAGCTTATGAAGAACATGCGAGCCCGATAAGTTGCAGTTCATCTTGGATTGTTGAAAACTAAATCTTGAGCGGAATGCGGCGGTGCTTTGAATGGAATTGGCCGTGTGGCCCGACGGGCAGTTCGCCGCGTCGCGTCTGCTGCGCGAACGTAGACCATCCCTTTTTTCCGCTGTCGCCACGTCCTTGTAGTTCATCGATAATTGTTTCATTGATAGCGGTCATTCCAACTGATTTGCTGTATAGTGAAGCCGCCTAACCATCCCACCTCGTTCGCCCCTCGAGGCCGAGTACAAATCGCCCAAAAAATAGTTTGTGTAAAAGCGCGCGCTTGCGTCTGTAAGTGTGCTGCTTGACACCGCAAAGCGCCAAATCATGGCTGAAGTTTAATCATGATCGTGATGGCGCTTTAGTTTCACTTCCAAAACATTGTCGAGGAGTGCCTGGTCCATTCCGCCCATATTCGACTTTGTCTTGGTTTATTGGTTCTTTGGCATTAGGAATGCTCTGTCCACAACTATGCGGCGTCAAACGCTGCGTCGACGAGGGGATCGTGGTCTTACGCCCGGGCAACTTAATCCCCTCCGCCCCTTTCATCCCACATTTTCGTTTGCTTTTGAAACTTCAGCACACCGACAACTTCTAGAAGAAATGAATATAGGAATCATGTCTTCAAGGTCGCCAACAATAGTGGCAACAGTGGCGGGCGCGTTAAGCGCCGCGCTGGGACTGACAGTCCTGGTGGGCTGGTACACGCATAACACCACACTCTTACAAATTCATCCTTCCTTTGTCGCGATGGTCTATAACACCGCGCTCGGATTCCTACTTTGCGGTGCGTCTCTGATTGCAATTGCGCTCGGCCGGCGGCGTTTGGCGGTAGTCGGCGGAGTCTACGCCATCGCTGCCGGACTGCTAACGCTGGCCGAGTTCACTTTCGCTAAGGACTTCGGCATTGACCAGCTCTTCATGCGTCACTATGTGCTGGTTAGTAATGCTTACCCTGGTCGCATGGCTCTCAATGCCGCCGTTTTGTGGCCTTTGGTTGGGTCGGCAATATTGTTGCTGAGTCTCCCTCGACGATTCCGCTTACGTCCCTTGATAGTGGGCCTTCTTGGTTCGATGGCTGTCGCGCAAGGATTCGTCGGCTTCGCAGGCTATTTAACGGGAAATACCACCAGCTACGTCTGGGGAAACCTGACACGCCTGGCAGTCCACGCTTCCGTAGGATTTGTCGTGCTCGGCGCCGGCCTCATCGCATTGGCTTGGCGCGATCATCGTGCTGAAGGCAGTAAGGATTCACCGAGTTGGCTACCCATCCTCGTTGGAGTCGCCGTTGCAGCCACCACCATTTGCTTGTGGCAAGCACTCGTTGTGGACCAACGCGCGCAGACTAAGAGAACGGTCGAGGCCAGAGCTGCGCTCATGAGGACCGAGATTGCAGTCCAGGTGCAGTCCCACATCATGGCGCTTGATCGGCTGGCCAGACGCTGGCATCTGGCCGGAATGAAGGACGAGCAGCAGCGAAAGGCCGACGCCACTATCGTAGTGGCAGACTACAAAGGATTCGACGGCATTCGTTGGGTCGATCCTTCAAGCCACGTCGGCTGGACCATCGCCTTGCAAAGCCATCAGGCCGAACAGAACATGTATCTCGCCTTTGAAGAGCGCCGTAGGGAGGCTCTGGAAGCTGCGCGAACGACTCGGCGACTGGCCGTCTCGCGCCCGGTCGAACTGACGACGGGCGGCAAGGGCTTTTTGATCATTGTGCCGCTGTACGAGGGCGACAATCTCGAAGGATATATAGACGGCTTCTTTCGTATTCAAGATCTTCTGGATGCCGTCTTATCCGAAGAGGCGCGCGGCGGTTATGGGGTTCTAGTCTCCGAGGGCGCCGATGAAATCTACCGCCGTAGCGAATCAAGTAACCAGCAGCGATATGCATGGGCCGATACCAAAGCATTAGCGCTTCCGGGAATGGATTGGCGGGTAGAAGTTTGGCCTGAGGATAAGATGCTGGCCGAACTTCAGTCATCGGTCCCCACCTTTACCCTGGTAGTTGGTCTCATCATCTCCTTTATTCTTGCCTGGACAGTCCGGCTCACTCAGGCTGCCCGCGACCGTTCGAAAATAGAGGAAGCAGCGAGGCTAAGGTTGGAACGCGAGGTCGCTGAACGAATCAGGGTTGAGATTGCTTTGTCCGCAGCTCTTGAAAAAGAGCGCGTGGCCGTGAATAACGCAGTAGACGTGATTTGCACTATCGACGGCGACGGCAGGTTCGTCAGTGTCAATCCAGCCTGTCAGCGACTCTGGGGCTACAGCCAGGAAGAACTGATTGGCCGCCAATTCATTGAGCTGGTTGTTGCCGAAGACGTTGCCAGAACAAACGAATCGTCGGCAACGATAATGGCCGGTGAAAACGCCACGGACTTTGAGAACCGCTACCGGCATAAAGATGGCTCGCCGGTGCACGTCATGTGGACGGCCTCATGGTCAGAAGACAAGGAATTATTTTTCTGCGTCGCGCGCGATATTACCCAACGCCACGACGACGAGGAAAAACTAAAAACCTTTGCAGCCGAACTCCTCCGCAGCAATGCCGAGTTGCAGGATTTCGCCGCAGTCGCTTCACATGATCTCCAGGAGCCGCTCCGCAAGATTCAATCATTCGCCGACGAGTTGAAACTATCTAGCGGAAACAGAATTGACGCAACCGAACAAGAAACGCTTGATCGGATGATTGGAGCGGCTGGGCGTATGCGCACGCTCATCAATGATCTGCTCGCATTCTCGCGTGTTACCAGCATGGCCAAACCTTTCGTACCGGTCGATCTGGGTCTAACACTTAAGGAAGTTTTGTCGGACCTGGAAGCGCGCACGCGTGACACGAATGGTCGAATCGAGGTTTGTGATCTACCCACGATCGATGCCGATCCAATGCAGATACGCCAGCTATTGCAAAACCTGATCAGCAACGGGCTGAAATTCCACCTTCCTGGTGTCGCTCCAATCATCAAGATCAGCGGCGAGAACGGCGGCGCCAACTATCAGCTGGCGGTTACGGACAACGGCATCGGCTTTGACGAGAAATACCTCGACCGCATCTTCACAATGTTTCAGCGCCTGCATGGGCGAAACGAATACGAAGGGACCGGGATGGGGCTGGCGATTTGCCGGAAGATCGTCGAGCGCCATGGCGGTCAATTAAATGCCCGCAGCGCGCCGGGCGCGGGATCAACATTCACAATCACGCTTCCTCTGAAGCATTCGATTTGAGGAGAACCATGAAGGAGAATAAGAAACCAATGCAAATCCTGATGGCCGACGACGATGAAGACGATCGTCGCGCAGTCGCGAAAGCCTGGAAGACAGCGCGAGCGGCCAATCCAATTGATTTTGTTAACGACGGCGAGCAGTTGATGGATTACCTCCACCGGCGCGGACAATTCTCCGACTTAGCCGCGTCGACGCGGCCGGGTCTCATCCTGCTTGACTTGAATATGCCGAAAAAAGACGGGCGTGAAGCACTCAAGGAGATCAAGGCTGACCCTGAGTTGCGACAGATTCCGGTCATCGTTCTGACGACTTCCGAAGCTGAAGCAGACGTCTATCGTACCTATGACCTCGGGGCGAACTCCTTCATCACCAAGCCGGTAACGTTTAATTCGTTGGTCGACCTGGTGCAGGCGATTGGCAAGTATTGGATAGAAATTGTGGAGTTGCCGAACAATGGAAATGCAAACTGAACAAGTGGGTCCATCTGTAATAAAAGTACTCCTGATTGAAGATGATGAAGACGATGTCCTCATCACGCGCAAGCTGCTCTCGCGCATTGAGGGCAGTAGATATCCGCTTGATTCAGTAGCAACCTATGAGGCTGGTCTGGAAGCAATCCTCAGGGGCGAACATGACATCTGCCTGCTTGATTACCGGCTGGGTGAGCGCAACGGCCTTGACTTCCTGCGCCAGGCCGCCGAGAGACACTGCAAGATTCCCGTGATTGTGCTGACCGGAGAGGGCGATCACGAAGTCGATCTGGAAGCTGCCAGAGCGGGAGCTTCCGACTATATGTACAAGGGCCAGATCACCACGCCCCTGCTGGAGCGCTCGATCCGCTACGCTATTGAAAACCGGAAGATCATGGAGTCACGCGATTGCGCCGTGGAATCAGCGCGGCTGAAATCAGAGTTCCTTGCCAACATGAGTCATGAGATTCGCACGCCCATGAATGGGATCATCCTCGCTACGGAACTTGCCATGGAGACTAATCTCGATGACCAGCAACGCCGGTACATAGATGTGATCGCGTCCTCCGCGGAATCCCTGTTGACCATCATCAACGACATTCTGGACTTCTCCAAGATTGAAGCCGGAATGCTCAGCTTTGAAACGATAAACTTCGACCTGCGATTGACCCTCGAAGGTGCCCTGGGGCTAATGGCGGAACGCGTAAGAGCGAAAGGGTTGGATCTCGCTCTGCTGTTCGATACAGACGTACCAAAAAAGCTCTGCGGCGATCCCTCGCGGTTACATCAGATTCTGACCAACCTCGTCGGTAACGCGGTCAAGTTTACCGAACAGGGCAAAGTCGTCGTCAGCGTTGCGAAAGAGTGTGAAAGTGAAGAGCGGGTAACAATTCGCTTCGACATTCAGGACACAGGCATTGGCATTTCCGAAAATGATCAGCGGGCGCTGTTTGCGCCGTTCGTACAGGCCGACGGGTCGGTAACGCGACGCTATGGCGGGACCGGTTTAGGATTGGCAATTGCGAAACAACTTGTGGAGATGATGGGAGGCACGATCAGTCTCACCAGCGAGCCGGGCCATGGCTCAAACTTCTCCTTTACAGCAAGCTTCAGCAAGCAGATGCACCCGGAAACTACTGCTCAGCTTGCGCCCCAACTTAGCGCTGGCGACTCAAACGATATGCGAGTCCGACGGGGCGTCTCTGACGTCGGCTCCCCGGCGGGACTGAGGGGAATTAGCTTGCCTGTCACGCTGCACAGTGTGAACCAGACGCAGGTTTCTCTCGATCGTAGCGTGCTGTTGGTGGAAGACAACGAAGTGAATCAAACGGTGGCGTCAGAGCAACTGGCGAGACTTGGATACAAGGTCGAGCTCGCGGGAAACGGCCAGGAGGCCCTCGATGCATTGGCGCTTAGGAGCTACGACGTTGTTTTGATGGATTGCGGGATGCCCGTGATGGACGGCTACACGGCGACAGCCCAAATTCGCAGTCGCGAGAATGGATTGACGCATACTCCAATCATTGCGATGACTGCTCATGCAATGAACGGCGACCGGGAAAGATGTCTGGCCGCCGGCATGGATGACTACCTCTCAAAACCGGTAAAACGAAAGACGCTTGAGGGAATCTTCGCGACCCTGTTTGGAAACGAACACCTCTCGGCCACTCAACATGTTCCCGCTGTTGCGGCTGCGACAGCGACGACGGATAGTTCGTCGCCTGTGGATGTGGCATGTCTGCGCGAAACTGCCTCAACTCCTGGGAAGTTAAGAAACATCATTGAGCTTTATCTGCGCCACACTGCACAGCGGTTAGAGGAATTAGGAACCGCGCTGAATCAGCAATCGGCCGCCGACGTTTACGCTATCGCGCATAAGTGCCTGGGCAGCAGTCGCACTTGCGGGATGACCGCAATTGTACCGGCGCTAACAGAACTGCAACGCATGGGTAAAGCCGGCGAACTAAACGGCGCAACCGACCAATTCAACGTCGCGCAGGTGGCGTATAAGAAACTAAAAGCTTTTTTGGAAGTAAATCTCGAACAGTTAGCAGCATGAAACGAGGCAAGTTGTAATGCAAAGAATCTTAATCATTGAAGACGACGAAATCGTGGCCGAGGTTTACAAGGATAAACTTCAGGCCGAAGGTTATTACGTTGACGTGGCGCACGACGGTGAAAGCGGATTCTGGAGGCTAAAGACCTTCGAGCCCGATTTGGTACTGCTCGACATGATGATCCCGAAACTGGCCGGGATCGACATCCTGCGAAGACTGCGCGGACAGGGGCGATCAAACGAGCTGCCTGTCATTGCCTACTCGGGATCTGAAGACTTGCTCAAAGAGGCCAAACGTCTCGGAGCGGCCCGCGTGTTATCCAAAAACGAGTTAGTCCCCAATCAAATCGTGGCAAGGATCACTGAAGTGCTGGCCAAGCATCGCAAGGTGGACGAGTCCGAAGCTGTGTACCTGCACACCTTGGCCGAGTGGGTGCCGCCCGCCGGGCGAGTCCTCGTCGTTGAAGATGATCCAATCATCATGCAGCTGGTTAAGGATGTAATCGACGAAGAAGGCTATAGCGCAGTGTGCGCTGAGAACGGCGCGAAGGCTTTCAAAATTCTGGGAAAAGATAACGCCTTTGTCGGAGGGATTTTCGATGTGAAGATGCCCACGATCCAGGGAATAGATCTGCTTCGTTATATGCGGACCGAAAAGCGCCTTATGAAAATTCCGGTGTTGATTATGACCAGCGACCAAGGTCCGGGAATACAAAGCGAAAGCAGGGCCGCCGGCGCTGCGATATTTTTGCCTAAGCCTTTCACCCGCTCAAGTTTGCGCATGATGTTTCTCGCGCTCATCTCAAGAAAAGCCGCCTAAGTGGTCCACTGACAGGCCGCGCGCGCGGGAATGTGTAAACCGTGGCCTGCGACTAGCAGGTATGGAAGATCGTGAGTTCGTTCGACTGTTTGTAATGCCCAGCAAATGAGGCTGTATGCCGCGGTACTATAGGGCGAGTCGCAACGCGCACGGTGGCTAAGTTCTCTCCTCTATAAGAAAACCCCAACGATTACGTGCCACCCCGTTCCCTCATCCTTCCCTTGAGCGAACGGCCCAATAGTTGTAGTGGAAGCTTCTCGTTGAACCGGTAGATTGAAGAGCAGACATAAGCCGCTCCGCATCTACCGGTGCGAAACATTCGTCCTGCCTTAGTGAACAATCGTTACCGACAACGATACTCGCCATAAGCAGATTCCCTTTAACCGATAATCAAACCAAAGGAAACCTACACTCAAATGACAATCAAGAATTTACGCTTCTCTTTTATCCTGCTGGCCCTTTGCGCTTTCGCGGGAACAGCCGCCGCCCAGGGTCCCGTAGCTAACTTAGCCACAACCTCTGCGCAACTGGAAATGTCAGCCACAGTCCAGACGGCAGTGCAGCTCAACATCTCGACCGGCAGCGGCGGTGCCACCGTTAGCGGCAGCAACGCCACTGGCCTCTTCGCCATCAACTTCGGCAGCGTTAACGGCCTGGGTATTGGCACTCCGGCATCAGGCGTTAGCGTCACGGCGGACGGATCCGGCGCTCTCTATAAGACGCCTATTAACCTGACGCCCGTCTACTCGGGATTCAATACCGAAACCGCTGACGTCACTGTCGAGGCTGGTATCAGCGGCGACGAAGATATGGCGCGCGAAGGTAGCTCATCCATCTCTTCAAGCTCTACGGTCAGCTCAACACCCGCAATCGCCTTTTCGAATGCGGCGAGCGGCTCGAGCAACGAGCGATTTGTCGGCTTCTATATTCCGCGCAGCGCGGTTGCCGGCGCAAAAACGGCGACATTGATCTATACGGTCACCGTCCAGCTATAAGGCGCTCCTAATATTTCAGGAGCACTCCCGCCCGCTTGCCGAATAACGCCAACCTCCACCTTCGGGCGAGAGAAAATGGTGATATCCGGCAAGCGGGCAACTTCATTAAGGCAAATGAACAAAATGACTCAGCGAAAATCTGTCATCCTTCTTTCGTGCATCGCGCTGCTTTGCTGTATAGGTGGTGCGCAAGCGCAACAAAATTCTGTTTCCGTATCACCCGTTTCAATTGACGCGAAAGTGAAGCGTGGTGCGAGCTACACCCAAACATTCACTCTTACTAACAACACGGGAACTCGTCTGCGCTTCAAATGCTCGGTGAGTGACGTCTGGTATGACGAAGGTAACAAACGCGTGACGGGCCGTCCGGGGACGTTGCCACACTCGGCCTCGTTGTGGGTGCAATTCTCACCCGCTGAGATCGATGTCGAACCCGGCAGCTCGGCTTCAGTAAAAGCTATTGTCACGGTTCCACAAACGGCCGCAGGCGGCTATTACAGCGTGCCGATCTTTGAAGCGCTGCCGGTCGATCCCGTGTTGGCGAGTGCAACAATCGCAAAAGTCAGCACGGCGAAGGCTTCAATCGGCGTGCGCTTTAAGGGATTGATGATGTTCACGACCTTGAACGCGTCGGAATACAATGTGGAGATTATGGGGGGGCACATTTCGCCGCCCAGCGCTTCAGCCGAGTTAGCAATGCAGCTTGACGTGCGCAACCGGGGCAATGCACATGCTCGCTTGCACGGCTCTTACGCTATCCTCAACTCGTCAGGAGCTCTGGTGGGCCGCGGAGCTATCAAAGAGACGAGATACCTGCCGGATCAGCGAAAGATGTTAGAGGCAGGATGGGCCGGCGAACTGTCCCCCGGCAAATATACGGCGGTCATTACCGTCAGCTATGACCGCGTCGGGATGGAGCCGGCTACGCTGCTCTATGAACTTCCCTTAATTGTTCAGTAACACCTTCCCGAAAAGTTGACCCCGCGCAATGTCCACAAAAGAACGAGTCCTCAAAAGACAACGATCCGTGGTCTGTCGGCGTTTGAGATTTTTCTGCGTTCTCGTCGTCATGCTCTCGGTAGTGGCTCCTTTTCCACTTACGCAGTCGACTTCGGCGGCGGCCGGAAAGTTTATTGCTTTCGTTACCCAATCACTCCCTAAGCTGACAACCGCGCAGCAAAATGTTTCAGGCCTGCAAGCGCCCGACCGAACTGAAGCTCCGCGCATCAAAATCGTCATTGGCGAGACGCGCGATGTCCCTTTCACATTTCCGATTACTTCCATCCTGATCGTCTCCTCGGAAATCGCTTCCGCCGTATTGAATGCTCGCAGCCTGACTCTTACCGGTCTTCATGTTGGCGAGACCATGCTTATCGCTTTCGACGGTCAGAGACGCTTTACGTTCCTGGTCCAGGTCATTGGGCGGACCTACGCAACGACGCAACAGAACATCGCGCCGGCGGATTCCACCGCTCTCGACTTGGGCGGTTTGTCAGGATCGTATGCGGTTTCGTATTCGGCGCCTTTCGGCGTCGGACCGGGTCTGTTACGCCAGATCTTCGACTGGCGGCGGAAGCTATCGCGGGGGCGCACCCTTCGCTTCTCCAGCGATATGTTCAAATTCATTGGCCCTGGTGACCAGGACCAGGCGCGTGCAACCGCACCCGGCCTGGGATTGAATCACCTATCACTTGGCATGGATGGCCCAGCCGGCACTCTCGATATTTTAGATAGTCAAATCAATATCTCGCCGCTCAGTTTCAACAATTACAGCATGCGCGGCCTTCACTTCGTTTCGGCGCCTACCTCCCGTCTGCGCGGGATGGAATTCTTCGCCGGTTTCGCACGTCCCTCACTTTCACTCTTTGATAACAATCAAGGTCGCGTGGTGGGTCTAGTTCTGCCAATTGCCCACGGGGAATTCTGGCAAGTTCGCGCGTCATTCTTTAACGTCTCGCCGCAAAGAGAGAATAAGTTGGGGAGCGGCGGCATGGTCGCCCAGATCAACGGCAGCTATGCGCCGAGCAAAAACATCGCGGTAGAAGGCGAACTCGCCTATGCCAATGGTGGCCTTTCGTGGCGCGCGAGGCTCGATCTGCGACGTGGACCACTTAATGCTTCTGGCGAGATCGTCCGGTTCGATCGACGTTCTCCACTCGTTAGCATCGGAGCGCAATCGGGCGGCCGTGAGACTGAAACCTTTGCCTTGCAATGGCGAGCAACCGCGCGCCTAAATGCATCGTTCAACTACAACCATACGGCGATTGTTCCGCCCGCCACCTCCGGACGCATTGCCCTGGATCGCGCCACACTCGCAGTGAGCATGAACTACCGGATCAACCAAAATTCGCGACTTAGTTTTCGCTTCGCGCAACAGCAGATCGAAACCGGAGTGCCCACCGACAGCGCGCGCTTTCGTCTCGAAACCCGCACCGCAACCATTAGCCACGACATTCGTTTCAACCGGGGCTGGGCCAATCATTTTGAAGCGCGCCTGAACGCGAGCCGCGAGTCTCGCGCCGACGCCGAAACTGAAAGCGGATTGAATTTCAGGGAAGAACTCCGCTTTTCATTTAAAGGCGGTTCTGCTACCGGGTTCGTCAACTACACGCGCCAAAACCAGTCTCTCGCCGGACTCATTGTCCGCAACCCACTACTTCTGCCGCCCTTGCTTCAGCGCGCCTTTACCGCCGACCCCGCACGCTTCCTCGAGACGAATCGCGACTCGCTCGCTTCGCTGCTTCCGGGAGTCGAACTTCCCCAGACACGCGGCCTTGAAGCGGGACTTCGCCTTCAGGCGGCTTTCTCGCGGATCAATCTGGCCGGCGATCTGCGTTATAGCGTTAACCAAATCCTCGAGCGAGAGCAGCGCAACCTTACCGCTTCAGTCAGCGTGAACATGCGGCTGGACGCAGCCAACTCTGTTCAGGTGAGCGGCTCGCGCTCTTTCGCCTTTAGCGGGCCTGGGGGACAGTCGGCTCTGACGATCTCTTACGTGCACCGCTTCGGCGCCGGCAGCGGTGGCGGCCTGCAGTTTTCGCAATTGCTTGGTTTGGAACGCGGGTTGATTCAAGGACGGGTCTTTATCGATCTCAACGGCAACGGCAACGACGACCCGGAAGAGCCAGGCGTCGCAGGAATGAAAGTTCAAATTGACGGCGACCGGAGCGCGACGACTGATGACCGTGGCCGCTATCGTTTCCCAACGAATTCAGGCGGATACAATGTGGCCCTCATCTCGAACGAGATGGGCGTGAGTTGGCGCGCCAGCACGATGACGGAACAACACGGTTTCCTACAAGCGCGGCAAACTGTGAACGTCAGCTTTGGCGTCAGCAACTACGGTTTGATCGCCGGCCGCGTATTCAATGACTTGTTACAAACGGGCGGGCGAACCGCAGGGACTTTCCCGGGTGTAGCGGGCGTACGCGTCAGCTTAAGTCCGATGAATATGGCCGGGTCGGCGCGCAGCGTGACGGTTGATAGCAGTGGCGAATATCAATTTCGCAATTTACCCCCGGGCAGCTATGCGCTTGAGATCGATGCGACTACTCTGCCCGCGGACTTTCATATGCCTCCGCAAACTTCCTGGGTCGTTACCGTCGCGCCGCTGGAAAACTTCTATCTGGACGTGCCACTCTCAGTGCAGCGCTCCATTTCCGGGATCGTTTTTATCGACAGGGATGGCGACGGAAAGTTTGATCCGGATAAAGACCTCCCGGTTGCAGGAGCGCGTGTGATAGCGAGTACGACAGAAGTGACAACGGGCAACGGAGGAACGTACCTGCTGCGAAACATTCCCTACGGAAAAATCGAGGTGCGCGCACGGGCTCCCTGGGGCGCGGAAAGTATTGTCTCCATCATTGAACTCGGCGAAGGACCAGCCCGTCGGAAGGGCGTCAACCTCGTCGTTACGCGCTGAGAAAAATTCGCGCTGGTTTTCATGTCCACTCAAAAGCCTTGGGAGGCATTCATTCTCGACTGCATGAGATTTGGGCACTGAATCAAGGTACACAGCAACGCGAAAAGGAAAGCGTTACCCGTGTTCATTATTCAAGCGTCAAACGGACCGTCTGCAAAAATTCATCAATGGAAAATGGTTTGGACAAAGTGCGCCGAGCTCCGAGCTTTTGAGCCATTTTGAGATAAGACTCTCCTCTGCCTCCCTCACCTCCGGACATGGCGATGATCCGTACGTCCTGGTCTATGCATCGAAGGTCCGTAATCACGCTCAGCCCCTCTTTATCCGGCATCAGCAGATCGGTAATTACCAAGTCAAAACGTTGTTGCTGATGCATGTCACAAACTCGCGTACCGTTACTGGCTTCCGACACCTCGTACCCCTCGTCCACCAATACTATTTTGAGCAAATTCCTTAGCTGTTCCTCGTCTTCCACAAGCAGAATATTCGGCACGTTGATTTCCTTTCGATCCTCATCTTCACAACATTGCATTCAGCAGATAAGGCGGTGGGGCCTTTTCCGCAGAATTATTCATGATGAGGATACAGGCCGTGGGGTGCGGTCGATAGCGTAGTAACCATGACTGTTGCGTAGAGGATTGACTTACAGCGTTGTCAGCATTCCCACTACAGCGCGAGTACGCAGCAAGGAAGAGTTGGTTTAGCAGTGGGTCAATTTTATGTCCGATAAGCTTCAGCTTGTCGAGCGCCACGACAAACTAAGGGAACTTTTCATTAAGCTTTTCGACACGTAACGTCGATAGAATCGTAGAATTTAGCTCGGCCTTTCAACGCCGGGAACAGTCAACGAATCATCCGCGTCACATAGCGACGCCGTAAACTAGCGCTATTTTCGATCATCGCTACGCGGCTGGCAAAAATTTCGAACTGAACCCGGAGTTAAACGGCTGGCTAATTCTAGCGAGGCTACAAGTCGAGGAACTGAATCAAAGGCTATTGAACGTTCCGCTATTCCACCAGGTTGTTCCGTATAGCGTAGTAGGTAAGTTCGGCGCTGGTTTTCATTCCCATCTTCTCCAGAATACGTCCGCGGTAGGTGCTGATGGTGCTCTCAGTCAGTGACAATATGTTGGCAACTTCGACAACAGTTTTGCCTGAAGCGATTAGACGAAGCACCTCAAATTCGCGATCGGACAAGACTTCGTGAGGTGCGCCGACTGAGCCCGGATGGCGATCAAATACCAATTTTTCAGCGAGGGATGCGCTTATATATCTGCCGCCGCTCATCACTTTATTGATCGCCCGGATCAATTCAGCTCGCGGACTGTCTTTGGTGATATAACCTGAGGCCCCTGCCTTCAAAGCGCGCCGCGCAAACTGTTCTCCCGAGTGCATGCTGAGCATTAGCACCGGAACCGCACGACGAATCTGTTTTAGCTCCTTCAAAAGTTCCAGTCCGCCCCTGCCGCCCAGAGAAATATCCAGAACGATGAGATCCCAATCCTCTTCCCGCGCCAGTTTGAGTGCGTCATGAGCCGTGCCGGCCTCTCCGAAGGTAGTGCCCGGTTGTTTTTCGAAAAATCGCTTCACACCTTCTCGGACAACTTCATGGTCATCGACAATCAGGATTTTTGCCATCGCTGCTACCTCTTCGCCGGCTCAACCATCGTCACATCTGTTGCAGCGGAGGGCTGCATTCAAACTTCAACAGGGCCGGGAACCGGAACACGTAGTGTGATCGTAGTTCCCTTGCCTGCGAACCCGGATACCTCGAGCTTGCCGCCGATAATATCGGCACGTTCTCGCATACCGAGGAGACCAAGCGACCCCGACTTCTCCTCGTCTCTAATGCCTCTGCCGTTGTCGCTGATCGTCAAAACAAATTCACCAGACTCTTGCTTCATCGTAATGTCAACGCGAGTCGCCGCGGCATGTCGGAGAATATTCGTTAGAGCTTCCTGAAAAATGCGAAAGACAGTCGTTGATTGCGCCTGATTCAATTCAACGTTTTCCAATGCACTCTCGCAATGGCAGATGATCCCGGTGCGCGCCTGAAACTGCTGGGCTTGCCATTCAATTGCTTCAATCGGACCAAGCTCATCCAGGGCGAACGGACGTAATTCCGCCGCGATCCGCCTGACCTCGTTGAGGGTACGATTAGTCAGCGCGATCATTCCCTGGATCTTCCGGTGTAGGACCGAGAGTTGGGCCAGATCTTTCGTTTCTGAAATGACTTCGTCGACCTCTTCCAGCTCCCAGCGCAAACCTGACAGCGCGGATCCCAGTTCGTCGTGAATCTCACGAGCGATGCGCTTGCCTTCTTCTTCTCTTGCGGATTCAAGGCTGGCAGAGAGTGCCCGCAATTGGGTGCCAGCCGTTCGTAGCAGAGAACTCTGCTTCTGAAGCCGATCGAAGTTTGAGGTCAGCAGAGCAACTGCAAGCACTGTCAGGGCCACAGCGGCAATGCCGGCGGTACTTAGTTCAGAAATCATCACCGCGTGAGACAGATCCGGCGCCGAGTCAGATTTCACGTGAGTGGCAGAAGCCATCCCCGTGTAATGCATCACCCAGATAGCCGCCGCCATCAGCACCACACTACCAACCTTTCGCAACCTCCATTCGCGTGGTCCATCCCGAAAAAGAAACGTCAGCCAGATTGAGAGCAGCGCAAAGACTATTGCCAGCACCACCGAAAGAGTTACGAGTGCCGGGGAAAAGTCGTCGCTTCCCTGAAACCGCATTGACGCCATGGCGGTGTAATGCAATCCCGCGATGCCCCCGCCAATAAAAATGCTGGCGAAGAAGACGCGGGGAAATTCCATCTTCGGGCGGATGACGACGATCAGGGCGACGGCTGAAGCCAAAAGGCTGGGTAGGAATGATAGTAATGACGTGGGCCAGTCGTAGAATATGGGTTCCGGCATGCGGAAGGCGAGCATGCCGGTGTAGTGCATTGCCCAAGTGCCGATTGCCATCGACAGAGTGCCGCCAATCCGCCAGAATAGACGACTTCCACTTTGATTCGCCTTTACTCGTTGGGCAAGGTTGATTGTCGCGTATGACCCCATCATTGCGATCAAAATCGACAAAGCCACCAGGCCGTAGTTGTAGGAACCAACCATGACCAGGTCCGAAGAATTCATAGCTTCGTCCTAACGTTTGCAACAGGCGGTTACGTCTTGAAACTTGCGGGGTTGGTCCTAGTGTATAGACCTTTCAAACCTGGTTGTCGAGGAATTGCATATGCCGAGGCTCAGCGGATTTGTGAGAAAGATTCGCGCGCTTCTGCAGCGTGGTCAATTACACAGGTTTGTTATTTGCTGTCGGAAGAGGTCGACGCGATGGGTTCCTGGTAAAGACCGATCACGTTTCCCGCGGGGTCGCGAAATCTTGCCGTTATCTCCGGCGCATCAGCACCAACCGCTTGCACCAACTCACCGCCCTGAGCAATAGCAGCGTCGAGCGCCGCGGATACGCTGTCGACCATGATGTAAAAGAGCAGGCCCGGTACTGCCGCTGGTGGTCGGCCCACTACCCAAGTGCCGCTCACTTGGCCGGTCGTGTCATCAAATGCAGTGTGACCATCGCCGCGCTGCCTGAGCTGCCAGCCGAATACGCTGGCGTAAAAGTTAGCCGACCGATCGATATCGATGGCCGGGATTTCGATGTAGCAAATTTTGCCGTTGGATAAAGTAGGTGGCATCGGAACTCCCTCGAATTAGTGCGCACTTAATTAGTCGTCGACTGAGAACTCACGCAACCAGGTGCAACCACCCTTCTTCGGACGTGAGCGGTCGATCATCCACTGCCTCTTGAACCGCATACTTTGCCAGGAGCCGCGTAGAGTCCAACACCGGCAGCGATGAATTTGAATCTGAAATTATTAGGGGAATCTCAGTGCATCCGAGAATGACGCAATCGGCGCCGCGCGCACCCAGAGCCGCAATCGTTTGCACAAACGACTCGGTGGTTTCAGGCTTGAACAGACCACGGCAGAGCTCTTCGAAGATCGCGTTATCGATCATTGCTCGCGCCGGCTCGTCGGGTATAAGACGCTCGAATCCTCGGCGCTGGAGCGCGTCGGCATAGACCGTGCCCGTCATGGTCCATTTCGTACCAAGCAGCGCCGCGGTCTTCCAGCCTCTCTCCGCCATTTCTCTCGAGACGACGTCGGCGATGTGGAGTCCCGGGATGGGAAGAGTGTTCGCGATTTGCTCCAGAACGATGTGCGCCGTGTTGTCAGGACAGATGAAGAAGTCGGCTCCCGCTGCGGCGACTTGCTCTACGCCGCGGCGAAGGTGCCGCGCCACTAATTCGTAATCGTCCGACTCCCAGCCCGGCATACTCAGGCCCATCGGAATTGCGCTGAGCACAATCTCGGGATGCAGGTGCGCTCCCATCAACTTCTGCCCTTCACGGCAGGCAGTGATGAAACAAAGAGATGCACCCTCGGCACTGTGAGCAACGATTCCAATCGTCTTCATCTGCATTTCACCTTCTTATTGGGCTTCGAAAATCACTGACCGACGCGGTGCTGTATTCGATTACACCGTGACCTAAGGCAAGCGATATTTGATCTGCAGCAAGATTAGTACGATGACTATGTAGACGGAAAAGATTGGCGCTATGTAGGAGAATTCGACCGGAAGATAAAAGATTTTGTCGGGCATTCGGTAGCGAGTTAAGTACTGAGAGTCCATATAGCCTAAGTTCTCCATCGAACTCTGGATGTACCTAAAGTGCCCGATAAAATTAGAAATCGTAAGACAATACATGAACATTAATCCAGTTAGAACAGCGACGCTACCCCACCATAGAGAAGAG
Organism: Blastocatellia bacterium; assembly: GCA_003488005.1. GTDB lineage: Bacteria > Acidobacteriota > Blastocatellia > Pyrinomonadales > Pyrinomonadaceae > PSRF01. Next base: position 2,770 of record DNND01000018.1, on the reverse strand, counting down.
TTGGAGGTCAGCGATTTACGTGCCGTCTCGGATGTAATCAACCAACCCATTACGATTATCAGGAGCCCAACAGATTTCTCTAGACGATCTTGAAGATCGCCGCGATATCCTCTCAACATTTCCAGACCGAGTTCAAATTTTGTTTTCGTGGTTGCCTCGTTATCAGGTGAACTAGAAACAGCGGGTTGCTGGGCCATGGCCGTTGCTGTACAAAAGGCAAACAGCGATACGATGCAGAGTTTTCTTATGAGCTTCACTGACCACTCCTTTACTCTTCAAGTGAGCCGCCGTGGACCGCGCTGTGGTCCAACCACCTGTTGCACGTTACCTCGCGACGTAAGTCATCCGCGCAAAACAGCAACCGCCACAGATAACATGATTCCCACAACCGTAGCGCCCACACAAGCGCCGATGAAACCGAGAATAACGAGGAATCCTTTAGCACCCCTGGTCTTGACGAGATAATAGGGCATAACTAAAGGCCAAGCGATGTATAGAAAAAGACCCATATCGTAAACCCAGCCGATGCCACGCTTCTGACTGTCGGTGCGCAACCACCAGGCCATAATCCAGAACTGCGCCGCCCAATTCAGTAGTCTGTATAGGCCCGGCGCTTCGATTTGCTGCCCGAGATAAAGACCGTTCGTGAACTGAGTGATTACAACGAATGAATAGAGCAACACCGTCGGGGAAAGAACTCTTGAGAGAACGATTGCCATTGGTTACGCCAGCAAGAAAGGAAGATGGGTAGATTCGACTTCCAAGTGCAACAGTGAAATTGGCTTTCGCTCCAGCGGAGCGAGATGTTTATAGCAAGCAACGCACCCCAAAAAGGATCTCGCTCCGGTAGGAGCGAAACCGGGCAGCAGCGCGATAGCCCGGCCGGGAAAAGCGCTTCCGCTCATCTTGAGCGAACGAGCAAAGAAAAGAGCACCAGGCTATAAACATCTCGCTTCCCCTTCCTTCCCTTCTCGGGCTGACTTCCGTTGCACTTCCAACTTGAATCCACCATAACCAACGATCTAGTAGACCGGTCGCGAATGGATACGAAACTATGGTCTCAATGAGAAGTCCGCTCAGTCGCGGTCGGGTTCATCTGTCAGACGCCGCGCAATTTTCGCGATTCCAGTTTAGGGTTTGGCCGGCTGCTTTAGTTTGTCCACGCTTTTGGTAATGCTCTCGCTGAGTTCGATGATCCTATCAAGATCAAGGCCCGCTTTTCTGCCTTGCTCGAGGTTGAGCACCCCGGGCGTTTCGAAAAGAGGGTTGGTGACGAAGTCGTAGATGTGCTTGCGAAGAGTCAGCAGTGATGCTTCGATCTGCTGATTGTTGCCATCGTCGCGTGCCTCGACCTCACGTTTTTCTTGCTGCGCTTTGGGTAGGGCCAAATTGTTTTTCAGTCGAGTCGCGTACTTCTTTATCTCCGCGACCGCTCGCAAGACGGAATTGTAGTTGCGGTCAAGACCCTCTTTCTCGGCCATGAAGAGCACGATGTGGTTGTGACTTTCCTGCAGACCATCGAAGTCGTGCTTGATTTGCTCGGCGGCCTCGGGGGCACGCTTACGGTCCGCTGGCCTCTCCGGAACTTTCTTCAGCTCGCGGCTCGACTTTTCGATCTCGTACTCCGCGGCTTGGCGGTTCGAAATATCCTCCCGACGTTCTACCGGTGACGGCCTCCGGTCACCACCTTGAGCGAAAGCCGAACCTACCGTCGCCGTCAGGAAGCACAAGACCGCAACAACGTAGACTGAGGCGGGCTTAGTTTTTGCACAAGACTTTTTCATGTCACCGCGCCTCGCGAACTTTACAGCATGGCCTGCTAATCATTCAGTACTTCCGTGAGAGGCTGAGCCTTTCCGCACGGAGGGCGGCAAAGCCGCTCCGACACCCAGATGCGCTTAACTATGTCCTATTCGCCCAAGGTTACGATTTGACCGACTCGGAGTTCGCCCGCCCCGACCACCGTGCCGTATACGCCGGCGTAATTCTCGTTCAGACGAACCACAGTCTTCATCACTTCAGAATCTCGCTCGGCTGTGTCTGGGTCAAGATTAACCATGACACATCGCTCATCCTTCATAGTAACCTTGACGGCTGCCCCGCTGTTCGCTTCGCCAAACATTAATGTCCGGCCCACCCATCTATCTTCCGCAAACGGCTCAGCGCTATCTGTTTCGATCACAACGTTTGGTCGAAATCTGCGCAGGTCGCAAAGGTCCACGCCTCGGCCTGATTCGCGCGCGATCGCGTGCACTGTGCCGAGGGTGATTACCGAAATACAGGCTTCGTCGAAGATGCCATGTTTGAGATTCATCAATTCGACAGCACTGCCGAATCGGCTGGAAAGTTCCTCCCGTAGCTCGTCGCTTCGCAGCTCGTACTCTTTACCGTCCGGCGTACGAACGTGAGTTGAGACTAGCTCGCCATTCTTACTGTTGGCGTTGCTGTCGAGCCCGAATGGTTTATAGAGGAGCAACTCCGGTAATTTGCTCGCTGACAGCCAGGGGAACCCACTTTTGTCAGCGAGTCGCCGAAAGGCCAACCGACGATCACCCTCAATACCATGCCAACCTAGCCTGGCAACATCTAATAATTCACCGGCCATGGACTTGACTGGGTAGCGAAAGATGGCACTAATTCGTCCTGGTTCCATAAAATGTAGCACCCAACCTCGCCAGGTCATCGAGCGATCCGCGGATGACGCGGCGGCGCGATTTCAATCAAGCATCGCCGGACGAATCAAGTTGAGAAACACGCTCCCGCCGCTCGC